>NZ_KI911678.1:25911-26436 GCF_000515355.1 Promicromonospora kroppenstedtii DSM 19349 | reverse complement strand
GGGGACCGAGCGCCGCCGTCTGCCAGCCGTGGTCGTTGGGGCGCGCCACCCGGACGGCCCGGACGAACGCACCGACGCCCGGCCGGGTCTCCACGGCGCCCTGCGCCACCAGGGTGCGCAGTGCCTTCTGCACGGTGACCGGGCTCGCGCCGTACCGCGTCACCAGCTCTCGGCTGGAGGGCAGGCGCGCGCCCGGTGCCGCGCCCGCGATCCAGTCGCGCAGCCCGGCGACGATCCGACCACTGCTATCGTCATACATGACAGCCAACAGTAGCGCTATCGTCTCTGCGCGCACTCCGCTATCGACCTCTCGCGCCGGCCTCGGGTGGGGGCTCCTGGGGGTCCTGGCGTTCTCGTTCACCCTCCCGTTCACCCGGGTCGTGGTCGGCGGCGGCGCCATGTCGCCGCTGTTCGTGTCCTGCGGACGTGCCGTGGTCGCGGCGGTGCTCGCATCCGCCGCTCTCGCGATCACCCGGCAGCGCCGGCCGCGCGGCGTGCAGTGGGCGCGGCTCGCGGTGGTGGCCG
>NZ_KI911678.1:19320-25811 GCF_000515355.1 Promicromonospora kroppenstedtii DSM 19349 | reverse complement strand
GGCGAGCAGGTGCATGCTCGTGCTGCGCCACACCTCGGCGTCGGACTGCCCGCGCCACATCCCCGCGCGGCGGTCGTTGTCGGTCGGCGCCCGCCACCCGTCCACCCGGAAGGCGTGCACGTCGCGGCCCGCGAGCGAGCGCAGGTCACCCCGGCGGTCGAACCGTGCCGGACCGGCGGAGTACCCGCCGTCGGCCTCCGCGGTCACGCGGCCCGACGGCGCCGCCAGGGGCGCCGGCCCGACGAGCATGAGCTGCCCCGCGCCGAGCACGAACCCGGCCTCCAGCCAGGGCTCCTCCAGCGCGTCCGCCTTCTCCTGTACGGCCCGCAGCGTCCACCAGACCGGCGCCTCGCCCGGCTCCGGCAGGGTCAGGTCGGCCGGCGGGCCGACGACGGCCTCGGTCCCGGCCTCCAGGACCAGGTCGAGCGTGCCCGTGACGAGCTCCTCCTCGCCGCGGTGCAGCGTCCAGCGCAGCTCGGCGTGGCTCGTGTCCCGGAACGCGTAACGGTTGCGTACCAGCAGGGTGCCGTCCGGCTGCGCGTCGATCCGGACCGGCGCGAACACGGCCGCCGTCTCCAGCAGGCCCGGCGAGGGCGTGCGGTCGGGCAGCAGCAGGCCGTCGGCGATGAACGTGCCGTCGTGGAACCGCTCGCCGAAGTCGCCGCCGTACGCCGAGAACAGGTTGCCGGCGGCGTCCGTGCGGGTCAGGCCGTGGTCGATCCACTCCCAGATGAACCCGCCCATCAGGCGCGGGTACCGGTCGAACAGCGCGTCGTAGTCGGACAGCCCGCCCGGGCCGTTACCCATGGCGTGCGCGTACTCGCACTGCAGGAACGGCATGCCCCGGCGGCGGGCGTCGGCGTCCGCGCGCTCCAGCGCCGGCTCGATGCCCTGCCCGATCAGGTTCACGTGCTCGGTCTCGGCGTACATCCGCGAGTAGACGTCCACGTGCTCGCTGGACCAGTCGCCCTCGTAGTGGATCGGCCGGCTCGGGTCGAGCGAGCGCACGGCGTCGGCCATCGCGGGGACGTTGATGCCGCCGCCGGCCTCGTTGCCGAGCGACCACAGGATGATGCTCGCGTGGTGGCCGTCGCGGCGCACCATCCGGGTGACGCGGTCGACGAGCACCTCGGTCCAGTCCGGGTCGTCGACCGGGTTGCCCTCCCAGCCGCGCTCGTCCTCGAAACCGTGTGTCTCCAGGTCGTTCTCGTCGATGACGTAGAGGCCGTACCGGTCGCACAGGTCCAGGAAGTGCGGGTGCGGCGGGTAGTGGCTCGTGCGGACCGCGTTGATGTGGTGCCGCTTCATGAGCAGCACGTCCTCGAGCATCCGCTCCAGGGTCACTGAGCGCCCGCGCAGCGGGTCGAACTCGTGCCGGTTCACGCCGCGCAGCTTGACCGCCCGGCCGTTGACCAGGAACACCCCGTCCTCGATCGAGACGGTGCGGAAGCCGACGGCGAGCGTCACCGTCTCGGTGTCCGTCGTGATGACGACGTCGTAGAGCCGGGGGCGCTCGGCGCTCCACGGCTCGACGGCCACCCGGACCTCCTCGCCCGACGCCGCGTCGACGCCGAGCTCCGGAACCGTCACGCGGGCGGCGACGGCGTCCCGGCCGGTACCCACGGACATGGCGTCCACGCGCAGCGTGCCCGTCCCGGTCGTGTGGTCGTAGGCGGCGTGCACGCGGACGTCGTCGAGCCCGCCGTCGGGGCGGTGCTCCAGCGACACGCTGCGGAAGATGCCCGAGAGCCACCACTGGTCCTGGTCCTCGGCGTACGACATGGCCGACCACTTGGTGACGCGGACCGCGAGCAGGTGCTCGCCGCCCCGGGTCAGGCGGTCGGTGAGGTCCACCTCGGTGGGCAGGCGCGAGCCGTGGGACGTGGCGAGCAGCTCGCCGTCGAGCGCCACCTGGAACCAGGAGTCCACACCCTCGAAGCGCAGCAGGGTGCGGCCGCCCTCGGGCCAGTCGGACGGCAGCCGCAGCGTGGTGCGGTACTCGCCGGTCGGGTTGTCGTCGGGCACGTGCGGCGGCTCGATCGGGAACGGGAAGGTCACGTTGTTGTACTCGGGCACGCCGTACGGCCAGGCGTGCGGGGCCTGGGCGAGCTGCCAGTGCCCGGGCACCGACAGGCGGTCCCAGTCCTCGCCAGGCTCCGCGCGGTCCATACCCGTGTCCGGGTGCGGGAACAGCCGGAACCGCCACTCGCCGTCGAGCGACACCGTCGCGGCGTCCGACGCGCCGGCCGGCGGGCGGAACCGCGGTGCTACGACGCCGTCCGGCACGGCGACGGTCTCGTGGGTGATGGTCATGACTCCTCCAGGCGGCGTCGGTCGGGGAAGCGCACGATCGAGAGCGCCGGTCGCGACGCTACCCCGCATCGTGGTGCCGACTACGCCGGCCCGTCAGATCATGGTCAGATGGCCAGCCTGCTGCACGCCGTCCGCTCCCTCGTCGCACCGCTGACGCGCACGCGGGTGTTCCGCGCCGTCGGCCCGGTGCTGCTGCCGCCCGCCGAGCGGGCGCTCGCCTGGTGCTCCGGCGGCCGGCTGCAGATCAGCGCCCTGCTGGTGCCGTCGCTCGTGCTGCACACGACCGGGGCACGGTCGGGCCGGCAGCACGACACCTACCTCATGTACACGCCCGAGGGGCGCGGCCGGGGAATCGTCGCGGGCTCGTCGTTCGCGCAGAGCCGGCATCCCGCGTGGACCTACAACCTGCTGGCCCACCCCGACGCGAGCATCACCGTGCACGGCCGCCGCATCCCGGTCCGCGCCACGCTGATCGAGGACCACGAGCGCGACGCCGCGTGGGCCCGGATCGAGCGGCAGTGGCCGGGCTACCGCCAGTACGAGCGGACGTCCGGCCGGGTGGTGCGCCTCTTCCGGCTGGAGCGGCGGGAGCAGGCGTAGCGTCGGCGGCATGGCATACGACCTGGTCCTGGCCGACGAGATCCGGCACGCCCTGGCCGGCGAGGACGGCCTGTCCGAGAAGCGCATGTTCGGCGGGCTGTCGTTCCTGGTGGGCGGCAACCTCGCCGTGGCGGTACGCGGCGACGGACTGCTGGTGCGGGTAGGTGCGGACGCCGCCGACGAGCTGGCCCGCACCACGGCCGCGTCGCGCGCGGTGATGGGTGCCCGGACCATGGCGGGCTGGCTGGACGTCCCGGCCGACGCGCTCGGCCCCGAGGCCGAGCTCACCGCGTGGGTGCGACGCGGGGTGGCCTGGGCGCGGACGCTGGCGGCCAAGTAGGTCCACCCCACCGCACTCGCATCACGTTATCCACACGAATTTCGTCGAATCTCGACGAAACAAGCCTTGATAGTGCAATCATGGGCCCATGATTCTCCTGCGCTTCCGGGTCGAGAACCACCGGAGCATCCGTGACGAAGCGGAGCTCTCCCTCGTCCGACCGAGTCTGACCACCGCTCGCCCCAAGGACGGGGACTGGGTGGGTGCCACGACTCGGGTCGCCGGGGTCTACGGCGCGAACGCGTCGGGCAAGTCGACGGTCGTCGACGCGGTCGAGTTCTTTCAGGCAGTGGTCGTCAGTTCCGCGACGTCGTGGAGTCACCGCAGGAGGCTTCCGCAGCAGCCGTTCCGACTGACCGCGCGGTCCGCCCCTGAGCCGTCCGCCTATTCGGTCGACTTCGTGCTTGACGACGTCCGCTACCAGTACGGATTCGAGATCACCGAGAACGCCGTGCGCCAGGAATGGCTCTACGACTACCCGAGTACGAAGCACCGGGTTCTGTTCGAGCGGGAAGGCAACGAGTTCAAGTTCGGCCGCGCCCTGGTTGGTTCCCCCCGGCTGCACGCGGCTGCCACCGGAAGCCGTGCTCTCTTCCTCTCCAAGGCCGCAGGCAACGGGCACGGCCTGCTCGGCCGACTGTTCGCCGCGTTCGCGGACCAGATCGTCGTCGCCGACTTCTCGGAGCAGGACCGTAACCGCCGCCTGCAGCAGATCACTGAGGGAATCGCCGAGGGCGAGATCAGCCTCAACGACGTGAAGACACTTCTCCGGGTCGCCGATATCGGCATCACCGACGTCGGTATCGACGAGTCGGAGATACCCGAGGACGTCCGGGAGTTCAGCAATGAACTCACTGAACTGTTCCATCGACACCTGGAACCTGGACCGGCCGAGTCCGGCGAAGGCACCGATGAGTCCGGTCCCGCCGGCTCGACACCGGCCGAGCACCCATCGGTCAAGATCGAGCTGATCCGGCGCGCGCTGATGTTCCAGCACGCAGGCCGCAACGGTGTCTTCCCTCTGCCGCTGGGATCACAGAGCACCGGAACGCTGTCGTGGCTCAGCCTCGCGCTCCCAGCACTGACGATCCTGCGCTCGGGTGGACTTCTCATCGTCGACGAGATCGACGCCAGCCTGCATCCGCAGCTGTCGCAGGTGATTCTCCGAATGTTCAAGGACCCGGACTACAACCACACCGGCGCCCAGCTGATCTTCACGACGCACGACACGTTCCTGCTCTCTGCCCAGTCGGATTCGATGCTCACTCCCGAGGAGACCTGGTTCACCGAGAAGGACGGTGACGGCGCCACGTCACTCTTCTCACTTGCGGAATTTCCGACCCGCCCGGATCAGAACTTCTCGAAGCGGTACCTCGACGGCCGCTACGGAGCCATCCCCCGGACCGCGCGATCCTTCCTCGTCACGCTCCTCGACGAGGAGACAAAGGTGCGCGCGGATGCGTAAGGGTGGTTCTGTCAGGAGGAACCGCCCGGATCGCCGCGAGAACAAGAAACTGCTGGTGGTGACCGAGGGCGAGATCACCGAGATCCAATATCTTCAGGGTCTGGCGGACCGCCGGTGTCACCGTGGTGCCGTGCACCGTTCAGCGCGGTGGAGGCGAACCATCCCGCGTCCTGGCGAAGGCACGTGCGCTCGCCGCCAAAGGTGACTACGAGGCCGTGTGGCTCGTGGTCGACGTGGACGACCACGCCACCTTGGACACGGTCCTGCGACAGTGCGACGCCGGGTCCGAGACCGTGGTCGTCTCAAATCCACAGTTCGAGGTGTGGTTGCTGTGGCACTTCACGGAGAGCAGCGCGCCCCACACCGCCGGCTCGCTCAGGAAAGAGCTGCGCCGCCACGGGTTCGTCGGCGCGTGCAAGCACCTCCCCACCGACTTTCCGTTCGGTCATGTCGAAGACGCGGTCGCCATCGCCACCAGCAGGAGCCGATCCACAGACCTCAACACCCGCGGCCCCAATCCTTCGAGCACCATGCCGCACCTGGTGGCCGCGCTGCAGGGCAGCGCGGACGGTATCTAGCCATCACGAACGGGCCGGCGTCGACGTCAGCCCAGCTGCCGCGCCAGCGTCTCGCCCAGCACGCGCGCACCCTCGGGGAACGCCCCCGGGTTCGGGCCGGAGTAGTTGAGCCGTAGGTAGGCCCCGGTCGGCTCGGCCGGGAACCACTCGTCGCCCGCCGCGATGATCACGCCCGCCGCCTCGCAGTCCCGGACCAGCCGGTCGAGGTCGGTCGTGTCGGGCAGCCGCACCCAGAGGTTGAGACCGCCCTGCGGCACCGCCTCGACGCGCGCCTCCGGGACGCGCTCGCGGAGCGCTCCGAGCAGCAGGTCGCGGCGTCCGGCGAGCTGCTGGCGCAGGCCGCGCAGGTGAGTGCGCCAGGCGGGCTGGGTCACGACGTCGAGCGCTACGGCCTGGAGCATGCCGCTCACGTACATGGACTCGGCCTGGGCGCCGGCGAGGATGCGGTCGCGGGCCGGGCCTCGCGCGACGAGTCCGGCCACACGGACCGCCGGGGACACGCTCTTGGTCAGCGAGCGCAGGTAGACCACGTGCCCGGCGTCGTCGCGGGAGGCGAGCGGCACCACGTCCTCGGTGATGCCGAAGTCGTGCGCCCAGTCGTCCTCGATCACGTACGCGCCGTGCTGCCGGGCCAGCCGGAGCACCTCGTCGCACAGGTCGGGGGACCAGCGGCCTCCGGTCGGGTTGGCGAAGTGTGGCTGCGCGTAGAAGGCGCGTGCCCCGGTCTGCTCGAATGCTCGCGCGAGCGCCTCCGGGTCCGGGCCACCGGGACCGCTGGGTACCGGCACCACCTGCACGCCCACCTGCTCGGCGGCGAGCAGGGCACCCCAGTAAGTGGGCGACTCCACCAGCAGGGGCCGGCCCGCGCCCACCAGCGCGCGGAACGTGATGCTGAGGCTGCTCTGGCTGCCGGGGAAGACGACGACGTCGCTCGGCGCGGGCGGCGCCACGCCGACGGGTGCGGCGCCGCCGACCTCGGCCGCGAACCAAGCCTGCAGCTCGGACATCCCGGCGGCGGGGGACCGGGTCACCGCGGCGTCGGTCCTCGCCGCCCGGGTGAAGGCGGCACGGACCAGGCGCTCGGGGAGCAGCTCGCGGTCCGGGTAGCCGGAGTGCAGCGCGACGACGTCGTTCGGCGCGGTGTGCTGCGCGCGGGAGAGCTGCTGGGCGGGCTGCGGCCGGGGACCGAGCGCCG
>NZ_KI911678.1:12220-19220 GCF_000515355.1 Promicromonospora kroppenstedtii DSM 19349 | reverse complement strand
GGCGCCGCTCTCGACCCGCAGGCGCGCGGCCGCCGCTATCGCGGCCTCGCACCACACGACGGCAGGGCGGTCGACGGCGCCGCGCATCACGATCTGGCGGCACAGCTCGCCAAGGCCCTCGGTCGCGGCGCGCTCGGCGTCCACCCCGGGGAACATCCGGTGCACGGAGAAGACGACGGCACGCCGGTGCGCGGCCCACTCCGATGGGTTCGAGGCCAGCCCGTAGGTCCTGCTCTTCGTCGCGGTCATGCACTACAGACGCGGCGACCCCACCGATGTCACAGCACTTCGCGAAACTGGTCCAGGTCAGTTTCCAGGAGCGCGACGTAACCTCTCGGCATGCCCCTCTCCGACCGCGAGCCGCAGCTCGACTCCGCCGAGACCCCGGTGCTCTTCACCGCCTACCTGGACTACTACCGGCAGGCCGTGGACCGGAAGCTGCGCACCCTGTCCGACGCCGAGCTGCGCACCTCCCGGCTCCCGTCCGGCTGGTCGCCGCTGGAGCTCCTGATCCACCTGGTGCACATGGAGCGGCGCTGGTTCCGCTGGGGCTTCCTGGGCGAGCAGGTCGACGACCCGTGGAGCGACCACGCGGAGCAGGACCCGCACGGGCCGTGGGCCGTGCCCGACGGCCTGGGCCTCGCCGAGCTCCTCGACCGCCTGCACGCCGGGGGCGAGACGACGCGCGAGGTGCTCGCCGCGCACGACCCGGCGGAGCACGGCGCGCTCGGCGGCCGGTTCACTGAGGCCCCGCCCACGCTCGCCTGGATCTGCTTCCACGTGCTGCAGGAGTACGCGCGGCACGCGGGCCACCTGGACATCGCGGCCGAGATCGCGGGCGGTGCGACGGGCGAGTAGCCATCCGCACACGACCTGCACGTGTGTCGGCCCTGGCGCGCGGATCCCGCCGCTAGCCTCCCGTCATGCGAACCCCCTCCGAGCGTCGTCCGCCCCGGTCGGCACCACGCACGGGCGTGCGCACGGCCCTGTGGACGACGGCGGCCGGGGTCGCCGTCGTCGCGGTCCTCGGCGTGCTCGTCGCGACCGGGACCGTCTGGCCGAGCCGGCTGCCGGCCGCGGCCCACGACGTGCGCGGCGTCGACGTCTCGCACTACCAGGGCGAGATCGACTGGGACGTGCTCGCGGCACAGGACCTCGACTTCGCGTGGATCAAGGCGACCGAGGGCGCGTCGCACACCGACCCCCGGTTCGCCGAGAACTGGGCGGCCGCGAACCGCACGGACCTGCTCGTGGGGGCGTACCACTTCATGAGCTTCGAGAGTCCGGGCGCCGAGCAGGCCGCGCAGCTCGCGCGCGAGGTGCCCGCGACCCCGGGCACGCTACCGCCCGCGATCGACCTGGAGTTCTACGGGCGGTACTTCCAGGACCCGCCGGCGCCCGATCAGGTGCGGGCGATCCTCGACCCTCTGGTCGCGGGCGTCGAGGAGCACTACGGCGTACCGCCGATCGTGTACGCGACCGGGGACGCGTACGACCTGTACCTCGCGGACCGCTACCCCGAGCTGCCGATCTGGATCCGGTCGGTCGCCTGGACGCCCAGGCTCTCCGACGGCCGGGACTGGACGATCTGGCAGTACTCGAACCGCGACCGGCTGCCCGGGTACGACGGCGTGGAGCCGTACATCGACCTCAACGTCTTCGCGGGCACGCGCGCGGAGCTGACGGCGCTGACCCTGCCGTGACCTCGGCCGGCCCGGAACGCCCGGCCGGGCTCAGGGCAGCGTGATGGTGCCGAGCAGGCCGTCGTCGTGCTCGACCACCTCGAAGCCGATGCGCTCCAGCGACCGCCGCGCGGCGGGGTTCGCCACCGTGCGGGCCACCAGCCGCCGGGCCTCCATGGTCTGGGCGGCGGCCACCGCCCAGTAGGCGACCTCGCCGGCGATGCCGTACCCGCGGTACGTCTCGCCGAGCCAGAGACCGACCTCACGCGCGTCCGGGTCGCCGTCGACCAGGGCGAGGCGGGCTGCGCCCACGATGCGGCCCCGGGCCCTGACCGCCCAGGTCACCTCGGGGACGGGTGCGGTCACGCTGAGCCGGCAGCGGCGGTGGTACTCGCGGAAGGCTCCCTTGCGGAGCCCGGTCCACGTGGTGCGCGCCTCGTCGGCCGACTCGCCGGGCGCGGGCGGCATCACCTCGCCGGGCTGGGCCTCGGCCACGGCCAGGGCGAGCAGGTCCTCGAGCACGTCCTCGCCCACCGGTACGAGGTCAACCATCATCTGCGATGTCACGTCGCGGATGATAGCCCGATTTCACGACCCTCTAGATTACTGAAAGATTCAACCACTTCGGGCGTAGTCGACGCGGCCCAGCCCCAGCCACGCCGCGAGCTGCTCGACCTCGGCGTGCACCGCGTCCGTCGTCGCCCCGTCGAACGGCAGGTCCTCGTGCACCGCGAAGACGTGCAGCACGCCCTCCTTGCGGTCCGCCCTGGCGTCGAGCTTCCCCACGAACCGCTCCCCGTGCAGGATCGGCAGCGCGAAGTAGCCCCAGCGCCGCTTCCCCTTCGGCTTGTACATCTCGAGCGTGTACTCGTAGTCGAACAGGTCGAGCAGCCGCGGCCGGTCGGCCACCAGCGCGTCGAACGGCGACAGCAGGGCGGTGCGCGGCTCGAAGTCGTCGTCCGCGTGGTCCAGCAGCTCCGGGTCGACGCGCCACTCGCCGTCACACCCCTCGACCTGGACCACCTCGCCCGGGAGGTCGACCCACCAGGCACCGTCACCCGAGCGGCCCTGCGTCCGCTTGCGGGCGATGCCCTCCGCGGCCAGCCGCCGGTCGACCCGCTCACGCAGCGCCTCCTCCAGCGGGACCGCCTCGACCTGGGGATACACCCGCTCGGCGAGGTCCCAGAGGCGCTGGCGACCCTTGCGCCCCACCATCGCCAGCTTGCCCTGCATGTTCAGCGCCTCGAGCATCTCGGCCACGCTGCGCCGGCTGCTCCAGCCCTCGGCGCCCCACGTGTACGGCACCCGGGCCGTGTCCGGCACGTCCTTGGCGAGCACCGGCCCCTCTGCCTCGACCAGCGCCAGCACCTCGCGCTCGAACTCCGCGTTGTCGGTGAGCCACTGCCGCATGGTCTCGTTCTGCGGCCACTGGGCCATCTGCTCCAGGTACAGCGGCAGGTCGCCCATCGAGCGCACGGTGCCGCGGAGCTGGAAGAGCATGCGGTCGGTGATCGCGTCGTCCACCGCGCCGATCCAGTACTCGTTCCCGAGCCGCGACCAGGCCACGAGGTCCACCGCCGGGGCCACGGCCGACGTCGGGTCGACGGCGAGGTAGGTGAGGTCCTCCACGAGGTGCACCAGGTCGACCGGCCGGCGGGCGTCGAGGAGCTGGGCGCGGAGCGCGATGCGGCGCGCCTGCTGCACGGTGAGCCGATGGGGGGCCATGTCAGCGAGGATACGGAAGGCACCGACACGCCGTCGGACCTACCGCTCAACCTTTCGCCGCCCTCGACCGTGAAGGAGGCATGAGCATGCCAATGGTCGCGGGGCGCTCGAGCCCCGATCCGGTCCACGCCCCCGGCGCGGCCCACGGGACCGAAGCGGTCGAGGTCGTGGTCGCGGGCGACACCGAGGCCGAGTTCGCCGCCTTCATGTCCCGGTCCACACCGGCGCTGGCCCGCACCGCCTGGTTGCTGTGCGGCGACACGCACCAGGCCGAGGAGCTGGTGCAGCAGGCCCTGATGAAGACGTACCTGGCCTGGCCCAAGGCCCGCAAGGGCGAGCCGCTCGCCTACGCGCGGCGCGTCCTGGCGAACCTGCGGGTCGACGGGTGGCGCCGGCGGCGCCGGGAGGTCCTCATGTCCTCCGACGCACTGCCCGAACGGCCGCAGGACGGCCGGAGCGCCGCCGACGTGCACGCCGAGCGCGACCGCCTGGTCCGCGCGCTGCGGCTGCTGCCCACCAAGCAGCGCCGGATCGTGGTGCTCCGGCACCTGGAGGGCCTGCCGGAGCGCGAGGTCGCCGACGCGGTCGGCGTCTCGGTCGGCACGGTCAAGTCCACGGCGTCCCGTGGCATCGCCCGCCTGCGGGAGATCTTGCGGGCCGACGGTACGAGCGACGCGGCGACAGCCGGCGGCACGGCACAGCACACGAACCACGAGAGGAGCGGGTCATGAACGACGAGGAGCAGTTCGCCGAGAGCCTGCGTACGCAGGTCACACGCGTCGCGCCGAGGATCGACGTCGACGTGACGCGCGTCGTCCCGGCCGCCCGACGGCGACGGGCCGCCCGGGCGGGCGGCGTCACCCTGGCCCTGGCGCTGACCCTCGGGGGCGGGGCCTGGGCGGCCACCACGCTGGAGCCCCCGGGAACGACCGTTCCCGGCGGTTCCATGACGATGGAGGTGGAGCCGTCGCCGGAGCCCAGCGGGCCGCCCGTCACATCGAGTGAGGGCGACCGGCTGGGCGACAGCACGGACAACCTGCCGCATGAACCCGTCATACCGCCGAAGGGCTGGCGAGACGCGACGTACTTCCACGTCGTGACCCGGGTCGACGGCTCGAAGAAGGGGGAGGAGCCCGAGGACGACTCACCCATGGGCATCGAACGCTGGTACGGCGAAGGTGTGAGCTTCGAGCTGCTCAGCTTCGGCCCGGCCATGCGGGACGCCGTCAGTTACCTCGTCATGGAAGGCAGCGAACCCATCAGCTTCACGTGGGCGGACATCGCGGCGTTGCCCACCGAGCCGGGTGCGCTGCACGATGCGCTGCTCGAGAAGTTCGAGCCCACGGGCGTGGCGGAGGACGCGGCGCTCTTCAACGCGGCCCACCTGATCACCGATGCCCCGGCCCCGCCGGCGGTGCGCGCCGCGGGATGGGAGCTGCTCACGAGCCTGACCCCCGTCGAGGTGGAGCAGAACGTCCAGGACGCGGAGGGCCGCCCAGGCAGCAGCGCCACGTTCGAGGTGTTCGACCGGACCGTCACGGTGATCTACGACGTGGAGCGGAACGTCCCGCTCCAGCTCGAGGACTCGATCGGCAAGATGCACTCCCGCACGGTCTTCCTCACGACCGAGTTCGTACCGCTCCCCGAGGAGGTCGCCGACAGCGCCATCGAGGTACCCGACCTCACCGCGATGACCCGTGAGGACGTCGAGGTCGTCTGCCTGCAGAAGCACCTGGCCTGCACGTTCACGGAGGAGGAGTCCGAGACTGCGCCGGAGGGGACCGTCATCTCGTCCGACCCGGCAGAGGGTGCGCTCGTCACCTGGGGCGCCCCGGTCACGATCGTGCTCTCCGCGGGGCCCTGACCAGGCCCCTCATCCGAAGGCCCGCCACGGGCCCCGGACTGCACCGGATGCCCCCCCGGCCCGGCGTAGCCTGGGGCCCGTGGCTCATGCCTATAGCACCAGTGTCCGGGTCGAGGCACCCGCCGACGTCGTCTGGCAGGTCCTGTCCGACGTCGAACGCATGCCCGCCTGGACCAGCGCCATGAGCCGCGTGACGCTCCTGGGCCCCGAGCGGGCGATCGTCGTGGGCTCGCGCGTCGAGATCGAGCAGCCCGGTCTGCCGGCGGCGACCTGGGAGGTGGACGGCCTCACCGAGGGGCAGGGCTTCTCGTGGTCGAGCAGCGGCACCCCCGGCGTGCGGACCGGGACCGCCCACCGGATCACCCCGCTGCCCGGCGCGGGGCCGGACGGCAGTGCCGCGTGCGACGTGACGACAGCCGTGGCCCGGAGCGGGATGCTCGCCGGGCTGACCGACCTGTCGGCGGGGCCGAGGGCGCGCGAGCTGGCCGACGCCCTGCTGGCCGACCTGAGATCGGAGGCGGAGCTCCGAGCACGGAACAAGCCGTGACACACCGGCGGAGAGCCGCGTGTCGCAACATTTCGTCCGCTGTCTTTTCATAGCCGTCAGGGCTGCATTTCGGCGCTAAAAATAGTCCTTACGCTGGGAAAAAGCATCTAGTCGAAAAGTTACGCGCGATTCGGACAGCCCGATACTTCACGACAACTGTTATCTGATCGAGACAAGGTGGGTACCCGTATGTAGCGTCGGTTTCGCTGCGCCACCGGAGGCACAGCCGCGGGCCCCATTCCCCAGACCGGTACGGGACCGCGCAACCGGCGACTTGGAGAACTTCGGTGAGTACCACCGTCCGACGCGGTCGACACCGCGCCGATCACGCTCCTAGCACTCACTTCATGTCCGTGACTCGCAGCGCAGCCCGTTCGGGCGCTGTGATCGCGGCATCATCCGGACTTCTCGCAACAGCGTTCGCCCCCGGCGCACACGCGGTCGTGGGAGAAGGTTCGAACCGGCTGGCAAAGGAGGTCGCGACAGCACCGGCGGTGCAGGTCGCGAACGACGCACGGCTCAAGATCGAGAGCAAGGCCGTCAAGGTCACCCCCGCTCCCGAACCGGAACCGGAGCCCGAACCAGAGCCAGCCGTGGAGACCACAGCCTCGGTGACCGCGACGAGCACCGCCGCCGAGGCCACACCGGACTACAGGTCCGACGGGTCCATCGGGGCCCAGGCCATCTCGATCGCGATGCAGTACATCGGCATCGCCTACGCGTACGGCGGCAGCTCGCCCGCCACGGGCTTCGACTGCTCAGGCCTGATCAAGTACGTGTACGCGCAGCTCGGCGTCGAGCTGCCCCACTCGTCGTCGTCCATGGTGGCGACCGGGTACCAGGTCTCCTCGCCGATCCCCGGCGACATCGTCTGGACCCAGGGCCACGTCTCCCTCTACGCCGGCGACGGCATGGTGGTCGAGGCCGCCAACTACGGCAGTCCTGTGCGCTACACCGAGCAGTGGCAGGACTACGCGGTCTACATCCGGCCGTACTAACAACCAGAGCACAGGAGCACCGCGGCGCGGGCCGCGGTGCTCCTGTGCGCTCGGCGCCGCCGCGCGCTCGGACTCAGTACGCGACCGCGGCGGACGCGTCGACGACGCCGTACCCGTACAGCGGCGTCCACAGGCCCCGCAGGCCCAGGAGCGGGTCGCGGGCCGTGTACAGGATGGCCGCCTC
>NZ_KI911678.1:8269-12120 GCF_000515355.1 Promicromonospora kroppenstedtii DSM 19349 | reverse complement strand
GCGGCGCCCGCACCCGCGCCGGCCGAGGCGGGGAGGCGGGCCGTGACACCGGCGAGCAGTCCGCCCATCAGGGCCATGACGACCAGGCCGACCACGGCGCCGTCGGCCGTGAAGGGAAGCGGCCGGATCCCGGCCGCCGCGGCGTCGGACGCACGGGCAAGGCCCGTGACCTGGTACGACAGCTGCGCGATCCAGGGCAGAAAACCGCAGGCCCACCAGACGATCGCACTGATTGGAAGCACCCACCACGCGGAGATGCGGTGCTGCGTTTCGGCCATGACGCCGAACGCTAGCCGATGTGTGATGTCGGTCATAACCCTGAAGACCGGAACGGTGTAAATCTGCTTCTTCGTTGGGTCAGACCGTAATGCGTAACCCGATCGTGACTTTTCCCGTGAACGTGTGTACTTTGACTTCTGCTCCACCGCGACGGTGGAGTCGTGAGCCGGACGCCGAGTCCTGTCACCGGCTCATGACTCAGACGTTCAAGACAGGAGCGGGGGACCCATTCCCGGGCGACAGCAGGATCGTCGCCCTCGGGGTGAAGCCGGACGGAAACCCCCCAGTAGCCGTGCGGCCGGGTTGTACTCCTACCCGAACCCGACAGCTCACCTCGCAGGCGGTACAGGAGACATTAGGTGACGAACTCCATCCGCGGACGGCATCGCGACAGCCGCCCGGCCCAGACACCACTGACTATCCTCGCTCGTACCGCCACCGAGAACGCCGGCACCGTCGCCCGCCGTGGCGCCATCGCCGCAGCCGCAGGCGGCGTCCTCATTTCGACCATCGCGACGACGGCCCACGCGGCCCCGGCGATGGATCTCAAGACCGAGGTCAAGACCGCGAAGCTCAACTCGGTCGACCTCAACTCCCTCACCGCGGTGGCCAAGCAGTCCGTCGCCGCCGCGCCCACCGTGACCGTCCCGGCCGACGCGAAGATGCCGATCGAGATGGAGACCCTGGGCACCACGAAGGGCGCCGACGGCGAGAAGGGCCAGGCCCCCGCCGTCGTCTCGGTCGACGCGCCGGACCCGGTCCCGGTCGGCCAGCAGGCCGTCAACGTCGCCTTCAACTACCTGGGCATCACCTACGTGCTGGGCGGCAACTCGCCGTCGGAGGGCATGGACTGCTCGGGCCTGATCCAGTACGTGTACGCGCAGCTCGGCGTCTCGCTGCCGCACTCCTCGAGCGCGATGCTCGGCTCCGGCTACCAGGTCACGTACCCCGAGCCGGGCGACATCGTCTGGACGCCCGGCCACGTGGCCCTCTACGCCGGCAACGGCATGATCATCGAGGCCTGGGCCGCCGGCATGCCGGTGCGCTACACCGAGATGTGGCAGAACAGCCCGACCTTCATCCGCGTCGTCTGAGCCGGACGCTCACCGCAGTATCAGCACTTCGCGAGGCGCCGCCTCCGTGCCGGGTCCCGACCCGGTGCCGGAGGGGGCGCCTTCCGCGCATCTCCGGGACACCGGACTACTCCGGCCAGTCGCAGCTGTCCGCGATGAACGCGAACAGGTCGGCACGCGCCGAGTCGGGCATGGGCACGTAGATGACGTGCTGCGCCTCGCCGTCGACGCTCGCCGAGACCGGCAGGAACGTGCCGCGCTTGTCCTCGCCCACGGCGTGGGCGTCGCAGCGGGCGGGGACCACCGGCAGCGTGATCGCGCCGGCCCGCTGGCCGTCCAGCGCACGCCCGGTCCAGCCGGAGCCGTCGCCGCCAGGGTCGGCGTTGTTCATGATCGTGGTCCCGGCGATCCGGTCGATCGTGACCTCAGGTCCACCGTCCACTGCCTCGACCCGTAGCGTCACCAGTGCCGTCAGCTCACCGTCGCGAGTCTCGACCGGAATGTCGGGCTCGACGGTCAGCTCCGCTCCCGCGGCGACGGCGGCACCGGCGCAGTCCACGGCGTGGTTGCGGCCGAGGTGACCGCCAGGGTCCTCGACCTGCTCGACGACGACGTCGGTCGCCGGCCCGAGGTCGTCGTGCTCGCCGAGGGCGAGCCTGATCGTGGCCGACGGCGCGGCATCCGGGGTGGGCTCCGCGGGGCCGGCCGGAGCACCCGCGCACTCCGCCTCGCCCAGCTCCACGTAGACGTCGCGCGTGGTACCCGGCCGGAGTGCCGGGGTGCGGTTCTCCTTCGTGGGACGCGACGGCCCGAAGCCGTCGGCGTCCAGGGCGCCCGACAGGAGCGTCATCGTCTCGTCCGAGTCGTTGGTGACAGCGAGGACGATCTCCCGGGCGGCGTACTGCGTGCGCCCCTGGTCCACCTGGACCGTGAGGTGGTCGGCCACGGCGTCGGGCACGGGACCCAGTGTCGACGAGGGCTCCGGCGGACCACCCGAACACGCGGCCGCGGCCGCACCGACCAGCATCGTCAGGACGACGACGCCGGCGGTGCGGCCGCGGGCCACAGCGGTCAGGCGGCCTTGCGCCGACCGAAGATCGCCTGGGCGATCAGGATGACGATGACCGCGCCGATCACCGCGAAGAGCCAGGTCGACCACGACCAGAACTCGTCGAAGCCGATGTTGAAGATCAGTCCGCCCAGCCAGCCGCCGAGCATGGCGCCGAGCACACCGAGAAGCAAGGTGACCCAGAAACCGCCCGGCTGCTTGCCCGGGATGACGATGCGAGCGATGACACCGGCGATCAGTCCGAGGATGAGAAAGGCCCAGAAGCCCATGGCATTTGCCTCCAGTCTTGTTGCTTGCTTGTGCTCTACTCAAGCACTGATTTGGTTCAGTTGCCACCGGACCCGCCGATTAGGTCCATATCGGGACATTGCGACCCCGCGGGACGGGGTACACCGCCACGCTAAGGTTCGCCCGGGCATGGGGCCCGAGGCACTGCCGGAGCACGGGCTCCGGGCACGGGAACGTTGAGGAGAGACCGGATGGACCACGAGATCGGCACGCAGGCGGTACCGCGGACCGGACGGGAGCGGCTGCGGGCCTTTCTCGACCAGAAGTGGGTCACCCACCTGGTGCTCGGGGTGATCCTGGCGAACGCGCTGATCCTGGGCGCGGAGACGATGGTGACGGGCCCGGCCTTCGACGTCCTCGTCAGGATCGACCACGCCATGCTCGGCTTCTTCGTGCTCGAGCTGGTGCTGCGGATCGTCGCGTACGGCCGGAAGTTCTTCCGCGACCCGTGGAACATCTTCGACCTGCTCGTCGTCGGTGTCGCGGTGCTCCCCGCGAGCGAGTCCCTGTCCGCGCTGCGTGCCCTGCGGGTGCTGAGGGTGCTGAGGGTGATCACCGTGGTGCCGTCGCTGCGCCGCGTGGTCGACGGCCTGCTGCGGGCCGTGCCGGGGATGGGCGCCGTGGGCGCCCTGCTGATCCTGGTCATGTACGTATCGGCGGTCATCGCGACCGGCCTGTTCGGAGCGTCGTCCCCCGAGTACTTCGGCAGCCTGTGGATCTCCCTGTTCACGCTCTTCCAGGCCATGACGGGCGAGGCCTGGCCCGACATCGCCCGCTCGGTGATGGAGACCCATCCCGCCGCGTGGATCTTCTTCGTGCTCTACATCCTGGTCGTCAGCTTCGCCGTGCTGAACCTGTTCATCGCCGTCATCGTCAACGGCATGGAGGAGATCGCGGAGGAGGAGCGCCATGACGACGAGCAGAAGGACGAGCGGCTCGACGCCCTGGCCGCGCAGAACCGCGAGATCCTCGTCGAGCTCCGCGCCCTGCGGGCGAAGCTCGACGAGGAGGACGGCGAGGACGACGACGGCGCGGCCGCCTGACCTCCAGGCCGTCAGGCCGGTGCCAGCACCACGTTGACCAGGTGCGGCGGGCGCACGACGACCCGCCGCACCGCCCGGTCGCCCACCGCGCGCGCCACT
>NZ_KI911678.1:2663-8169 GCF_000515355.1 Promicromonospora kroppenstedtii DSM 19349 | reverse complement strand
CCGGAGGGGCGGCGGCCGGGGCCGGGGGCTGGCTCGTCACTGTCGGGGTCCGTGCTGCCGTGACCGCCCGGACGTTGCTGACCGACCCCGTGAGCCTGACAGCCACCATCGCCGGCGGCCTGTTCGTGACGACCGCCGTCACGACCGGCGTGGTGGGCGGCGTCGAGGCCGCGGCGCCCTCGTTCCACGAGACCAGTACGGTCTCGGTCTCGGCCTCGGCACAGGACCGGCAACCGGCCGCCGCCCGTGATGCCACCCGGACGGTCCAGGAGGATCCGACCCACGTTCCCGACCTGACCGGCACGACGTCGACGGAGCACACACCGCCCGGCCAGGCGAAGAGGAAGGGCAGCGCCCCGCCGGGTCTCGCGAAGTCGGACGGCGTCCCGCCGGGCCTGGCCAAGTCGGACGGCGTCCCGCCGGGGCAGGCGAAGAAGAACAACGCCCCACCCGGTCAGGCCAAGAAGAACAACGCCCCGCCCGGGCAGGCCACGAAGGATGTTCCGCCCGGTCAGGCGAAGAAGGACGGGGAGGGCAGGGGGCACACGCCGCCGGGTCAGGCCCGTTCGAGGAGTACCAGCACCTCGTAGTGGGAGGTCTGCGGGAACATGTCGAGCAGCCGCGCCCGGACCGGCCGGAGCGACGGCATGGCGGCGAGGTCCTTGGCGAGCGTGGTCGCGTTGCAGCTCGAGTACAGGACGTGGTCGATCCCGGAACCCTCCAGCCACTGCGCGAGGTCGGTGCCGATACCGCGCCGGGGCGGGTTCACGATCACCATCTCGGGCAGCCCGGGCGCCTGCGGCCCGACGGCGAACGCCGTCGCGTCGCCCGCGGCGAACGAGACGTCCTGGAACCGGCCGGCCCCGTCGCCGTCGCGCAGGCGCTCCACCGTGCCCGATGCCGCGACGACGGCCTCGGCGCTGATCTCGATGCCTGTGACGGACCGGCCGGGCGCGGAGCAGTGCAACGCGAAACCGCCGACGCCGCAGTAGAGGTCCCAGAGGCTGTGCGGGTCCACCTCGTCGACCCAGGTGCGGGCCTGCCGGTACAGCTCGGTGGCGACCGCCGTGTTGGTCTGGAAGAAGCTCTGCGGGCGCAGGTCGAGCGTGATGTCGTCGATGCGCATCGGGAGCGTGGTGCGCTCGGTCAGCGGGATCTCGAGGTCGCCCTCGAGCACCGCGGCGTGCGCGGGCTGGATGTTCGCCGAAGCGACCGCGAGGGTCGGGAGGTCTGCCAGCAGCGCGGGCAGGTGCTTGCGGATCCGCGCGATCGACTCCTGGGAGCGCAGCACGAACCGGACCATCAGCTCGCCGTCGGGCGACAGCGTGACCAGGAGGTACTTGAGCTCGCCGCGCTGCTGCGCGCGCCTGCCCGTGCCCGAGACCTGGTACGGCTCCAGGTTCGCGCGTGTCACGAACGCCGTCAGCGGTCCGAAGGACGCCTGGAGCTCGTCGGGGTAGAGGCCGCAGTCGGTCAGGTCGACCCCGTGGCCGGCCCGGTCAAGGATGCCCAGCACGGGCTCGGCGACAGTGCCGCTGACGACCATCTTTGCCTTGTTCCGGAAGGCGGACTCGACGCTGCGGACCGCCGGGAGCCAGGTCAGGCCGTCGGAGACCGGGTCGAGGAGCGTGGCGACCTGCCGCTCCTTGTCGAGCACCTGGGTGGGGTAGTCGATCTCCAGGAGGGTGCAGGAGTGGCAGCGGCCGGCGTCGTAGTGAGGGCACTGCACACCCCCCATTATCCAGTGCCCGCGCACCACCGTGGTCGACGGCGGCGCGCGGGCACCGGACGAGCGGCGTCAGCCCTGGTACTCGAAGTGCCAGGGCTCCTCGCGACCACCGCCGGCGCGTGCCCAGTCCGGGTGCTCCCAGCCGAACTTGGGCCCGTTGGCCGCAAGCCACTCGAACTCGGGCTCGCCGAAGCGGAAGCCGTCGTCCACAGGCACGTCCACAGCGGCGGCCCAGCCGTGGTTGGAGGTGCCGGGCTCGGCGACCTGGCCGGCGCCGAACTCGTCGAGCGCCTGGAGCTGCCAGTCGTAGGGGCGGTAGCCGTACTCGACGCGCAGCGGCTTGCCGAGCTCCGCCTCGAACGCCGCGGCCAGCTTCGTCCAGTCCTCGGCGGCGTCGCAGCGCAGGTACTGGTCCTGGCCCTCGGGACCGAGCCCCATCTTGCACAGGTCCTTCTGGGCGATCCGCCCGTTGCTGCCGTCCGCCAGCGTGGCTCGCACCGCCCAGGCACCGTCCTCGATCGCCACCCGCGCGGTCTCGCGGCGGTCCAGGAGGTCCTGCACGGCACCGAGGTCCTTGGCGTCGGCCCGCGCCGCGAGCGCCGCCGCGCCCTCCTTGCGGTGCATCAGGAGGGTCTTGCGGGGGCCTGTGGGGCCGCCCAGACCGGCGGCCCACTCGAGGGTGTACTGCGAGTCCCGCACCGAGATCTTGAGCTGGCCGGTCGTGGTCGACAGGGACTTCAGGGCCTTGTCGAGCTGCTCTGCGGCCTGTGCCGCCTCGTCGGCGGCCGCGTCGGCCTCGGCCTGGGCGTCCTTGCGGTCCTGCTGCCACTGCCGGTAGGACTCCTGCACGTCCTCGGTGGCGGACGTGAGGGTGGTCGAGGCGGTGCGCATGGTCATGGCCCACTCGGTGGCCTGCGCCTCCAGGGCGTCCAGGTCCGCGGGGGCTTCGAGACCGGCGGCCCCGGCCTCGGGGATCGACGGCGGCTGCTGGTCGCCGAGCTTCTTGGCGGCGGCGACGCGCGCGGCGAGCTCGGCGCGGAGCGCGCCGTCGACCACCTTGCCCTTCGAGGCGACGAGCGCGCTCTCGGCGGTCTCGATCTGCGCGATCAGCCCCTCCTGTGCGGCGCGCCCCTCGTCGACGGCCTGCACGACGTCGGCCCGCCCGTCGGCGAGCTGGTCCAGCCCGCGGTCGTTCGTGACGTGCACGAGCGCGAACACGATGCTGCCGATCAGCGCCACCGCGGCGACGATCAGGAAGACGAACAGCGGCCGCATGGAGCCGCTGTCGCGCCGCCCGCCCGGCTCGCTCGGCGGGATGTCGGATCTACCGGCCGCCACCTCGGCTCTCGGTGCGGGACGTGCGGGCTTCGGTGCTTCGGCGACGGCGGGTTCGGGCGCGGGCCCGGAGGATGTGGACGGCTCCACGTTGAGGGGCATGGCCCGCAGTTTGGCGAATCTCGGACGCGGGCGCTAGTTGCCCGCCCCCTCGGCGAGCGTCTTGAGCTTGTCGACGTACGCGGCCATCTGGTCACCCTGCCAGTCGGGGATGTTGGTGTTGCCCGCGTAGAGCCCCACGGAGCTGTCGGTGAGCTCGCGCAGGATGTCCGCGTGACCGGCGTGCCGGGCGGTCTCGTCGGTGACATGGACGATGATCCGGAACAGCGTGACCTCGCGGTTCTTCCACCACGGCACCCGGCCGACGGTGCTCAGCGGGAGCGTGTCGATGGTCTCGTCGCAGAACGCCCAGCCCCGCTTGTAGAGGTCCACGACGGAGGCGACGGTCTCGTCCGTGGTCGCGTACCAGTCGGCCTGCGGGTCCGTCTCGAAGATGTCGTCGGGGACGAGCTCGCCCGGGTTGGGCCACTGCCGCCCGAAGACCGGCCCGAGATAGCCGATCTCGGTGTTGGCGCAGTGCTTCACGATGCCCAGGAGGTTGTTGCCCGACGGCACCAGGGGCCACCGTGCCTGCTTTTCCGTGAGGCCCTCGAGCTTCCACACGAGGGCCTCACGAGTCTCCTGGAGGTACTTCTTCAGGATCTGCTTCTGCTCGAGCTCGGTCGCGTCGCTCGCGGTACCGCTGGTCGTCTGTGACATGAGGACAGTGTGTCCTGAGCCACCGACACTCACCGAGGCTTTTGCACCCGGGCCCGCCCCTTCGGCTTCCGGTGGAGCCACCACTCGGCGAACAGGAGGTTCACGATCCAGGACATCCACGCCGAGGCCACGGCCGCGCCCTCGATCTCCGGGGCGCCGAACCCGATGTCCGGGTTCGCGAGTGCCCCGGGGACGTAGATCGCGATGAGCACGGGTGCCCAGAACCGGTTGGCCACGATGGAGAACGCCAGCGCGGTGCTGCGGACCATCCACTCGCGGTGGTCCGCGAACCGGTGCTGCCGCACGGCGCGGTAGCCGAGCAGCGTGAACGTCAGGAGCAGGACGGCGAGCATTGTGTTGCCCACCTGCTGCCCCACGCCGGCGCTCGGGAACTGCGAGGTGACGAGCGCCCCGACGCCGGAGACGAGCGCGGAGACCACGTAGACGCGGCCGCTCCACCGGTGCACGCGCGGGTGGTTGGCCCGCAGCCACGGCCAGAGCTGCAGCACGCCCGCAGTGAGCATCACCGAGCCGGCGAGGATGTGCGTCACCAGGGCCGGGTAGAACGCCGGCCCGCGGTCCGTCGGCACCAGGGACAGGGTCGGGTCGAGGCCCACGTAGCGGGGCAGGGCGGTCGCCAGGAACACCCCGGTGACCACGGCGAGGGGCGCGATCCAGGGACGGCGCCACCAGCGGGTCGCCACCCGTCCCCGCTCAGCGCCGGGCACGGAACGCCAGCCCTGCTGCGACGGCGAAGACCAGGCCGAGGCCCACGCACCACGTGATCGCGAGCGCCGCGGTCCCGCCCGGGTCGGCGAGGCCGGGGGTCCCGGCGACGTCGCCCGTGAGCAGCCCGCGGACCGTCTCGATCACGGGTGTGACGGGCTGGTGCTCCGCGAACCCCCGCAGCCAGGCCGGGAGGGTGTCGACGGGCACGAACGCGCTCGACACGTAGGGCAGGAACATCACGAAGAACGAGAAGCCGCCCGCGGCGTCGGGCGAACGGACCAGCACGCCGACGAGGGTGGCGAGCCAGGTGATCCAACCGACGAAGAGCAGGATCATGCCGACAGCGGCGAGCCACTCCAGCGCGGTGGCCTGCGGCCGGAACCCGAGCAGGATGGAGACGCCGAAGACGATCGCCGTGGTGGCGAGGTTCTTCACCAGGCTCGCCACGACGTGCCCGGACAGCACGGTCCAGGCGTTGACGGGCATCGAGCGGAGCCGGTCGACCATGCCGCCCGACATGTCGCGTTCCACCGCCATCGCGGTGTTCGCGGCGCCGAACCCGGCGGCCAGCAGGATGACCCCTGGTGTCACGTAGTCGATGTACTCCGTGCCGGTGTCCAGCGCCCCGCCGAACACGAGCACGAACATCAGGAGGATGATCACGGGCAGGACCACCGCGGTGATCATCGCGTCCGTGTCGCGCGCGACGAGGCGCAGGCCGCGGGTGGTCATGGTCGAGACGTCGCTCAGCACGTGGGTCATGCCGCCACCCCCGTCGTCGTGGCCGGGCGGTCCTGGCCGGCCCGGCCCGCGGTCCCGGCGTGCCCGGTGAGCGTCAGGAAGACGTCGTCCAGGCTCGGCGCGCGGACCTCCCAGTGCTCGGGCGCGATGCCGGCGGCCTCGACCGCGGACAGCACCGACCGCACGTGCCCGACCGAGCCGTCCGTGGCCACG
>NZ_KI911678.1:0-2563 GCF_000515355.1 Promicromonospora kroppenstedtii DSM 19349 | reverse complement strand
GAGGCGAACGCGCCCGAGACCCCGGCCGAGCCCGAGGCCGAGGCGAAGCCCGCGACCCGGCGGCGCAAGAAGCCCGAGCCCGCCCCGGCGCCCGTCGAGGTGGCGCCCGAGGCCGAGCCCGACCTGGACGTGAGCGAGCAGGACGAGGCGCCGTCGTCGAACGACGTGCCCATGGAGGTGCGGGTGGCGCAGACGCTCGGCGACCTGCAGTCGTCCACGAGCGGCCCGGTCACGGCGTCCGCCCTCAAGCGGACGCTGCTGCGCAAGGACGCCACGTTCAGCGAGTCGGACTACGGGTTCCGTACCTTCGGGGAGTTCCTGCGGTTCCTCGCGGACCGCGGGTTCGTGGAGCTCGCGCCGGGCCCGTCCGCGGGCGACCCCGAGGTCTCGTTGCCGGAGCAGGGTGACACCGACGCGGCGTTCGCACTGCTGCGCGACGTGGTGCAGGAGTCCAGCGGTTCCGCCGCGCTGTCCGGCCTGAAGAACGCGGTGCGCAAGCGCCGCCCGGACTTCTCCGAGAAGGCGCTCGGCTTCCGCGGCTTCCTCCAGTTCGCCAAGGCGGCGGAGACCGCGGGCACGGTCTCGCTGGCCTGGGACGACGACGCGGACGACTACCTGGTCACCGCTTGACGCTCAGGCGGAGACGGATGCTGCCTGAGCCCGTCGCGCCTCGCCCCGGAACGTCGCGGGTGACGACCCGACGACGCGGCGGAACGCGGTGCTGAACGCGCTCTCGGACTGGTAGCCCGTCGCCTTGGCCAGCTCCGAGATCGACAGGGTGTCACGGGCGAGGGCGTCGCGCGCGAGGCTCATGCGCCACTGGATCAGGTACTCCAGCGGCGGGACCCCCACGTGGTTCCGGAAGGCCTCGGCGAACGCGGACCGCGACATGTGGCTGATCCCGGCGAGCTCGTTGAGCGTCCACGAGTGCGCCACGTCCGCGTGCAGGGCCCGCAGCGCGGCGCCGATACCGTCCTGGTTCAGGGCGCCCAGCCAGCCGATGGGCCGGTCGGTCCGGCAGGCGTGCGCCCGCAGCATGTGCACGAGCAGCACCTGCGCGAGGTGGTTCTGCACCAGCGGGCCGCCTGGGGCGGTGGCCTCGACCTCGGCGGCCAGGAGCGTGATCAGCTGGCCCAGGTCGCCGCCGCGCGGGTCGTCGGCGCGGACGATCACGAGCGGCGGCAGGAGGTCCGTCAGCAGGGCCGCGTTGTCGTCGTCGAACCCGATGTGCCCGCCGCAGAGGTAGAGGTCGTCGTCGCCCTCGGCGCCGATTCGCACCAGCGCGTCCTTGGCCGCCGCCCAGACCGGGTCCCCGGGACGCGGCCGCGCGTCGGGCGTGCTGGCCAGCACGTAGGGCGGTGGGTTGCCCAGCATGAAGGTGTCACCCTCGCGCAGGAGCACCGGCTCGTGCCCGTCGAGGGTCAGCCAGCACGCTCCACGCACGAGCCCGCCCACCCGCACGTGCGGGAACGGCTCGAAGCGCAGCGCCCACTCCCCTGTGGCACGCAGGCTGGGCCCGATCACCGTGCGGGGCCGCAGCAGGCCGATCGCGTCCGCCATCGGGTCCTGAAAGCCGAGCACGGTGCCCCCCTGGACGATGTGTAAGGAATCCCGGACTGTACGCGATGGATCGTACGCCACGACGCGCGCAGGATCGATGTCGTACCAATCGACACGAGAGAGCGACGGAGACATCCACATGGGACAGCTGGAAGACAGGACGGCGGTCGTCACCGGGGGCAGCACCGGCATCGGCCTGGCGACCGCGGTGCGGCTGGCGGACGAGGGCGCGCACGTGTTCGTCACCGGCCGGCGCGAGGCGGAGCTGGAGGTCGCCGTCAAGACCATCGGCGCGGACCGGGCGACGGGTGTGGCCGGCGACGTCGGCGTCCTGGCGGACCTGGACCGGCTCTACGCAGCGGTCCGGGCACGGGGCGAGGGGCTGGACGTGCTCGTGGCGAACGCCGCGGTCGGCGCGTTCGTGACGCTGGAGCAGACCACCGAGGAGCACTTCGACCAGACCTTCGGGGTCAACACGCGAGGCGTCCTGTTCACCGTGCAGAAGGCGTTGCCGCTGCTCAACGACGGCGCCTCCGTGATCCTGACCGGCTCGACGGCCGCCGACCACGGCATGGCGGCGTTCGGCGCCTATGCGGCCTCCAAGGCCGCCGTCCGGTCCTTCGCGCGGACGTGGTCCACCGAGCTCAAGGACCGCGGCATCCGGGTGAACGTGGTCTCCCCGGGCTGGATCGAGACGCCCGGCGGCACCGCCATCAACGGCGGTGAGGAGGCCATGGGCGCCATCCGGGAGTACGCCGCCGGGACGGTGCCGAGGGGGCGCATGGGGGAGGCCGAGGAGGTCGCCGCGGCCGTGGCGTTCCTCGCCTCGGGACAGAGCAGCTACGTCGTCGGCGCGAACCTCTATGTCGACGGCGGGGCGAACCAGGTCTGACCCGCCGGACCTGCCTGGTCCTGGCCGGGGGCCGGGTCCGGGCCCGGCTCCCGCTCCGGGCCGCCGAGCACACCGGGCACGGCGGCCAGACGGCGGGCGAGCTCGTCCCCG
>NZ_KI911677.1:1008-6702 GCF_000515355.1 Promicromonospora kroppenstedtii DSM 19349 | reverse complement strand
GCCGCGGGCAACCGCCCGGCTGCGGATCCGGGCCGCCGCGCTGGGGGCGGACGCCGTGCTCGTCGGGCTGGCGCGGGTCGCCGTCGACGACCGGTTCTCGGCCGACGCGGTCGACGCGCGGCTCGGCTGACTTCGGATCAGCAGAACCGTTTCGGGCGAGCGGGTGATCTTCTCTCCTTTACTGAGTTGTGATCAGTAAAAGCGTTCCGCAGGACTGAACGCGCGGGTAACTTCTGCGCAGATGCCCACCACCACGGGCTTCGTGCTCGCCAACGGCGGCGAGCCCGGCGGGCAGGGGCGCCGGTCCGACAACTTCCGCGGGGCGACGAAGCCCGCAGAGCGAGAGGCGAACCGATGACGCAGCTTCATGCATCACCGAGACCACGATCAGGACCCGGACCGACGATCCTCGCAGCGGTAGGTGTAGCCATGCTGCTGGCCGGTGCCATCGTGGCCACGGCCTTCATGCTCCTGTTCCAGGGCAGCGTCGCGGACGGCGCGGGCAAGCTGGACGACGGCGCGAGCACGCTCAACGATGGCGTCCAGGCCGAGCTGGTCTCCGGCGTCGGCGACCTCGGCGCTGGGGCGACGGACCTGAACACCGCGGTGCAGGACGACGTGGTGCCCGGCGTCGAGGCGCTCGCCGACGGCGCGGGCCAGCTCGACTCCGGCGCGGGCGACCTGCGCGCGGGCGTGATCAAGCTGCACAACGGCTCCAAGAAGATCTCGGACGGCACGGCCGAGACGGCGTCGGACGTCAAGGACCTGGCGGACGCGTCGCTGCAGCTCACCGCCGGTCAGGCGAAGCTGAAGGACGGGCTCGGCGACCTCAGCGACGGTGCGGGGGAGCTCAACGCCGGTCTCACCACCCTGAACACCAAGGCGCCCGCGCTCGCAGACGGCGCGGAGCGGCTCGCGGGCGGGTCGCTGCTCGTGGCTGCCGGCGTCGCGACGGTCAGCGACGGCGTGACCCCGCTGGACGCGGGTGCGCGTCAGCTGGCTGCGGGTTCGCAGGACCTGGCGGCTGGAGTCGGGCAGGTGGACGCCGCGGCGACACTGCTCGCTGACGGGTCCGGCAGGCTGTTCGCCGGAAGCCAGGAGCTGAACGGCGGCCTGTCCCAGCTTGCCGCCAGCAACGGGACGATCCTTGGCGGGACGAGCGCGGTCCAAGCCGGCGCGAACGACCTCGCTGCCGGTGCGGTTGCTCTCGACGCGGGGGCGGACCAGATCGCGGGGGGCCTCGCGCTGCTCAACGCCGGCGCACCCGAGCTGGCGAAGGGCGCGCAGGGCGCGGCGGCGGGCGCAGCGGAGCTGAAGTCCGGTTCGGCGGCAGTGGCAGGCGGCGTCGCAGCGGCGCAGACCGGTGCCGGCACGCTCGCCACGAAGATCGGTGGCCTCGTCGACGGGGCGAACAACGTGCAGGGCGGGAACCTGAACCTTCAGGAGAAGCTGACGCAGCTCGCTGGCGCTACCGACGACGCGGCGCTCAAGGCTCAGCTCGAGGCGCTGGCCCAGTCGTCGGGAGCGCTGGCAGCCGGCGCCGGACAGGTCAGTGCGGGCGCCACCCAGGCGCAGGCCGGCGCGTCCGGCCTGAGCTCTTCGCTCGGCGAGATCTCAGGCGGTGCGCAGAAGGTGGCCGGAGGTGCAGAGAAGCTGGCCGACGGTACTGCTCTGGTGTCGGCCGGTGCGCAGAAGGTGGCCGACGGCCTGGCACCCCTCACGGCCGGTGCGGCCAACCTGGCGGCCGGCACGGAGCGGGCCAAGGTCGGAAGCGCGACGCTGCAGGCCGGCGTCGGGCAGCTTGCCCCTGGTATCGAGCGATACGTTGCCGGCGTGGGCTCGGCGTACGCCGGAAGCAACGTGCTCGTCGCGGGCTCGCAGCAGGTCGCTGGTGGCAACGCCGAGCTTGCTCGGAACACCCCGACCCTGTTCGAGGGCGCCGCCGCGATGGCCGACGGCAACGCCGCGCTCGCCGCTGGTACGGGCCAGCTCAAGGGTGGCCTGCCCGCGCTGCTCTCCGGTGCGACCCAGGTCGCCGGCGGCAACGCCGAGCTCGCCGGCCAGACGCCGGCGTTCGTCTCTGGCGTCCAGCAGCTCCACGCCGGGTCGGTGCTGCTGGCCGCCGGGTCCGGCACCGCCCACACCGGCTCCGGCAAGATCCTCGACGGCATCATCGAGGTCCGCGACCGCGTCGTCCCCAAGGTCGCCAAGTCGCAGCGCCTCGCCGACGGCTCGGTCACCGTCCAAGAGGGCCTGCTCGCGGCCCGTCTCGGCGCCCGCGACCTCACCGACGGCACGGGCGCGCTCGACGACGGGACCCAGAAGCTGGCCGGCGGCGCCGTCACCCTGGCCGACGGCACGCAGCAGCTCGCCGACGGTTCCGCGAAGCTCGTCGCGGGCACGTCCGACGTCGCGTCCGGTACGGCGCAGCTGTCCGACGGCACCGGCGTGCTCCGGTCCAGCGTGGACGGCGCACCGGCGGGGGCGATCGGCGTCGGCGTGATCATCGCGGCAGCGCTCGGTGCGCTGGCCACCGTCGCGGGCCTGATCCTGCTGGGTCGGCGCCGCATCTGACCGGTCGGCGGCGGCCTGGTGGGGCCGCCGCCGACCTCGTTTGATCGCCGGGAACGGAGCGCCTGCTCCGTTTCCCGGCGATCGTCATGTCACAGGTCGGCGAGCCCGGTCAGCGCGTCACAGCGCGTCGAGCATCTCGTCCAGCCGGTCGATCTCCGCCATCTGGTCGGCCGCGATGTTGTTCGCCAGCTCCAGGACCCGCTCCTCGCTGCCCGCCCCGGCGACGTCCTTGCACATGGCCAGCGCACCCTCGTGGTGCTTGATCATGCCCTCCAGGTACAGCCGGTCGAACTCGGCCCCGGACGCGTCCTCCATCTCGGCCATCTCGGCCTCGCTCAGCATGCCGGGCATCTCGGCGTCGTGCCCGTGCCCCGGAGCTCGTGGGCCCGAGCCGTCACCGCTCTCGGCGGTCACCGGCACGGGGTAGTCGTTCTCCTCCAGCCAGTCGGACATCAGCTTGATCTCGCTGCCCTGCACCACGTCGATGCGGGTGGCGAAGGTCTTGATCTGCTCGGAATCCGCGCGCTCCGGCGCCAGCACCGACATGTCGATCGCCTGCCCGTGGTGCCAGATCATGTCGGTGAGGAACTCGGCGTCAGCCTTCGAGAACGGCGCCTCGGCGTTGGGCGCGCCCTCGTAGTCCTCGGGCGCGATGGTCTGCGCCGGCTCCCCGGGCTTGCCGGGCTGCACCACCACGGAGCTCGGCGTCGAGACCTCCTCGGGCTCCTCGTCGGGCCCGCAGGCGGACAGCACAAGGGCCGGCGCCAGCACGGCCAGGCCGATCGCGACCGTCCGGACACGCGATCGTCGTCCGGCACCTGTCAGCGTCTTCACGGGCGGATCCTCTCGTACGGGCTGAAGTCCGCGTCATCGTCCGGTCATGGACGGGGTGGCCGCAGACCATCGGAGGACGTTAGCGCCGGAATCTACCAACAGGTCATCACATGCGGACACCAAGCCCGATGTCGCTTCCGCGCCACTAGGTGGTGCTTTGTCACCACCATGTTAAAGATCCCGAAACTCCTGGTCCTGAGAGGTCCCTGTGAGCAACACTGCCCACAACCGACCTAGGAGGTGTGACGCCCGTGCGTCGTCCAACCTTTACCCGACCTCGTGTGCGGGGCGCCGCAGGCGCCGCCCTGGCCGCGATGATCGCGGCCACGGCCTTCGCGGCGCCCGTCGCCGCGGACGTCGCAGCTCCGGACGTCCCGCCGGGCGAGACCGCGTCCGAGAACATGACCCACCTGAGCAACCAGCCCAAGAACGGTGCGCTCCAGGGCACCGGCTCGGACATCGCGTTCCAGGGCAAGTACGCGTTCGCCGGCAACTACGACGGCTTCACCGTGTACGACCTCTCCGACAAGGAGAACCCGGAGCAGGTCGTGCAGGTCTACTGCCCCGGTTCCCAGAACGACGTCTCGGTCTACAAGGACATCCTCGTGCTGTCCACGGACTCGTCCCGCAGCGACGACTCCTGTGCCTCGACGTCCCTCCCGGCGACTGAGAAGTCGGCCTGGGAAGGCATCAAGATCTGGGACATCTCGAACCCGCTCGCCCCGGAGTACATCAAGTCGGTCGAGACTTCCTGCGGTTCGCACACCCACTCGCTCGCGCCGTCCAAGGACGGCCGGAACCTGTACGCCTACGTCTCGTCGTACTCGCCGAACGCGACGTTCCCGGACTGCCAGCCGCCGCACGACTTCGTCTCGATCGTGAAGATCCCGCTGCAGAAGCCGACGTCGGCCAAGGTCGTCTCCACGCCCGTCCTCTTCCCGGACGGCGGCTACGAGGGTGACCCCGACCGCCGCGCCTCCACGACGAGCGGCTGCCACGACATCACCACCTACGCCAAGTACGACCTGGCGGCCGGTGCGTGCATGGGTGACGGCATCCTCATGGACATCAAGGACCGCGAGCGTCCGAAGGTGATCAGCCAGGTGCGCGACACGGAGAACTTCGCGTTCTGGCACTCGGCCACGTTCAACAACGACGCCACCAAGGTGGTCTTCACCGACGAGCTCGGCGGTGGCGGTCTCGCGACCTGCACCGGCGAGTACGCGCCGGAGCTGGGCGCCAACGGCATCTACGACATCGAGCGCGGGCGCCACGGCAAGAAGGAGCTCGAGCTCAAGTCGTACTACAAGATCCCGCGGATCAACACGGCCGACGAGAACTGCGTGGCGCACAACGGCTCGCTCATCCCGGTCAAGGGCAAGGACATCATGGTCCAGTCCTGGTACCAGGGCGGCGTCTCGGTGTACGACTTCACGGACTCGTCCAACCCGCGTGAGCTCGCCTGGTTCGACCGCGGGGAGGGCGTGAGCAGCGGCGGCACCTGGTCGACGTACTACTACAACGGCTACGCCTACTCGAACGACCTCGGCATCGGTTTCGACACGTTCGACATCGACGACTCGATCGACGGCAAGGCCGAGCGGGTCAAGCAGAAGTCGCTCAACCCGCAGATGCAGGAGCCGTTCGGGCGCTGACCCGAGAGCCGTCTCCGACGTCTGACACCCCGAGGCCCACCGGCAGATCGTTGCCGGTGGGCCTCGGCCGTACGCGGCCCTCGCTCTCGAGGCCTAAGTTTGTTGGCTTTCGACTGGCTCAAAGCGAAGAAACTTAGGCCTCGAAGGGGAGTGACGGGGAGTATCAGGCCCGGTCGTTGCTGACGGCAGACCGCATGAGGGTTTTCCGTGATGGCGCGGACGGTGCTTTGTATGGGAACCTCCCGGACATGACGCCCCAGGACTCGACGACCGAGGACACCGCCCCGCCGTCGGGCGAGGTCTCCGACCAGGAGCGGACGACGCCGTCGTCGGCCTACGGGCTGGGGCGCAGGCTGCGGATCATGGGCGCCGTGCTCGCCGGCGGACTCGCCGTCGTGCTGGCGCTGCTGCTCTGGCTCGGCGTCCTCGTCCCGGCCAAGCAGGAGGCCGCCGGGTACTCCGAGGCCGACTCCGGCTACGCCGCCGTCGCGATCGAGCACAACGCGCAGGCCGTGCAGCTCGCGGCGCTCGCCCCGGGCCGGTCCACCGACGACGACGTGCTGGCCCTGGCCGTCGAGGTCGGCGAGGCGTCCGCGGGCCGGGTCGACGAGCTCGCCGCCTGGCTGGAGGC
>NZ_KI911677.1:0-908 GCF_000515355.1 Promicromonospora kroppenstedtii DSM 19349 | reverse complement strand
GAGTGGTTCGGCGTCGACGCCGACTGGGAGCGGATCCCCGCAGGGCAGCGGGCCTACCGCCGGGACCTGCTGCTCGGTTCGGGCTTCGCGGTGTTCGCGGCCCTCTCGATCGAGCTCGGGCACAGCATGGGCATGTTCGAGGACATCGACCTGCCGATGTGGCTCGTCTTCGTGCTCGGAGTCGCCAGCACGGTCCCGCTCGCGTGGCGGCGCCGCTATCCGCTGATCTCGCTCGTGCTCGTCTACGCGGCATGGTTCGCCCTCGGGCTGACGATCCCCGCGGTCACGATGCTCATGCCGATGCAGATCATGTACTTCGTCGCGATGTTCACCGCCGTGGCGTGGGCGCGCGACCGGCGGGCCATGCTCATCGTGGTCAGCGCCTGCACCATGGTGATGCTGGGATGGGTCGTCTGGATGTTCGCGGTGCAGCAGGGCATCGAGACCATCCTGGACGAGTTCCCGACGCCCGCCGACTGGCCCGGTCAGGTGGACCCGTACCTCGCCAGCGCGATCTACCAGGTCATCATGAACATCGCCTTCTTCGGCGGCGCGGTGCTGGCGGGGCAGATGCAGTGGAACGCCGCGTGCAGGCGCGAGCTGCTGGCCGACCAGACCGTCACCATCGAGCGACAGGCTGCCGCGCTCACCGACCAGGCCGTGGTCACCGAGCGGGTCCGGATCGCACGCGAGCTGCACGACGTCGTCGCGCACCACGTGTCCGTCATCGGCATCCAGGCGGCGGCGGCGCGGCGCGTGCTGGACCGGGACCCCGCCCTGGCCGCGGAGGCCCTCGCGACCATCGAGCGCGAGTCGCGCGAGGGCGTGACGCAGATGCGCAACCTGGTGGGCACCCTGCGGTCGGTGCCCGACGGCGGAGGCTCCGCCGGCCCGGACACGGCCTCCCG
>NZ_KI911676.1:1395-6655 GCF_000515355.1 Promicromonospora kroppenstedtii DSM 19349 | reverse complement strand
ACGCGGTCCGCGGCGGTCTGCCCGCCGGCGCCGCGACCGCCTGGGGCACGGCCTCCGGCATCCTCGGCGGCGACCTGCTGCTCAGCTCCGCGTACGCGCTGGTCTCCCGCGTGCGGTCCGCGGGACGGGCCGAGCTGACCGACATCATCGACGAGGCCCTGTTCCGGGCCGCCGCGGGCGAGCACGACGACGTCGCGTTCGGCCTGGGCACGGCGCCGGCGACCCCGGAGCGCCTGCTGCGGATGATGGCGAACAAGACCGGCAGCTACTCGTTCGCCGGGCCGTTGCGCGCGGGCGGCGCGCTGGCCGGTGCGGGCGAGGAGGCGTCGGCCGACCTCGAACGGGTCGGCATCGCGCTGGGCATGCTCTACCAGGTGCGCGACGACCTGCTGGGCGTCTTCGGCGACCCGCTCCGCACGGGCAAGAGCACGACCGGCGACCTGCGCGAGGGCAAGCGGACCCTGCTCGTCGCCTGCGCCGAGGGGGACCCGGCCTGGACCGAGGTGCGGCACCTGTGGGGCAAGCCGGACCTGTCCGAGGACGAGGCCGATCTGTTGCGCACCGCCCTGGTCGCCAGCGGCGCCCGCGACGCGGTCGCCGACCTGGTCGACGCCAAGCGGCGTGCCGCGGTCGCGACGATCGAGCGGACGGCGCTGCCCGTCGCCCTGCGGCAGGGGCTCACCGGGCTCGCCGACCGGCTCGCGGAGCGTGAGTCGTGATCCCGTCGTCGTCCCTGAACCTGTACTCGCACACGGCCCACGCGGCCGCCGCGCAGGTCATCGGTGCCTACTCCACCTCGTTCAGCCTGGCCACGCGTCTGCTGCCGTCGTCGGTGCGCGGCATGGTCGAGGACATCTACGCGCTGGTCCGCGTGGCCGACGAGATCGTGGACGGCCCGGCCCAGGAGGCGGGGCTGGCGCACGACGAGCGCCGCGCAGCCCTGGACGCGCTGGAGCAGGAGACCTACGTGACGCTGGGCCGCGGGTTCAGCACCAACCTCGTGGTGCACGCGTTCGGTACCACGGCCCGGGCCGTCGGCATCGACGAGACGCTGGTCCGGCCCTTCTTCGCCTCGATGCGCCGTGACCTCGACCCGGTCGAGGCCCTCGACGACGAGGAGTACCGCGCGTACGTCCACGGCTCCGCCGAGGTGGTGGGACTGATGTGCCTGCGCGCGTTCCTGTACGGCCACGCCGTCCCGCCGGCCGTTCGCGCCCGCTTGGAGGAGGGTGCCCGGCGGCTCGGCGCGGCATTCCAGAAGATCAACTTCTTGCGTGACCTCGGCGACGACCAGGAGCGCCTGGGCCGCACCTACTTCCCCGGTGCGGGACCCGAGCGGCTGGACGAGGCGCGCAAGGCCGAGGTCGTCGCGGACGTCGACGCCGACCTCGCCGCCGCCAGGGCCGTGCTCCAGCTGCTGCCCCCCGGGCCGCGCCGGGCCACGGCCCTGGCCGCCGGACTGTTCTCGGAGGTCAACGAGCGCCTGCGCAACACACCCGCCGCGCAGCTGCACGTGCGGCGGGTCTCGGTACCGGCCGCGGTGAAGCTGCGTATCGCCGTGGCGACGCTGGCGGGCACTCAGCCGAACAACAAGCGATGGGCCGCATGAACGGACGAGACGGGCAGCACGTGATCGTGGTGGGCGGCGGCATCTCAGGTCTCGCGACCGCCGCCCTCCTGGCCAGGGACGGCGCGTCGGTGACCCTGCTGGAGGCCCGCTCCGACCTGGGTGGGCGGGCGGGACGCTGGGAGCGCGACGGGTTCACGTTCGACACCGGCCCCTCCTGGTACCTCATGCCCGAGGTCTTCGAGCACTTCTTCCGCCTGCTCGGCACGAGCGCGGCCGACGAGCTGGACCTGGTGCGCCTCGACCCGTCCTACCGGGTGTTCTTCGAGGGCGACCGGGAGCCGTTCGACCTGCCGGCCGACGGCGCCCGCGAGGCGCTGCTCGCGCTCGACCCGCCGTCGGCCCCGAAGCTGAAGGCGTACCTGGACTCGGCGGCCGAGACGTACCGGATCGCCACCGAGCGTTTCCTGTACGCCACGTTCGCCTCGGCGGCGCCGCTGCTGGACCCCGCCGTGGTGCGTCGCGCCCCGCGCCTGCTGCGCCTGCTCGGCGAGTCGCTGGACCACTTCATCGCCCGGCACACCGCGGACGACCGGGTGCGCCGCATCCTCGGCTACCCCGCCGTGTTCCTCGGCACCTCGCCCGGCTCGGCACCGAGCATGTACCACCTGATGAGCCACCTCGACGTGACCCAGGGCGTGCTCTACCCGCGCGGCGGGTTCGGCGCGGTGATCGACGCCGTCGCCCGGTGCGCCGAGCGGGCGGGCGCCAAGCTGTTCACGAGCCACCGGGTCACCCGCATCACCGTGTCGGACGACGGCGCCGCGACCGGCGTCGAGGTCACCGGACCTGACGGCAGCACCCAGCACCTGCCCGCCGACGTCGTGGTCTCCACGGCGGACCTGCACGTCACCGAGCACGAGCTGCTGGACCCCGAGCACCGCAGCCGCGGCGACCGCTGGTGGAAGCGCCGCGACCCCGGACCGGGCGCGGTGCTGGCCCTGCTGGGCGTGCGTGGCGAGCTGCCGCAGCTCGCCCACCACTCGCTGCTGTTCGCCGAGGACTGGCAGGGCGGCTTCGAGTCCATCTACGGCGCCGCGCGCACGGTGCCGTCGCCCACGTCGCTGTACGTCTGCCGCCCGAGCGCCACGGACGACGTCGCCCCGCCCGGGCACGAGAACCTCTTCGTGCTCGTGCCGGTGCCGGCCGACACGACGATCGGCGCGGGCGGCGTCGACGGCGCCGGGGACCCGGGCGTGGAGAGGATCGTGGACGACGCGATCGCGCAGATCGCGGGCTGGACGGGCACGCCGGACCTCGCCGAGCGGATCGTCGTGCGGCGCAGCATCGGGCCCGCGGACTTCGAGCGGGACCTCGGCGCATGGCGCGGCGGCGCGCTCGGGCCGGGCCACACACTGCGCCAGAGCGCGATGTTCCGCGGTTCGAACGCCTCCTCCCGGGTGTCGAACCTGCTGTACGCGGGGGCGACGACCATCCCCGGTATCGGCCTGCCCATGTGCCTGATCAGCGCGGAGCTGGTGCTCAAGCGCCTCCACGGCGACACCAGCGCCGGCCCTCTCCGGGAGGTGGCATGAGCTTCGTCTACCTGGCCGTGCTGCTGTTCTCCGCCGCGGGCGTGCTGATCGTGGACTGGCGGTACCGCCTCTTCTGCTGGGCCGAACCGGCCCGGGCCGCGGCGGTCCTCGTGGCCGGCACCGTGTTCTTCGTCCTGTGGGACCTGGCCGGCATCGGGCTGGGCGTGTTCTTCCACGGCGCCGGCCCGTACATGACTGGGCTCATGCTCGCCCCGGAGCTGCCCGTCGAGGAGCTCGTGTTCCTGGCGTTCCTGTGCGAGCTCACGATGGTGCTCGTGCTCGGCGCCCAGCGTCTGCTGTCCCGCCAGGGTGCGACGCGCGCCCGGCAGGCGACCGCGCGGACCCGCCACGAGGCGGGCCGATGACCTACCTGCTGCTCGCGCTGGCCTTCCTCGCGGCGGCGGCCCTGGTCGCGTTCGTCGCACACCGGGTCGCGGCCCGGCGCCGCGGGGAACGCCCCCTGGGCTGGCGCCCGATCGTCCTGGCCGCCGTCGCCATGTGCGTGCTGACCGCCGTGTTCGACAACGTGATGATCGCCAGCGGCCTGTTCGCCTACTCCGACGCGCACATCTCGGGCCTGCGGCTCGGGCTCGCGCCGGTCGAGGACTTCGCCTATCCCCTGGCGGGCGTGATCCTGCTGCCCGCCCTCTGGTACCTGTTCGGGAGTCGACGTGCTCGCTGACCTCGCGCGCGCGTCGCGCCCCTTGAGCTGGATCAACACGGCCTACCCGTTCGCGGCTGCGTACCTGCTGGCCACCGGTGAGGTGGACGTCGCCCTCGTCGTGGGCACCCTGTTCTTCCTCGTGCCCTACAACCTGGCGCTGTACGGGATCAACGACGTGTTCGACTACGCCTCCGACCTGGCCAACCCCCGCAAGGGTGGCGTCGAGGGCGCGCTGCTGTCGCCGCGGCGGCACCGCCCGATCCTCGTGGCGTCCGTCGCGACCTGCGTGCCGTTCGTCCTCGCGCTGGTGCTGCTCGGGCCGCCGTCCTCCTGGCTGGTGCTCGCGGTCAGCCTCTTCGCGCTGGTCGCATACTCCGCGCCGCCGTTCCGGTTCAAGGAGGTGCCGGTGCTGGACTCCCTGACGTCCAGCGTGCACTTCGTGAGCCCGGCGGTGTACGGGCTGGCGCTCGCACAGGCCGCGCCGACGCCGCAGACCTTCGCCGCGCTCGGCGCGTTCCTGCTGTGGGGCATGGCCAGCCACGCGTTCGGCGCCGTCCAGGACGTGGTGCCCGACCGCGAGGGGCGCATCTCCTCGATCGCCACGGCGTTCGGGGCGGCGACCACGGTGCGGCTCGCGCTGGGCGCGTGGGTGGTCGCGGGTGTGCTCGTGGCCACCACGGGCTGGCCCACCGCGCTGCTGGGACTGCTCGCCGTCCCGTACCTCGTGCTCGCGGCGCCCTACGCGAACGTGAGCGACGAGGACTCCGCCCGCGCCAACGGCGGCTGGCGTCATTTCCTGTGGGTCAACTACGCCGCCGGCGCGGTCGTGACGATCCTCCTGATCGCGGACGCTGCCGGCTACCTGTAGGGAGGGAAACATGACTCTGCACATGTCGAGCGTCGTGGGACACCCGCGGCCCGAGGTCTTCGCGTGGCACGAGCGCCCCGGCGCGGTACAGCGGCTCACCCCGCCGTGGTCGCCCCTGACGGTGGTCAGGGAGGCGACGTCGCTGGACGGCGGCGAGGCCGTGCTGCGGCTGCCGCTCGGCCTGCGCTGGGTCGCGCGGCACACCGGCTACGCGCCGCCGGAGCGGTTCGTCGACGAGCTGGTCTCCGCGCCGCTGCGCTGGGTGGTGCCGTGGCGGCACACCCACGAGTTCCACGCCGAGGGCGACCGCACCCGCATCACCGACACCGTGGACACCCCGGTGCCCGAGGCGGTGCTGCGGTCCATGTTCGCCTACCGGCACCGCCAGCTCGGCCTCGACCTCGCCGCGCAGGCCAGCGCCCGCAACGCCGGCGACCGGCCCATGACCGTGGCGATCACCGGCAGCAACGGCCTGGTCGGCGGGGCCCTGGCGCCCTTCCTGACCACCGCCGGCCACCGCGTGGTGCGGTTGGTACGCGACACCCCGCGCGGGCCCGACGAGCGCC
>NZ_KI911676.1:1086-1295 GCF_000515355.1 Promicromonospora kroppenstedtii DSM 19349 | reverse complement strand
CCCTTGCCCCGCGGTGGGGCGGGAGCCACGCAGGGCTCGCGCCGCCGCGGGCCACCGTCGAGCGCACGCTCGTGGTGCTGAGCTCCCTGAACGAGGTATCCCGCGGGCAGGCCCACGAGCTGCTGACCGCCGAGCCCGGAACGCTGCTCATCACCCCGGAGGCCGGGACCGGCCCGGACGAGCAGGCCGCGCGGGCGCTGGGCGCCGCC
>NZ_KI911676.1:0-986 GCF_000515355.1 Promicromonospora kroppenstedtii DSM 19349 | reverse complement strand
GGCTCCTGCCAGTACCGGGCGGCGCGCACGGCCTGGGCGAGCGTGCTCAGGGCGGTCCCCTGGTCGAGGGCGGGGAGGCGGAGGCCGGCCAGCAGGGACGCGACGGCTTCGGGCGTCGCGCGCGGCTCCGGCACGCGGTGACCCGAGCCGAAGAACGACACGACCGTGTCGTTCCGCGCCGGGTCCAGCTCGTGGCCCGCCGACATCGCGGCCGCCGCGAGCGGCAGGTCGGCAGCGGCGGCATACTCCAGCAGGAACCTGCGCCCGCGCCGGCCACTGAGCAACATCTCCGGTGTGATCGCCATCATTCGCTCCCTCGTCGACGGCGTCCGCACCGTAACCCGCCTCCCATCGGCTCGCAGCAGCATTTATCGGCGGTGTTGCGCCGTGAGCGCACACCACACCGTCCGGCGCGGGCCAGGCGATACGTTCGCCGGATGAGCGACGACCTGACCGCGTGGCTGCGCGCGAACGCGCGGCGGCTGGCCACTCTCGACCCGGACGGCGACGACGCCGACCTGCTGCCTCTCCTGGAGATCGTCGGCGAGGCGCGGGTCGTCGCGGTCGGCGAGTCGATGCACCGGATCCACGAGATGTACCAGGTGCGGCACCGGATCCTGCGGTTCCTGGCGCGGCACGGGTTCACCGCCTACGTCATGGAGTCCGGCTTCCCCGAGGGCCGCCTCGTGGACGACTGGGTCGCGGGCCGGAGCGGACTGCCGGTGCGCGAGGTGCTGGAGCGCGGCGTCACCTACAGCATGGGCCGCTGCCAGGAGATGCTCGACCTGCTGACCTGGCTGCGGACCACCGGCGGCATGCGGTTCTACGGCGCGGACGTGCCGGACTCGGCCGCGAGCGCCCGGCCGGCGGTCGCGGCAGTGGCGGGCTTCCTGGACGACGCCGACCCGGGTTACGCGGCGCGCGTGCGCACCGAGCTGCTGCCGCTGTTCGACTACCTGCCGACGGACCGGACGGGGATCGCGCAG
>NZ_KI911675.1:1519-3511 GCF_000515355.1 Promicromonospora kroppenstedtii DSM 19349 | reverse complement strand
GGCACGGTCCGGACGCCGCGTCCGCGCGTCGGCGCGCACGAACGGCTCGGCCAGGGTGCCGACCACCGCGGGGTCGAGCGGCGCCCCGGTGTTCTCCACGACCAGCGTCGGACGACGGCGCTCGTCGAGCCCGGTACGCACCCAGACCTGGCCGCCCGAGGCGAGGTTGTGCCGCGCGGCGTTGCCGAGCAGGTTGCCCGCGAGCTGCCCGAGCAGCACCGCGTCGCCCTGGACCTCCGCCTCCTCCAGGGCGACCACCAGCTCGGGCGCACCGGTCACCTCCAGGTCGGACGACGTCGCGACCGCCTCGCGCACCACGCCCGCCAGGTCGATGGGCTCGGACCGCAGCCCCTCGTGGTCGAGCCGCGCGAGCTGGAGCAGGGACTCGACCATCACGATCGAGCGGTCGTTGGTCTCCTGCAGCCGGCTCAGCAGGCGGTCGACGTCGCGCCCCTCCGGATCGGCCCGCGCCACCTCCAGCAGCGCCTTGATCACGGTGTTCGGGGTGCGCAGCTCGTGCGAGGCGTTGGCGGCGAACCTGCGCTGCTCCGCGAAGGCATGTTCCAGCCGGGCGAGCATCATGTCGAACGTGTCGGCCAGCCGGCGCAGCTCGTCGTCGGGCCCTTCCAGGTCGATCCGGTGCGCGAGCGAGCCGTCCGCGGCGAGGGCCGCCGCCGCGCTGATCCGGTCGAGGGGCCGCAGCATCCGGCCCGCCAGGATCCAGCCGCCGACCAGGCCGACGAGCGCGAGGAAGCCGAGCGCCGCGCCCGACAGCGGGAGGGCGACGTCGAGCAGGTCGGACCGGCTGGGCGCGAAGCCGCCGCCGTCCTGCACGGTGAGGTTCTCGTCGGGCACGTACCGCAGCACCAGCAGCAGGGCGGCGAACAGGGCGCTCCCGGCCAGGACCAGGAAGCCCGCGTAGCTCAGCGTGAGCCGCAGCCGCACCGACAGCCCGGCGCGCCGCCGCCGCAGGCCGGGCGCGGTCACTGCTCCCCGAACCGGTACCCGACGCCCGGCACCGTGTGGATCAGCCACGGATCGCCCAGACGCTTGCGCAGGGTCGAGATGGTGATGCGGACGGCGTTCGTGAACGGGTCGGCGTTCTCGTCCCAGGCGCGTTCGAGCAGCTCCTCGGCGCTGACCACACCGCCGCGTGCGGCCATCAGGACCTGGGCCACCGCGAACTGCTTGCGGGTCAGCGAGATGTACCGGCCGTCGCGGTAGACCTCGCGGCGGTACGGGTCCAGACGCACGGGGCCGAGCTCCAGCACGGGCGGGGTGGCGGCCTCGGGCCGCCGGGCCAGGGCGCGCAGCCGCAGCACGAGCTCGCGCATCGCGAAGGGCTTGGTCAGGTAGTCGTCGACGCCGAGCTCGAAGCCGGTCACCTTGTCGGTGAGCTCCCCCGCGGCGGTCAGCATGATGACCCGTACCCCGGGGTGCTCCGCGACGACCCGGCGGGCCACCTCGTCCCCGTGCACCACGGGGACGTCCCGGTCGAGCACCACGGCGTCGTACGGGGTCGCGGCGACGAGATCGAGTGCCGTGCCGCCGTCGTTCGCGATGTCCGCGGCGATCGCCTCCAGCCGGAGCCCGTCCCGGATCGCCTCCGCGAGATAGGGCTCGTCCTCCACCACCAAGACGCGCATGTCAGCACACGCTACCGGCGGGCACATATCGGCGGCGTATCGAGAACCGGAGACGCCCTGGCAACGTGCCGCCCGGTGGGCTGGTGCCCATGACCAGACAAGAGCTCGCTCATCCCCCGGCGTACGGCAACGGTCCCGCCCGGCACGTCCCCCGCCCAGCACGCCGCCGGTCCGGCCGCCCGGTCGCGTTCCTCCTCGTGGCCGCCGCGGTGGTGCTCGTCGCCGTGTTCGGCGTCTATCCCCTGCTCGACCGTACCGACCAGCCGGTGGTGCAGGCCGTCGACCGGGCGCTGGACGCGGCCCGGTCGTCGGACGCCGCGACCGGCGTGGCCGGCGGCGACATCCC
>NZ_KI911675.1:0-1419 GCF_000515355.1 Promicromonospora kroppenstedtii DSM 19349 | reverse complement strand
CCTTCTACGGGTGGGCCCGCCAGGGCACGCCCATCGCGACGCTGCTGCACCGGCTCGTCGAGCACCCGGCCGGCACCTGGGTGCACGAGCTCGCCGCGACGTCGGCCGACCGGCCCGACGTGACGGTGCTGTACGCGTCGATGACGGCGACGCCCCGCGAGCTCGGCGAGGTGAGCATGACCCTGGTACCGCCGGCGCTGAGCCCGCGCGAGCGCGAGGTGCTCAACGAGCTGGCCCGCGGCGCCACCTACGCGGACATCGCGGCAGCCCTGTTCGTCTCCGAGAACACGGTCAAGACGCACGTCTCCAGCCTGTACACCAAGCTCGCGGCGTCCCGGCGCAGCGAGGCGCTGAAGATCGCGCGGAGCTTCCGGCTGCTGTGACGCCGGGTCAGCCGAACACGACCGCCCAGTCGTCCTTCATGCTCACCGTCGTCCAGCCGAGCCGGTCTGCGGTCGCCGTCACGGGCTCCGAGGCCGCGAGGGTCTGGGCCTGGCTCGCGTAGGCGAACTCCCGCTCGGCGTCGTCGTGGTCCACCAGCAGCGAGAGGTGCGGCCCGTCGCTCGCGGCCGCCCACTCCAGGAGCTCGTGGTCGCCGGCCGAGTTGCCGGCCGCGAGCACCGGGGGCCGGCCGAGCTGCGTCTGGATGTTCGTCACCTTGGCCGCGCCCTCGTTGACGTCGCCCAGCACCCGGCCGGTGCGGCGCAGGACGGGCCGCCCGTGGGAGTCCTGGCCGAGGTCGTAGGCGATCATCGTGCCGACCACCCGCTCGGGCGGGACGCCGTACAGCTCCTGGCTGACGGCGCGGACGAACTCGGTGCCGCCGCCCGTCACGACGCCGACCGTGAAGTCCAGCCCTCGCAGCACGTCCAGCAGCTCGAGCATCGGCTGGTAGCGGACCTTGCTGAGGGGGTGGCCCAGCGTGGGGTGGGCGCCGGAGCCGAGGAACTCGCGCACCTCCCTCGTGAACGCCCGCGGTTCGAGCCCTTGGAAGAGGCCGGCCAGCGCGAGCGCGATGCGTTCGAGCCCGATCTCCCCCACCGCGGCGGTGTCCCCGGCGAGCACGGCGCGGAACTCGGCCTCGCCCGCGAGCGCCGGGTCGTCGCGCACGCGGCGCCGCAGCGCGTCGACGTAGAACTCGTACTGCACGTAGGTGGGGCGTTCGCACCACAGCGTGCCGTCGTTGTCGAAGTAGGCCACGCGGTCCTCGGGCGGGATGCCGGGGGCCTCGGCGAGAAAGCCGAGCAGGGTGTCGCGGGTGGGCCCGGGCCGCCAGGAGGGGAGCTGGTCGGTCATGGCAGCACCTCCAGGAGGGTGGCGCCGGACGGCGGGCCGGCCGCGGCGTCGGCGCGCACGCAGCGGAAGCCGACGTGGCTCATGCCGGTGTCGACGGCCTGGGGCCGGCGGGCGGCGGGCCGG
>NZ_KI911674.1:7078-8443 GCF_000515355.1 Promicromonospora kroppenstedtii DSM 19349 | reverse complement strand
CCGGTGGCCGGGCCGGCTCCGGGCGCGCACGGGGCCGCGCCCGTGACGGTCGCGCCCGCGCTCGCCTTCATCGCGGACCACGGACTGTGGTCGGGCACCGACCTGGCCGACGACGTCGTGGCCGAGGCGGTGCGGCGCACGATCATGGCGTGGACCACGCTGTTCGGCCTGATCTCGTTCGAGCTGTTCGGGCACCAGGTCGGTTCGGTCGCGGACCCGGAGGCGTGGCTCGACGAGGTGGCGCGCCGGCTCGCCACCGACCTCGGGATCGGGGTCTGAGGCCCGCGAACGGGCGGCCGGCAGGCACCCCGTGGGCGAAGAGTGGCCAATGCATGCGACGCGGCAGGCATCCGCCCGGTAACCTTGTGCAACGAGTCCGGAGAGAGCGCGTCAGCCGCAGCACCCCGGGCCACCACGAGCAGTTTCGCGAGCAGTACCGACAAGCACAGAAGAAGGTCGCAGTGCCCACCGGCAAGGTCAAGTGGTTCGACACCGACAAAGGCTTCGGTTTCATCGCCAACGAGGACGGCGGCGAGGTGTTCCTGCACGCCTCCGCGCTGCCGGACGGCGTGGTGCCCAAGCCCGGCGCGCGCGTGGACTTCGGGGTGGCCGACGGCCGCCGCGGTCCGCAGGCGCTCGCGGTCAAGGTGCTCGACGCCGCGCCGTCGGTCGCCAAGGCGAGGCGGAAGCCCGCCGACGACATGGCTGTCATCGTCGGTGATCTGACGCAGATGCTCGACCGGGTGGCAAATGACCTGCGCAAGGGGCGTTATCCGAAGAACCCGGAGACGCTTGCCAAGATGCTGCGCAAGGTCGCAGACGACTTCGACGCCTGAAACCCACGAGGTCCCGAGGAACATGGTGACGATCACCGCGCCCGCCGCACGAACGCCCTTCCGGCGGCTCACCGCGCGCTCCAGCCGAGACGCCGTCCTGAACGGTGCCGCCGAGCTCGCGCGCGCCGCCGCGCAGGAGGTCGCCGAGCGACCCGAGGACGTCGGGGAGCACCTCGGCACCCTCTTCGAGGACGAACGAGTGGTCTCGCACCGCTTCGCCGCCACCATGCGGGGCTACCGCGGCTGGCACTGGACGGTCACGGTGACGCGCGTGCCGCGCGGCCGCACCGCCACGATCAGCGAGGTCGAGCTGCTACCCGGCGACGAGGCGATCCTCGCCCCCGCCTGGCTGCCGTGGTCCGAGCGGCTGCGCCCGGGCGACGTCGGCCCGGGGGACGTCCTGCCCTTCCGCGCCGACGACCCGCGGCTCGAGCCCGGCTACACCGCGACCGGTGACCCCGAGGTCGACGAGGTGGCGATCGAGGAGCTCGCCCTCGCCCGCGCCCGCGTGCTGTCCCCGCAGGGCCGC
>NZ_KI911674.1:6418-6978 GCF_000515355.1 Promicromonospora kroppenstedtii DSM 19349 | reverse complement strand
CTGGTACCGCGGCTCGCGCGGGCCGACGTCCGCCGGTGCCGTCGCCGCGGCGGCCGAGTGCACGGACTGCGCGTTCCTCATCCCGTTGTCGGGCCCGATGGGCCAGCTCTTCGGCGTCTGCGCCAACGAGTGGTCGCCCGACGACGGCAAGGTGGTCTCGCTCGACCACGGCTGCGGCGCCCACTCGGAGACCGACGTCGAGGCCCACTCGACCGACTGGCCGGCGCCGGCCCCGCTGATCGACGAGAACGAGGTCGAGCAGGTGCCCACGGCCTCCGACACGCTGGCGGGCAGCGGGGACGAACCCTCCGCGTGACCCACGACCCGTTCGGCACCGGCGCGCTACGCCGCGCGGTGACCGAGGCGTGGCGCGCGTCCCCGACGCGCTTTCGCGAGGACGCGAACTCCGAGGAGGACCACGCGCGGGGTTGGTACCGCGACCGGGTGGTGGTGGAGCTCGCGCAGAACGCGGCCGACGCCGCCGCGCGCGCCGGGGTACCGGGCCGGCTGACGCTGACCCTGGAGCCGCGCCCCGACACGGGCGGGACAGGCGACGCGGG
>NZ_KI911674.1:2178-6318 GCF_000515355.1 Promicromonospora kroppenstedtii DSM 19349 | reverse complement strand
GCACGTCCCGCGCGCCGCGCCGCACCACCAGATGCGGCGCGGCGTGCGGACGGAGCACGGACATCGACGGACACCAGTCCAGGAGCAGGTCTTGACCCTCGACAACCGACCTCCCACCGCACAGCTCCGGCGGGACGCCCCGATGACGGCGCCCGCACCCCGCAGGGGACCGGCGGCCCCGTGGAAGGACGTGATCGTCCGGCGCGCGCTGCTGTCCGACGTCGCCGCCGTCACGGTCGCCGTGGCCCTCGGGTACGTGCTCCGGTTCGACCGGGGCATCGAGGTGGACCTCGTCGAGCCGCGCGGCGGCCAGTACGTGCTCATCTCCGTGGCGCTCGCCGAGGCCTGGGTGCTCGCGCTCGGGCTCGCCGGATCGCGCAGTCCGCGCGTCCTGGGGTCGGGAGGCGAGGAGTATGCGCGCGTGGCCCGCGCCACCGCCGCGCTCTTCGGGCTCGCCGCGATCGTCTGCTACCTCGTCAAGTTCGACCTGGCGCGGTCCTACGTCGCCGTCACGCTCCCCATCGGGATCGTGGCGGTGACCGGCGGCCGGTGGCTGCTCGCCCGCAGGCTGCACCGGGAGCGGGCCAGGGGCGAGTTCCAGCGGCGCACGCTCGTCGTCGGCTCCCGTGACGCGGTGGCCGACCTGTGTCACCGCGTGGGACGCACGCACCAGGCGGGGTTCGAGGTGGTCGGCGTCTGCCTGCCCGGAGGTGCCGCCCACCAGGAACCGGTCGGCGGCCTGCCGGTGCTCGGCCGGATCGAGGACGCCGCGACCTCCGCGCGCGCCCACGACGTCGACGTCGTGGCGGTGACGGCGTCCGACGGCGCGACCCCCCACGCGCTCAAGCGGCTGGCGTGGGACCTGGAGTCCACGGGCGCCGAGCTCGTGGTCGTGCCCGCCCTGGCCGACGTCGCGGCCCCGCGCCTGGTGATCACCCCGGTGGACGGTGTGCCCGTGGTGCAGGTGGCGCCGCCCGGCTACACGGGCCTGCAGCACGTGCTCAAGCGGGTCTTCGACGTGGTCGTGGCCACGCTGATCCTGCTGGTCGTCACGGTGCCGCTGGCCGTCCTGGCCATCCTGGTGCGGCTGACCAGCCCGGGCCCCGCGCTGTTCACGCAGCAGCGGATCGGCCGGCACGGCAGGCCGTTCACCCTGTTCAAGCTGCGGTCCATGCGGCTGCACGCCGAGGCGGAGCTGGCCGAGGTGCTCGACGGCGACGTCGGCGTCTTCTACAAGCCCAAGGCGGACCCGCGCGTCACCCGGCTCGGCCGGATCATGCGCAAGTACTCGCTCGACGAGCTCCCGCAGCTCCTCAACGTGATCAAGGGCGACATGAGCCTGGTCGGTCCGCGCCCGCAGGTGGCCCTTGAGGTGGCGCAGTACGACGACGCCCTGCGGCGCCGGCTCTTCGTGAAACCGGGGCTCACCGGCCTGTGGCAGGTGAGCGGCCGCAACGACCTGTCCCTCGACCAGGGCGCGCGGCTCGACCTCTACTACGTCGAGAACTGGAGCCTCCTGGGCGACATCGGGATCATGCTGCGCACCGCGCGCGAGGTGATCTCACCCAGCGGGTCCTACTGACGTGCCCGGCCAGCAGGGTCCGGAACGAGAGACAAGGAGAGCGTCGGTGACGTCGTCCGACCGCGTAGGCCTGATCACCGTCTCGTACAACAGCGCCCGCGACCTGGAGCGATTCTGGGCCGGCCGGCCGTTCGGCCCGTACCGGTGGACCGTGGTGGACAACCACTCGTCGGACGACTCGCGGCGGGTCGCGCGGCGGCTCGGGGCACAGATCGTCGCGCTGGGCTCCAACCGCGGCTTCTCCGCGGCGAACAACGTGGGCGTGGCCGCCACGGACTGCGACGTGCTGATCTTCTGCAACCCCGACGTCACGGTGACGCCCGACGGTGTCGCGGCGCTCGCCGACGGAGCCCGCCGGCACGGCGGGATCGTCGCCCCGCAGCTCGTGAACGCCGACGGCTCGCCCCAGGAGAACGGCCGGGGGCTCCCGTTCCCGACCCGCAAGCTGCGACACCTGCTGCGCCGGCGCGACCCCGCCTACCTACGGTTCGCGCGTCCCGGCGAGCTGGTCGAGGTGGTGTGGGCCATGGGGGCCGCGCTCGCGGTGAGGCGCAGCGATCTCGCCGCGCTCGGCGGCTGGGACGACGGCTTCTTCGTCTACTACGAGGACTCGGACCTGGGGTTGCGCGCCTGGCGGCACGGCATGGGCGTCCGGCTGGACGGTGACGTGCGCTGGCGGCACGGCTGGGGGCGCGAGACCGCTCGGGGCTTCTCCGCCACCGCGTGGCGGCACGAGCTCGCCTCGGCCGCCCGGTTCTACCGCAAGCACCCGCACTGCCTGGTCCCTGTCGGGCCACGGGCGCGCGCCCTGGGCCGCGTCGACGCCATCCGTACCCGTTCGGAAGCCCGGCATGCGTAGGGCGCTGCTCAGCGGGACCTTCGGGCTGTGCGTGCTGGCGGCGTGCGGCCGCGGCGCGCTGGAGGGGCTGGTCGGCAAGCAGGGGGCGTACCTGTGCCAGGCGCTGGCGCTCGCGGCGTTCGTCGTGGCCCTTCTCGCCGCGCCCGGCACCACGAGGCCGGGGCACGCCAGGCGGGTCTGGACGGTGTACCTCTTCCTGCTGGTGGCGATGCTGTCGGCGACCTATGTCACGGTCGTGCGGGTCAGCGCCTCGGGCTGGGTCTACGTGGCGGTCATGGCGTTCTTCGCCGTGACCATCCTGGTCGTGGCATCCCGTCGGCCCGACGACGCGGGCGACGTGCCCGTCACGTTCTGGCTGGGGCTCGCCGGCACCGCCTCCGTCGGCGTCGCCCTGCTGCAGCAGCGCGAGCTGCTCCTCGACACCTTTCCCGGCAGCGACCTGGCGAGCATGGGCGGCCTGGTGCGGCCCTCGGCGCTGAGCGGCAACTACCTGCACTACCCGCTGTTCGTGGCGCTCCTCGTCTTCGTGTTCCTGGAGCTGTGGACCGTGCTGCGGCGGCCGGTCCACGCGGTGCTCGCCGTGCTGTTCGCCGTGGCCGTGGTGCTCAGCTTCTCCCGCTCCGGAGCGATGATCCTTGCGCTCGGCTGTGCCGCGTACGTGGTCACGGCCCGCCGTGCCGCGACCCGGATCCGCTACGTGTACTGGGGGTCCGGCGCCCTGCTCGTCATGGCCGCGGTGCTCAGCGGAACCGTCTACGCCGAGCGCATCCTGAGCTCCGTCAGCCTGGACGGCGCGGGCAACACGACCCGGGTGACCAAGTGGTTCCAGGCCGTCGAGCTGTGGACGGACTCCCCGCTCGTCATCGGCGGCTGGACGGGGGCCTACACCAACGTGACCGAGAACTTCGGCGGCGGTGCCGCCGGGGTGGTCGAGTCCGGCTTCTTCCAGCAGCTCGTCAGCTTCGGCGTGCTCGGCGCGGTCCTCTTCTACCTGGTCCTGGGCCAGTCGGTCGGAGCCGTGGACAGCACCCACTCCTGGCTGCGCGCCGGCCTGGTGGGCGGCGTGCTGGAGAGCTTCGTCTACCAGTCGATCGAGGTGGTCCCCTTCATGGTGCTGTTCGCGCTCGCTCCGTTCGTCTCGGCGCACCTGCTGCAGCGGGCCGGGCCCGCGGTGCCACGGGTGGCAGCCGGCCCGCCGGGTACGCCACGGTACCGAGGGGAGCTGGTCCATGGCTGATCTCGGGCTCTCGGTGGTGATCCCCGCCTTCAACGCGGCCGCGACCCTCGGCGCGGCCGTCGACAGCGCCTTCGCCGCGGCGGCCGACGAGGTGATCGTTGTGGACGACGGCTCCACGGACGTGACCGCCGACGTCGCGCGCCGGTTCGGGGCGCACGTGCTGGCGCAGCCGAACAGGGGCGCCTCGGTGGCCCGGCAGACCGGCCTGCGGGCGGCGTCCGGCCGGTACGTCGTGCTGCTCGACGCCGACGACGAGCTCGTGCCCGACGGCGTCCGCGCGTCGGTCAACGTGCTGGACGACGCGCCCGTCGTCGTGGCCGCGGGCGGCACCGTCCTGGGCGTCCGGCCCGACGGGACGGAGCGCGAGTGGCCGCCGCGGTACGGCGAGATCTCGCGAGACGTGATCCTGCGGGCCGGGTTCGGCCCGTGGCCGCCGGGGTGCGCCGTGATCCGGCGCACCGC
>NZ_KI911674.1:1371-2078 GCF_000515355.1 Promicromonospora kroppenstedtii DSM 19349 | reverse complement strand
GCAGCGGTCCGGGGGCCCACGCGGGCGGCGGCTCGCCGCCCAGGCCGATCGCGGTCTCGACGTCCGGGGCGGGCCGGAACGCCGGGCGCCCGGTGCCGCGGTAGTAGTCCTCGAACTTGAACGCGGGCTCGGCCCGCGACGTGACCAGGCGCGCGGGGATGCCCAGGCTCTCGGCGACCACGATCCCGTGCAGCGAGCTGCCGACCACCAGGTCGCTCGCCGCGATTGCGCCGAGCGTCGCGGCGAGGTCACCGGTGGGGTCGACGGCGTCGGAGCGGCCCACGGCGAGGTGCCGGTCGTTGAGGTTCGGGACCACCGTGACCGCGCGTGGGGCGGTGTCGTTCGCGATCTGCTCGCGGGACCAGAGCCGGCCGAGCAGCAGCCCGGGGTCGCCGAAGACGTCCGGCACGGCGTGTCCCTTCGCCCGCAGGAACGCCGCGGTCCGGGGGCCGCGGACCGCCCGGACGTCGAGCTCCCGGTAGGCGGGCGGGTGGTCGAGCGTCTTGCCGTTGGCCCCGATGCCCCAGAGCACGTCACCCGTGCGCGCGAGGTTGAGGATGGACCCGACGGCGAGGAGCCGGCGCGGGGACACGGGCTCGGTCAGGCCCTCGCGGGCCACGAGCCGCGCGACGATCAGCGGCCCGAGCAGGTCGCCGAAGTTGCCGACGGGGCGCCGCCACGGGACGAGCCGGCCCCACCGGCCGGGC
>NZ_KI911674.1:0-1271 GCF_000515355.1 Promicromonospora kroppenstedtii DSM 19349 | reverse complement strand
GCGCTGGGGCGCAGCGCCGCCCGGGGCGGCGCCGTCACCCTGGCGGGCCAGGGGGTCCGTGCCCTGGTCCAGGTCGCGTCGATCGTGGTCCTCGCGCGGCTCGTCGGCCCGGCCGACTACGGCTACGTCGCGATGGTCGGCGCGATCGTGGGCGCCGCGACGATCCTGCAGGACTTCGGGCTGTCCCGGGCCGCCGTGCAGGCACCCGTCGTCACCGTGGGCCAGCGCGACAACCTGTTCTGGATCAACCTCGGCTGCGGGGCGCTCGCGGCCATCGCCGTGCTGGTCGCGGCGCCCATGGTGGCCGCGCTCTACGACGAGCCGGTGCTGGCGGACATCACCCGCTGGCTGGCGGTCACGTTCCTGCTCGGCGGGCTCGCCGCGCAGTTCCGGGCCTCGCTCATGCGGGACCTGCGGTTCACCGCCATCGCGGTGATCGACGTCGCCGCGCCCACCCTCGGGCTGCTGGTGGCGGTGTGGGTCGCGCTCGCGGACGGCTCGTACCGCGCGCTGGTGGCGCAGCAGGTCGTGGCCGCCGTCGTCGTCTGTGCCGGGTCGGTCCTGGTCGCCCGCTGGCTTCCCGGGCCGCCCCGACGGCGGGAGCCGGTGCGGTCGTTCGTCTCCTACGGCGTGCACCAGCTCGGTGCGCAGCTCCTCACCTACGTCAGCATGAACGCCGACGCCGTCGTGGTCGGCGCGCGGTTCGGCGCGGCGTCCGCCGGCCTGTACGACCGGGCCTTCCGGATGATGATGCTGCCGGTGCGGCAGCTCCAGTTCCCCGTGACCCGGGTGGCGATGCCCGTGCTGTCCCGCCTGCAGGACGACGCGGCCACCTTCGGCCGGTTCGTGGTGCGCGGCCAGGCGATCCTGCTCAATCTGCTCGCGCCCGTGATGCTGCTCGGCGCGGCGACGGCGGGGCCTGTGGTCGAGATCGCGCTCGGCGCCCGGTGGCTGGAACTGGCGCCGCTGTTCGCCGTGCTCGCCGTGGGCGGCGTGTTCCAGGCGGCGTCGTTCACGTCGGGCTGGGTCTTCATGGCCACGGGGACCATGCGGTCCCAGTTCCGGTTCGCCCTCTGGTCGCGCCCTCTGGTCGTGGCCGCCGTCGTCGCGGGAAGTCTCTGGGGCGTCGTGGGGGTGGCCGCCGCCTACGGCATCGCTTCCGCCCTGCTGTGGCCCGTCTCGCTGTGGTGGGCCGGCCGGGCCGCGCGGCTGAGCTGGCGGCCCTGGCTCGTGGGCGGCTGCCGGACGATCCTCGCGCACGGCGTCGCGGC
>NZ_KI911673.1:330-3717 GCF_000515355.1 Promicromonospora kroppenstedtii DSM 19349 | reverse complement strand
CCCTCGCCGTCGAGACGCTCAAGCTGCGCCGCTCCGTCGTCGCGCGCCTGGCGACCGGCCTCCTCGCGGTCCTGGTGCCACTCGGGTCGGTGGGCATGGTCGCGCTCGCGCGCTCCCCGCAGGCGGTCGGCCCGGCGGCGGCCAAGCTCGCGGACTATGCCACCGGAGACCTCGCCGCGACCCACCTGGCGGTCTGCGCCCAGGTGCTGTCGGTCGCCGTGCTGGCTGCGGGCGGGTTCTGTGTCGCGTGGTCGTTCGGCCGCGAGCTCGAGACCGGAACCGCCGGGGCGCTGTCGGGCCTCGCCGTCTCCCGGGGCATCATCGCTCTGGCGAAGTGCCTGGTCGCCCTGGCCTGGATCGCCGGATGCGTGCTGCTGACCGTCGGCCTGACCCTCGCGGCCTCGGCCGTCGTCACCGCCGTGCAGGGCACGGCCCTCGCCGGGGCCTGGGCCGGGGCACGGACCGCTCTGGTCGCCGGTCTCCTCGGGGGTGGGCTGGCCCTGCCGTTCGCCTGGGTGGCGACGGTGACGCGCAGCCAGCTCGGCACCGTCGGTGCCCTGGTGGGCATGGTCGCGCTCACCCAGATCGTGGTCCTGCTCGGCGGGGGAACATGGTTCCCGTACGCGGCACCGTCGTTGTGGGCGGGAATGGGCGGTGCCGAGGCGGCGTCCGCCGTCGGGTTGCCGCACCTGTTTCTCGCCGCCGCGGTCGGCCCGCTGGCCGTGGCCGCGGTCGTCCTCGCCTGGCGGCGGCTCACGGACGTGTGACGGCCTCGGTACCAAGCCTTGGCGACCGGCAGGGTGCTCTGGGCGTCGGTCCCAAGGAGGTCCGGAAGCTGGCCGAGCACCATGTTGACGGCCACGCCGGTCACGAAGCCGAGCATCACCGAGGAGGAGACGAACCGGATGTACCGGCTCAACCGCAACAGGCCGTGACGATCATCAGCCCGCCCGCCAGCAGGGCGGGTCACCCTGTTCGGGTGACAGCCCGGGCCGCGGCGGTGCCTAGCGTCCGCTGCAACGCAAGTCGGAGTCGTCACGGTGGAGGTGGTCCGGGTGGGTGCCGCGATCGGTCAGTCGTTGCCCGTCGCCGTCGGAGTGCTGGTCAGCCCTCTGCCGATCGTCGCGGTGGTCTTGATGCTCGTCAGCGAGCGAGCCCGTGCCAACGCGCTGGCCTTCGTCGCCGCGTGGTTCCTGGCTGTTCTCGCCGTCGCCGCTGCGGCCGCGCTGCTCGCGAGCGCCGCGACACCTGTCGGCGAACCCGCGGCGTGGCGCGCGTGGGCGAAGATCGGCCTGGGAGTCCTGTTGCTGCTCCTGAGCGTGCGCCAGTGGCGCGGCCGTCCGCGCCGCGGCGTGAGCCCACCGGCTCCGGGGTGGATGGCTGCCATCGAGGGTTTCACGCCCGCCAGGTCCGCCGGGCTCGCCGTACTTCTCGGCGTCGTCAACCCGAAGAACCTGCTTCTGGTCGTGTCCGGTGGTGTCGCCATCGCCGCCGCGGTACCCGGGGACCCGGGCGCGGCGTTCGGTGCTGCCCTTGTGTTCGCCGTCATCGCGAGCATCGGCATCGCCGCACCCGTGGTCGTGTACTTCGCCATGGGCGACCGGGCCGCCCGGGTGCTGGACGACCTGAAGGGCTGGATGATCCAGCACAACGCGCCGATCATGGCGGTGCTGCTGCTGGTCATCGGCGCGAAGATGCTGGGGGACGGCATCTCGGCGCTCTGACGGAGCTTGCCGACCGCGACTTCGTCCACTGGGCGACCAGCCTGCGCGCGATGCCCTTCCAGAAGTACCCGTGCGGCTCGCGCCCGAGTTGCTCGGCCCATGCCGGTCGGTGGGCGTTGTGCGGCGACCTGACGCCGTGGGAAGGGTCGCCGCGCGCTTCCTGGGTGCGCGGCGGCCTGGTTCGGCGCGCGTGCGCCCGCCGAGCATGGGGTAGTCCCAACCGACCGGAAGGAACCCCCATGAACTCCCTGCCCACCGCCGCCGTCTCGGCCCACGTCCAGCGCAGTGCCGTCGACGACCGTCGCACCGCACAACGAACGGAGCCACCCGTGACAACGAGAACGACCGAACGGTTCGCCCTGAGGGGCGCGATCGTCATGAGGACGCCCAGCACGCAGGCGAGAGATGATCTCTACGTGTCGGGAGGCGTCCTGCGGGCCGAGCCCTTCGACGACACGACCGAGGTCATCGAGGCCAGGGGCGCGTACGCGGTCCCGCTCACCGTGGAGAGTGCCGTGGCGCAACGCCCCGTCGAGCAGCGGCACGCCCACGACCTGGTCCCCGGCAACCCCGCCACGTTCGCGCTCGTGCGTCGCGGCGTCGGAGAGTCGCAGATCCGCCGCATGCTCGTGATCCACCCGGCGGACCTGGCCGCCGTGTATGTGTCCGGGCACCTGGAGGCGTTCGACGGCAGACCCACTCGCGCCGCCGGCGCGGACCTGGCCGACCCAGCCCTCCGTGCGGCCTGGGTCGGTACGTGGGTGGACCCGTCCCGTGGCCTGGAGCAGCACCTGTCGGGCGACGGGCGGTACTCGGAGACCCGCAACGGACGCGCGGACGCCTACACGGGACGGTACTGGGTCCGTGACGGCCGGATCACCTACCTGGACGACTCCGGCTTCTGGGCGTTCGGCGAGCTGCTGGACGGCACGCTGCACCACGCGGGGTTCGTCATGAACCGGCGCTGACGGTTGCTTCACGTCACGACGAAACGGCGGTCGCCGGCCTGCTGCGTCGATAGACGGGCCGTGCGGGGCCCAGCGTGAGAGTCGTACCTGGGCGGCGATCAGCGTCGCCTCCACTCGGTTGCGGCCTCCGGGATATCGGCGCTCGAATCCCTCGAACTCAAACGGGGGACTGTGGTACGACCAGGTGACAGGTGGACTGGTTACCCATCCTGATCGACTACCGCTCCGAACCTTCTAGGTCCTGCTCAGGCGGCAGCTTGCCGCCAGCACAAAGGAGGCTCGGTTGTGCGTACGTCAAGGATCGCTCTCTTCGCAACTGAGAGCCCCGCGACGCCTTCGGACGAGCGCTCTCCGGGCGGCGTGGGCTGGGCCATGCTCGCGGGCGTGCTCGCCGGTGGCGCCGGGCTGGCCGTCGCGGAGCTCGTCGCCGCGGTCGTCGCACCCGGTGCCAGCACGCTGTTCGCAGGCGGCGCCGCCGTGGTCGACGCCGTGCCCCCATGGCTCAAGGATGTCGCCGTGGAGTGGTTCGGCACCAACGACAAGGCCGTGCTGCTCGCCACGATGGGTGTGGTGCTGGCCCTGGGGTCGGCGCTCGCGGGCTGGCTGGAGCTGCGCCGCCCGCCGGCGGGCGCGGTCCTGGTCGGCGTCGTCGGCGTGGTCGGGGTCGTGGTCGCGTTGCTGCGCCCGAGCGCGAC
>NZ_KI911673.1:0-230 GCF_000515355.1 Promicromonospora kroppenstedtii DSM 19349 | reverse complement strand
CGCCGACGGGGACGGGATAGCCGACGTCCTGGCCGAGCATGGTCAGCAGCCAGCCGAACACTCCGCTGCCGGCGGCATCGGGCGGGATGTCCGCGTGCATCGCGTTCCCCGTGAGCAACAGGCCGGCACACTCGCCAAGGAAGGTCTCGTGCGCGAACCGGCGCACGGGCAGCACCGCGAGGCGGGCGAGGTCGAGCGCTCCGCCCGCGCCCAGCCGGTGCAGCAGCCGG
>NZ_KI911672.1:3321-5365 GCF_000515355.1 Promicromonospora kroppenstedtii DSM 19349 | reverse complement strand
CGCCGCGGCCGCCGCCGACCTCGCGCTCGACGGCGCCCGCCGCCGCGTCGACACGGGCACCGTGACCGCCGACGACGGCACGGTGCGGCACTTCGTGACCGTGCTGTGCGCGGGCCTGGACTCGCTGACCAACGAGCGCACCAACCGCATGACCTGGCCCAGGGGGCCCGCCCGGTACCTGGCCGCGATCTACCTCGAGTGGCTGCGGCTGCGGAGGTTCGCCTACCGGCTGGAGCCGGCGGACGCGCCCGCGCTGGAGCAGGACGGGTACATGCTCGCGATCGGGCTGACCCGTACCTACGGCGGCGGCGTGCCGATCTGCCCCGGGGCCGACCCGGCCGACGGGCTGCTCGACGTCACGCTGGTGCAGGCGATGGGCCGGTTCCGGCTCCTCGCGTTCGACTCCCTGATCAAGTCCGGCCGACACGTCGAGCGGCCGGAGGTCACGACGCTGCGCACCCCCGCGGTGCGCCTGACGGCGCCCGCGGGCCTGGTCACGTACGCGGACGGCGAGCCGACGGGCCCGGTGCCGGTCACGATCGAGGCCCGTCACCGGTCGCTGACCCTCTGCGTCCCGGCGTGAGCCGGGGTTCCCCTTCGAGGCCTAAGTTTCTTCGCTTTGACTCGCAGCAAAGCGAAGAAACTTGGGCTTCGAAGGGGATGGTCGACGACGGCGTGGCCGACGTCGGTCGGTCGACGGCGGCGGTGTGACCCGCGTCACCGGCCGACCGTGTCACGTCCGGCCGGTCCGCGGTGTCTGGATGGGATCACTCGTGTCGTGGAACGGAGCCCGACCATGTCCAGCACGCCGAACGCCAGCACGCCGAACGCCGGCACCCCGGGCCCCGGCACCCCGCCGCGTGCCGTCAGCAGCCGGGTCAGCGCCGAACTGCCGCGGACTCTGACCAACCGCGCCATGGCCGCGTTCTCCCGGTGGCGGTACGGCGCCGTGCTCGACCCCCTCGTCGCCGTCGGACACCACGGGAAGGTGACCCGCACCTACGCGTTCACCGAGCTCGGCGTCGGCGGCTGGAAGGCGCTCGACCCCGGCCTCAAGTCGCTCGCGGTCATGGCCACCTCGGTGTCGATCGGCTGCTCGTGGTGCGTGGACTTCGGCTACTTCGAGGCGCAGCATGACCACGTGGACCCCGCCAAGCTGCACGACGTGCCCGCGTGGCGGACGAGCGACCGCTTCAGCGACCTGGAGCGCGACGTGCTCGCCCTCGCGGAGGCCGCGACGGCGACCCCGCCGACCGTCGACGACACCCTCGCCGCCCGCCTCACCGAGTCCCTGGGCACCGAGGCGTTCACCGAGCTCGTCGCGATCGTGGCGGTGGAGAACCTGCGCAGCCGGATCAACGCCGCGATGGGCCTGACCGCACAGGGGTTCAGCGACCGGTGCGAGGTGCCGATCTCCGGCCCGCTCGCCCAGGTGGGCGAGGCGTAGTGCCCGACGCCGCCGCCCCGGACCCAGCCGCCCTGGACCCAGCCGCTCCGGACCCAGCCGCCCCGGACCCGGCCACCCCGCAGCCCGGCGCGGACCTCGCACGTCCGTTCACCGAGAACCGCCGCCTGCTGTTCACCGTCGCCTACGAGATGCTCGGCGCGGCCGCCGACGCCGAGGACGTGGTGCAGGAGGCCTGGCTGCGCTGGTCGGCCAAGGACCGCTCCGACGTCGACGACCCGAGGGCCTACCTGGTGCGCGTCACGACCCGGCTCGCGCTGAACCGGCTGCGCACGCTCCGGCGGGCGCGCGAGACGTACGTCGGCCCGTGGTTGCCGGACCCGATCCTCACGACGCCCGACGCCGCCCTGCCCGTCGAGCGCGCCGAGGAGGTCTCACTCGCACTGCTCGTGGTGCTGGAGACGCTGTCGCCCGTGGAGCGGGCCGTGTTCGTGCTGCGCGAGGTGTTCGACCTGTCGTACCAGGAGATCGCCGACGTGCTCGACCGCGAGCCCGCCACCGTGCGGCAGACCGCGCACCGCGCGCGGGAGCACGTGCGGGCCCGGCGTCCGCGGTACACGCCCGCCGGCCCGCAGCACG
>NZ_KI911672.1:3132-3221 GCF_000515355.1 Promicromonospora kroppenstedtii DSM 19349 | reverse complement strand
TCCTGCTCACGGCCGTGCTCGGCCGCACACCCGCGCCGCCGCCCGGGCCCGAGCTCGCCGACGTCACGATCAGCACCCCGCCCTGCCGG
>NZ_KI911672.1:272-3032 GCF_000515355.1 Promicromonospora kroppenstedtii DSM 19349 | reverse complement strand
GCTCGGCCTGCGGGGAGCGCGGCACGGGCACCGTTCGCCCGGACCGTGCTCCTCGCCCTCGGCGCCGTCCTGGCCGCGCTCGCCGTGGCCGCCGCGCCGCCCGACCAGGCAGCGCACTTCACGGTGCTGGCTCTGGCCGTCGTCGTCGGGTTCTACGTGATCTCGCACGTCAGCCACGCCCTGCACACCCCGCTCATGTCCCAGACCAACGCGATCTCCGGGATCATCCTGGTGGGCGGCGTGCTGCAGATCGGCTCGGCGGACCCGGTGGTGACCACGCTCGCCGTGCTGGCCTCCGCGGTGGCGAGCATCAACATCTTCGGCGGGTTCCTGGTGACCCACCGCATGCTCGGCATGTTCCATCGCGGCCCCGCCGACGTGCCAGACGTACAGGTCACCCGAGGGAAGCGTGGGTCTGACACGAGGGGTGGGGGCGAGCGATGAGCGTCGAGTCGATCGTCCAGGCGGTGTACCTGGTCGCGGCGGTGCTGTTCGTGCTGTCGCTGGCCGGGCTGTCGCGGCAGGAGACCGCGCGGCGCGGCGTGCTGCTCGGCATGACCGGCATGGGGCTCGCGCTGGTGGCGACGATCGCGCTGGCCCTGGACCGCTCCGAGCGGCCCGTGGGCGTCACGGCCGGGCTGATCCTGCTCGTGCTGCTGGTGGGGGCCACCGTCGGCACGTGGCGGGCGCGCACCGTCGAGATGACGCAGATGCCCGAGCTCATCGCGCTGCTGCACTCGTTCGTCGGCGCGGCCGCCGTGCTCGTGGGCTTCGGCTCCTACCTCTCCGAGCCCGCCACGAGCGGGGCGGACGCCGGCGAGACCGTCCACCTGGTCGAGGTGTTCCTCGGCGTGCTCATCGGCGCCGTCACCTTCACCGGCTCGGTTGTCGCGTTCGGCAAGCTGTCGGCCCGGCTGCGCTCGTCGCCGCTGCTGCTGCCGGGCCGCAACTGGCTCAACCTCGCCGCGCTCGTCGCCTGCGCGGGCCTGCTCTGGTGGTTCCTGGCGGACGGCGCGGCCGGCCTGGTGCCGCTGCTGCTGATGACCGTGGTCGCGCTGGCCCTGGGCTGGCACCTGGTGGCGGCGATCGGCGGCGGCGACATGCCCGTCGTCGTCTCCATGCTGAACTCCTACTCGGGGTGGGCGGCCGCGGCTGCCGGGTTCATGCTGGGCAACGACCTGCTCATCATCACCGGCGCGCTGGTCGGCTCCTCGGGTGCGATCCTCAGCTACCTGATGTGCAAGGCGATGAACCGCTCGTTCGTCAGCGTGATCCTGGGCGGGTTCGGCGCCGAGACCCCGGCTGCTGCCGCGGGCGGCCCGGCCGAGCCGGGCACCTACCGGGAGACGACGGCGCTCGAGGTCGCCGACCGGCTCACCGCCGCCCGGTCGGTGATCGTGGTGCCGGGCTACGGCATGGCCGTGGCGAAGGCCCAGTACCCGGTGGCCGACCTCGTGTCCCGGCTCACGGCGCGCGGCACCACCGTGCGGTTCGGCATCCACCCCGTGGCCGGCCGGCTGCCCGGGCACATGAACGTGCTGCTCGCCGAGGCGAAGGTGCCCTACGACCAGGTGCTCGGCATGGACGAGATCAACGACGACTTCCCCGGCACCGACGTCGTGCTGGTGATCGGGGCCAACGACACCGTGAACCCGGCCGCGCAGGACGACCCGGCCTCGCCCATCGCGGGCATGCCCGTGCTGGAGGTGTGGCGGGCCCGCGAGGTGGTCGTCTTCAAGCGGTCCATGGCCACGGGTTACGCGGGCGTGCAGAACCCGTTGTTCTTCCGCGAGAACACCGCCATGCTCTTCGGGGACGCGAAGGAACAGGTGGAGCTGATCGTCCAGGCGCTGTGACTCGCCGCGACCAGCACCTTTTGCATTCCGGTGGTTAGCTGTGGGTGAATTGACGGTGACGCGCTGACACCGCGCGGTAACAAGTTGGTATAAAGGGGCGCGCCAGGAAAGTCCGGCGCAGTCCCTCAGTGCGGAGGCCGAGTGTTGACACGCTCTCTCGTGACCGGTACGGCCGCGATCGTGGGGTTCCTGGTGCTTGTGGCGACCACGGAGCTCTTCTGGTTCGGGCCGCCCTCCGGCGCGCACAACGCCGGTGAGATCTTCGCCTCCGTCGGTGGCGCCGCGCTGACCGTCCTCACCTGGGCCGTCGTCGGCTGGGGGGTAGCGCGGACCGCGCGGGCCCTGCGCCTGACGCGGGTGTCCGTGCTGGTGGGCATGCTGGCGCCGGTCGGCGCGATCGTCGCCTTCACGCTCTCGGTCGAGCTCGACGCCTGGTCCACCGGGTTCGGCGTGCTGGCGTTCGCGTCGGCGTCGGCCGGTGTGCTGGTGACGATCCGCCGCCGCAGAGCGGCCGACCCGACGGTGCTCCCCGAGTCCAAGGGGCACCCTCCGGTGCGGATGGCCGCGTGAGCGACGTGCCGGTCGCGGTCATCGGGCCGGGCGCGATCGGCGGGCTGATGGCCGCGCTCCTGCAGCGCGCGGGGCACGACGTCACCGTCGTCGCGCGGGAGGCCACCGCCGCGCACATCGCGGAGCACGGCCTCGACGTCGTCTCCGACATGTTCGGCTCGTGGCACGCACCCCTGGCGGCGTCCACCACGGTGCCGCGCGGCGCCAAGGTGCTGGTCGCGGTCAAGGCGGACGGCGTGGCCGCGGCCGCCGACCTGCTGCGCGACGCCGAACCGGCCGAGGTGATCGCCCTGCTCAACGGCGTCGAGCACATGGCGGCGCTGCGTGCGGCGGC
>NZ_KI911672.1:0-172 GCF_000515355.1 Promicromonospora kroppenstedtii DSM 19349 | reverse complement strand
GCGTACGGCACCGACGAGCTCTACCTCTGGTTCCTGCGCACCCACGACGGGCTGAACGTCTCCACCCGCCACCCCGACACCCCCGAGGCGCATGCCGCCATGGACGCCCTGATCGAGGAGCTGCGCGCCGGCTTCCGGGCCTTCGGCACCGCCGGCACGATCGGAGCGGTCG
>NZ_KI911671.1:1721-2295 GCF_000515355.1 Promicromonospora kroppenstedtii DSM 19349 | reverse complement strand
GGCGGCCCGGCCCGTCAGGCCCGGCGCGGCGCCGCGGAACGTCTGGACGGCCGAGTCCGGGTCGGACAGCAGCACGAGCCGCGCCCCGTCGTCGTGCAGCACGCGCAGGAGGCGGACCGTCGCGGCGGTGGCCTCCTGGTAGTCGTCCACCACGACCAGGTCCCAGGTGGGGCGCGGGGTGCCCGGCACCTCGGCCTCCCAGGAGCGCAGTGACTCGGCGGCCTCGTCGATCACGACGGCGGGGTCGTAGCGCGGCCCGGCATCGGGCGTGGCGAGCCGCAGCGTCATGGTGTCGAGGTACTCCTCGTACAGCTGGGCGGCCATGACCCACTCGGGGCGGTCGTTCGCCCGCCCCATCTCGTCGAGCTCGACCGGCCCGAGTCCGCGCTCGGCCGCGCGCATCAGCAGGTCGCGGAGCTCCTGGCGCAGACCCCGGAGGCCCAGCGACTCCTCGGGCAGGCCGGGCGGCAGACGGAGCGGCCGCCCCTCGCCTGCCACGTGCCCGGCCAGCAGCTCGGCCAGCACCAGGTCCTGCTCCGGGCCGGAGACCAGGGTGGGGGTGGGCTGCCCGAGC
>NZ_KI911671.1:0-1621 GCF_000515355.1 Promicromonospora kroppenstedtii DSM 19349 | reverse complement strand
CCGTCGCCCGCCGCTCCGCGCTGTCCGACCGGTTCGCCGGCGCGCGCCTCGTGGTCCCCGCGGGCTCGCTCAAGCCGCGCTCGAACGACACCGACTACCGGTTCCGGCCGCACTCGGCGTTCGCCCACCTCACGGGCCTGGGCACCGACCGCGAGCCTGACGCTGTGCTGGTACTGCACCCGGTCGAGGACGGCGCCGGCGACGCCGGCTCGAACCACCATGCCGTGCTGTACGTGCGGCCGCTGGCCCCGCGGGACAACGAGGAGTTCTACGCCGACGCCCGCTACGGCGAGTTCTGGGTCGGCGCCCGCCCGTCGCTCGCGGACGTCGAGGCCCTGACGGGCATCGAGGCCCGGCACATCGACGAGCTGGGCGACGCCCTGGCCAAGGACGTCGGCGACGGCGGCGTGCGCCTGCTCGTCGTGTCCGGCGCGGACGACGCGATCGAGGCCCTCGTCGAGGAGCTCCGCCTGGAGGCCGGCGAGACCGAGGACGAGCAGATCGTCTCGGACGACGCACTCGTGGAGGCCACCTCGGAGCTGCGCCTGGTCAAGGACGAGTACGAGATCGCGCAGATGCGCGAGGCCGTGGCCCGCACCATCGAGGGCTTCGAGGCCGTGGTCCGCGCGCTGCCCGCCGCGAAGGCGCACCGCCGCGGCGAGCGCGTCGTCGAGACCACCTTCGACGGGCACGCCCGCCTCGAGGGCAACGCCGTGGGCTACGAGACCATCGCGGCCTCGGGCGAGCACGCCACGACCCTGCACTGGATCCGCAACGACGGCGAGGTCCGGTCCGGCGAGGTGCTGCTGCTCGACGGCGGCGTCGAGGTCGACTCGCTCTACACCGCCGACGTCACGCGGTCGCTGCCCGTGGACGGCGAGTACACCGACGTCCAGCGCAAGATCTACCAGGCGGTGCTGGACGCCGCCGACGCCGCGTTCGCCGTCGCGAAGCCGGGCACCAGGTTCCGCGACATCCACGCGGCGGCCATGGAGGTTATCGCGGCCCGCCTCGAGGAGTGGGGCTTCCTGCCCGACGGCGTCACCGCCGCCGACGCGCTCGACGAGGACGGCCAGCAGCACCGCCGCTGGATGGTGCACGGCACGTCGCACCACCTGGGCCTCGACGTGCACGACTGCGCCCAGGCGCGCCGCGAGCTCTACCTCGACGGCGTGCTGGAGCCGGGCATGGTGTTCACCATCGAGCCGGGCCTCTACTTCAAGGCCGACGACCTGGCCGTGCCGGAGGAGTTCCGCGGCATCGGCGTGCGCATCGAGGACGACGTGCTGGTCACCGAGGACGGTTACGAGAACCTCTCGGCGGCGCTGCCCCGCCGCCCCGAGGACGTCGAGGCCTGGATGGCGTCGCTGCGCTGAGCCTGCCCTGTGGGGCGCGGTACGGGGCGGCGGCCGCCCCTACTTCTGGTCGTCCGACGGCGGCGCGTACGGGTTGCCCTGGCGGGGTTCCGGGCGATCCTTCGGCTCGGCAGGCGGGTCGGACGGGTTGTCCGACGGCGGGACCGGCGGCTGCGCCGGGGAGTCCTCGACCGGAGCAGCCGGAGCAGCAGGGGCGTCCGACGGCGGGACCGGCGCGTCGGCCGGCGCCGCAGCACCAGCACCAG
>NZ_KI911670.1:49006-49915 GCF_000515355.1 Promicromonospora kroppenstedtii DSM 19349 | reverse complement strand
GCCCGCACCCAGCGGTCGCCGGGCCACGGACGCGGGCCGCGCATGCTGACGACGAGCTTGCGGCGGGCCGTGCCCTCGATCCAGTACGCGGGCTCGCTGAACGCGACGTCGGGGGCGAGCGCGCCCCGGCCCACGGCCGCGAGGCTCTGCGCGTTGCGCCACCAGACGTGCTGGGCCAGGCGGCACGTCGCACGGTGCACCCAGACGGACGGCCCGAACGCGTCGTGCGCGACCGCGCGTGGTGGCAGCACGACCGTGCCGCCCTTGACCCGCGCCGTCGCGGCGAACAGCAGGTAGGCGACCTGCCGCGCGAACATGCGGGCGCTCAGGTCGAGCTCGCCGGGCTCGACCACCAGGGCCGGACGACGCGACCGGACCAGCGCCCCGAAGAAGGATCCGAGCTGGCGGGTCGTGTAGACCCGGTCGGAGGCGCGGACGCAGAGCCGTTCGAGCCACGCCCACGGGGCGCTGCCCACGTACGTGTCCGCGGCGCCCGTCGCCTTGCGCACCCAGGCGAAGACCCGCTCCCGGATCAGGGCGTCGCCGATGTTGGGGTAGTCGCCGGTCATCATGGCGAAGACCCGGGTCCGGTCGGTCGGCATCGTGCCACCTCTCCTCGACGTGTGCTTTCTCGGGGTTGCCGTGCTCAGCGAGCGAACGCGCGCCGGGCGCGCCGGACCAGTCGCCATGCCTCACCTCTCAGTCGGCCGCGGACCCGCTTCGTGAGCGGCCGCGACAACCTGTCGTGCTCGCGGACCAGCGGGCGCATCGGCCCGAGGTAGAGGTCGAGGTCGCCGGCGGCCCGGGCCCGCTCGAACAGCTCGAAGCTGAGCTCCGAGAGCCTCCGCCGGGCACGGACGAGCCGCACCCGGCGGCGCGGCACGCCGTACCCCGGCTCCACGCGCTTGC
>NZ_KI911670.1:46802-48906 GCF_000515355.1 Promicromonospora kroppenstedtii DSM 19349 | reverse complement strand
CCCCCGCCGCCGGCCCCGCCACCCGCCGTGACGGCGGTGATCGTGTAGACGTCGGACAGGGGGTTGCCGTCCTCGTCGAAGACCTGCACGGTGTAGTCACCGGGTGCGCTGACGGTGGCGGTGCTGGACACCGTGCCGTCCTCGTCGAGGGTGAGGCTCTCCGCGTCGGCGCCGGCCACCTCCACCGTCTGGTCGGCCGCCGCGGCCTCGCCCGCGAAGGCGATCTGGACGGTGATGGTGGCCCCGGCCAGGTCCGGGCAGGTGATGGTGAACCCGAAGGGTTCGCCCACCGTCACCGTCGTGCTCTCGAAGGTGATCTCGCACGGAAACTCGCCGGGGCCGTACTCGTCCGCGGCAGCGGCCGTCGCCGGGGCCAGGACGGCCGCTGCCGTGATGGCCATGGCGCTGATGAGACGTCGAAGCATTGCTCAGTCCTTGAGGTCGTGACGTTGTTGCGGGGCGTAGTGATCGGTGTCTCGGCACCGGGCTTCGCGGCCCGGCATATCCAGCGGGGCACGCGGTCCTTCGTTTGTTCACTCGCCGGGAGCATCAATTTCGACGGAGGTCACCACGGGTCTCGGACCCGGTGTTGTTCGCAGAATGACGCCCCCGTCCTGCTGCTTCCCGGTGATGATTACATAGGTGATAGAAGATGTCTCTCCCGCATTCAGCGAGAAATCATGAAATGACAGCCAGAGCTCATCATGTTTTTGCGGCGATAAACCGACATCTCCCGACTTGTCTGACGCCGCGACGATCCGCCCGCCGGCGGGCGCATAGACCAGGGCGCGCAGTCGCACCTCACCGGGTCGCGTCTCGTCGGCACCGACCACGTACTCGGGCAGATCTGCCACCTCACCTGCGTCGACGCGCGAGGTGTACGTGACCGTGACCGCCAGCTCGCGCGAGCCGTCGGGGCGCGACCCGCGCTCGACCACGTCGACCGCGGTGTCGACGTAGTACGCGATCTTCGCCATCTGAATTCCCTGGGTGAAAACGCCGACGACTGGACGGTCGGCGGTCACGCCGCGCAGGGCACCGTCCAGCACCGTGCCCTCCAGGAGGTCCGCCTCGGCCGGCTCGCTGGACCACACCGACAGGCGCCCGTCCCGGGCGGACGCCGCGAGCGAGCCGACCATCCCGGCGGGATCGCTCCCGCCGGTCGACAGCGCGGTGAACGCCCGCTCGGCCACGTCCGCGAAGATCTCGTCCTGCTCCCGCGGCGTCTGCGTGCGATAGACGCCGTTGAGCAGGTAGGACACCAGCTCGTCGCCACGCAGCACCCCGCCCGGGCCGGTGTCGACGCCGTCCAGCAGACCGGCCAGCGCCACCGGGTCGGTGGACAGCACGCCGTCCACGGTCCGCCCGGTCTCGCGCCGCCACATCTCGCGCGCGACCTCGGCGGCCCGCGGGAAGTCGGGGGTCGCGGTGACGTTCTGCATCCACCGGCCCAGGTCGTTCCCACCCAGGACCCGCTGCTCGTCCCGGGTCAGCTCGACCACCGGCCGGTCGAACGAGCCCACCTGCGCACCGGGCCGCTGGTCGGTGAGCTCGATCCGGCCCTCGTCGGCGTGCAGCACCAGCACGGTGCCCACGATGCCGCCCAGCGCCCGCGGCTCGGCGTTGTTCTGCACCAGCACCAGGTAGTCACGCGGCCCGTCCGCGCCCAGCATGGGCGGGATGAGCTGGGCCGCGCGGGACGCCGTGGCCGTGGACATCCGCAGGTCGGCGAGCCGGTCGCGCAGGTCGCGCGCCGCCGCGGAGACCTGGGGCAGCAGCGGTTCGTCGCCGATACCGGTCACGGTCCGCAGCGCGTAGCCGACCGCCTCGTCGGCACTCCGCACGTCAGGCGCCACCTCGCGCAACGGTCCGAGGTCCACCCGCCCGTCCCGCGGCGCCAACATGGCCGGATCGGCCACCTCCATCACCTCCGCGAGTCGCGGCAGGGGGCCTTGCGCCAGGCGGTCGACCACGGTCGCCATCGTCGCGACGGCCTCCACCGTGGGGCCCACGCCGGGCAGCCGGCCCGCGAGCGACCAGTTCGCCCCGGACGTCGCGTCCCGCGCGTGGGCCGCATGCCGTTGCAGGTCGGCCACGGTCGCGT
>NZ_KI911670.1:45192-46702 GCF_000515355.1 Promicromonospora kroppenstedtii DSM 19349 | reverse complement strand
GGCGCCGGCGTCCGCCCGGTCGGCGACGGCGGCGTCGGCCGCCTCCGCGGCGGCCCCGAGCTCGTCGTACGACTCGACGAGCAGGGCCGTCAGCAGGGCGTCCCGGCTCGGGAAGTACCGGTACACGGCCGAGGACACCATCTCGACGTCCCGCGCGACGGCGCGCAGGGAGAGCGCCGCGGCGCCATCGGTGGTCAGCCGCGCGCGGGCGGAGTCCAGGATCTCGCGGGTGATCGTCTCGCGGGCAAGGGCGCGGGCGGTGCGGGCCGGACTCATGCCGCCCAGGTTCGCACGGCAGATCACCGCACACAAACGAGAGCGCCGCTCTTGCCAGGACGCACCCGCTCGTGCCACGCTTGCGCCACTGGTTGAGAGCACCGCTCTCAGATTGGAGCATCGATCATGTCTGACCGTCACCTCATCGTCGGCGCCGGCCCCATCGGCCGCCACGTCGCCGCCCTCCTGGCCGAGCGTGGGTCACAGGTCACCGTCGTGAGCCGCTCGGGCCGCGGCACCGGGATCGACGGCGTGGAGCACCTCGCCCTCGACGCCTCGGACGCCGACGCCCTGGCCCGTGCGGCCGAGGGTTCCGACTACCTCTACAACTGCGCCAACCCCGCCGACTACACCCAGTGGGAGCGGGTGTGGCCGCCGCTCGCCGCGTCCCTGCTGTCCGCCGCGGAGCGCTCGGGCGCGGTCTACGCGATCACCGGCACCCTGTACCCGTACGGCCCCGTCGACGTGCCGATCTCGGAGGATCTGCCCGACGCCGCCACCGACCACAAGGGCCGGCTCCGCGCCCGGATGTGGGCCGACGCCCGGGCCGCGCACGAGGCCGGGCGGGTGCGGGCCGTCGAGATCCGGGGCTCCGACTACATGGGCCGCGGCGTGGGCGGGAACGGCCACGTCTCGCGCGTCGTGCCGGACGCCCTGCTCGGCAAGCGGGTGCTGATGATAGGCCGCACCGACCAGCCCCACACCTTCACCGATGTCGCCGACGCCGCCCGCACCCTGGTCGCCGCCGCCGAGGACCCGGGCGCCCACGGCCGCGTCTGGCACGTGCCGAGCAACGCGCCCGTCACGCAGGCACAGGCCCTGACCGACGTGCTCGCGAGCGTGGGCAAGCCGCCCGTGCGCATCTCGACACTGCGCGGCGCCGGGCTGGCCGCCGCGGCACTGGCCGTGCCCTTCATGCGAGAGATGCGCGAGATCATCTACCAGTGGGAGCGGCCCTACGTGCTGGCCGATGCCGCTGCCCGGGCCCGCTTCGGCATCACCCCGACGCCGTGGGAGGAGGTCTGCCGCCGCACCGCGCAGGTCTGACGGCGGTCCGGGGTCGACGGCGGACGCGGCCGGCACTGCTGACGGCGAACAGCGCTGACGGCGAACAGGGCGGACCGGCCGGACTGCACCGGAGGAAACCCGCGTAGCATCGTCAGGATGGCCTCCTCGCTCCCCGCAGCGCCGGCGGCGACCACGCGGCACTTCGCCGACGACCTCCGGCAGCGCT
>NZ_KI911670.1:45011-45092 GCF_000515355.1 Promicromonospora kroppenstedtii DSM 19349 | reverse complement strand
CGCCTGGCCGAGGCGTGGCTGACGGCGCGGCGTGCGCCGTGGCTCGTGGGCTCGCGTGACGACAAGGGTGCGCTGCGCGCC
>NZ_KI911670.1:39764-44911 GCF_000515355.1 Promicromonospora kroppenstedtii DSM 19349 | reverse complement strand
CGGGGGCGGCTTCGGCGGCGGCCGCCCGACCGAGCACCGCAAGCTGGGCACGGTCCGGGCGTGGTGGCCGGCGTCGGCTCGCTGACGACGCGCGAGAGCAGGGTGGGCGAAAGGTCGGGTTTTCGGTAGTTTTACGTTGCCGACAACCCGGCATCTGCCGTTCGCACGGATCACCCCTCCGGAGTACACGTTGAAGAAGTTCGCGCTGCCCGCCGTCCTGGTCCTCACCCCGCTGCTCACCTCGTGCGGCACGAGCCCGGCCGCGGACGACGCGGCCTCGGCACCGCCGACCGTCGCGGCTGGTGAGGTGCACTGGTCGTACAGCGGCGCGGAGGGCCCGGCGGAGTGGGGGCACCTGTCCGCCGACTTCGAGACATGCTCGACCGGCAGCACCCAGTCGCCCATCGACCTGCCCGCCCACGCCGACCAGAAGGCGACGGAGCACCCGACGATCACGTCGTCCCCGACCGTCGGTGAGTCGGTCGACACGGGCCACACCGTCCAGCTCGTGCCCGAGAGCGGGGCATCGACCGTCGAGTGGGACGGCACCCAGTTCACGCTCGCCCAGACGCACTTCCACGTACCTTCGGAGCACACGGTCGCGGGCGAGGCGATGGACGCCGAGTTCCACCTGGTCCACACCACCCCCGATGGGCAGACGCTCGTGATCGGCGTCCTCGCCGAGGAGGGCGCCGAGAACGCGGCGTGGCAGCCGTTCGTCGAGGGCGCGGCGACGCCGGGCACCGCCGACCTGCCGCTCGACGTCGCGGCGATGCTCCCGGAGGACCCGACCTACGAGGCGTACGAGGGCAGCCTGACGACACCCCCGTGCACCGAGGGCGTCCAGTGGGTCGTCTACACGATGCCCGTCGAGCTGTCCGCCGACCAGATCGCAGTGCTCGACGAGGCGTCGCACGGGCACAACGCCCGCCCGACGCTGCCCCAGGGCGACCGCACCCCGTACGAGGGCACGCTCGCCCTGGGCGAGTAGCGCGGGGCCCGCAGGCTACAGGTAACGCAGCGGGTCGAACTCCTCGATCGGGATGATCCGGACGCGCGGCAGCATGGTCGTGAAGGCGTCGGCGTCGCCCTCGAGGTCGTACATGACCAGGCCGCGCTGCTCCAGGTCCGTGAACCGGGCGTTGACGAACTCGCGGAAGCCCAGGAGGCCGACGCGGCGGTCGTCGTCGGCCAGCAGTGCCTCGATCTGCGGCAGGAAGTCGCCGTCGTGGCTCGCGAGCAGCACGTCGCCCGGCCGGTCCAGCAGCGCGTCGAGAGTGCGCTGGATACCGACGTCGACGACCTTCTCCGAGCCCTGCGCGGCCAGGGGGATCGGCTTGTAGCCCATGGCGAGCAGCGCCTGGACGAACGGCATCGGCATCTGGCCGGACGTCGCGTTCAGGAAGAACAGCGGCACGACCTCCTGCGACCAGACCTTCTCGGCGAACGCGGAGATGCGGTCCCAGCGCGGGCGCTCCTCGGGTGCCGGCCGGCGGTTCAGCACGTTCATGCCGAGCGTGGCGTCGATGTTCTCACCGTCGACGATGAGATACGTGCGCCGGGGCGTCTGCCCGGGCTCCTGCGGTGACGGTGCTGACATGCGACACAGCCTAGGCCGTGTCGCGGCAATCGCGGAGCCGAACCCTGGCGAAACGGTCGGCAGGTGCCGGAGCCGCGGTCCGGGCGATTTCCCGGGCGAAACTCAGGCAGTCTTCAGGAAGCGGTCGCACACTGGAAACATGGCTACTCCCGAGGCGCGTCTGGTCGTCGTGGACGACGAACCGAACATCCGCGAGCTCCTGTCCACCTCCCTCCGCTTCGCGGGCTTCGAGGTCCATGCCGCCGCGGACGGCAACGGGGCGCTCCAGCTGGTCCGCGACGTCGAGCCGGACCTCGTGGTGCTCGACGTGATGCTCCCGGACATGGACGGTTTCACGGTCACGCGACGCATGCGGGCGACCGGCCGGCACACCCCCGTGGTCTTCCTGACCGCCAAGGACGACACGCAGGACAAGGTGCAGGGCCTGACCGTGGGCGGCGACGACTACGTGACCAAGCCGTTCAGCCTGGAGGAGGTCGTGGCCCGGATCCGCGCGGTGCTGCGCCGCACGGGCGTGCCCGCCCCCGAGGAGGAGGCCGTGCTGCACGTCGGCGACCTCGAGATGGACGAGGACTCGCACGAGGTACGCCGGGCCGGGGTCGAGGTGGACCTGTCCCCCACCGAGTTCAAGCTGCTGCGGTACCTCATGCTCAACTCCGGCCGGGTCCTGTCCAAGGCGCAGATCCTGGACCACGTGTGGCAGTACGACTGGGGCGGCGACGCGAACATCGTCGAGTCCTACATCTCGTACCTGCGGCGCAAGATCGACACGCTCGAGGTCGGGGGAGAGACCCTGCCCCCGCTGATCCACACCAAGCGGGGCGTCGGGTACCTGCTGCGCGCCCCGCAGCCCGTCCGTGCTTAAGGAGCGCCTCGCCGGCATCCCCCTGCGCGCACGGCTCGTCGCGATCATCTCCCTGCTGCTGGCGGCGGGGCTGGGCATCGCGGCGATCGCGGCGACGGCCGTGGTCTCGACCTTCCTCGTGGGGCAGGTGGACGACGAGCTGCACATCACCGCCCTGAACCCCAGCGAGGTGCTGCAGGCATCCCAGCAGGGGCTGCCCAGTGACTACTACGTCCAGGCCGTGGGCGTGAACGGCACGGTCCGCACGCTCGGCAACCTCGCCGTGGCGCGGTACGGCAAGCCCGCGCTGCCCGACATCGCCTACGACGAGGCGGCCAAGGGCGGCAGCCAGCCGTTCACGGCGCCCGCGGCGACCGATGCCGAGGGGAGCGAGAGCTGGCGGGTCATCACCCTGGTCGGGACGCTGGAGCCGTCTGGTGAGCGAGCGGTGGTCTATGTCGCGCTGCCGCTGGTGGGCATGGACAAGACCGTCTCGATCCTGTCCCGCACCCTGATCATGTCCGGCCTCGGCATCGTGCTGCTCGGCGGGCTGACCGCCTGGGTGCTGGTCGAGCGGTCGCTCCGGTCGCTGCGGTCGGTGGAGCACACGGCCGCGCAGATCGCCGCGGGCGACCTCACCCAGCGCGTCCCCGAGGCCCCCGCGGGCACGGAGATGGGCTCGCTCTCCACCTCGCTGAACGCCATGCTGACGCAGATCGAACGGGCCTTCGCGGCGCAGGAGGCCTCCGAGGTGCGGATGCGGCAGTTCGTCTCGGACGCGTCGCACGAGCTGCGCACGCCCGTCGCGACGATCCGCGGGTACGGCGAGCTGTACCGGATGGGCGCCCTGGACACCACGGACAAGGTCGACGACACGATGGTCCGCATCGAGGACGCCGCCCGCCGCATGGGCACGCTGGTCAACGACCTGCTGGTGCTGGCCCGGCTGGACGAGGGCCGCCCCGTGGCCCGGGAGGACGTCGACCTGGCCGCCCTCGCCCGCGACTCGGCCCAGGACCTGCACGCGCTCGACCCGACGCGCGAGGTCACCGTGGTGCCGCTCCTGAAGGGCGGCAGCGTGCCCGAGAAGCTGATCGTCGAGGGCGACACGGACCGTCTGCGCCAGGTGCTCACCAACCTCATCGGCAACGTCGCGCGGCACACGCCCGCGGGTACGCCCGCCGAGATCGCGTTGGGCGTGCGGCCCGGGACGGCGGGTGCGAACGGCAGCGCGAAGACCGGCGAGAACGGCGAGAACGGCGAGCACGCCCCGGACGGGGGCAAGTCGGCGTCGGACGGCGTGGCCGTGCTCGAGGTGCGCGACCACGGCCAGGGCCTCACGGAGGAGCAGGGCCGGCGGATCTTCGAGCGGTTCTACCGCGCGGACTCGTCGCGCACCCGCGAGTCGGGCGGCTCCGGGCTCGGGATGGCGATCGTCGCGGCGATCGTGGGCACGCACGGCGGGCACGTCGAGGTGGCGCAGACCCCGGGCGGTGGCCTGACGGTCCGCCTCACCCTCCCTCTCTGACGTGTCAGGCGTACCCGCCCCCGGGTGACCTGTCTGACACCTCGGTGCCGAACCGTGACCACGATCCCGTGACAGCGGTAGCCGCCGCTGACCGTTTCGGTAATAGGCTGGTCGTGGAGTGACCGACATCGACCGTAAGGCAGAGTTCACATGGGCGTGCTGACGTCTGACGCGCCGCAGTGGTTCCTCAAGTCCTTCGTCCGGAGCGCGGTGGGCGCGGGGGCCACGGCGGACACCGACTCGATCGAGGAGATCGGCCAGTCGCTGCTGAACCGGTGGGCCGACGAGAACCGACACTTCCACAACCTGCGCCATCTGGCCTCCGTGCTGCACCGCGTGGACGAGCTGGCCGAGGAGACGCACGAGCCGGACCTGGTGCGCCTCGCCGCCTGGTACCACGGTGCGGTGTTCAACGCGGAACGCAAGGTCGCCGACGCCTCGCAGGGCGGCGAGCAGACCACGGCCTCCGCGATGCTGGCGCACGACGAGCTGACCCGGCTCGGCGTGCCCGAGCGAGCGGCGGACCGGGTCGCGGCCCTGGTCAACGCCATCGTCCGGCACGCGCCCGACCCCGCGGACTTCGACGCCGCGGTGCTCAACGACGCCGACCTCGCGATGCTCGCCGCCGAGCCGCAGCGCTACAAGGACTACAAGTCCGCGGTGCGCGCCGAGTACGCGCACATTCCCGCCGAGGACTACCTCCGCGCCCGGATCCGCGTGATCGAGCGGCTGCTCGCCCGCAAGTCGCTCTTCCTGAGCCCCATGGGCGCCGCGTGGGAGGAGCCCGCGCGGCAGAACCTGGACATGGAGCTGCACCGGCTGCGCAAGGAGCAGGCGAAGCTCGACATGGCCTGAGCGCCGGCCAGACCCTCCGCACGGCCCCGCAGTGGTTCGAGCGCGACCACACCCCCGCTTTCCACACCCCTGTGCACAGCCCTGCCCGGCGCCGCCCCACCGGCGTCGGCCGGGTGCCTAACGTCAGGTGAGCACGCCGGACGGCCCGGCGCGCGGGGGAGGTGAGGGCCATGCGGTTCGAGGTGGACAGCGACCAGGTGGAGCAGGCGAGCGCGGCGGTGGCGGGCTCCGTGGCGACGGTGCGCACGGAGGTGGGGGCGCTCATGCGCAACCTCGACGCCCTCCAGGCGACGTGGCAAGGACCCGCCGCCGCCGCGTTC
>NZ_KI911670.1:32501-39664 GCF_000515355.1 Promicromonospora kroppenstedtii DSM 19349 | reverse complement strand
TCCAGCATGCCGCGCACGGTCCGCTTGTCCCCGAGCGCGAGCGCGGTGACCTCGCGCCAGCTGGCGGCGAGGGGTGCGATCAGGTCGCGCCATGCGTCGCCGTCCGGCCCCAGGCCGTCCGCCGTCCGGTCGAGGTCACGGAAGGCGAGGCCCGCGCGCCCGCCGCCGAGCGGCTGGGCGTAGGCGATCTCGGGCGCGACGAGCTCCACACCGTGCGCGCCCAGGTCGAAGGCACGGAAGAACGGCGAGGCCCACGCCATGGGGTGCACGGCGGAGCAGAGGTCGAAGACGAGGTCGTCGGCGAGCTCGGGGACGGGGAGCGTGCGCGCGCCTCCGCCGACCGTGGGCTGGGCCTCCAGGACCCGGACCCCGAGCCCGGCGCGCGCGAGCGTCACTGCGGCTGCCAGCCCGTTCGGGCCGGAGCCCACCACTACGGCGTCGAGGAGCGTCACCGACCCATCGAATCATGGTGCTCGCTGGGCTGGGGGTGCCGGGCGGGAACCAGAGCGAGCAGCCGCGGTACGGGCGGCTGCTCGATGGCGTCGGGCATCGTCGTCCGACATCGTGCGGTACCGGTCGTCGTCGACCGTCCAGTGCGGACGCCGGGGTCTGGGTCCCAGCATCCATCGAGGGGGGTGGCGGGCGACGGGTGGGCCTGTCCCACCCGTCGTCCCATCGAATCAGAGCGGACGAACCTGCTCTGCCTGCGGACCCTTCTGTCCCTGCCCCACCTCGTACTCGACTTCCTGCCCCTCGTCGAGGGACCGGTAGCCGTCGCTCTGGATCGCACTGTAGTGAACAAAAAGGTCCTGGCCGCCGGCAGTCGGGGTGATGAAGCCATACCCCTTCTCGGCGTTGAACCACTTGACGGTGCCCTGGGCCATGCGTAGTTCTCCTTGTACCTCTGCACGGGCCATGCGGTCGACCCGTGGTGGTTCGAGCCTAGTGGTCCGTCTCACACCAGGGAACCCTCTATGCCCGGTATGTGGCATTAAGCGCATGGCGAACGTGCAGGTCAGAGGGCTACGGAGATAGCCAGGGAAGCGAATATCAGGCTGGTGGTACCGGTTGGCAACATCAACCGACGCGTTACTTGATGATGACGATGACCGCGTACGGCGACGACGTGACCTCTGCCGACTCGATGGCGGACTTCGCACCGATCGCCTGCGCGACGGCCGCGGCGGTGTCCGCGCGCTCAGCGCCGTACAGCACGGTCGTCTCCGTGTAGCCCTGGCCGAGGCCTGCGGTGTCGTCGGCGGCGTCGACGGTGCCCGTGAAGCCGGCCCCGGTGATCGTCTCGGCGGCGGTCCCGGCGGCACCGGTGGGACCGCCCGAGTTGAGCACCTGCACCCCGGCGGTCAGGTCCGCGTTGGCCGGGTTGCCGGTGACCGAGGACGGTGCCTCCTCGGAAGACTCACCGGACGGCTCCCCACTGGGCTCGCCCGAAGGTTCACCCGAGGATTCACCCGACGCGGAGGCCGACGGGGAGGCCGGCGCGGAGGCCGAGGCCGACGGGTCGCCCGATGCCTCGGCGCCACCCCCGTCCCCGGACAGCAGCGTGATGCCACCCCACGCCACGGCGGCGCAGACTACGGCGACCAGCAGGAACGGCCAGGCCGAGCTCCAGCCGCTGCGCGGTGCACGGTGCACACCCACTGGTGCGCCCCCGGGGACAGCGACGTCGAACTCGTCGGGCGGGTAGGGGTAGCCACTCTTCGTCACGGCAGAGAGAGTAGCGGGTTGTTGTGACAGAACGGTGCCTTCTCAGTGGTTCTCATCCGCCAACCGCCGTGCTGGGCGTGCTCGCTGCCGGGTGGAGCGGAGCCTGCGCAGGCGCTTGACCAGCATCGGGTCGTGCTCCAGCGCCGCCGGGGAGTCGATCAGCGTATTGAGAACCTGGTAGTAGCGCGTGGCCGTGAGCCCGAACAGCTCACGCGCCGCCTCCTCCTTGGCGCCGGCGTACTTCCACCACTGGCGCTCGAACGCGAGGATCTCGCGGTCCCGGTCCGAAAGGCCCTGGTCGGCGCCTGCGGCCTCGGGAGCGGGAGCCTCCACGTGCGCGACCAGCGTCTCGCCGATCTGCTCTCCGTAGCCCGGGAGCATGTTCCTGTCGTCCACCTGAGTCCTTACTCACGTCGTCCACGCCGGCCGTCCGCCGGCGCCAAGGCTGGGCCGTGTCCTTACGGCAGGCGCCAGTCGACCGGCTGCGCACCCTGCTGCTCGAGAAGCGCGTTGGCCCGCGAGAAGGGCTTGGACCCGAAGAAGCCGCTGCGCGCCGACAGGGGCGACGGGTGCGCGCTCTCGACCACGGGGACGTCCCCGAGCCACGCCTTGAGGTTGCGCGCCTTGGCGCCCCACAGGATCGCGACGAGCGGGCCGCCGCGAGCCACGAGCGCGCGGATGGCGGCCTCCGTGACCTCCTCCCAGCCCTTGCCCGCGTGCGAGTCCGACGAGCCGGGGCGGCAGGTGAGCGTCCTGTTCAGCAGCATGACGCCCTGGTCGGCCCAGGGCCGCAGGTCGCCGTTGCCCGGGATGGGCAGGCCGAGGTCGTCCTGCAGCTCCTTGTAGATGTTGACGAGCGACCGCGGCACCGGGCGCACGTCCGGCTGCACCGAGAACGACAGGCCCATGGCGTGCCCCGGCGTCGGGTACGGGTCCTGGCCCACGATCAGCACGCGCACGTCGGCCAGCGGACGCTTGAACGCGGCGAGCACGTTCTCCCCCGCCGGGACGTAGGTACGCCCCTCGGCGACCTCGTTGCGCAGGAAGTCGCCCATGGCATGGATACGGGGTTCGACGTCGGCCAGGGCTTCGGCCCAGTCCGGCGCGATGACCTGCGACAACGGGGGCCGGCCAGCGGCAGCGGCGGCGTCGGCAGGGGGTGTCGGGTTCACGGTGGTCTCCACGTTCAGGAGGTTACCGGGACCCACTGACAGCGACCCCCCTGTGCCGCCCGACACACCCACTTGTGACGACTCTTCACCGGGTTGGCGCAACAATGAGGAACGTGAGCGCGACGACCCCAGAACCGGAAGGCCCCTCCACCTCCCCCACCGCGACCGCCCCCGTCCGCTGGACGCGGTACGTCGCCATGGGCGACTCCTTCACGGAGGGCCTGTGGGACCCCTATCCTGACGCGCCGGACGTGCAGCGCGGCTGGGCGGACAACCTCGCCGCCGCGCTGTCCGCACGCCGCATCGCGGCGGGCGAGGACCCGCTGGAGTACGCGAACCTCGCCATCCGCGGCCGCAAGCTGCGCCCGATCGTCGCCGAGCAGCTCGGCGCGACGCTCGACGCGAAGCCGGATCTCGTGTCCCTGGTCGCGGGCGGCAACGACATCCTGCGCGCCACGGCCGACGTGGACGCGATCTCGGCCGCGCTGGAGGACGCCGTCGCCCAGCTCCGCGCCTCCGGCGCCGACGTCCTGATGGGCACCGGGTTCAAGGCGGGTGCGGCGCTGAGCTGGACCAACGGCCGGGTCGGCATCTTCAACGCGAACGTCTGGTCCATCGCCCGGCGGTACGACGCGCGCGTCGTGGACCTGTGGGGCATGCGGTCGCTGGCCGACCTGCGCGTCTGGTCCTCCGACCGCATCCACCTCACGCCCGAGGGGCACCAGCGGGTGGCCAACGCCGCCCTGGTCGCGCTGGGCCTGGAGCCGGACGACGACGCCTACGACGTGCCGCTCGACGCCGCCCCGCCCGCGGCCTTCCGGGAGACAGCGCGCGCCAACGCCGCCTGGATGCGCCAGCACGTGGGCCCGTGGGTCAAGCGCCGCCTGACCGGCACCTCCAGCGGTGACGGCCGCTCCGCAAAGTGGCCGACGCCGGGCGCCTGGCCGCGCGCGTAGAACCTTCACCCGGCCCTACACTTCGAGGGTGAATCTCAGAAGCCTCTCGGTGCTCGCGCCGAGGGGCTTCTGACGTCTCCACAGCCCCACCCTGGGCGCGTAACTTAACATTCTAGATGGTACATTTACAACCATGACGATGAGCCCTCCGCGCAGTGCGGGCACGTCCCAGCTCGGCACCGGGCGGCGCTGGACCCTCCTGGTCACCGTCGGCACCGGCCTGCTGCTGATCACCCTGGACAACTCGATCCTCTTCACGGCGCTGCCGACCCTCACGCGCGAGCTCGACGCGAGCTGGAGCGAGAGCCTGTGGATCATCAACGCCTATCCCCTGGTGATGACCGGCCTCCTGCTCGGCTCGGGCACGCTGGGCGACCGGTTCGGCCACCGGCGCATGTTCATCGCCGGGCTGGTGATCTTCGGGTTCGCGTCCTTCCTGGCTGCGACGGCGCCCACGCCCGAGGTGCTGATCGCGGCACGCGGGCTGCTCGCCGTCGGCGCCGCGGCGATGATGCCGGCCACGCTCGCGCTGATCCGCGTGACCTTCACGGACGAGCGCGAGCGCAACATCGCGATCAGCGTCTGGGGCAGCCTGTCGGTGGTGGGCGGCGCCCTCGGGCCGATCGTCGGCGGGCTCCTGCTGGCGCACTTCGCGTGGGGCTCGATCTTCCTGATCAACGTGCCGGTGGTCGTGCTGGCCGTCATCGTCGGCCTCGCCGTCGCACCGCAGGACGAGCCGCACCCCGGGACCCGCTGGGACTTCGTCTCGTCCGTGCAGGCCCTGGTCACCCTGGTCGGGCTGGTGGTGCTCATCAAGGAGGTCGCCAAGGCCGACCGCTCGGGGACCGTCATTCTCGGCGCGGCCGCCGTGACGGCCGTGGGCTGGTTCGTCTTCGTGCGCCGGCAGCGCAAGCTGCCGTTCCCGCTGCTCGACCTGGCGATCTTCCGCAACCCCGCGTTCTCGTCCGGGGTCCTGGCGGCCGCGATCGCCATGTTCGCGATGGGCGGTCTGCAGCTCGCCACGACGCAGCGGTTCCAGCTCGTGGCCGGGTTCACCCCGCTCGAGGCGGGGCTCCTGGTGGCCGCGATCGCCCTCGGCTCGCTGCCCTCCTCGTTGCTGGCCGGTGCGTTCCTCCATGTCGTGGGCCTGCGGGTGCTGATCGGCGGTGGGCTGGCCGTGGGCGCCGTCGGTGTGGCCGGCACGCTGTACGGCGTGCAGCAGGGCATGTGGTGGCTGCTCGGCGGCCTGCTGGTGACCGGCCTCGGGCTCGGGGCAGCGATGTCGGTCGCGTCCACCGCGATCATCGGCAACGTGCCCGCCCGCCGGGCGGGCATGGCGTCCTCCGTGGAGGAGGTCTCCTACGAGTTCGGCAGCCTGGCCGCCGTCTCCCTGCTCGGCTCGCTGCTGACCACGATCTACACCGTGACCGTCCAGCTGCCCGACGGCGCGCCGCCCGCGGCGGCGAGGTCCATGAGTGACGCCCTGACCGCCGAGGGCACCGGACCCGAGGTGCTGGACGCCGCCTTCGTCGCCTTCGGGAACAGCTACTGGGTGGTCATGGTGATCTGCGTCGGGGTCCTGGCGCTCGGCGCTATCGTCACCACGGTGCTGCTGCGGTCCTACGGGCCGGGGTCGGCATCGTCCGCCTACGGTTCGGGACACTGAACCACACCCCTATCGCGACGCAGCCCCGCAGGAGACCCCGTGCGACCAAGCAACCGCGACCGCATCCTCGAATCCGCCGTGCGCCTGGTCCAGCGCGAGGGCGTCACGGCCGTGACCTTCGACTCCGTGGCGGCCGAGGCCGAGCTGACCCGCGGCGGGATCATGTACCACTTCCCCTCCCGCGAGGGACTGCTGGTCGCCATCCACGAGCACCTGGCCGAGCGGTGGGAGGGGACGCTGGAGGCGGACGCCGGCCACCCGGCCGACGAGCTCACCGCCGGCGAGCGGCTGGCCGCGTACATCCGCGTGAGCGCCGAGTCCGCGACCCGCGCGGAGCTGCAGCTCATGCTGGAGGCCGCCACCCGGCCCGAGTGGGCCGCACCGTGGAGCGCCGTCCTGGAGCGGTGGGCGCCCGTGCCCGACGACGCCGAGACCGACCCCACCGCACTGTCCCTGCTGGTGGCCCGCCTCGCCGCCGACGGGCTGTGGATGTTCGAGTCGCTCGCCTACCGGTCGATGCCGGACACCCAGCGCCGCGCCGTCGCGGAGCACCTGGCGCGGGCCGTGGCTGAGGCGTCAGGGACCTGAGAACGCAGGCGCGGGCTCAGGAGCCCTCGACGCGGGCCAGGAGCTCGTCCAGGAAGCCGCAGGCCTCGGAGACGGCCCGCTCCGCGTCCCGCTCGGCGATGGCGTCGGCCAGGTCCTCGTGGCCGATCTCGGGCGCGTGCTCGACGCCGGGCGTGATGGCGGACGTCGCGGCGACGCTCGCGGTGATGACCTCCGTCAGGCCCAGGTAGAGCTCCGCCAGCAGCCCGTTGTGCCCGGCGCGGACCACTGCCCCGTGGAACTCGGCGTCCGTCCGCGCGAAGTCCTCCCAGCGCCCCTCGGCCAGCTCGGTGGCGCGGCGGCCGAGCAGGGCGCGTAGCTCGGCGACCTCCTCCTCGGTCCGCTCGGTGGCGGCGAGCCGGGCACCCTCGACCTCGAGGGTGCGCCGCACCTGCAGCACCTCGCGCAGCTCCGACCCGGCAAGCCGGCGGATCGCGCCGGACACCTCGCTCGTGGCGCGCACGTACGTGCCGTCCCCCTGCCGAACCTCCAGCAGGCCCGTGTGCGCGAGCGCCCGCACGGCCTCGCGGATGGTGTTGCGGCCGACGCCGAGCTGCTCGCAGAGCTCGGGCTCGGTGGGGATGCGCTCGCCGATCGGCCACTCGCCCTCCCGGACGGCGGTCCGCAGCTGTTCGATGACCTGGTCGACGAGACCGACCCGGTGCGTGGTGGCCAACGGCACAGTGGAATCCTTTCGTCCAATCATCCTACGTATGCCATGGTAGCGGTCATGCGCGTCGAACACAGTGGACCTGGTCTGGAAGCCGAGCTGGACGGCGCCGTGGAGATCCGGACGCCGGGCGTGGTCGCCGCCGGGGCGCTGCTCGCGGTCGCCGTGGTGCTCGTCGCCCTCAACCTGCGCCCGGCCATCACCGGCGTCGGCCCGATGCTCGAGGAGATGCGCCTCGACCTGGGGGTGTCCGCGGTCTGGGCGGGCGTGCTCACGACTCTGCCGACGCTGTGCTTCGCCGGCGCGGGCCTCGTCACCCCGCTGCTGGCCCGCCGGGCGGGGATCGGCGCCGCCATCGCGCTGAGACT
>NZ_KI911670.1:28730-32401 GCF_000515355.1 Promicromonospora kroppenstedtii DSM 19349 | reverse complement strand
GGCTCCAGCCCGTCGAGGTCGGCCTGGCCCTGCCGCGAGCGCCGCAGCACGAGCTCGGTGGGCCGGACGCCGAACGGCGCGCGGCCGGTGCCTGCGAACGCGAGCACCGCGGACCAGGACCACCAGTCGGTGTCGGGGCCGGGCTCGGCGCCGTCGAGCAGCTCGGGGGCGAGGTAGCCGGGGGTACCCATGACGAACCCGGTCCGGGTGGCGCGTGGGTCGCCGGGACCCTGCGCGAGCCCGAAGTCGATGAGGACGGGCCCGGTGCGCGCGATGAGCACGTTGGAGGGGGTCAGGTCGCGGTGCACGACGCCGGTGCCGTGCACGGCCTCGAGGGCGTCGGCGAGCTGGTCGGCCAGCTCGAAGAGGTCCCGGGGGTCGAGCGGCCCGCGGGCGTCGATCTCCTCCTCGAGGGTGGGGCCCTCGACGAGCTCGGTGACGATGAAGGCGTCCGCGCCGTCGAGCTCGGCGTCCAGGACGCGGGCGACGGCCGGGTGGCGCAGGCCCTGCAGCGCGGTGGCCTCGCGGCGCAGCCGTTCGCGGGCCGCGGGGTCGTCGAGGTGGCGGTGCAGCATCTTGAGGGCGACGGCGTTGCCGCCGTCGTCCAGGGCACGGTAGACGGCGCCCATGGCGCCGGACCCGATCTCGTGCACGACCGTGTAACCGCCCAGCTTCGAACCGGCAGCGGGGCCGGAGCCGGGCGGGGGCGCGATCGACGCCTCCACCTCCTCCATGAGGCACACCGTAGCCGTCGCGGACGGCGGACGCCCGCCAACATCCAGGCTCTGACCAGCACTGCGGCGTACCGGCGTTCGAGTGGGAGCCGACCTCGTTACCCTGAGCAGGGAAGAGACCTCGCTACTCTTGACACTGCACAGATAGAATCTTCCACGCATAAGGAGCAGTACATTGCCGGGTAAAGACGGGTACGATCTGGTCGTCGTCGCGAACCGGCTCCCGGTCGACTTCACGGTCGGCCCGGACGGTGGCCTCACCTGGCAGAGGTCGCCAGGAGGCCTGGTCACGGCCCTGGAACCTGTGATGCACGGCGCGGACGGCGCCTGGGTCGGCTGGTCCGGCGCCCCGGACCTGGCGCACGAGCCCTTCGAGGCGGACGGCGTCATGCTGGTGCCGGTCACGCTGAGCGCCACCGAGATCGAGCGCTACTACGAGGGGTTCTCCAACGACACCCTCTGGCCGCTCTACCACGACGTCATCGCCCCGCCCGCCTACCACCGGCAGTGGTGGGACGCGTACCGCCGCGTCAACCAGCGCTTCGCCGACGCCGCCGCCGAGCAGGCCGCCGAGGGCGCCGTCGTCTGGGTGCACGACTACCAGCTCCAGCTCGTTCCCCGCATGCTGCGCGACCTGCGCCCGGACCTGCGCATCGGGTTCTTCGACCACATCCCGTTCCCCCCGGTCGAGCTGTTCGCGCAGCTCCCGTGGCGGCGGCAGATCATCGACGGCCTGCTGGGCGCTGACCTCGTGGGCTTCCAGCGCAACGGCGACGCCGCGAACTTCGTGCGGTCCGCACGCCGGCTGACGGGCTACACCACCCGCGGCCCCGTGATCACGATCCCGGACGCCGACGGGCGGCCCGGCCGGCACGTGCGGGCGTCGTCGTTCCCCATCTCGATCGACTCCCACCGGTTCGACAGCCTGGCGCGCACGCCCGAGGTGCAGGCCCGCGCCAAGGAGATCAAGGCCGACCTCGGCAACCCGGACACGCTGATGCTGGGCGTGGACCGCCTCGACTACACCAAGGGCATCCGGCACCGCATCAAGGCGTACGGCGAGCTGCTCGACGACGGCCGCCTCGACGTCGAGCACGCCACGCTCGTGCAGGTCGCCAGCCCGAGCCGCGAGAACGTGGGCGCCTACCAGGAGCTCCGCGAGCACGTCGAGGTCCTCGTGGGCCGCATCAACGGCGAGTACGGCGAGCTGGGCCACTCCGCGATCCACTACCTGCACCACTCCTACCCGCCCGAGGAGATGGCCGCTCTCTACCTCGCGGCGGACGTGCTGCTGGTCACCTCGCTGCGCGACGGCATGAACCTGGTCGCCAAGGAGTACATCGCCGCCCGCTCCGACGAGCGGGGTGCCCTGGTGCTGAGCGAGTTCACCGGTGCCGCCGACGAGCTCTCCCCCGGCCCCCTGCTGGTCAACCCGCACGACATCGACGGCATGAAGGACATCATCGTGGCCGCCGCGACCATGGACCCCAAGGAGCAGCGTCGCCGCATGCGCCGCCTGCGCCGCAAGGTACTCGCGGACGACGTCGCCAAGTGGTCCGAGACCTTCCTGGGAGTGCTCACCGCGGTGCCGCCCCGGCCGCTCAGCGTGGACCCGCGCGCCGCGGAGCCCCGCCACCACAACCTCCGCGACGCGCTCACGGCGTTCACCACCCTGCCGGAGGGCGTGCCCGCCAAGGGCCTGGCCCGGATGAGCAACGGCAACGGGCGGCGCAAGAAGCCGACGACCGGCTGGCTGCTCGCCTCCGACTTCGACGGCACGCTCGCGCCCCTGGTCGACGACCCCAAGGCGTCCGCCATGACCCGTGCGGCCCGGGCCGCGATCGAGCAGCTGCACGCCCTCACGCACGAGGCTCCGGTGCGCCTCGCGTTCGTCTCCGGGCGCGACCTGTCCGACCTCGCCGAGCGCACGGTGGCCCCCGAGGGCACGTTCCTCGTGGGCAGCCATGGTGCCGAGGCCGGCCGGGCCACCAGCTCCGGCGTGGAGCAGGTGCCGTTCCGCCTGACAACCACCCAGTCCGGCCAGCTCGACGCGCTCGTGGCGGGCTTCGAGTCCGCGGTCTCGGGCCGGGAGGGGGCGTGGGTGCAGGTCAAGCCCGCCGCCGCCGTCGTGCACACGCGCCTGGCGAGCGTGGACGACGCCGCGGCCATCACGGTGGCCGCCGACGAGGTGGCCGCCAACCAGGGGCTGCCCGCCATGCACGGCAAGGACGTGGTCGAGGTCTCGGTGGTGCCCACGAGCAAGGGCGAGGCGCTGCGCCGCCTGCGCGGCACCGTGGCGGCCGAGCTGGGCGTCGAGAAGGTACGCGTGCTGTACGCGGGCGACGACACCACCGACGAGGCGGCCTTCGGCGCGCTGGAGTCCGGCGACCTGACGATCAAGGTCGGCACGGGCGACACCCTCGCGTCCCACCGCGTGCCCGACCCCGACGCGCTCGCCGCCGTCCTGGCCGGTCTCGCCCGCACCCTGGGCGAGGAGTGACCTGCCTGTGACCTGGTCTGTACCGCGACCTTGACCAACCGGGGTACGATCGCGCTGCAACAGTGTCACCGCCGACACGTCAGTGGAAGCAACGGCACCCGACCACAACGGATCGTCCGGCACGTACCTGCCGGTGGAGGGATGTTTTCTCATGGCTACGGTCACCTTTGACCACGCGACGCGCGTCTACCCGGGCACGGAGCGCCCGGCCGTCGACCAGCTGAACCTGGAGATCGAGGACGGCGAGTTCCTCGTCCTCGTCGGCCCGTCCGGCTGCGGCAAGTCCACGTCCCTGCGCATGCTCGCGGGTCTCGAGGACGTCAACGGCGGGCACATCTTCATCGGTGACCGCGACGTCACCGACGTGCAGCCCAAGGACCGCGACATCGCGATGGTCTTCCAGAACTACGCGCTCTACCCGCACATGTCGGTGGCGG
>NZ_KI911670.1:24916-28630 GCF_000515355.1 Promicromonospora kroppenstedtii DSM 19349 | reverse complement strand
CCCCGTGGCGGCGCGCTTCTCCGCCGCGACCTTGCGCTGGTGCGCCGGGTGGTAGGTGCGGTCCTCCGCCTTGGGCGTCGGGCCCTTGCCGCGCAGCGCCTTGCGGCTGTGCCCGCCGGTGCCGACCTGCGCACCCTTCTTGGAGCCGGCCTTGCGCACCGCACCGGCGCGCTTGGAGTTGCCTGCCATCTTTTGTATCTCGTCTCTCAGCCGGGGTGTCAGATCAGGAGAGGGCCCAGCGGGCCCCGTCGGCGGAGTCCTGGACCTCGATCCCGGCGGCCGCGAGGCGGTCCCGGATCGCGTCGGAGGTGGCCCAGTCCTTCGCGGCCCGCGCCTCCGCGCGGGCCTTCAGCTCGGCCGCCACCAGCCCGTCGAGGGCGGTCGCGTACCGGTCGTCGCCCGACGTCGACCACTGCGGGTCGGCCGGGTCCAGGCCCAGCACGTCCAGCATCGCACGCATCGTCACCAGCTCGTCGCGGACGGCGGCGTCGCTCCCCGAGGCGAGGGCCGTGTTGCCGGCCCGCAGGTGCTCGTGCACGACGGCGAGCGCCTGCGGCACGTTCAGGTCGTCGTCCATCGCGGCGGCGAACGCCTCGGGGACCTCCGCCTTGGCGACCTCCTCGACCGGGACGTCGCCCACCCGCTCCGAGGCACGCGTCACGAAGCCGGACAGGCGCTCCCACGTGGTGCGGGCCTCGTCCAGGGTGTCGGGCCCCCACTCGAGCATCGACCGGTACTGCACGGCCACCAGGGCGTAGCGGACGACGGGGGCGGGCGCCTGGGCCAGCAGCTCGCTGACCAGCAGCCCGTTGCCCAGGGACTTCGACATCTTGACGCCGGACTGCGTGACCCACGCGACGTGCATCCAGCGCTGCGCGAACCCGTAGCCCGCGGCCCGCGACTGCGCTTGCTCGTTCTCGTGGTGCGGGAACCGCAGGTCGAGGCCGCCGCCGTGGATGTCGAACGTCTCGCCCAGGTAGCGGCGGGCCATCGCGGAGCACTCCAGGTGCCAGCCCGGCCGGCCGCGGCCGAACGGGGTGTCCCACGACGCCGACTCGGGCTCGCCGGGCTTGGGAGCCTTCCACAGCGCGAAGTCGTGCGGGTTCTTCTTGGCCGCGGCGGCGGTCCCTGCCGTGGCCTCGGCGCCCTCCTCGGGGCTGAGGTCCTCGACCCGCTGTCGGGTCAGCTCGCCGTAGGCGGGCCACGAGTGGACGTCGAACCAGACGTTGCCCTCGCCGGTGGCGTAGGCGTTGCCCTTCTCGACCAGACGCTCCATGAGCGCGATCATCTCGGGCACGCTGCCGGTGGCCCGCGGCTCGTAGGTGGGCGGGATGACGCCGAGCGCGTCGTACGCCTCGGTGAACACGCGCTCGTACAGCGCGGCGTGCGCCCACCACTCCCGGCCGGCGGCGGCCGCCTTGGCCAGCACCTTGTCGTCGATGTCGGTGACGTTGCGGATCAGGGTGACCTTCAGGCCCCGCCGGGTGAGCCAGCGCCGCAGCACGTCGAACGCGATGACGGGGCGCAGATGGCCTACGTGAGGGGGTGCCTGCACGGTGGCGCCACACAGGTAGATACCGACCTCGCCCGGGGTGATGGGGTCGAAGTCGCGCACCTCGCGCGCAGCGGTGTCAAACAGGCGAATAGTCACCTGTCAAGGGTACCGGCGCTCAGGCACCCTTTTCCTGCCCGAGTTCCTGATCGGGCCCCTCCCCGAGCAGCCGGGCCACGTGCCGGTGCCCGCGCGCCTCGTACCCGACGACCGAGATCGCCGGCGCGAGCATCACCAGGAGCAGGGCCCATGCCATGCCGACGCCCGCCGCCGCGGCGCCGACCGCCACGGCGAGCATCGCGACCGTGCCGAGCACCAGGTACAGGTGCAGCGGGCTGACCGCCCGGCTGAGGATCCAGAACTGGACGTAGTCGGCCACCACGAACACCAGCACCGGCACGGCGACCGCCAGCACCGTCCCGAGTGCGCCGAGGTGCGAGTGCCCCTCCAGGTAGTAGCCGGCCACGTGCAGCCCGGCCCCTACGCCGGCCAGCGCCGCGAAGACCAGGATGTTGCCGTAGCCCCAGGTGAACGACCGCTCCCGGTGCCGGTGCAGCAGCTCGGCGTCAGGCGTGAGGTAGTACGTCCACCAGAGGCCGAACGTGAGGCCCGTGCCCGCGAGCGCCACGAGAGCGGCGTCGAGCGTCCACCCCGAGTGCTCGACGACGGCGGACAGCGACGCCACGGTGCCGATGACGCCCTCGCCGAGCGTGATGATGGCGAGCAGCCCGTAGCGCTCCGCCATGTGGTGGGCGTGCCACGGCGTGCTCTTCTGGCCGGGGCCGGCCGTGCGGTACCGCTCGGCGACGTACGGTCCCGCCATCTCGGCGGTCCCGAGCAGCACGCCGCCCACGAAGAAGACCGGGACCGTCACGGGGGCGACCGCCAGCACGAGCCACCCGATCTGCGTGATGACCAGCGTGCGCACGTACGACATGCAGGTGGCGCGGTACTCGGGCGCCTGCCGGGCCGCGCGCAGCCACTGCACGAGCATGGCCAGCCGCATCACGATGTACCCGGCGACCATGACCTCGTTGTGCACACGGTCGCCCTCGTCGAGCGACCGGAACATCTCGGGCAGCCCGAGCGCAAGGACCACGACGCCGATCATCTGCACCATCGTGGTGACGCGATAGAACCAGTCGTCGGTGTCGAACGCCGAGGCGAACCAGGTGAAGTTGATCCACGCCCAGCAGATGGCGAACATCGAGAACGCGAACCCGACGATGCCGGACACGGCGTGCCCCTCGGCCAGCAGGTGCGCGCCCTGTTCGCCGGCCACCCCGAACGCGACCACGAACGTGAGGTCGAACAGCAGCTCCAGCGGGGTCGCCGTGCGCGCCGGCTCGTGGGGGTCACGCCCCGTCATCGGCCGGGTGCGGTGGTGCAGTGTGGGCATGGGCTTGTTCTACCCGATCCCGTGCCGGCGGGCCTAGCCGAAGTTGCGGCCCTCGCCCCGGTACGTCGGCACGGTCTCGGTGATCTCGCTGCCCCGCACGAGGTGCACCTGGTCGAACCGCTCCATCATCTCGCCGGCCTTCGCGTGCCGTAGCCAGACCCGGTCCCCGGTGCGGAGCGTGCCGCCACCCGCCCGGGTCGCCTTGAGCGGCGTCTGCACCTCGCCCGCGCCCTCGGTCCCGCTGAGCGTGTAGCCGGGCGTGAACAGGCGCGGCAGCCGCAGCTTGCCGGCCTGGCCCGACGCCGCGTAGCCGCCTGCGAACGCCGTCACCCAGCCAGGGGCGGGCTCGCGGACCACGTCCAGGCCGAAGAACGCCGCCGGCCGCGCCTCGAACGAGCGGTAGCCGTCGAACAGCCCGGGTGCGAACAGCCCGGACCCGGAGGTCACCTCGGTCACTCCGGGCGCGCTGCCGCTCACCTCGATCGACCCTGTCCCGCCCGCGTTGACCAGCGCCACCTCGTGCCCGACGGCGTCGCGCACCGCCGCGAGGATCCGCACCCGGCGCTCGTTCACCTCGCGCATCGTGAGCCGTTTGACGACCCGGACCGCGGGGCTGGTGTCCGGCAGGCCGGCCACCTGGGCCTCGTAGAACATCAGGCCGCGCACCGCGAGGCCCTTGGCCTGGGCCACTGTCGCCAGGGCGGCGACGTCGCCGGGCTCGCGCAGCGGCGAGCGGCGGACGCCCAGGTGCGCCACGAGCGGC
>NZ_KI911670.1:24428-24816 GCF_000515355.1 Promicromonospora kroppenstedtii DSM 19349 | reverse complement strand
CCCCGAGGTTGCGGGGGTCGGTGATGCCGTCCAACGCCACGATCAGCGGCGGCTGGCCCGCCTCCGCCGCGACGTCGAGCAGGTCGTCGGCGTCCCGGTAGTCGTACGGCGGCACCTTCATGGCGACGCCCTGGTGCACCGCGCCGTCGGTGAGCCGGTCCAGGTCGACGCGGGACGCCTCGAACATCGGCAGGCTGCGCGCGTGCGCGATCTCCAGGATCTCCTTGGTGCGGTCGTCCGACTCCAGGCGCGAGGCCAGGTAGATGCCCTCGGCGGGCATCTCCGCGCGGAGCGCCTCCAGCACGGAGTTGCGTCCGGCGACCACCTCGGGCGCGCCGGCGCCCTTGCGTCCGGCGCCGCGACCACCCGGGCCGCCCGGCCGGCGCTG
>NZ_KI911670.1:12758-24328 GCF_000515355.1 Promicromonospora kroppenstedtii DSM 19349 | reverse complement strand
GCCGTGGCCGCTGCGGACGGCGCCCACGACCCGCCGGACGAGGTCCGCCGGGACGAGCGGCCGGGCCGCGTCGTGCACCAGCACCACGTCGTCGTCGGCCCGCGCGAGGGCCAGACCGGCGCCGACAGATGCCTGTCGCGTGGGGCCGCCGTCGGTCACCTGGACGGGGACCTGCACGTGCGGGTCGTTCGCCAGGAGGTCGGTCATGACGTCGGTCAGACCGTCGGGTGCGGTGACCACGAGGGAGTCCACGACCCCCGACGCCGCCAGGCGGCGCGCCGCGTGGAGCACCAGCGGGAAGCCGTCCAGCTCCACGAGGGCCTTGGGCAGGTCACGTCCTAGTCGGGTGCCCGAGCCGGCGGCCGTCAGGATTGCAAGGGTCGTCATCTCGTCGCGGGTCCCCACAGGATCATGATTGAAGCGAAGGATCCCGTGGGGTGCGCGCGCCGGTGGCCCGGCCGGCCCGTCCGAGGTGGTGGGGACCCTGTGGGTAAGTCAGGAAGCGAGGACCTCGTCGAGAATGGCTTCCGCCTTCTCCTCCTCGGTGTGCTCGGCCAGTGCGAGCTCGGACACCAGGATCTGCCGCGCCTTGGCGAGCATGCGCTTCTCACCTGCGGAGAGACCACGGTCGGCGTCACGGCGGGACAGGTCGCGAACGACCTCGGCCACCTTGATGACGTCGCCGGACGCCAGCTTCTCGAGGTTCGCCTTGTACCGGCGCGACCAGTTGGTGGGCTCTTCGGTGTACGGCGCACGGAGCACCTCGAACACGCGGTCGAGACCCTCCTGGCCGACGACGTCGCGTACCCCCACGAGGTCGACGTTCTCCGCCGGGACCTCGATGGTGAGGTCGCCCTGCGCAACCTTGAGCTTCAGGTACATCTTTTCTTCGCCGCGAATCTTGCGGGTCTTGATCTCTTCGATCAGCGCCGCGCCGTGGTGCGGGTAGACAACCGTCTCGCCTACTGTGAACGTCATCTGCAGATGTCCCCTTTCCCTGAAACCAGGTTACCACGGCGTGATCTGGAGAACTTGCACGCTTGGGGTTCGCCCGGACCGGGAACGAACTGCGTTTGTGCAGGTCAGAGCGTTGCACGTGCCTTGATGGAGGGTGGTCACCACCCCTTCACCCCCGGTCGGATCGTTCCGCAGCCGTGACCGTTGCCACTCCCTGACCGGGTGGTTCGTCACCTTCGGCGATGCGCGGGCACGCCCGTGGGCCCACTAGGATATTGCGGGGATCCGCCCCCGCCCGAACCAGACGAACATCAGGGAGTTCACCGTGTCCCGTCGCGCCACCGCCGCCCGAGGCGCCCGCACCATCGCCGTCGCGGGGGTCTCCGCTGCGGGGGCCCTTCTCCTGGCGGCCTGCGCCCCGACCACGACGACGCTCAACTATGACCCGTCCGACGGCGTCGGGGTCTCCGTCCTGGGCGCGGAGAACACGGACCTGCGTGGCATCAACCTCCTGGTCGTGTCCGCCGCCGAGGGCGAGCCGGGCAACGTCCTGGGCGCGCTGTCCAACACCAGCGCCGAGGACGCCACGTTCACGCTCCAGTCGCCCGGCGCCGGCCCGCTGGTCGTCGAGGTCCCGGCCGGCGACACCGTGTACCTGAACTCCGAGGCGGGCGAGCCCGCCCTGATCGACCTGGTCACCGCGGCGCCCGGCGACTACCTGGACGCGACCCTGAGCGTCGGCGCGGACACCAAGGAGTTCCAGCTCCCGGTGTTCGACGGCACGCTGCCGGAGTACGCGGACTACGTGCCGGTCGACGTGGTCGAGGTCGTCGAGCCGTCGGCCTCCCCCACGGAGTAAGCACCGCAGGAACGACGAAGAGCCGGTGGGTCGGACCCACCGGCTCTTGTCGTACCCGATCAGCGGACGCTCACCCGAAGCGGCCCGAGACGTAGTCCTCGGTGGCCTTCTCGGCGGGAGACGAGAAGATCGTCGCGGTGTCGTTCATCTCGATGAGGCGCCCGGGCTTGCCGGTGCCCGCGATGTTGAAGAACGCCGTCCGGTCGCTCACGCGGGCGGCCTGCTGCATGTTGTGCGTCACGATGACGATCGTGTAGTCCTTCTTGAGCTCCTGGATGAGGTCCTCGATCGCCAGGGTGGAGATCGGGTCCAGGGCCGAGCACGGCTCGTCCATGAGCACCACCTGCGGCTTGACCGCGATGGCGCGGGCGATGCACAGGCGCTGCTGCTGGCCGCCCGACAGGCCGGAGCCCGGCTTCTCGAGGCGGTCCTTGACCTCGTTCCAGAGGTTGGCGCCGCGCAGCGAGGACTCGACGAGCTCGTCGGCGTCGGACTTCGAGATCCGCTTGTTGTTCAGCTTCACGCCCGCCAGCACGTTGTCGCGGATGGACATCGTGGGGAACGGGTTGGGGCGCTGGAACACCATGCCGACGGTGCGGCGCACGGCCACGGGGTCGACGTCGTCGCCGTACAGGTCGACGCCCTCGAGCTCGACCGAGCCGTCGACGCGGGCCCCGGGGATCACCTCGTGCATGCGGTTCAGGGTGCGCAGGAACGTCGACTTGCCGCAGCCAGACGGGCCGATGAAGGCCGTGACGGACTTGGGGTCGATCGTCATGGACACACCCTCCACGGCGAGGAAGTCGCCGTAGTAGATGTTCAGGTCTTTCACGTCGATGCGCTGTGCCATCGGATCATTCCTTCGTGTGAGCTGCGGCTGAGGCGGGTCTGCGCGTCAGCGCAGCTTCGGGGAGAACCACCGGGTCACGAGGCGCCCGATGAGGTTGAGGAGCATGACGATGATGATCAGCAGGAGGGCGGCGGCCCAGGCCCGGTCGAAGTTGATGCCGACCAGGCAGTCGAGCGCGTCCTCCCGGCAGGGCACCGGTCCCTGTCGGTACTGGCTGAAGATGTAGACCGGCAGAGTCATCATGCGCCCGTCGAACGGGTTGAAGTTGATCGAGTCCGACACACCCGCGGTGATGAGGATCGGGGCGGTCTCGCCGATCACTCGGGCGATCGAGAGCAGCACACCCGTCGTGATGCCGGCCACGGAGGTGCGCAGCACGACCCGGACGATGGTGAGCCACTTGGGCACGCCCAGTGCGTAGGAGGCCTCCCGCAGCTCGTTCGGGACGAGCTTGAGCATCTCCTCGCAGGAGCGGACCACCACGGGGATCATCAGCACGCTCAGCGCGACCGCGGCGATGATCCCGAGCTTGGCGCCCGGACCCAGGAAGATCGTGAACAGCGCGAACGCGAACAGGCCCGCGACGATCGACGGGATGCCCGTCATGACGTCCACGAAGAAGGTCGTGGCCCGGGCGAGCGCGCCACGGCCGTACTCGACGAGGTAGATCGCGACCAGCAGGCCGATCGGCACCGAGATGACCGTGGCGGTCAGGGTGATCATCAGCGTGCCCACGGCGGCGTGGTAGGCGCCGCCCATGTCCATGCCGCCGAAGACGCCGCGCATCGACGTGAAGAGGAAGTCGCCGTTGAAGCGCTCGATGCCGTTGACGACGACCGTCCACAGCAGGGACACGAGCGGGATGACGGCGAGCGTGAACGCGCCGTAGATCAGGACCGTCATGGCCCGGTCGGTACGCCTGCGGCCGGTGTCGGCGGAGGTGAGCAGGGCGCGCGTGCGCTCGACGGCGCCGGCGTCGTCCGTGATCGAGGTCGTGGCGCTCATCAGTTGGCTCCCGAGAATTCCTTGCGCCGCGCGACGATCGCGCGGGCGCCCATGTTGACCACCATGGTGATGACGAACAGCGCGAGGCCGGTGGCGATGAGCACGTTCACCGCGAGCCCGCTGGCCTCGGCGAACCGCGACGCGATGAAGGCGGCGATGGTCTGCTGCTGGCCCGAGTCGAAGATCTGGAACGAGTAGAGGATGCCGGGCGACAGGATCATCAGCACCGCCATCGTCTCGCCGAGCGCGCGGCCCAGGCCGAGCATCGCGGCCGAGATGACGCCGGAGCGGCCGAACGGCAGCACGGCCGTGCGGATCATCTCCCAGCGCGTCGCACCGAGCGCGAGCGCGGCCTCCTCGTGCAGCGTGGGGGTCTGGAGGAAGACCTCGCGGGAGACCGCCGTGATGATCGGCAGCACCATCACCGCGAGCACCACGGACGCCGTCGCGAGCGAGCGGCCCGTGTTCGTCACGTTCACGGTCCAGAACGGCAGGAAGTCGAGCACCCCGGCGATCCACACCCACACGTCGCTGATGATCGGCGCCAGCGTGCGCCCGCCCCACAGGCCGAACACCACGGACGGGATCGCGGCCAGGAGGTCGATCACGTAGCCGATCACCGACGCGGCGCGGCGCGGCGCGTAGTGGGAGATGAACAGCGCGATCCCGATGGCGACCGGCGTCGCGAGCAGCAGCGCCATGGCCGCGGCCAGGAGCGTGCCGAACACGAGGGGGCCGACCAGGTCCCAGAGCGAGTTCATCCCGGTGGGCAGGCCACCCTTGCCGCTGAGCTCTTCCGGCGACGCCGTCAGCGCGGGCAGGCCGCGGGCGATGAGGAACACGGCGACGGCTGCCAGGACCAGCAGCAGGAACGCGCCGGACCCGGTCGTGATCCAGCGGAACACCCGGCTGAAGCCGCGTTCGGTGTCGCCGTGGTTGCGCCGTCGGGTGGGCGGCTTCAGCCGGCCGGGCTTGGCGTCCGGCGGGCTGTCGGTGGTGGTCACAAGAGCTCCTCGATGCTCATCGCTCGGTGTGGGGGATCAGTGACTGACAGGGCTACATGGCTGTGCCGGTGGTCGGACCGGCCGGCGCCGAGAGCGCCGCCGGTCCGGCCACCGGCCGGTGTTCAGCTGCTCGGTCAGCCGACCGTGATCGACTCGATCGCGGCGTTGACCTGCTCAGCGGTGGCCGCCGAGATGGGCGAGCTGCCCGCGGCGTCCGCCGCGGCCTGCTGGCCCTCTTCGGAAGCCTGGTAGGCGAGGAACGCCTTGACGAAGTTGCCCTGCGCCTCGTCCGCGTAGTTGGTGCAGGCGATGGCGTAGGAGACGAGCACCAGCGGGTAGGTGCTGGGGTCGGTCAGCGTGCGGTTGACCTCGATGGCGAAGTCGTGCTCGGCGCGGCCCTCGATGCGGTCGGACGCGTCGACCGTGGCGGCGGCGGCCTCGGCCGAGAACGGCACGAACTCCTCGCCGACCTTGATCGAGGCGGTGCCCAGGGTGCCGACCTTGGAGGCGTCGGCGTAGGTGACGGCGCCCTCGGTGTCGGTCACGACACCGACCACGCCGGACGTGCCCTCGGCGGAGTCGCCGCCCTCGAGCGGCCAGACACCGTCGGGATCGTCGGTCCAGGCCTCGGGGGCCGTCGCGGAGAGGTACTCCGTGAAGTTCTCGGTGGTGCCCGAGTCGTCGAGGCGGTGCACCGGCGTGATGTCGGTGTCCGGGAGCTCGGCGTCGGGGTTGTCCGCCTTGATGGCGTCGTCGTTCCACTTCTTGATCTCGCCGTTGAAGATGTTGGCGATGACCTCGGAGGAGAGGTTCAGCGAGTCGACGCCGGGCAGGTTGAAGGCCACGGCGATCGGGCTGACGTAGATCGGCAGGTCGATCGCGCCGTCGGGGCCGCAGACCTCGGCCGAGGCGGCGAGCTCCTCGTCGTCGAGCGCGGAGTCCGAGCCGGCCCACTGGACGCCGCCCGCGAGGAACTGCTCACGGCCCGCGCCGGAACCAGCCGGGTCGTAGTTGATCGTGGCGTCCGGGTTGGCGCTCTGGAAACCGGCGACCCAGGCCTCCATCGCGGACTCCTGGGAGGAGGCACCCGCACCGGCGAAGTCGCCGGAGATGGCCTCGCCACCCGCCGCCTCGCTGGGCTCGGCGCCGGTGGTCGGGTCGGACCCGCAGGCTGCGAGGCTCAGCGCGAGCGCGCCCACCATGACAGCGGAGCCAACGCGGGGGAATCGGCTGATCTTCACGTGTCGTTCCATCCTGTTCAAGTCTTACGCGCGGCGAGCGCCGCGGCGTCAGTGGGGACGCTAGGGAGCGGGAATGACCTGATCCCCAGGACTAGGTAAACAGAAGGTGAACAAGCCATCACGGAGGGGGTGATCTGCAACACCCACACCATGGCACGTCATGGCTCGCCTCACCTGCCGGTCACCGTCGGGGGCCGTCAGCCCGCCTGTTCCTCCGGGCGCTCCTGGGTCAGGTAGATGGCCTTGGCGGCCGCCCCGATCCAGTCCTGCACGTCCGGCGAGATGACGGCGCTGCCCGCGGCCTCGGCGGCGCGTTCCTGGCCCTCGGTGGACGCGACGTAGTCGACGAACTCCTTGACGAAGGTGCCCTTGGCCCGGTCCTCGTAGCGTGAGCAGACGACGAGGTAGGAGACGAGCACCATCGGGTAGGCGAAGGGCTTGTCGATCGTCCGGTCGAGGACGAACGCGAGGTCGTGCTCGTACCGGTTCTCGATCCGGGGCGAGACGTCGACGACGGCAGCGGCGGCGTCCGCGCTGTAGGGCACGTACTCGTCCCCCACCAGGATCGCGGCGCGACCGAGGTCCGTGGTGCGCGAGGCGTCGGCATAGGTGATGCCGCCTGGCGTGGACCGGACGGTGTCCGTGACGCCGCCCGTGCCCTCCGCGGCGAAGCCGTCCGGGAGCGGCCACACGCCGTCCGGGGTGTGCGGCCAGGCCACGGGCGCGGTCGCGTGCAGGTAGTCGGTGAAGTTCTCGGTGGTGCCCGAGTCGTCGGAGCGGTGCACCGGCGTGATGCCCAGGGCGGGCAGCTTCGCCTCCGGGTTGGCCGCGACGATCGCCGGGTCGTTCCACTGCGTGATCTGCCCGGTGAAGATCCGCGCGATCACGTCCGAGGACAGGTTGAGCTGCTCGACGCCGTCGAGGTTGAAGGCCACGGCGATCGGGCTGATGTACACGGGGAGATCGATCGCGTTGCCGCCGTCGCAGGCAGGGCCGGACGCCGCCATCTCCTCGTCGCTCAGCGCGACGTCGGAGGCGCCGAAGGCGGTACCGCCCGCGAGGAAGGCCTCACGGCCGTCACCCGACCCGACGGGGTCGTAGCTGATGTCGGCCTCGGGGTGCTGCTCCTGGAAACCGGTGATCCACGCCTCCATCGCCGACTCCTGCGACGAGGCGCCGGCGCCCTGGAAGCTGCCGGAGACGACCACCCTCGCCGCGGAGGTGGGGGCGGCGTCGGCCGCCGAACCGGGCAGCCCGATCGCGGCACAGCCCGCGAACGGCAGCACGAGGGCACCAGCGGTGGCAGCGGAGACGAGACGGGTGTACTGGGGGGTGCTCACGTCTCGCGAAAATACTCACGGGCGCGGTCGCGCGAGCAAACGCCGGGTGAACGGAAGGTGGCCGGCGTTCGTGTTTCATCCGTGAGGTGCGCCACGCCAGCGGCGCACCTCAGCGGGGATCAGCCCTCGTCGTCGGCCAGCTTGTAGCCCAGTCCACGCACCGTGAGCAGGTACTTCGGCGTGCCCGGGTCCGGCTCGATCTTCGAGCGGATGCGCTTGACGTGGACGTCGAGCGTCTTGGTGTCGCCCACGTAGTCGGCGCCCCAGACCCGGTCGATGAGCTGGCCACGGGTCAGCACCCGGCCGGCGTTCCGCATGAGCAGCTCCAGCAGGTCGAACTCCTTGAGCGGCAGCGCGACGCTCTCCCCGCTCACCGCGACGGTGTGCCGCTCCACGTCCATCCGGACCGGCCCCACCTCCAGCACGCCGTCCTCGTCCTGCTCGGTCGAGTCGTTGGGCTGCCGACGGCGCAGCACGGCCCGGACGCGCGCCAGCAGCTCGCGGTACGAGTACGGCTTGGTCACGTAGTCGTCGGCGCCGAGCTCCAGGCCCACCACCTTGTCGATCTCGGAATCCTTCGCGGTCAGCATGATGACCGGCACGTCGCCGCGGGCCCGCAGCTCGCGGCACACCTCGGTGCCCGACAGCCCCGGCAGCATCAGGTCGAGCAGGACAAGGTCCGCCCCCTCCGCGTCGTACGCGGCGAGCGCCGAGTTGCCGTCCGCGGCCTCGACCACCTCGAAGCCCTCACGGGTCAGCTGGTACGTCAGCGGGTCCCGGTACGACTCCTCGTCCTCGACCACCAGGATGCGCGTCACGCACCTACCTCCTCGTTGTTCGTGGCCGCGGTGTCCGCGGCCTTGTGCTGGTCGTGCTGGTCCTGCTCCTCGCCCTCACGGACGACGTCCGCGAGCGGCGGCGGGGTGACCCGGCCGGCGCGGCCGGCCCCGGCGGGCCGGTCGGCGGACGGGATCCGCAGGGTGAAGGTCGATCCCCGGCCGGGCTCGGACCACATCTGGACGTCGCCGCCGTGGTCGGCCGCGACGTGCTTGACGATGCTCAGGCCCAGGCCGGTGCCCCCGGTGTCGCGGGAGCGCGCCGGGTCGACGCGGTAGAAACGCTCGAAGACGCGGTCCTGCGCGTCCTCCGCGATACCGACACCCTGGTCCACGACGGCGATCTCGACGAGACCTGCGCGCTCGTTGACGCCCACGCCCACCCGGCTGGCGGGCCCGGAGTACGCAACGGCGTTGTCGACCAGGTTACGGACCGCGGTGACCAGGAGGTTGTGGTCGCCGTAGACCTCGGTGTCCAGGTCGCCGCCCATGGTGATCGCGATGTTCTTGGACTGGGCGGTGGTGCGCGCCCGGTCGACCGCCTCCTCCACGACCTCGCGGATCGGGACCGGCGTCAGCTTGGGCATGGCGCCGGCGCCCTGGAGGCGCGACAGCTCGATGATCTCCTGCACCAGCGCGGACAGCCGGACGGCCTCGCGCTGCATGCGCTCGGTGAAGCGGCGGACGGCGACGGGGTCGTCCGCGGCGTCGGCCACCGTCTCCGCGAGCAGCGCCAGCGCGCCGACCGGCGTCTTGAGCTCGTGGGAGACGTTGACCACGAAGTCGCGACGGATCGCCTCGACGCGGCGGGCCTCGGTGCGGTCCTCGGCGAGCACCAGCACCCGGTCCAGGCCGAGCGGCGCGACGCGCACCTGCAGCAGCACGGTGCCCTGGCCCACGGGGCCGCGGGGCAGCTCCAGCTCCTGCTCGCGGATCACGCCGTCGCGCCGCACCAGGGCGACCAGGTCGATGATGGCGGCGTGCACCAGCGCGTCGTTGCGCACCACGCCGAGCGCGTAGGCCGGCGGCGACGCGCGGATGACCTCGTCCTCGCCGTCCAGCACCACCGCGGCGGAGCGCAGCACGGAGAGCACGCGGACGAGTCCCGCGTCGAGCTCGTCGGGTTCGGTCGGGGGCAGGGCGTGCTGATGCCGTTCGGAGACGCGGAACGCGATGGTGGCGACCACGCCGACGATCACGCCGAGAATTCCGGCGACCAGCACCGGTACCCCGGAGATGATTCCGTCCACGCCTCCAGGGTAGGTCGACGTTTCAACCGCTGGCGGACGTGGGCGGGCGCTTCCAGGATCGTGTCGCCTACTGTTCATGTCAGGGAGGAAGAGAGTTAACCTCCCAGTACATCGCGCCGTCGAACCTAGGTGGGTGCGGGCGGTAGCTGTGCCGTGCACCGTCCGGGACGTGTCCGGACGGTCGGCCCGGCCGTGCGTCGGCCCTGCCCGCCCTCGTGGCGGCGCGACAGCGGACGCGAACCGTTCGCGCGCCCCGGATGCGAGAGGAAACCGATGCGACAGATCTTCGATGCCGAGCTCCAGCAGGTCGGCGAGGACCTGACCGAGATGAGCAGGCTCGTCGAGTCCGCCATCACCCGAGCCGGTACGGCGTTGCTGGAGGCCGACCTGCAGCTCGCGCAGGAGGTGATCGCCTCCGACAAGACCATCGACGCCATCGAGGACTCCCTCGACGAGCGGTGCGTGCACCTGCTCGCGCAGCAGGCCCCGGTCGCGACCGACCTGCGCGTGGTCGTGAGCGCGCTGCGCATGAGCGCCTCCCTGGAGCGGATGGGCGACCTCGCCCGCCACGTGGCCCAGGTGGCGCGCGGACGCTACCCCGCGCAGGCGATCGTCCCCGAGGCGCGGGAGACCTTCACCAAGATGCACGACGCCGCCGTCCGCGTGGCGCAGCGCACCACCAAGCTGCTCGCCACGCGCGACCTCACGGTGGCCGAGGCGCTCGAGCGCGACGACGACATCATCGACGAGCTGCACCAGGAGACGTTCAACACGCTCCTGGCGCCGGGCTGGCAGGGCACCGTGCAGGAGGCCGTCGACGTGACACTCGTGGGCCGCTACTACGAGCGGTTCGGCGACCACGGCGTCTCGGTCGCGCGCCGCGTGACGTTCCTGGTCACGGGCGACTTCCCGGAGGAGTGACCCACTCACCCCCACACAACCCGTTGAGTGCTGGGTATTTGCGCTTCTGAGCCTGTCAGAAGCGCAAATACCCAGCACTCAGCGGTTTGGGGGTCAGCGACCCTGGTTGGCGACCGCCGCGATGGCGTCCTTGGCCGCCTCCGGGTCGAGGTACGTGCCGCCCGGCTTGACCGGGGCGAGCGTCTCCTCGTCCAGCTCGTAGACCAGCGGGATGCCCGTCGGGATGTTCAGCCCGGCGATGGCATCGTCCGAGATACCGTCGAGGTGCTTCACGAGCGCGCGCAGCGAGTTGCCGTGCGCGGCGACCAGCACGGTCTTGCCGGCCTTGAGGTCGGGGACGATCTCGCTCTCCCAGTACGGCAGGGCGCGGTCGAGCACGAGCTTCAGGGCCTCGGTGCGGACGACCGGGGCGTCCGCGTAGCGCGGGTCGGCGTCCTGGCTGAACTCCGAGCCCAGCTCGATCTCGGGCGGCGGCACGTCGTAGGACCGGCGCCAGAGCATGAACTGCTCCTCACCGAACTCCTCGAGCGTCTGCTTCTTGTCCTTGCCCTGCAGGGCACCGTAGTGGCGCTCGTTGAGACGCCAGCTGCGCTTGACCGGGATCCAGTGGCGGTCGGCGACGTCGAGCGCGAGGTTCGCAGTCATGATCGCGCGGCGCAGGAGCGAGGTGTGCAGCACGTCCGGGTTCACCCCGGCCTCCTTCAGGAGGGCGCCACCGCGCTTGGCCTCCTCGACGCCCTTCTCGGAGAGGGCGACATCCACCCAGCCGGTGAACAGGTTCTTCGCGTTCCACTCGCTCTCGCCGTGGCGGAGCAGCACGAGGGTGTAGGTCATGGCTCCATCCTGCCGCACTTCCCGGGGCGTCGACGAAGCCGCAGGCAGTGGTCTCAGCCCCTGGACCTGCGTGACCTGGGGCCGGGCGGTCCTCAGGCCCGGCGGGCCTCGGCGTGGTGCTTGCGCGCCCGCTCGTACACATCCAGCATCTCGTCGGCCGCGCGGTCCCAGCCGAACCGAGTACCCGAGTGCCGGGCACCGGCGGCGAGCCGCGCGCGCAGCTCGTCGTCGTCCAGGAGGCTCTTGAGCGCAAGGGCCCATGTCTCGGGCTCGTGGTCGGGCACAAGGACGCCGGAGACGCCGTCGTCCACGACCGTGCACAGTCCGCCCACCGCGGCCGCGACGACGGGCGTGCCCGAGGCCTGGGCCTCGGCCGCGACCAGGCCGAACGACTCGCTGTGCGACGGCACCGCGACCAGGTCGGCGGCGCGGAAGTAGTCGGCCAGCGCCTCCTGTGGCACCGGCGGCCGCAC
>NZ_KI911670.1:11308-12658 GCF_000515355.1 Promicromonospora kroppenstedtii DSM 19349 | reverse complement strand
GCGCTCGGCCGGGTCCACCCCGCACCGCGGCGGCGCGAACACCCCGAGGTCCACGCCCGGCTGCACCACGCGCACCAGCGCCGGGTCCGCCCGGTAGTCGCGCACGAGGTCGGCGGCCTCCTGGTCCGTGTTCGCGACCAGGGCGTCGGCCTCGGCGACCACCTGCTCCTCGCCGATGATCCGGCCCTGCGGCTCGGGCGCGTCACCCGGGGCGAGCGACGCGTTCTTGACGCGCGCCATGGTGTGCATGGTGTGCACCAGCGGCACGTCCCAGCGCTCCGCCGCGATCCAGCCCACCTGGCCCGACAGCCAGTAGTGCGTGTGCAGCACGTCGTACCAGCCCTCGGGGCGGTGCGCCTCGGCGCGCAGCACACCCGCGGCGAAGGCGCAGAGCTGCCCCGGCAGGTCGTTCTTGTCCAGCCCCTCGTACGGCCCGGCGGCCACGTGGATGACGCGGACGCCAGGTTCGGCGTCGGTCACCTTGGGCTGGGCGGACGACGTCGCCCGCGTGTAGATCTCCACCTGCGCGCCGCGACGGGCCAGCGCCTTGGACAGCTCCAGCACGTACACGTTCATGCCGCCGGCGTCGCCCGTCCCGGGCTGCTCCAGCGGTGACGTGTGCACCGAGACCATCGCGATCCGGAGCGGACGGGCGGCGTCCGGCTCGCCCAGATCGGGCGGCAGGCTGTCGCGCATCACGCCTCCAGGACGCACGCGGGCACGGGCAGCTCCAGCCGGTCGGTGATCTCGCCCTGGCCCGACGCGCGGTCCAACCGGACCGCGAGCAGCTCGTCGGTGTTCTGCGCCGCGACGACGACGAGCTCGCCGTCGGCCAGCACCGCGTGGTGGCGTGGCCAGGCGCCCGCGCCGAGGTCGACGTCGGCGACGTTCTCGATGGCCAGGTCAGCGGCGGCGCGCACCCGGAGCACCGACAGGACGTCCGGCCCGCGCACGCCCACGTGCACCAGGTCGCCCGCGACCGTGATGTGCGAGGGGTACCCGGGGGCGCCGTCGGCCATGGTGCGGGCGGTGATCGCCACCGAGCCGACGTGTTCCAGGCGGCCGGGCCCTGCCGGGACCAACACGTGAAGGCGGCAGTCCAGCTCACCGGCGAGCAGGATCGTGCCGTCGGGCAGCTCGACCAGGTGGCGTGGGCCGGTGCCGGGCGGCAGGACGGCGGCGACCTCGCCCTCGCCGGAGCCGTCCAGCGGGTAGGTCCGCAGCTCGTCGGTGCCGAGGTCGGCGACGAGCACGCGGTCGCCCCACACGTGCACGAAGTGGGCGTGCGGCCCCTCCTGCCGGTCGGTCACCGGGCCGGTGCCCGCGTGCGGGAAGGTCCGCGGCTCGCCG
>NZ_KI911670.1:1628-11208 GCF_000515355.1 Promicromonospora kroppenstedtii DSM 19349 | reverse complement strand
AACCGGCCGTCGGCGCCGATGCCGACGCGCCAGACGCCCTCACCGGTGCCCGGTGCGGCGTCGGACTTCGGATAGGTGCCGATCCACAGGGCGATGGTGGGGTTGCTCATGCGATCAGCCTAATGACGTGCGACGGATGCTCTTGCCCCGAGAGCACGGCGCCCCGGCCGCCCCTCGTCGAGGGGCGGCCGGGGCGCAATCCAACGTCGTGCGTACGTCGGCGTCAGCCGTTGGCCTTCGCGTAGGCGTCCTGGACCTCGGCCGCGATCCGGCCGCGGTCGCTGACCGTGTAGCCGTTCGCCTTGGCCCATTCACGGACCGCGGCGGTGTCGCTGCCGGAGCGGGACCGGCGCGTGGTGGTGGTCCGCGCGACCGCGGACTTCACCTTGCGAGCGTGGCCGACCCACGAAGCGAGCGAATCACGCAGCTGGGCCGCGTGCTCGGCATTGAGGTCGATCTCGTAGGAGACGCCGTCGAGGCCGAAGTTCACGGTCTCGTCGGCGGCACCGCCATCGATGTCGTCTTCGAGAACAAGCTGAACCTTCTGAACCATACGGGTACTTCCCTTCCGCGCCACAAATTCCGGGGTTAGTTCGCGAGCATGCCGCACTCAATATTGACATGTCAATAATGGGCATGTGACACCGATCACGAAAACTTCACCCGGGTACGTGAAGTGCACGGATTTGATCCCGCAGGTCCGCCCCGATAATCTCGCCCACCCGGATCAGTGCGAAGCGGAATTCCCGGTGTTTTCCGCCGCGGCCGCCATGGCCTCGCGATCCATTCGCTCGAGTGCCTCACGCTCGTGCCGGTCCGCCCGCAGGATCTTACGCATCGCAAACCAGAACAGCAGACCCACGCCGACTGAGGGCGTGAGCCCGGCGAGCACCGCAAGCGTCGTATCCATCACAAGATCCTCACAAACTCATCTGGGCGGTCGATATCTCAGGCCTGCGGCTTGACCAGCGGGAAAAGGATGGTCTCCCGGATTCCCTGGCCCGTCAGCGCCATGAGCAGGCGGTCGATCCCCATGCCCATTCCGCCCGAAGGGGGCATCGCGAATTCCATGGCCGTCAGGAAATCCTCGTCCAGCAGCATGGCCTCGTCGTCGCCCGCGGCGGCCATCCTGGCCTGCGCCTCGAAGCGCTGGCGCTGGATCACGGGGTCCACGAGCTCGGAATAGCCCGTGGCCAGCTCGAAGCCGCGCACGTACAGGTCCCACTTCTCGACCTGACCCTTTTCCGTGCGGTGGTCGCGCGTGAGCGGTGAGGTCTCCACCGGGAAATCCCGCACGAACGTCGGCGCGGTCAGGTGGTCGCCCACCCGGTGCTCCCAGAGCGTCTCGACGAGCTTTCCGTGATTGAGGATCTTCTTGTTGCCGACCTCGACATCCAGGCGCTCCGCGATCTTCTCGAGTTCCTCGACCGACGTGGCAGCGGTGATCTCCTCGCCGAGGCTTTCGGAGAGCGAGTCGTACATCCGCAGATTTGCCCATTCGCCGCCCAGCTCGTACTCCGAACCGTCCGGAAGGGTCACCAGCGTGGTGCCGAGAACATCCTGCGCCGCGGTCTGCACCAGATCCTGGGTGAGCGCGCCGATGGTGTTGTAATCGCCGTAGGCCTCGTACGCCTCGAGCATGGCGAACTCCGGCGAGTGCGACGAGTCCGCGCCCTCGTTACGGAAGTTCCGGTTGATCTCGAAAACCTTCTCGACCCCGCCGACGACCGCCTTCTTCAGGAAGATCTCCGGCGCGATGCGCAGGAACAGCTCCAGGTCGTACGCATTCATGTGCGTCGAGAAAGGCCGCGCGGACGCACCCGAGGCAATGGTCTGCAGCATCGGGGTCTCGACCTCGAGAAAGCTGCGGCGATAGAAGTTCTCGCGCAGGGAACGCACCACACCGGAGCGCAGGCGCACCATGTCGCGGGCCGCGGGGCGCGCGATGAGGTCCACGTAGCGCTGCCGGACGCGCGCCTCCTCGGACAGGTCCTTGTGCAGCACGGGCAGCGGGCGCAGCGACTTCGCCGCCATGCGCCACTCGTCGGCGAAGATGCTCAGCTCGCCACGCTTCGACGCGCCGACGTGGCCGTGCAGGAAGAGGTGATCGCCCAGGTCGACGTCGGTCTTGAAGGCGGCCAGCGCCTCCTCGCCGAGCGCCGCCAGGCTCAGCATGCCCTGGAGGCGGTTGCCCTCGCCGTCCTGCAGCGTGACGAAGCAGAGCTTGCCGCCGATGCGGACGAACACGACGCGGCCGGCGACGCCGACGACGTCCTCGGTCTCCTGGCCTGCCTCGAGGTGGTCGTACTTCTCGCGGACCTCCGCGAGGGTGTGGGTGACCGGGACGCTGACCGGGTACGCCTCGGTGCCGTGCGCCAGGAGGCGCTCACGCTTCTCGCGCCGGATCCGCAGCTGCTCGGGCAGGTCGTCGGTCGGCGGGGTCGCGGCGCTGGAGGCAGCGGGGTTCTCGGTCGTCACGGGGCCGATTCTATCGGTGCGCATCACCTGCCGAGTGCTCTTTATCCGCCCGGTTGGACACACCGGTCCCGGCGGATATCCAGGAATCGGGGGAGAAAAAGGATCAGGCGCGCAGGTCGAGGGCCAGGTCCAGGATGGGCGCGCTGTGCGTCAGGGCGCCCACGGAGAGGAAGTCCACGCCCGCGGCTGCGACCGCACGCGCCCTGCCGAGCGTCAGGTTGCCGGTGGCCTCGAGCTCGACGTGCGCCGGGACGCCGTCGTGCCCCTCCCGCTCGCGGACGGCGACGACCGTCTCCGCGAGGCGGGCCGGCTCCATGTTGTCGAGCAGCAGGAAGTCCGCGCCCGAGGCCAGGGCCTCCAGCGCCTGGGCCGTCGTGTCGGCCTCGACCTGGATCTGGACGTCAGGGAACATCTCGCGGACGGCGCGGATCGCGGCCGCGACCGACCCGGCGGCGACCACGTGGTTGTCCTTGACCATGGCGACGTCGTACAGGCCCATGCGCTTGTTGGTACCGCCCCCGGCGCGCACGGCGTACTTCTGCAGGGCGCGCAGGCCCGGCGTCGTCTTGCGGGTGTCGAGCACCTGGGCGCCCGTGCCCTCCAGCTCGCGGGCGAACGCGCGGGTCGCCGTCGCCACGCCGGACGCGCGGCTCGCCAGGTTCAGCACGGTCCGCTCGGCCACGAGCAGCACCTGCGTACGGCCCTCCAGGCTCGCCAGCACCTGCCCCGCGACGACGGCGTCGCCGTCCTGCGCGTGGAACACGACAGTCGGGGCGGGCAGCGCCAGCCGGGACGCGACCTGGTCCAGCACGTTCTGCACCACCACGAGACCCGCGACCACGCCGTCCTCGCGCGCCACGAGGTCGGCCACCCCGGTGGCCGACGGCGGGATGGTCGCCTGCGAGGTGACGTCCCGGCCCGGGGCGGTGCCCAGGTCCTCGTCGAGGGCGATGCGCACGGTGCCGGCGACCCAGTCGGGGTCGAGGCCCGGGGCGACCGTGGAGGGGGTGGCGAAGACGGGGAGGGTGCTCACGGGGCCACCGTATCCGTCCCACACGTCTGAGCCGGTCCCCCACCAGGTCAGCGGCTAGCCTGAGCGACGTGCGCATCGCCCTGCTCGTGGACGGCCTGGAATCGACCCGCCAGTACCACGCGGACGACGGGCGATCAGTGGTCGACGCGTGCGCCAGGCTCACCGCAGCGGGCAAGCCCGTCGCGGTCGACGTCGTCCGGGACGCCGAGTGCGGCCCTCTTCTCGCCACGCTCAGCCGGTCGCAGTACGACGCGGTGGTCTTCGCGTCTAACGCGTTGCGGCATCCCGACGGGCGCGTGGGGGCGGCAGTCCGGGAGCACTCCACGGAGATCGCGACGTTCCTCCGTCGGGGCAGGGGACTCGTGCTGCTGCACCAGTTCACGACCGCCGACCTGCACCTCGAGACTCCGGACGGCACAGCGCTGCGGTTCGACCGCCGTGGGGCGGCTCCGGCGCGGCCCTGGACCACCGAGCCGGGCAGCCCGATCGTGCGGTATCCGTTCGACATCGACCTCGAATCGGAGCTGAGTAGCTCCGGTCAGCTCGGCGACCTCAGGTCATGGCTCGCGATCCCGCAGTCGGCGCTCTCCGGGCTCCTGACCGTGGTCGAGAGCGCGGAGGGCGAGCCCCTGCTCGCGGTCTCCGCCGAGCACGTACCCTGGCGTGTGGTCGTCTCGGCGATGCCCCTGGACTGGCACGAAGCCGTCGGGCTGCTCGCCAACTGCATCGAGTACGCGTGCGCAGGCACCCCCGAGGTCGTCGTCTGGCCGTCGAGCGACGACACCCCGTTGGCCGCGACGCTGGGTCACCTGCGGAACGCACACCGGGTCCGGCCCGACGATCCGGCCGAGTCCTGGCTGCGCGCCCGGCCCACCCTGCACGTCGTGTCCGCAGGCGATACGGCAGACCCGGACGGGTTCATCGAAGCGACCCGTGACGGTGGACTGGTGCTCGCCACGCAGCCCACCGACCCTGCCGGGACCGTCCGGTTCACGGGACGGGCCAGTACTCGGCAACACGTCCTGGCCCGCGATTTCTTCGCGGCCGACCCGGCCGCCGTGCTTCGCGGGCCCACGCTCGACCCGTTCCCGACCCGTAACGTCGTGGTCGCGGCCCGCTACTACTGCCGAACGGTCCCGTCCACGCGCACCGAGCAGTGGGACCCGCGACGCGACCGCGAGCTGCACGCCCTGCTCCCCTCGCTGTTCTACGACGGCATGACCATCTCGTCAGCGCTGGCCGCCGTCCAGATCCTGTGCGCGGTGGACGCCCGGGCCGGGCTGACCGCCGACGCAGTCGCACGAGTTCGGGCGTTGTCGCCGGGTGATGCGCTCTCAGCGGTTCTGCTCCTCGGCTGTGAGGCTGCGGCGAGCAGCTCAGACGTGCGCGCTTTCGCCGAAAGTCTGGACGGACTGAACCGGTCGGAGCTGAGCGCACCGGACATACTGCGTCTGCTCGATTGGGTGGGGTTCCTCGTACTGGTCCTGGACGTCGAAGGCGCCGCTCCCATGCTCAGTGGCGCCGTCGCAGGACTCGTGAGTTCCTTGCGCAAGGTCACGGCGGACGACGGCGTCTGGCTGAGCCACGAAGGGACGGCCACGGTGGCGCTGGCCACTGCGGCAGTGAGCCGGGACTCCGGCGACCTGCAGTCCATCGCGCGGTCCGTGGCAAGCCTGCGCACCGAGTACCAGGAAATCGTGACCTCGGAAGCCAATCTGAGCGCCGCCGCCCGCTACGGCCAGGCGCTTGCCGCGATGGAGTCGGTGGCCCCGCTGGTGCTCGACACCCTCGTGGCGGCGGCAGCACTTGACCACGTCCCCCAGGGAAGTCCTGCCGAGGACCACCGCCACGCAGCCTCCCTCGCCGCGCGGAATCGCGCGCTTCAGGCGGCCGTCGAGTCCGAGCGGGCGACGCGCGCCCGTCTCGGCCCAGTCATCGTCATCGGGACGGTGGTCTCCTGGACGCTCGCCCTGGGAGTGGTCATGGGTGGTGCCGGCGTCATCCTGTTCGTCTGGCAGTGGCCCGAGATCGCACAGATCGTCACCGCACCGGCCGTGCTCGCCTGGCTCTTCCTGGTCGGCGCCGTCGCTCGCCTGCTGGAGCGCATGGCGGTGCTGCCGCGTCCGCTCGGCAAGCTGGCAAGACGGCTCAGCACGGAGGTTAGGCGCAGAGTCCGCGGCTGAGCCGGCTACGCCTCGCCGTAGCCACCCCCGCCCGGGGTCTCGACGATCAGGACGTCGCCTGCCCCGAGCTCGACGCGGTCGCAGCCGGCGAGGTGCTCGACGCTGCCGTCGGCCCGGCGCACCCTGTTGTTCCCGAGCGCTCCGGGTGCGCCCCCGGCCATGCCGTAGGGCGGCACGCGGCGGTGACCAGTGAGCAGGCTGGCGCTCATCGGCTCGCGGAACTCGAGTGCCCGTGTGACGCCGTCGCCCCCGCTCCACCGGCCCGCGCCGCCCGATCCCGTGCGCACCGAGAAGTCCCGCACCAGCACCGGGAATCGCAGCTCCAGGACCTCGGGATCCGTGAGCCGTGAGTTGGTCATGTGCGTCTGGACCGCCGAAGCCCCGTCGAACCCGTCACCCGCCCCCGAGCCGGACGCGATCGTCTCGTAGTACTGGCGCGTCGCATCACCGAACGTCAGGTTGTTCATGGTCCCTGAGCCCTCGGCCTGGACGCCGAGGGCCGCGTACAGCGCACCCGTGATCGCCTGGCTCGTCTCGACGTTCCCCGCCACCACCGCGGCCGGGTACTGCGGGGAGAGCATGGTGCCTGGCGGGATCACGATGGTCAGCGGCCGCAGGCAGCCGTCGTTGAGCGGGATGTCGTCGGCGACCAGCGTCCGGAACACGTACAGGACCGCGGCGGTGGCCACCGACGACGGCGCGTTGAAGTTCGTCGCGAGCTGGTCGGAGGTGCCGGTGAAGTCGATGGTGGCGCTCCGGGCGGCCCGGTCGACCCTGACCTCCACGGCGATCGTGGCGCCGCCGTCGGTCAGGTACTCGACCCGGCCGTCGGACAGGGTGTCGATCACACGGCGCACCGCCTCGGCGGCGTTGTCCTGGACGTGCCGCATGTACGCCTGGACGACGTCGAGCCCGAACCGCGTCACCATCGCCCGGATCTCCTCGACGCCCTTGGCGTTCGCCGCCACCTGAGCCCGCAGGTCGGCGAGATTGGTGTCGATCCCCCGGGAAGGATGGCGCGCCGAGGCCAGCAGGTCGCGGGTCTCGCGCTCGCGGAACCGTCCGCCCTGGACGAGCAGCCAGTTGTCGAGGAGCACGCCCTCCTGGTGGATGTCCGTGCTGTTCGCGGGCATCGAACCCGGGGTGATCCCGCCGATCTCGGCGTGGTGGCCGCGGGAGGCGACGTAGTACAGGATCTCGTCGGGCCCCGCGCCGGTCTCCGCGAAGACCGGTGTGATCACGGTGATGTCCGGCAGGTGGGTCCCGCCGTGGAACGGATCGTTGACCGCGAAGGTGTCACCCGGCCGGATCGTCCCGTGCCTGCGGGCGATCACCTCCTTCACGGACGTACCCATCGAACCGAGGTGCACCGGGATGTGCGGCGCGTTGGCCACCAGGTTTCCGTCCGGGTCGAACAGCGCGCACGAGAAGTCGAGCCGCTCCTTGATGTTCACCGACTGAGCCGTCGCCTCCAGGCGCGACCCCATCTGCTCCGCGATCGACATGAAGAGGCTGTTGAAGATCTCCAGGAGCACCGGGTCGGCGACCGCGGACACCTCGTCGCGGGCTCGCGGCTCGGCCCTGCGGACGACCAGGTGACCCGTGTCCACCGCCTCGGCGCGCCATCCCGGCTCGACCACAGTGGTGGCGTTGTCCTCGACGAGGACCGCCGGCCCGGTCACGACCTGACCGGGCGCCAGGTCCTCCCGCCTGTGCAACGGGCAGTCGTTCCATGAACCGCCCGCGAAGACCCGGACGGTCTCCACCGGCGGCTCGGGGACGGCGCCGCCGAACCCCGCGGCCGCGGCGGACAGATCGGGTTGCGGCGTGAGCGCAACTGCCTCCACGGAGATCGCCTCGACGACGAGTGCCCGGTCCAGCAGGAACGAGTACATGGTCCGGTGCGCGGCCTCGAACTCGGCCACCATCGCGTCAAGGCGGTCGAGCCGCACCACCACGGTGGTGTCGGTCCCGTCGTACCGCAGGTGCACCCGCCGCCTGACGACGACCTCGGCGTGCGCCGCCACGCCCTGCTCCACGAGGTCCGCGCGTGCGGTGGCCTCCAGGGCACCGGCGGTCCGGTCGAGGCCGGACAGGGCCGAGGGCTCCAACGGGGCCTCGACCGCCTGCTCGCGCATGACCGTGGTGTCGGCCAGGCCGATGCCGAGCGCGGAGAGCACGCCCGCCATCGGGGGTACCAGCACCGTCTCGATGCCCAGGGCGTCAGCGACCGCGCACGCGTGCTGTCCGCCCGCGCCGCCGAACGTCGTCAACGCGTACCGCGTGACGTCGTGCCCCTTGCGCACGGTGATCCGCTTGACCGCGCCGGCCATGTTCGCCACGGCCACTGCGAGGAACCCCTCGGCGACCTGCTCGGGCGACCTGCCGTCGCCGATGACCTGCGTGAGCTCGGCGAACTTGCGCCGGACGACGTCGGCATCGAGCGGCTGGTCGCCCCGTGGCCCGAACACCGACGGGAAATGGTCCGTCTGGATCCGGCCGAGCAGCACGTTCGCGTCGGTGACGGTCAGCGGACCGCCGCCCCGGTAGCAGGCCGGACCGGGGACGGCGCCCGCGGAGTCGGGGCCGACGCGGTACCGGCTGCCGTCGAAGTGCAGCACGGAACCGCCCCCTGCGGCGACGGTGTGGATGTCCAGCATCGGGGCACGCACCCGCACCCCGGCGACATCGGTGTCGAAGACCCGCTCGAGCTCACCCGCGTAGTGCGAGACGTCGGTCGAGGTGCCGCCCATGTCGAACCCGATCACGTGATCGAGGCCCGCGAGCGCCGACATCCGCACCATGCCGACGATCCCGCCGGCCGGACCGGACAGGATCGCGTCCTTGCCGCGGAACCGGTGCGCCTCGGTCAGTCCTCCGTTCGACTGCATGAACTGGAGCGGCACCCCGGTCAGGTCGCTCGCCACTCGATCCACGTAGTGGCGCAGCACCGGGGAGAGGTAGGCGTCGACCACTGTCGTGTCGCCGCGCGGGACCAGCTTGACCAGCGGGCTCACCTCGGCGGAGCGACTGACCTGGGTGAAGCCGGTCCGGGACGCCAGCGCCGCGACCGAGCGCTCGTGCTCCGGGTACAGATAGGCGTGGGCACAGACGACGGCGGCGGCGCGGTAGCCGTCGCGATATGCCTGGTCGAGCTCGACCGCCAGCGCGTCGAGGTCCGGCGCGCACAGCACGGTCCCGTCCGCGTCAATCCGTTCGTCGACCTCGATGACCCTCGAGTACAGGGGCTCAGGGAGGACGATGTGCCGGTCGAAGATGCGCGGGCGGTTCTGGTACGCGATCCGCAGGGCGTCCCCGAAACCTCGGGTGATCACCAGGACCGTGGGTTCGCCCGCCCGCTCCAGCAGGGCGTTGGTGGCGACCGTGGTGCCCATCCGGACGGCGTCGACGGGCTCCGTGCCCGCCGCACCCGCTGCCGCGAGGACGCGCTGGATACCGGCCACTGCCGCGTCGGCGTAGCGGTCGGGGTCCTCGGAGAGCAGCTTGTGCGTCGTCAGCGCCCCGTCCGGGTGCCGCGCGACGACGTCGGTAAAGGTGCCACCGCGGTCGATCCAGAACTCCCAGCCCATGGCGCTGATGCTAGGTCAGGCGACCGTCAGCACCCCGTCCCCGTCCAGCCGCACCCGCACCCGGCGCCGCCAGGCGTCGTCCGGCCGCGGGAAGTCCGTGCGGTAGTGGCCGCCACGGGTCTCCTCGCGCAGCCACGCCGCGCGGGTCAGCGCGCGTGCCACCATGTGCACGTTGGTGGTCTCCCACTCGGCGGCCTGGGGCTCGGCGACCACCTCGGCCGCGAGGTGCGCGTCGGAGCGGACGGCGCCCAGGCGCTCGTCGGCCTCGGCCAGCGAGCGGGCCGAGCGGATCACAC
>NZ_KI911670.1:0-1528 GCF_000515355.1 Promicromonospora kroppenstedtii DSM 19349 | reverse complement strand
TCCGGGGCAGGCTCACCCTGGGCCGGGGCCCGGTCGACCTCGTGCTCCGGCGTGCTCACAGCCCCGCCAGCCGGGCCTCGCCGCGGGACGCGAGGCGGTCACGCAGGCGCGCCGCCTCGTCCGGGGGCAGGCCGGGGATCTGGGCGTCCGTGCCCACGGACGCGGTGTGGAGCTGCACCTTGGCCAGGCCCAGCCGCCGGTCGAGCGGGCCCGCCTCGACGTCCACGTACTGCATGCGGCCGTAGGGCACCACGACCATCGACCGGAACATGACGCCCTTGCGGATCAGAAGGTCGTCGTCGCGCTCGGCGTACCCGATCGCCCGGACCTGACGCGGGACCAGGAGGATCGACCACAGCAGGAAGAAGGCGGGCACCCCGGCGAGGATCCAGAACCACGGGCTCACGGTGACCGCGAGCACGATCCCGGCGACCGCCGGGATCCCGAGGCTGATCGTGCCCGGGACCAGCCGGGCCGTCACGAGTCGGGGGGACACGCTGTTCCAGGTCACGTCGTGCGGTTCGAATGGGCTGGTCATGCTGGCCATTGTTCCGCAGACCGGTTGCGCTGGGTAGCGGGCCTCAGGCCGGGGCCGGGGACTCGCCCTCCTCCGAGCTGGTGCGGTCCTTGTCGGACGGCGGCAGCTCGCAGAACTTCTCCACCACGAGACCGATCGCGGCGAGCACCACCGAGCACAGCACGGCGATGCCGGCCGCCACCGCGCGGTCGCGGCGCGGCTCGATCGCGAGGTCGCCCAGCACCACCAGCACCTGCGCCAGGTACCAACCGCCGAGCAGGGCGCCCGTCAGGGCGGCGGCCTTCGCCAGGACGAGCGTCCGGGCGGCCCGGATGCCGTCGAGGGAGGGCCGCTTGCCCTTCTGGTAGGCCCGCACGGCCCACCCCATCCAGAACACCACGCCGGCCAGCGCCAGGATCGCCACGTCGACGAGCCAGGGCACCACCAGCAGGTACACGCCCCGCGACTCGAGGGCCCGCAGCACGAGCCAGCCGACCACCGCGACTGCGACGAGGACTGCGATCAGGGTCCTGACGGGGGTTCTGCGCATCTCAGGCGTCGCGCCCCCGCTCGTCCCGGACCGGCACCCAGGAGGGCACCGAGTCGATCGGGCCGTCGGTCGGCGCGATCGACTGCTCGGTCGCGTAGCCCGGGACCCGGATCACGGTGTGGTCGTTGTCGTAGCCCGGGAGCTGCCCGTTCGAGTGGCCGGCGGACTGGCCGTTCACGTGCCCGTTCGAGGCCGGGTCCGGCGCACCCTGCGGCGGGTTGCCGACCGGGGCGAACACCGCCGCGGCGGGCTCCTGCGGGGCCCCGTTCACCGGTGGGAACACGCCGCTCTGCTGCCGCGACGGGTTGACCGGGGCGAACACCGGCTTGGCCGGTGCCGAGGCCGCCGGGGGCAGCGTCTCGCGCTCCGGCTCCTCGTGCGCCGTGTCCCGGACCGCACGGGGCGCGATCGGCGCGGGGACGAGTGCCTCCTCCGGCGGGGGCACGACGGACCCGTTGGCG
>NZ_KI911669.1:1502-2635 GCF_000515355.1 Promicromonospora kroppenstedtii DSM 19349 | reverse complement strand
GTCGTCCGCGTGCACGGCCTGCAGCCGCAGCCCAGCGGGCAGCGGCAGGGCGGGCAGCCGGCCCCGTCGCAGCAGGCGCACCGGCACGAGCGGGCCCAGGAAATACCGCACGATCGACTGGGCGGCGTCGGCCTGGAAGATCAGTGCGGGCCGCAGGCGCGCGACGCCGACGTCCGGGTGCCCGGCCTCGAACTCGTCCAGCACCCGCTCCTGGGCGGCCTTGTCGACGCTGTAGTGCGACGTCCGGATGCCCGCCGTGGGCCAGTCCTCCTGCCGGGGCGCGTCGTCGTCGACGGCCGAGTACACGCCCACCGACGAGGCGACCACCAGGTGCGGCACCCCGGCCCGCGCCACGGCCTCCGCCACCCGGCGGGTGCCCTCGACGTTGGCACGCCGCAGGAGGTTGCGTCGGCGGTTGGGCTGCACCAGCCAGGCGAGGTGGACGACGGCGTCCGCCCCGCGGAACTGCTCGCTGAGCAGCGCGATGACGGTCTCGTCCGTGTCCTCCGCCGCGATGTCGACGGCGGCCCACGCGGCGTGCCGGTAGGGTTCGGCGCGCCGGTCCGGCAGCCGCCTGGCGATCCCCAGAACCGAGGTCACGCGCGGCTCCTCGAGCAGGGCCCGCAGCAGTGCGGTCCCGGCGTTTCCTGTGGCTCCGACGACGACGACCCGCATGTGTTCACGGTGGCACCGCGCCCGGTCGCTCGCATCCGGCGGCGTGTTCCGGCCTGCCCTGGCCGGCGCGCGGCAGTACGGTGCACCGGATGAACGGCTCCCGCGCGGACCTCACCGCCGTCGGCCACGTCCGGGCACCGCGGGGTGCCCGCCGGGCCGTGGTGCTCGTGCATGGCATCGGCTCCTCGGCGCGCGCTTTCGGCAGGCTCGGGGACCGCCTCGTGGCGCACTGCGAGGTGCACGCCCTCGACCTGCCCGGGTACGGGTCGACCCACCGCCTCCACCACGACGTCACGATCGCCGAGCACGCCGCCGCCGTGGCACGGTACGTGCGGCGGCACGTACTCGGCGCCGGTCTGCCCGTGCCGGTCCTCGTCGGCCACTCGATGGGCGCGCAGGTCGTGGGCCAGCTCCTCGCCGACCACCCCGCGACCGCGCGCGCGGCCGTCCTCGTGGGC
>NZ_KI911669.1:0-1402 GCF_000515355.1 Promicromonospora kroppenstedtii DSM 19349 | reverse complement strand
GGCGCCGTGCAGGCGCCCCGCGCCGTCCGTCCGGCCCGGTGCGGCCGCGACGGGGACGACGGTCAGCCGCGCCCGTTCGGCCGGGTCGGCCTGCTGGTGGATCTCGGCGTACCCGCCGTTGCTCATCCGCACGATCCGGCCCGTCTCGTGCCCGTGCAGCGCGATCTCGCGGTCCTTGCGCTGCAGCCCGATGCACACCCGCCGGGTGACCTCGAACGCCAGCGCCGGCCCGACCAGCAGCAGCACCTGCAGGAACGTGATCACCGACTCGAAGGTCACGTTGAACTCCGTCGAGACGATGTCGGCGCTCGCGGCGCCCCACAGGATGCCGTAGAAGAGCGCACCCGCGACGCCGATGCCGGTGCGGACCGGGAAGTGGCGGGGCCGGTCCAGCACGTCGTGCCGGCCACGGTCCTGCGTGACCCACGCCTCGACGTACGGGTAGACCACGAGCAGCCCGAACCACACGGCCACCACCGCGAGCGGCACGAGCGTCGCGAAGGTCACCGTCCAGCCGCCCCACACGGTCTCCCAGCCGGCCGGCACCAGGCGCAGGGCGCCGTCGAGGAACCCCATGTACCAGTCGGGCTGGCTCCCCGCACCGACCTCGCCGACCGACGCCGGCCCGTAGGACCAGACGGGGCTGATCGTGGACGTCGCGCCGAGCAGCACCAGCACCGAGCCGGTGATGCCCATCATGCCGAAGGCGCGGAAGGCGGCGTCGGGCCAGAGGCGCAGGCCGAGCGTCGGGACGGGCTCGGGCCGGAACTGCCTGGCCTGGCCGTCCCGGAGGGCAAGAGCGGCCCGGGCGACGAGGACGACGACGAGCAGCCCCGGGGCGATCGCCACGTGCAGCGGGTAGAGGTTCTCGATGATCTGGCCGGGAAACGGCCCGCCGAACATCACGCCGGCGATCCAGGTGCCGATGAACGGGATGCTCAGCACCACGCCCTCGACGATGCGCAGGCCGGTGCCCGACAGCATGTCGTCCGGCAGGGCGTACCCGCTCCAGCCGGCGGCGAGCACCAGCACGAACGCCGCCACCAGCAGCACCCAGCTCAGCTGCCGCGGACGGCGGAACCCGCCGCTGAAGAACGTGATCAGCAGCTGCATGATGATCGAGGCGGGCATCACCAGCGCCGCCCAGTGATGGGTCTGCCGCAGCAGCAGGCCGCCGGTCTGCTCGAACGAGATGCGCATGGTCGAGGCGAACGCCTCGGTCACGGTGGCACCCTGCAGGGGCCCGTACGGCCCGGTGTAGGTCACCAGCTCGTTCGACGGCGTGTAGGTGAACGCCAGCAGGATGCCGGTCACGGTCAGCACGACCAGGCACGTGAACGTCACGACGCCGAACAGGTTCGACCAGTGCAGCTGCACCCGCCGCTCGCCCAGGGCCGCGATC
>NZ_KI911668.1:22481-23804 GCF_000515355.1 Promicromonospora kroppenstedtii DSM 19349 | reverse complement strand
CGAAGTCCAGCACGAACGTGAGCGCGGCGTCGCGGGCGACGTCGTCCAGCGGCAGGTCGTCGAGCGCGTGCAGCTCGTGGTCGTACTTGGCGATGGTGCCCGGGCCGAACGCCGTGCGGTCGTCGTCGATCTCCAGCAGCCAGGGGTGCTCGCCGAGCAACGCCAGGTTCGCGTCGGCGACGCGCCGCACCCGCGTGCGCCACCCGGCCGTCCCGTGGTCCGGCAGAGGCATGGCGGCGAACGCGGCGTCGGCCATGAGGACCAGCAGGTCGTCGCGGCTGTTCACATGCGTGTAGACGGACATCGCGGAGACGCCGAGCACCTCACCCAGCCGCCGTACGGTGACGGCGGGCAGCCCCTCGGCGTCGGCCAGCCGCATGGCAGCCTCGACCACGGCGCCCGTCGAGACGCGGGTCCGCGGACCGCGTGCCCCGCCCCGCGGGGCGGCCGGATGGTCGCGCCAGAGCAGGTCGATCAGCTCGCGGGGCATGGGGTCTCCAGAATCCGGGTGACGGGCCGGGAACATTCTGCAACCATCTTACGTTGTGCGCCGTACAAGGTTTATGGAGCGAGGAGTCAGCTTGAAGATCACCGGTACCGCCCTGTCCCTCAACGTGCCCGACGTCGCGGCGTCGGCCGAGTTCGCCAAGCAGCACCTGGGGTTCACCGAGGCCATGTCCGACGACGGGTTCGTGTCGCTGGAGCACCCGACTGCCGGCCTCAACATCGTGTTCCTGCGTGTCGGGCTCGGCACGTTCAAGCCCGAGCGGATCGCCGGCCCCGCCGGCCAGGGGCTGCTGATCGCGTTCGTCGTGGACGACCTCGACACCGAGTTCGCCCGCATCTCCGCCGCCGGGGCGGAGGTCGTCACGCCGCCCGAGACCGAGCCCTGGGGCGAGCGCTACTGCCAGTTCGCTGACCCCAACGGGATCGTGTGGCAGCTGGTGCAGTGGGTCTGACGGTTTTTCCGCCCCGGAAGTCCCCTTCGAGGCCTAAGTTTCTTCGCATTCGGCCGCGTCAAAGCGAAGAAACTTAGGCCTCGTGGGGGAGCACCCGCGAGTGCTCCGGTCGGCCGGCACGCGCCGGTCGACGGCCGGCGTCGACCGTAGGGCTGCTCGGACCAAGAGCCGTCTCAGGCCGACGGACCCTACGTTCGCCGTCGGGCGACGGTGACGCCGGCACCTAGCCGTGTGCCCAGCCCGACCACCGGCCCACCCGGACCCGGATCACCGGGCCGTCCGGCCGGTGCTCGCGGTACTGCGGGTACCGCGCGGCCAGCGCGTCCAGCGCCGCCTCTCGCGGCTCGCCGCCGTGCTCGACGGC
>NZ_KI911668.1:20228-22381 GCF_000515355.1 Promicromonospora kroppenstedtii DSM 19349 | reverse complement strand
GCCCGCCACCGTCGTCGACGTCGGCTGCGGCACCGGCTACTACCTCGCGGGCGTGCTGGACGCGATGCCGGGCGCCGTCGGCCTGGGGCTGGACACCTCCGCGCACGCCCTGCGCACGGCGGCCAAGGCCCACGAGCGGGCCGCGGCCGCTGCCTGGGACGTCTTCCGGCCGTTCCCGATCGGCTCGGAGCAGGTCGACGTGGTGCTCGACGTGTTCGCGCCGCGGAACCCGGCCGAGTTCCACCGGGTGCTGCGGCCGGGCGGGACGCTGGTCGTCGTGCGGCCGTTCGGCGGGCACCTGGCCGAGCTGCGCCGGCAGGTCGCGGGGATGGTGGCCGTCGATCCCGACAAGGAGGACCGCCTGCACCAGGCGCTCGACCCCTGGTTCGAGGAGGCCCGCACGCAGCGGGTCGAGTACATCACGCCGCTGACCCGCCAGGAGGCGGTCGACCTGGTCCTGATGACGCCGAGCGCGCGCCACGTCACCGAGGCGGACCTGCGCGACGACGAGGGCACACTCCCCACCGAGGTGACGGTCTCGGTCCTGGCCACGGCCTACCGGCGGCGGTGAGGGCACCGGCACCGGCCCGCGATTCCTGCTCCACGCGTGGGTCCGGCCACTCTGTCGGCAACGAGACTTACCAGGCATCGTGCCGTGGCGAGCGCCCGACCGACCGACCAAGGTAGGGGGCACCCGGTCCGGCGGCAGGGTGGCCCGTGGCCCGGCGACCGATGTGTCCGGCCTCCGCGCCCGGAAGGCTGGAAGCCATGAGCATCCCCCTCGGCTACCTCATCGGCCTCGCCGTCCTCGCCTTCCCCGTGCTGCGCCTGCCGCACGTGCCGATGCCGCTGGGCACGTCGGTCTTCCTCATCACCATGTCGATCAACGAGCTGCCGGTCCTCGCGGCGCTCGCGTTCGGTGCCAGCACGGCGCTCGCGCTTGCCGAGGGCGACCTCGCCTCGCCCGTCGCGATCGGCGCCGCGATCGTCGCGGCCGCCTGCCTGGGCCTGCAGATCTGGCGCGGGGCCACGACGCCGTCGGTCCTTCGCCGGGCGATGGGGCCGATCGCGGTCTCGGGCCGGGTGCCGCTGTGGAGGGTCCTCGGCTTTCCCTTCCCCGTCCGTCCGCGGTCGGTCGAGCGGTTCGCGGACCTCTCCTACGGTCCCGCCGGCAGGCGCAACCGCATGGACCTGTACCGTCGCCACGGGACGGTCGCCGGTGCGCCCGTGCTGATCCACTTCCACGGTGGTTACTACACCACCGGGCACAAGAGCTCCCAGTCCCTGCCGATGCTGCACCGCCTCGCCGAGCGGGGCTGGATCTGCATCAGTGCGAACTACCGGCTGCGCCCCGCCGCGGGCTTCGAGGACCACGTCGTGGACGCCAAGCGTCTGGTCGCCTGGGTCCGCGAGCACGCCGCGCAGTGGGGCGCAGATCCCGGGCGGATCGTCCTGTCCGGCTCCTCGGCGGGCGCGCACATGTCGGCGATGGCCGCATTCACCCACGGCGACCCGGTCTACCAGCCCGGCTTCGAGGACGCCGACACCTCGGTGAGCGCCGTCGTGTCCCTCGGCGGCTACCTCGGGCGCTACTTCGACGACCGCCCGGAGACGTCGCCGACCGAGAGCGTCCGGCGCGACTCGCCTCCGATCATGATCGTGCACGGCACGCACGACTCGCTCGTGCCTGTCGCCGAGGCCCGCCGGTTCGCCGAGCGGCTGCGCGCGGACTCCCGGAACCTGGTCGTCCACGCGGAGCTTCCGGGCGCCCACCACGGGTTCGACCTGTACTGGTCTCCGCGGTTCGCGGCGGTCGTCAACGCTGTCGAGGCCTTCACCGCCGAGGCGTTCGCGCGGCAGCGGGACCGGTAGCCGGGGTCGTGCGCAGGTAGTCGGTGAACAGCTCCGCCGTCCGGCCGATGCCGTCCTCCTGGCGCAGGCGCTCGCCCAGGCGGGCGGCCCGCTCGCGCATCCGCTCGTCCGTGACGGCGCGGGTCAGTGCGACGGTGAGCCGGTCGGCGTCGAGCGTCTTGACGGGGACGGGCTCCGGACCGACGCCGAGCGCGGCCACCCGGCGCCCCCAGCTGAACTGGTCCACCGCCACCGGCGTCAGGATCGTGGGGATCCCGGCGCGCAGGCCCGCCGCCGTCGTG
>NZ_KI911668.1:18856-20128 GCF_000515355.1 Promicromonospora kroppenstedtii DSM 19349 | reverse complement strand
GCCCTCCGGCCACGCCGCCGCGGCCGCCCGGCTCGCCCCGCACGGCACGGCGGCGGTCATCGCGAAGGACGGCCACGCCGCCAACATCGAGCAGCCCGCGGCCTTCAACCGCGGCCTGCTGGAGTTCCTGGCCAGGTAGCGCGTGTCCTGGCGCCGCTGGGGTCAAGGGATCAGCCGGTCCGCGATCTCGAGCGTGTCCTCGGTGAAGTGCCCGTCGTCGCGCACGACGAGGGTGCCGCCCAGCCGGTCGAACATCGCGCGGCCCTGCTCGGCGTCGCAGCCGAACTCGTCCGTGACGGAGTTGAGGAACACCAGGTCCCGGACGTGCGCGCGGATCGCGTCCCAGTCGTAGGACTCCTGGAGCACCGGCTCCGGGCCGGGGTTCGGGTTGGTCGAGTAGCCGCCCACCAGCACCGCCTGCGCAACGGTCACGTCGAGGTGCTCCAGCAGCGCGAGCAGCAGGGCGGCCCCGCCCGAGTGGCCCACGAGCACCGTGTCGGCGTCGAAGGTGTGCGCGTCCAGCACGGTCGGGAGGAACGTGGCGACCGGCTCGACGTTCGTCCCGGGGTGGTACGGCGTCTCGACGTCGTACCCGCGCTCCCGCAGGCGGTCCGCCAGCCACGGGTACCAGATCCACTCGGGCCTGGCGTTGGTCCCGTGGAAGATGATCGCCCTGCGTCCCATCAGCTCTCCTTCGTCGCGGGAACGGACGGGTGCGTCCGTTCCGGGGCGGACGCTACCGCCTCACCCCGCCGCACGACCGGGTCGACAGCCAGGTTGACCTGGTCGAGCACGGGCTCGAACCCGATCGCCGCGTACGTACGGTTCGACACAGGGTTGTCCCGGTCGGTGTAGAGGCAGACCCGGTGTCCGGCATTGAGCACCCGCTGCGCGACGTCGGCCACGAGCGCCCGGGCGTAGCCGTGCCCGCGGTGCGCGGCGGGCGTGTAGACGGGGCCGATCCGAACCACGCCGAACGACGGCGGACGCGCCGCCGACAGGTGCACCACCTCGCCGTCGACGTCCCACAGCCAGACGCTGCCCTCCTCGATCCGGTCCTTCGCGCCGCCGATCCGCAGCGGCTCCTCGCCCTCCTCCGGCGCGCGGCCGGCCTGGGCGTCCGCCTCGGTGTGGAACACGTCGAACCAGGCGGTCACCACCTCCAGGTCGGCGAGCGTGGCCAGGCGTGGGCGGCCCGACGGCGCCGGGTCCGGCCGGGTGATCCGCGTCGCCTCCCAGAGCCGGTCGGGCCGGTCCTCGTGCGCGGTCCCG
>NZ_KI911668.1:16481-18756 GCF_000515355.1 Promicromonospora kroppenstedtii DSM 19349 | reverse complement strand
TGGGTCACCGTGGCGACGACGCTGCAGACCACGGGTTCCGCGGCGAGCAGGTCACCGGCGACGTCGAGGACGGCGGCCGGGTCGTCGAGGATCTCGACCGTGTGAGCGCTGGTCATGGCGCGATGCTGGCACGCGCCGGTCGGCTGATCGAGCTGATTCCGGGTGGCCGCGTGCGCGGGCGCCGGCTGCGACTTTGGGTGGTCGGCAGAATGTCCGGTGGTCGGCATTCCGAGTTGCCGACCACCTGACATTCTGCCGACCACCCACGAACTGCCGACCACCCACGAACTGCCGACCACCCACGAACTGCCGACCAAGCCGCGCCGCAGTCCTCAGCGGACCAGCCGGACCTCCAGCAGGTCCGTGTCCGGGTCGGTGGCCGTGACGCCGTCGGGCAGGAAACCGGCGCGCTGCAGGAACTTGCGCGCCCGCGGGTTCGACGCGAACGTCCAGACCTGGGCCGACGTGCCGGGCGGCAGGATGTTCTCCAGCAGCGCGTGGCCCACGTTCGTGCCGTGGAAGGCCGGGTCGACGTACAGTTCGTGCAGCTCGACCGACTTGGCCGGTGGCTGCCCGAGGTGCGGGCCGGACGGGTTCTTCATCGCGAAGCCGACGATCTTGTCGCCCACCTCGGCGACGAGCGCCTTGTTGCCGGCGGCCAGGATCCGCATCCAGCCCTCGGTCCGGGTGCCGAGGGTCTCGGTGTTCCAGTGCTCGGGCGGCAGCAGGTCCTCGAACATCGCGCGCCGGGTGGTCCAGTGCACGGCGGCGATGCCGACGGCGTCGTCGGGGGTCGAGGCGCGGACGTGGAAGTCAGACATGGGGGGAACGGTAACCCGACTACCTGACCATCCGGACCTCCGCGAGGTCAGCGGTGCTCGTGTCGACCACCCTGGCGCCCTCCATGACGAACCCGTTGCGCTCGTAGAAGCGGCGCGCCCGCGGGTTGTCCTCGGCGACCCACAGCTGGGCGGGGGTTCCGGGCGGCACGACGGCGTCCAGCAGCGCCTGCCCGACGCCGGTCCCGTGGTATGCCGCGAGCACGTACAGCAGGTAGAGCTGCCGGGCGCGAACAGGGGCGACGTCCTCCTGCTCGACGGCGTCGCCGGCCATCGCGATGCCGACCACCTCGCCGTCGGCGTCGGCGACCACGGGTGCCGCGCCGTTCGAGAGCCAGCGCTCCCAGGTCGTGACGCGCCGCTCGAGCGTGGCCGTGACCCAGAACTCGGGCGGGAGGATCGCCCCGTAGGTCGTGACCCAGGTGGTGTGGTGCACCTGGGCGACCGCGGCGGCATCAGACAGAGTGGCTGTGCGCAAGATCACGACGCGAAACATACTCCCGCGCCGGGGTGTCGGATGACACGCGGCCGACCCGCGGATCAGCCCTTGTGCAGCGTCCCCACCAGGCACTCCTCGACGCCGACCGCCGACAGCAGCCGGGACGGCACGGTCGCGAGCCAGCCGACGGCCTCGTACGCGGGCACGAGCCGCACGTCCTTGACCACGAACTCGGACCCGGCGCGCGTCAGCCGCACCGTGCCCGCGCTCATCGTGTTGCGGGCCCAGTCGGTGCCGGAGCCCCACGGCAGCGGCAGCACCGCCAGGACCTGCTCGTCCGGCCGGGCCGCGAACGCGACCAGAGGAGTGCGGTACTCGGCGCCCGACCGCCGGCCGACGTGGTGCAGGACCACCCACGGCGGGACACGGCCCACCACCCGGAGCACCCACGGGTTGAGGACCTTCGCTGCCTGGACGACGAAATCTGGTGCGGCCATGGCTCCCATCATGGAACAGGTCGGCGCATCCGTCAGCCCAGGAGGGGGATCCGCCCGCGGGCGGGCGTCAGCCGCGCTCGAAGGAGAGCACCGGCCGGCCCGTCCGGGGGTGGCGCAGCACGTCGACCCGCACGCCGTACACCGGTTCCAGCACCTCGGGGACGAGCACCTCGCCGACCGGCCCCGCCGCCACCACCCGGCCGTGGTCGAGCAGCACCAGGTGGTCACAGGTCGCGGCGGCGAGGTTCAGGTCGTGCAGGGCGGCGACGACGGTCACGCCCTCCGCCGCGAGGTCCCGCAGCACCCGCATGGCGTGCAGCTGGGCCGCGATGTCCAGGTGGTTGGTCGGTTCGTCGAGCAGCAGCAGCCGCGGTGTCTGGGCCAGGGCCCGGGCCATGTGCACCCGCTGGCGCTCGCCGCCGGACAGGGTGCCCACCTCGCGGTCCGCGAGCTCCTTGGCGCCCGCGGCGTCCAGGGCCGCGTGCGCGGCCGCACGGTCC
>NZ_KI911668.1:12185-16381 GCF_000515355.1 Promicromonospora kroppenstedtii DSM 19349 | reverse complement strand
CGTCGTCGGCGTCGGCGTCGGACGGCGCGGTGGACCGGCGCGGGTTCCTGGCCGTCTCCGGCATCTCCGTGGGCGTCGCCGTGCTGGCGCTCGTGGGCTCGCGCGTGCTGTCCGCGGGTTCGACGGCGGTGAGCGCCGTCCGGGAGAAGCTGCGCCTGCCGACCGCGCGCACCATGGCGCCCGCCGTGCCCGCGGGGGCCGACCTGGAGCTCGACGGCCTGACGCCGTACATCACGCCGAACCCGGACTTCTACCGCATCGACACCGCGCTGATCGTGCCGCAGCTCGACCCGGCGGACTGGTCACTGCAGGTGCACGGTCTGGTCGACGAGCCGTTCACCATCACCTGGGACGAGCTCCTGGCGCTGCCCCTCGAGGAGCACCACGTGACGCTGGCCTGCGTGAGCAACACCGTGGGCGGCGACCTCATCGGCAACGCCCTGTGGCTCGGCTACCCGATCCGCGCGCTCCTGGAGCGAGCCAAGCCGCGGGCCGGCGCCGACATGGTGCTCTCCCGCAGCAGCGACGGGTTCACCGCGGGCTCGCCGCTGGAGGTGCTGCAGGACCCGGACCGCGAGAGCCTGCTCGCCATCGGCATGAACGGTGAGCCGCTGCCCGTCGAGCACGGCTTCCCCGCGCGGCTGGTGGTACCGGGCCTGTACGGGTACGTCTCGGCCACCAAGTGGGTCACCTCGCTGGAGGTCACGACGTTCGACGCCGATCAGGGCTACTGGACGCCGCGCGGCTGGTCCGTCCTGGGGCCCATCAAGATCGAGTCGCGCATCGACGTGCCCCGCGGTTCCGCGCCTGCCGGCGCCGTGACCGTGGCCGGCGTCGCCTGGGCCCAGCACACCGGCATCGCCAAGGTGGAGGTCCGGCCCGACGACGGCGACTGGGTCACCGCCGAGCTCGCCGAGACCGTGGGCCCCGACACGTGGCGCCAGTGGCACGTCTCGATCGACCTCGACGCGGGCGACCACACGCTGGCGGTGCGCGCCACGGATGCCGACGGCCAGGTGCAGACCGAGACCGAGGCCCCGCCCGCCCCCGACGGCGCGTCGGGCTGGCACACCGTGACCGTCTCGGTGGGCTGAGCCGGCTCAGCGGGAACCGGCAGGCTCAGCAGAAGGGGTCGGACGCCGCCGACGTCGCGGCCACCAGCAGCTCGTGGAGCTGGGTGCGCTGCGCCGGGTCGAGGGTCTCGAAGACCTCGTCCTCGACGGCACTGAGCGCGGTCTCCGCCCGGCAGAGCAGCTCGACGCCGTCGTCGGTCAGCGAGACGACGTGCCGCCGCCGGTCCTGCGGGGACCGGCGGCGCTCGACCAGGTGCCGCTCCTCCAGCTCGTTGAGCAGACCGACGATGTTGGTGCTGTCCAGCACGAGCGCCGTCGCCAGGTCGCGCTGCGTGATCTCGGTCCGGTCGCGCAGCACGGTGAGGGCCACCAGGTGCCGGGTCCGCAGGCCGAGCGGGGCCAGCGCCGACTCGCTGCGCCGGCGAAGATGGCGGGCCAGGTAGTCGATGAGCGCGCCCGACCGGCGTACGGACTGGTCCAGGACCGGCGACTCCTCCACGGCTTCTCCTTCGTCGTCGCGACCCCGCAACTCTACGGGAGCACGGGGTCGCGACGTGGGGAATTACGCCGTGAGCGGTGGCTCAGGCGCGGCTCAGGCTGTGACGACCGCAGGTGCCCACAGGTCGTCGATCTCCGCCTCGGCCTGGCGGCGGCTCTCCTCCGCCAGCGGCACCAGCCCGGCCATCGCGGGGTTGGTCCCGGCGAGCGTCAGCTCGGCCGTGATGAAGCGCGGCTCCAGTCCCACCATCGCCACACCGTGCGGCAGCCACGCCGTCGCGTGGTCCCAGCCCTGGCGGGGCGCACCCTCGCCGTACCCGCCGCCGCGGGAGACCACCACGACGAAGTCGCGGCCGCCCAGCAGGCCCTTCCCGGTCTCGGGGTCGATGGAGAGCCCGGGTGCCATCAGGTGGTCCACCCAGGACTTCACGGTGCTCGGGGCCCCGTAGTTGTAGATCGGCAGGCCGAGCAGCACGGTGTCGGCGGCGGCGACCTCACCGACCAGCTCCGAGATCCGGGCCCACGACTCGGCCTGCTCGGGCGTGTGCTGGTCGGCCGGTAGGCCACGGCTCAGGTTCGCGGCGGCATCGAAGTGCGGCACCGGGTGGGCGCCGAGGTCGCGGTAGGTCACCGTGCCCTCCGGGTGCGCGGCGCGCCAGGCGTTCGCGGCCCGCGCGGTGAGCTGCCTGCTGACCGAGCTGTCGCCCTGGATGCTCGCGTCGATGTGCAGCAGTGTTGCCATGGTCGGGTTCCTCCTGGAGGTGTCGTGTCCGGCTGATGTGGCCTCCAGGGTCAATCATTCGTGAACCACATAGTATTTCCGCGGCGCGTGTGATCTGGCTCACTTGCCTTGCATGGTCGTCCCGATCGACCATGCACCTGCTGCCAAGCTGGGGCGCGCCCTGGCAGCAGGTGCATGGTCATTCCGGCTGGGCGCGCTGCCTGTGGCCCCGCTGGCCCGCTGTCGACCGCCATCGGGCCGGTCGGGGCGGCAGGGCGCAGTCTGGCTGCCAGCCCTCCCGCCGCAGGACCAGGGCGACCTCCCCGGCGAGGTGGCCACCCGTCACGTGGCCGGGGAAGAACCGCAGGACGATGTTCTGGCCCTCGCCGGCCAGTCCGTTCTGGCGGACGGCGTCGTGCCGTACCTGCCGGTCGGCGCCGTGGAACTCCCGCGAGTCGATCTCGACGATCAGCCATCGACCGGCGCCCAGGTGCCACGCCAGGTCGGCACGGCCCAGGAAGCGTCCGCGCTCGTCGAAGAAGTCGCGCTGCAGGTCGTCGGGCGCGATCCCGGCGTCGTGCAGCCGCAGCCTGGCGTGGCTCTCGGGCGGGGACTCGGCTCGTCCGTCCGCCAGCGGCAGCCAGTCGAGAACGCGGCGTGATCCTCGTCGGTTCACCAGTCGGCGCCGGATGGCGGTCAGGTCCTCCGCGTTGATCAGACCCTGGTGCAGGGCGCTGTCCAGGCAGGCGACCGCCTGGTCGCGCGACAGCGTCGGCAGTGCCTGGGCGAGCGCCTGGACGATCTCGACCACCTGGCGGCCCTGGACCTCGACGGTGGCGAGCTCGCTTGCGTACTGACGGAACGTGATCCCGTCCCGTGACCTGCGTGCGACGCCGCGCGCGAACGTCGCCTCGGGGGTGATCCGTCGCGGCAGACCCTGGACGCCGTGCAGCACGAGCGCGCAGGCGCCGACGGCGATCGCGTGACGGTTGGCCAGGAGCGCCGTCCAGGCGGCGCGCAGCCGGTCGACGTCGAACGGGTGCAGGTCGTCCGGGGTCCTGCCCGTGTCGTAGACCCCGCGGGTCAGGCGCCGCCACCCGCCCCGTGCAACGAGGTTGCGCCGCACCGACGGTCCGGCGCCGGCGGCGTCGCACTGCTCGGAGGACACCAGCCCGGCCTGGTTGCGCGCCAGGTCCAGCAGCGATGGTGGCACGGGCAGCTTCGGCGGCATGGGCTCAATTACAGCTGATGCCGTCCGTTGGTCACTCTTGTCGTCCACAGGTGCGATAGCGACCATGCACTTGCTGCCAGGCCGGGCCCGAGTTTGGCAGCAAGTGCATGGTCGGTAATTTGGCGGCGAAGGGTCAGTCGAGCGACAGCGTCGGGAGGAAGGCCTCGACGAAGTCCTCGGCCGTGTCCCCGAACTGGGTGATCGTGATGATGTACGCGCCATCTCCTGTGGTCGGCTCGATGACCAGCATGGTCGGGCCCTGCGCGTCGTCGGGGACCTCGGTGCCCGTCGGCAGCCCTCCCGCCTCGGCGGCGACGTCGAACTCGAGGGCGCTCTCCGCTCCCGTCAGCTCGAACGGTTCGCCATCGGTCCGCTCGGCGATACCTGGCCAGGTCGCGCTCTCGGGTCCCTCGTCGTAGTAGGCCATCCGGAGGAACGGCGGCGAGTCGGGGTCCTCCTTGCTGTGCCACATCTCCGACGTCTCGCCGGGCTCGTCCGCGACAGGTCCGCTCGTCACGATCTCGGGGGGCAGGGCGTAGGTGAGGCCCTCCAGCTCCTCCGTGTGCCACCCCGCCGGAACCTCCTGGGACGCAACAGGATCAGAGGCCGACGCCGACACCGCCGCCCCCGGCAGCAGCTCGCCCGACGTCGTCGGGCCGCCGAGGCCGAACGC
>NZ_KI911668.1:7107-12085 GCF_000515355.1 Promicromonospora kroppenstedtii DSM 19349 | reverse complement strand
GGTGGCGGCGTGCGCGGTGTGGTCGACGGCGGCCTGCACGGCTTGCGTCTGGGCTGGCCGGCCTTGTGCCGGTCGCTCTGGGGCGGCCGGGGCCCCGGCCGCCGAGGCCTGGACCGTGATCGCGAGTGCCGCCGCCGCGACCCCCATGACGACCGTGCGCTGCACCGTGCTCTTTCGTCCCATGCTGCTGGTTCCCCCTCGACGAACCCCTGCGCATCTCGTCCGATGCGGCGAAGTCATCGTTCTCGACGGGGTGAAAAGCCGCAACACACGCGTGTGGTGCGCAGCTGCAGGTCGGGGGACTGACCGGGGTTCAGCAGGCGGTGCGCGACCGTCTGGGGCGGGTTGTGGTCGGCCGGGGCGTGGTGAATCTCGGTCAGTACGGCCGGGGCGACGAAGCCAGGTACGCCGTACCCGTCTCGACGTCCAGCTCGTCCAGCACGATGCCCACGTAGGACTGCGTACCGATCAGCAGGCAACCACCACCGCCGGCCCGTGCGCCCTCTATCCCGCGCGCGATGGCGGTCCGCGCATCCACGACCCCGCCGTGCAGGGCCTCGGCCGCCGTGAACCTCAGGTAGTCGTCCGCGCGCGCCGGGATTACTCGGTCGAACGCACGGAGCTCGGCGAAGCAGGCCTCGACATCCTTCGTGTCCGGGAAGCTCGCCACGACGGTGTCCAGCGCTCCGTGCCACCGCAGGTAGTGGGTGACGGCGGCGGCGACACCCTCGGGCGAGATCGCGCCGTCGACCATGACGGGAGTCCCGTCGAGGGTGTGCCGGCTCAGCCGACCCGGGATGTGCACGCTCGCGAGCGTGGTCGTGGCCAAGTGGTCGTCCACCCGCCAGCCCTGGACGGCGGCAAGGGCACGCGCCGCGGCCTCCCCGACGGTCGCGTTCATCCGGGTGAGCGACGCCAGCCCGGCGGGAACCGACGTCGTCGAGCCGGCACCAAGGGTCACGAGGTCCGCGCCGTGCCTCGCCGCGACCTCCTCGATGATCGAGGTCACCTCGGCGGCCTGTTCCACCGTGACGATCGTGCGCGTCGCGGGTCCGACGACGCCGAGCAGGTCGCGTGCCACGTCACCCAGCGTGGGGCCGAGCAGATCGCCGTGCTCGTAGAACACCCGCGTCACGGCGACTACGGCCGGATCGAACAGGCTCACCTCGTCGGACAGGCCGCCCAGGCCTTCCTCCAGCACGAGCACGTCGGCGCCGTGCGCCGCCGCCCAGGCCGCTCCCGTGACCGTGAACGCCCCGGTCGGTGACAGGTAGCCGGAGCCGGCCGCGGGGACGGCGGCCCGAGCCCGGGACAGCCCCTGCGCCATCTCCTCGTACTCCTCGGTGGAGACAGCTTGGCCGTCCAGCCGCACGCGCTCGCGGTTCGTCCGTAGTCCTGGTGAGGAGACCAGCCCCACGTGGGCCAGGCGGCTGTCGTCGACCCACGTGGCGGACAGCGTCGCGGCCGCGTGCACGGCCGCCGTGCCCTTGCCCTTGGACCCGACCACGACGAGCACGGGCGGCGTCGCATCCCAGGTGCCAAGGGCGTTGCCCACGGCGCGCGCCCGGTCCAACGACCGGCGTTCACCCGGTCGCTTGGTGCTCCACTCCTCGAAGAAGGCGCGGTCTCCGGGCAGATGCTGGGCGGTCACCGGCCCACCTTCTCACCGCCAGGACCGGCTCCACGACCGGCGTCGGCCATCTCCTCGACCCAGCCCTTGTCGACCCGGGCTCCGCTCCGGGGCTGCGGGATGCGCAGGCGCGCGAGCGCGAACACGGACATCACCGCCGTTCCCAGGCCCAGCATGACCCAGTGCGGGTCGGGCAGGGCCGCGCCGGCGAGCACGAGGCTGGCCAGGGGGACCACCAGGGCGTTGAGGTTGCCGACCAGGACCGGCCGCAGCCGGCGTCGCACCGTGACAACGGTCGCCACCGGTGCGCCCAGGTCACCACGGAGCCGGGACGACATGCGGACCACCACGTGCGGCGACATGCCCTCGGGCAGGTGGGGCCACAGGCGGTTGACCCGCTGCACCCTCTTGATCGGCTCGGGTGGCACCCCGGTCTCGGGCGGGTCGTGGTCGGCGACGGCCAGCGCGGCGACCTCCCGGCCACCCCAGCGGACGAGCACCTGCTGACCCGACTCGACCCCGATGCGGTCGAACACCGCGGGGTGCAGAGTGACGACCGGGGCTCCGTCGTCACCGGCGTGCGCCTGGACCACACGTGCGGAGAACTCCGGTGCGCGGAACAGCGCACGCCACAGATGTTCCAGCACGGTGTCGACCGCCGCGCCGAACCGCCTGAACCACGGGCCCTGTGCCCGGGTCCGGATCACTTCGGGCAGTGCTGCCACGAGCGCCACGGAGGAGTCGTCCGCGGCGCCGTCCGCGGCGATGAGGAGACGAAGCTGGTAGGCGAGCCGGACCGTGCCCCGCCGGACGTGACCGCGCGCCACCGCACGAACCCAGGCCGTGACCCCGTTCCGCACCAGGAGGTAGGTGCCAGGGACCAGGTCGGCAGGGTTCACTTGTACCTCGTCGGCCGCCGGCATGTCGCGGGCGAGCGCGGCGCTCGTCCGCAGCGGTGCGATCGGCGGCACCCGAAGGGAGAGCTCGGTGGCGCCGTTCACGGCGTCAGTCAGCCCTCGGCTCGCGCCCATCTCCTCGGGCAGGAGGCCGCGGGCAACCTCGGGGACACCCTCGGCGGCGGCACTCCACGCCCAGGCCACGGTGGAGTGATCGTCGGTCGCCACGGTGACCGGAACAGGACCGTGGATCCCGGACAGCATGTGCGGATGCACGACGACCGTCGGCAGACCCGAGGGGATCTTCACGGGCACTGCCGTGTACCGGGTCGGCGCAGGTGCTGCCGCGCACTCGATCGCTACGGCCAGGGCGGCGACCAGCCGGGTCAGCTCCTCGGGTGCGCCCGACGGCACCCTCAGGTGGGCCCCGACCTCAACCTGGACGGCGGCGACCCCGAGCGTCTGCGCGAAGGCGGTGACGGTCGTCGGACGCATGGCGGAGAAGACCGCGTTCGTCGTGACCCGAAGATCGCTCTCGTCCAGCGCGACCACCACTGACGCGGGGACCAGGCCCGAGCCCGTGCCGAGGTCGACATCGGACTCCGGCCGGCTGCGCATGCCGTGCAGGTCGATCACGACCGCCGGGCGTAGCTCGGCCAGCCGCTCCTTGAGCGGATGTCCCTCGTCGTAGTTCGCGTCCCCGGGCGTGCCCCGGGCCACGAGGGCCGTGCAACCGGTCAGCTCGGCCAGGAGGACGGCGAGCCCACCGGTGCCCCGGTCCGCGAGCTTGGCCGTGCCCTCGCGCTCGTGATTGGTCGCGTGCGGCGCGGTGACCACGACGTGCGGCCGCAGAGTGCCGGCGACCTCCAGCAGACCCGGTGTCGGTTCCGCCACACCCGCCGTGATCGGCGACGGCCAGGGCGGACCCCCGCCGTCGTACCGGTCCTGGCTGAAGATCCGCTCCAGATCCAGCCACCTGGCCACGAGATCACCCGTCACGCCCGACGTCTGCTGCTCGTCCGACACCTGCTGAGCCCCCGAACGAGATCGGCAACGTTGATCCCGGAACCCTATCCTCGTCTCGTGGACGAAGCCTTTGAAGCAGTACGCCGCGAGATCGCGGCACGAGCCCCCGAATTCGACATCGACCCCACCATGGCCCGCGTCGAGCGTGTCCTCGAGCTCCTCGGAGACCCGCACCGCGCCTACCGCACCGTCCACATCACGGGGACCAACGGCAAGTCCTCCACGGCCGCCATGGTCGAGCGCCTGGTGCGCGAGCACGGCCTGCGCACCGGACGGTTCACCTCCCCGCACCTGACCAGCGTCACCGAGCGCATCGCGATCGACGGCGAGCCGCTCACCCCGGAGCGCTTCGTCGAGGTCTTCGAGGACGTCGCGCCCTACATCGGCGTCGCCGACCGCGAGTCGCAGGAACAGGGCGGACCTCGCCTGAGCTTCTTCGAGGTGCTCACCGTCATGGCCTTCGCCGCGTTCGCCGACGCCCCCGTCGACGTCGCGATCGTCGAGGTCGGTATGGGCGGCACCTGGGACTCGACCAACGTCGTGGACGGCGAGGTCGCCGTCATCACGCCCGTCGCCATGGATCACGAGCGCTGGCTCGGGTCCACGATCGAGGAGATCGCCACCGAGAAGTCGGGGATCATCAAGAAGGACGCCGTCGCCATCGTCGCCGAGCAGTCCGACGCCGCCCTCGAGCCGATCCTCGCCCGCGCGCAGTCCGTCAACGCGCACCTGATCCGCGAGGGCGTCGACCTGGAGGTCGTGGACCGCCGCATCGCCGTCGGCGGCCAGCTCCTCGACCTGCGCACGCCCGCCGGCGTCTACACCGAGATCTTCCTGCCGCTGCACGGGGCACACCAGGCGCACAACGCGCTGCTGGCGCTCGCGGCCACGGAGGCCCTGATCAGCGGCGGCCGCGCGCTCGGCGCCGAGATCGTCGAGGCGGGATTCGCCGACGTCAAGGTCCCCGGCCGCCTCGAGCTGGTGCGCTCCAGCCCCACGGTGCTGGTCGACGTCGCGCACAACCCTGCCGGCGCCGAGGCCCTGGTGGACGCGCTCGGCGAGTCGTTCAACCTGGAGCGGGTCGTGGCGGTCGTCGCCGTCATGGCGGACAAGGACTCCGAGGGGTTCCTCTCGGTCCTGGAACCGAGCATCGCCGAGATCGTGGTCACCCGGAACTCCTCGGAGCGGTCCGCCGACCCGGAGGACCTCGCCGAGGTGGCGCGCGAGGTCTTCGGTGAGGAGCGCGTCCACGTGGCCGACCGCCTCGACGAGGCGCTCCAGGTCGCGGCGGACCTGGCCGAGGCCGACGAGACGGCGGGCGCCGCCGCCGGCACGGGCGTGCTGGTCACGGGCTCCGTGGTGACGGTGGCGGACGCGCGCATCCTGGTGGGCCGCGTCTGAGCCCACGCCGGGCACCCCGGCCTGC
>NZ_KI911668.1:2100-7007 GCF_000515355.1 Promicromonospora kroppenstedtii DSM 19349 | reverse complement strand
CAGCCACCCGAGGCGGGCGAGCCGATGTCGCCCCCGCCGGCCGAGGGCTCGCGCACCGTGACCGTCCGTAACCCGCTGGGCCTGCACGCCCGCCCGGCGGCGCTGGTCTCGCGCAAGGTGGCCGAGCTGGGGGCGAGCGTGACCATCGACGGCGTGGACGCGTCCAGCGTGCTCCAGCTCATGGCCCTGGGCGCCACGAAGGGCCGGGAGCTGCGGGTGGAGGCCACCGGCGACGGCGCCGCGGAGGCCGTGCGCACCGTCGCGGAGATGATCGAGTCCGGGTTCGGCGAGGTGTGATCGCGGTCTCATCTTTTTGCAGTTGATGAATTTTTGCGCGGGGTGCAAGAATTGGGGCCATGGCCCCCACCTCCTCGCGCGAGAACGTCGCGCCCGCTGAGCCTGCCGAGTCCGCCGGCCCCGTGCCTGGCCCGGACCTGCGCGAGCTCGTCGCCGCGCTGGAGGGCACGCCAGCGGAGCAGGGCCTGCGCGAGCGCAAGAAGCGCGCGCGGCGCGCGGCGCTGATCGACGCGGCGCAGAACCTCGTCGCCGAGCACGGCCTCGACGCCGTGACCGTCGAGATGATCAGCGCGGAGGCGAACGTCTCGCCCCGCACCTTCTTCAACTACTTCGAGTCCAAGGACGACGCCGTGCTCGGTGCGGAGGACACCGGCCTGCCGGAGGACGTCATCCGCACGTTCGTCGAGGGCGGCCCGACCGGCCGGCTGCTGTCCGACCTCCAGGTGGTGGTCGCCGCCCTGCTGGCGCCGGCCGGTGAGGCCCACGACCGCGTGATGCGGGCCATGGACCTGATGCAGCAGGAGCCCGCGCTGCTGCGGCGCCACGTGGTCTGGATGGACCGCCACAAGAGCCAGCTCGCCGAGCTCTTCGAGGCCCGCCGCGCGGTCGCGCCGTTCTCCACGGACGCCGAGCTGCTCACGATGCTCGTCCTGCTCATGCTGCGCACCGCGCTCGTCGCCTGGGAGCACGCCGGCTACACCGGCAACCCGGCCGACCACCTGCCCGACGCCGTCGCGCAGCTCATCGACGTCGTCTCGGCCGACCTCGGTTCCTGACCCTCCTCCTCGTCCCGCACCCCGCTCGACCTGTCCCCAGAAAGGCACCCTCAATGAGCCACGCCGTCACCACGGCGCCGGACAAGCCGCTGGTAGTCCTCAACCAGCGCACGATCTGGCTGATCTTCGGGGCCCTGATGGCCTCCATGTTCCTGTCCTCCCTGGACCAGACCATCGTCGGCACCGCGATGCCCACCATTGTGGGCGAGCTCAACGGCGTCGAGCACCAGGGCTGGGTCATCACGGCCTACATCCTGGCGATCGCCATCGCGATGCCGCTGTACGGCAAGTTCGGTGACCTCTACGGCCGGCGCTGGCCGTTCCTCGTGGCGGTCGGCCTGTTCGTCGTCGCCTCGCTCGGCGGCGGCATGGCGCAGTCCTTCGAGGCCCTCGTGGCCTGGCGCGCCGTGCAGGGCCTGGGCGGCGGTGGCCTGATGATCCTGTCGCAGGCGATCATCGCCGACATCATCCCGGCGTCCGACCGCGGCAAGTACATGGGCCCGATGGGCGCCCTGTTCGGCATCTCCGCCGTCGCCGGCCCGCTGCTCGGCGGCTGGCTCACCGACGGCCCCGGCTGGCGCTGGACCTTCTGGATCAACGTGCCGATCGGCATCGCCGCCTGGTTCATCGCCTATTTCGCGCTCAAGCTGCCGTCGCACCGCTCGAACCGCCCCACCGACCTGGGCGGCATCCTGACCATGGCGCTCGGCACCACCGGCATCGTGCTGCTGACGAGCTGGGAGTCGCTCGGCCACGACGGCTACGACTGGTCCGACCCGACGCTCCTCGCCGTGCTGCTCGGTACGGCGGTGCTGGTCGGCCTGTTCATCTTCATCGAGAACCGCGTGGCGGAGCCGCTCATCCCGCTGCGGCTGTTCAAGAACCGCACCTTCACCATCACCACGCTCATCGGCCTGGTGCTCGGCATGGGCATGTTCTCCGCGATGGCGATGCTCCCGACGTTCCTGCAGATGTCCGCCGGCGCGGGCGTCACGGAGTCCGGCCTGCTGATGCTCCCGATGATGGCCGGCGTGATGCTGACCTCGATCGCCTCCGGGTTCGCGATCTCCAAGACCGGCCGGTACAAGATGTTCCCGGTGGTCGGCCTCGCGGTCACGATCCTCGGCATGATCTGGCTGACCCGCCTCGAGGGTGGCATGTCGCTGTGGCTGTTCGGCGCCATGATCTTCGTGCTCGGCGCCGGCATGGGCCTGATCATGCAGACCATCGTGCTCGCGGTGCAGAACTCGGTGGACCCGCACGAGCTGGGCACCGCGACGTCGTCGAACAACTTCTTCCGGGAGATCGGTGCCGCGGTGGGTACCGCCGCGTTCACCACGGTGTTCACGTCGCGCCTGACGGACAACCTGCAGGGCGTGTTCGAGGGCCTGCCCGAGGGCGCAGCACCCGGGGGCGGCGGCTCCGGCCTGACGCCGCAGCTCGTCGAGCAGCTCCCTGAGCCGCTGCGCAGCGGTGTCGTCGACGCGTTCGCCGACGCGCTCGCCCCGGCGTTCTGGTATCTGGTGCCGCTGGTCGCGATCGGCCTCGTGCTGGCCCTCTTCCTCAAGGAGGTCAAGCTGTCCGACCAGGCCGGCATGGTCGCCCGCGGCGAGGCCGTCATGGAGGGTGCGGCCGCCGACGCCGAGCCCGCCGACGCCGTGGCCGCCGTGGGTGCCGCCGAGCCCCGCGACGCCTCCGGTCCGCAGGAGACGGATATCCTGAGGCGGTGAGCAAGGACCAACCCGTCCCGGGCGACCGCATCAAGGCCAAGAAGTCCGCGCTGGTGCAGTTCACGTCCACCACGCTGCTGCTCGAGGTGTTCCTCGTGCTGTTCGCGACCATGGTGGTGTGGGCGCTGCGCGACTCCGAGTTCGGGCGCGGCCCGCTGCGCATCGACTCCGGCGCCGTCATCTGGGTGCTGGGCGGCGTGCTGGTGCTGGTGCTCCTGGTCCTGTCGCGGGCCCAGGGCACGCCGGCCGGCCGGGCGGCGGGGACCGTCGCCCAGTTGCCCGTGCTCGCCATGGGCTTCCTGGTGCCGATGATGTTCCTGGTCGGTGGCATCTTCGTCGTGCTGTGGATCTACGCGCTGCGCCTCGGCAGCCGCGTGGACCGCGAACGGGCGGAGTACGACGCCGCCCACCCGGAGACGGCGCCGAACGTCCCCTGATCCACCGTGCCGGACGCTCAGGTCACCCTGGTGACCTGAGCGTCCGACACGTTCGGGGCGGGGGCTCGACCCCGATAGGGTTGGGGCATGACCGACGTCGCAGAGAAGACCCTGCCCACGGAGGCCTCGACGCAGCCCGTGGCCGAGCGCACCCTCGTCCTCGTCAAGCCCGACGGCGTCCGCCGCGGCCTGTCCGGCGAGGTACTGCGCCGCATCGAGACCAAGGGCTACACCCTGCGTGCCGTGGAGCTCAAGCACGCCACGACCGAGCTGCTGGCCGCCCACTACGCCGAGCACGAGGGCAAGCCGTTCTACGCCCCCCTGGTCGAGTTCATGATGTCGGGCCCGGTCCTGGCCGTCGTAGCCGAGGGGCAGGGCGTCATCCCGGGCTTCCGCTCGCTGGCCGGCGCCACCAACCCGACCGACGCCGCCCCCGGCACCATCCGTGGTGACCTGGGCCGCGACTGGGGCACCAAGGTGCAGCAGAACCTGGTGCACGGTTCAGACTCCGCCGAGTCGGCGGCCCGCGAGATCGCCCTCTGGTTCCCCGAGCTGGGCTGACCCGCCCCGCCCCGTACGTTCCGCCGAAGCGGCACCCCACCGAAGGACCCGGGTGCCGCTTCGGCGTATCCCTGCCGTATCTCCGACGTTCAGCCCCTCTTCACCGTTAGGCTCACCGAGTGCATCTCAAGACGCTCACGCTCCGGGGATTCAAGTCCTTCGCGTCGGCGACCACCCTCGAGCTCGAGCCCGGCATCACCTGTGTGGTGGGCCCGAACGGCTCCGGCAAGTCCAACGTGGTCGACGCGCTCTCCTGGGTCATGGGCGAGCAGGGCGCCAAGTCGCTGCGCGGCGGCAAGATGGACGACGTCATCTTCGCCGGCACGTCCGGCCGCGCGCCCCTGGGCCGTGCGGAGGTGGCGCTGACGATCGACAACACCGACGGCGCGCTGCCGATCGACTACACCGAGGTCACGATCTCCCGCACGCTGTTCCGCAGCGGCGGTTCCGAGTACGCGATCAACGGCAGCAGCTGCCGCCTGCTGGACATCCAGGAGCTCCTGAGCGACTCCGGCATCGGCCGCGAGATGCACGTCGTGGTGGGGCAGGGCCAGCTCGACGCCGTGCTGCGCGCGACGCCGGAGGAGCGTCGCGGCTTCATCGAGGAGGCCGCCGGCGTCCTCAAGCACCGCAAGCGCAAGGAGAAGGCGCTCCGCAAGCTCGACGCGATGCAGGGCAACCTCGCCCGCCTCGGCGACCTGACCGCGGAGCTGCGCCGCCAGCTCGGCCCGCTGGGCCGGCAGGCCGAGGCGGCCCGCAAGGCGCAGACCGTGCAGCGCGACCTGCGTGACGCGAAGTCCCGCCTGCTCGCCGACGACCTGGCCCAGCTCACCGCGCAGCTCGAGCAGGAGAGCGCGGACGAGCGCTCGCTCAAGCAGCGGCAGGCCGAGACCGAGGAGGCGCTGACCGAGGCGCGCGGCCTGCTGGCCCGCCTCGAGGCGGCCACGTCGGCGGAGTCTCAGCAGGTCAGCCAGGCCGGCGACACCGTCTTCGCGCTGTCCCAGACCCGGGAACGGCTGCGCAGCCTGCAGTCCCTGGCGGGGGAGCGCGCCCGACTGCTCGGCACCGCCGAGCCCGCCCACCAGGGCCAGGACCCCGACGACCTG
>NZ_KI911668.1:1858-2000 GCF_000515355.1 Promicromonospora kroppenstedtii DSM 19349 | reverse complement strand
GAGGGCGAGCGCGTTGAGCGACCCGGCGACGACCACCGCGAGGACCGCGCCGACCACGGCCGGCACGAGGGCCGGCAGCAGAACGGCGGGGTCCGGCAGGTTCAGCGCGCCGACGACCCAGAACCGGTACTGGTCCATGGTC
>NZ_KI911668.1:0-1758 GCF_000515355.1 Promicromonospora kroppenstedtii DSM 19349 | reverse complement strand
GACGGCGCCGCCGGCGGAGATCCCGAGCAGCCCCGGGTCGGCCAGCGGGTTGCGCGTGACCGCCTGCGCGAGCACCCCGGCCACGCCGAGGGCGACGCCCACGAGGAGGCCGAGGAGGGTCCGGGGCAGCCGCAGCTCCCAGATGACGGTCGCGGCCACGCCGTCGTGGCCCAGCAGCCCCGCGACGGTGTCGGCCGGTGACAGGACGCGGGCGCCGACCGTGATGCCGGCCAGTGCCGCGACCACGAGCAGCACGAGCGCGGTCAGCAGGACCGCGGTGACCGCGGTCCTGCTGCGCGCCGTGGTCCCGGACGTGCTCACCGCTCGTCGGCGGCGATGGTCTCCAGGTCGTCGAGCACGAGCTCGGCCCCCGTCACGCCCAGGCCCAGGTACCACGTGTCGTCCGCCACCTCGCGGACGACGCCTTCGTTCGCGACCGCGGGCACCTGGTCCCACAGCGGGCCGTCGACGACGGCCGCCTGCTCGGTGGCGTCGGGCTGGCCGTAGGTGCCCCAGAGGAGCCAGTCGCCCTCGGCCAGCGTGATCTCCTCCGCGGAGATCTCGACGGCGAGGTCGGCGATGTCCTCGGTCTGGGGCCGGGGCAGCCCGGCGTCGGCGAGGATGATGCCGACGAACGAGTCGTTGGCGTACAGGCGGATCTGCCCGGCCATGAAGCGCAGCATGGAGACGGTCGGGGCCTCGCCGCCGTTCGCCTCCACGACCTCGGCACCGACCTCGCCGGCCCGCTCCTCGTAGGCGTCCAGCAGCTCCTGGGCGCGCTCCTCCTCGCCCACGGCGGCGGCGTTGAGCAGGAAGTTCTCCTTCCACAGCACGCCGGGGCGCGGCGCCAGGACGGTCGGCGCGATGTCCCGCAGCTTGGCCTTGAGGCCGTCGTCGTCGATCCGCAGCGACGTACCGAGGATCAGGTCGGGCTCGAGGTTCTTGATCTGCTCGAGGTCCAGGGCGTCGTAGGCGCCGAGGTCGACGGCGTCACCGACGTCCAGGTAGTCGGGCGCCATCTCGGCGTCCGCGGGGTGGGCGATGCCGACCGGCTCGATGCCGAGGGAGACCATGTTGTCGAGCTCGCCGGTGTCGAGCACGATCACGCGCTCCGGCTTGGCGGGGATCTCGGTCTCGCCGACCTCCTCGTTGGCCACCAGGTTGCGCACGGTGCGCGGGAACTCGCCCGGCGCGGCGTCGGTGCCGAGCCGGCCCGCGAGCTCGCGGACGTCGTCGAACCCCTCCTGGCCGGTGGCGACGTTGGACTTGTTGTCGCCGGTGCCGGCGTCGGCGGTGCCGCCGCAGCCGGTGAGCAGGGCGGCACCCACCACGAGGGCGGCGACGGAGGCGGAGACTGCGCGGGGCATTGTTGTTCCTCAGGGTTCTCGGACGAAGGATGCTGCACGGCCGCGGGTCGCAGGCGGCGCGGTCGTCGCGCTCGGGCTCTCGGCGAGGTCACACTACACGTGGAGATTAGGGGACCCTAACTCCGTCCGGTGACGCAGCCGACACCGAGCGGGCTCCCACGGCGGGGCCGGCGGGATGGAAGAATCTGGGGCGTGAACGAGCTTCCCTGGATCGAGATCATCTCCGCCGTCGTCGTCCTCGCGGGTGGTGGCGGCCTCGCCGGCGTCCTCGTGGCCCGCCGGCGGAGGCGCACCGAGGACCAGGGCGACGCCTCGTCGACCGCCGGGACGACGACGGCGCCGTCCCCCACCGCAGAACCGGAAACGGCCGAGCCCGCCACCGCAGGGCCCG
>NZ_KI911667.1:10052-11122 GCF_000515355.1 Promicromonospora kroppenstedtii DSM 19349 | reverse complement strand
CGCCTCGGCGCCGGGCTGGCGCCCGGCGGGGCTCGGCGCCGGCCTCAGCGGGCGGAGGGCTGCGCGGAACGCCATGCCTCGAACTCCCCTCGGGTGTCGGGGGTGAGCGGGTAGTAGTCGCTCAGCCGAGCGCCCTCGTCGAGGCGCTGCCGGCTGAACACCTCCCACTCCTCGTGGTCCCGCGCCGACCCGATCACCTGGTCGGCCATCGCGCGCGGCACGATGACGGGGCCGTCGTCGTCGGCGACCACGAGGTCGCCCGGCATGCAGAGCACGCCGCCCACGGCGACGGGCACGTCGAACGCCCAGGGGAACAGCTCGGACTGGGAGGCGTAGTGCGGCGTGACGCCGGTGGACCACACCGGAAGCCCCAGGTCGCGGATCTTCCCCGAGTCGCGGATCCGGCCGTCCACGACGACGCCGGCCCCGCCCTTGCGCTGGAAGTAGCGCGCCAGGATGTCGCCCAGGCAGCCCGAGAAGCGGCTGCCGAACGCCTGGACCACCAGCACGTCGCCGGGCTGCACGGTCTCCAGCACGTGCCACAGGGCGGTGTGCCGCTCCACGTACTCCTGCTCGTCGCCCGCGGCGAGGTCCTCGCGCTGCGGCATGAACTGCAGCGTGAGCGCCGAACCGACCACCCGGTAGCCGGGCGACAGGGGGCGCGGGCCCTCGACGAACGAGCGGCGGATGCCCAGCCCGTGCAGCTTGGCGCAGGCCGTGGCCGAGGACACCTCGCCCAGCCGGGCCAGGGTGCCGGCATCGGCGCGCTCGAACGGCTCACCCCGCACGGGGAGCGTGACGTCCGGCCGGACCAGACCCGCCGTGGGGTCGCCGGGCAGGCCGTCGGCGCCGGTCCTGGTGAGCGCTTCGGTCATGAGGATGCTCCTTCTCGGGGCTGGGGGTGGATGGTCACGGCGTGCTCGTGGCACGGCGCGGTCGGGGCGGGGGCGGTCAGCAGCACCAGGTCGGCGCGGTGGGACGGCGGCAGCTCCACGAGGAGGTCGGCGGCGTCGAGCGGCACGGTCGTCGACGTGGGCGTCCCGGCCCGTCCGGCCGACGCCGTCGAGGGG
>NZ_KI911667.1:7037-9952 GCF_000515355.1 Promicromonospora kroppenstedtii DSM 19349 | reverse complement strand
CTCGCCGGCGCGGTGGCCGAGCTGCCGCGCGTCACGGCCAAGGCCGGCGACCTGGTCGCCGACCTCATGGTCGGCTCGGGCCTGGTGGCGTCCAAGGGCGCCGCGCGCCGCGCGATCGCGGAGGGCGGCGCCTACGTGAACAACGTCAAGGTGACGTCCGACGACGCCGCACTCGGCACCGAGGACCTGCTGCACGGCCGGTACGCGGTGCTCCGCCGGGGCAAGAAGACGCTGGCGGTCGCAGCCTCGGAGTGACCTCCTGACCACACCGGTGCCGGACGGCGGCCGTCTGCTGAGAAGCGGGCGGCCGCCGTTTCGTCTGCTCGGACGAGCTGCCCTGATCTGTCCCTCGAATCAGTGAAGTCGGATCTTGCCCGATTCCGGGCAAGAAGTTGTCGTTCGGTCGCAGGATGCGCGAGGCTCGGCGACATGAGGACGTCTTCCGACCTCGTCGCCCAGGTGGCGGCGACCACCGGACTCACGCCTGCCGAGGCGGCGCGCGTGATCGGCGACGTGGTCGCCTACTACGCCGAACCGGTGGAGGACGTCGTCCGGCGGCGGCACGCCGAGCTGAAGACGCACGGGGCCAAGAACCCCGAGATCTTCGCGCGGATCGCCGCCGAGCTCGAGCAGCGGGTCGTCGCGGCGCCCCGCCTCAGCGAGCGGCAGCTCCGCCGGATGATCTACGGCTGAGTCCGCCCGACCATCACTTCGAAGGAGCACCAACATGTGTGGAATCGTCGGTTACGTCGGGGCCCAGAACGCGGCCCCGCTGCTGGTCGAGGCGCTCGGCAGGCTGGAGCACCGCGGGTACGACTCGGCGGGTGTCGCCGTCGTCGGCTCGCAGCTGAAGGTCACCAAGCGCGCCGGGCGGGTCCGTGACCTGGCCGACGTGCTGCCGAAGCGCACCTCCGGGCGCGTGGGCATCGGGCACACCCGCTGGGCCACGCACGGTCCCGCGACCGACGTGAACGCCCACCCGCACACCGATGCGAGCGGCACGGTGGCGGTGGTGCACAACGGCATCATCGACAACGCCGCCGCGCTGCGCGCCCGCCTGACCGACCAGGGGGTGGAGCTCGTGAGCGACACCGACACCGAGGTGTTCGCCCATCTCGTGGCCCTGTCGGGAGCGGACACCCTGGAGGGCAAGGTCGTCGACGCGCTGGACGCGGTGGAGGGCACCTACGGCCTCGCCGTCGTGCACGCGGGTTTCCCGGACCGGGTCGTGGTGGCGCGCAACGGCAGCCCGCTGCTGGTCGGCGTGGGCGAGAAGGAGATGTTCGTCGCCTCGGACCTGGCCGCCCTCGTACGGCACACCACCACGGTGGCCCACCTCGCCGACGGCGAGCTGGCGACCGTCACTGCGGCGGGCTTCACCACGTTCCGCCGCGACCTGACCCGCACCCAGACGACGGCGAGCGAGGTCGACGTCGACCCCAGCGCCTACGAGCACGGGCAGATCGACGGCCGGCCGCGCATGTACACGGAGATGCTGGAGCAGCCGGCCAGCGTGGAGCGCGCGCTGCGCGGCCGGCTCGACGAGCGGTTCGCGACCGCGCACCTGGGCGGCCTCGAGATGGACGCCCGCGAGCTGCGGGCCGTGCGCCGCGTCAAGATCCTGGGCTGCGGTTCGGCGTACTACGTGGGCCAGATGGGCGCCTCGCTCGTCGAGGAGCTCGCCCGCGTACCCGCCGACGCCGAGGCGGCGAGCGAGTTCCGGTACCGCGATCCCGTGATCGAGCCGGACACCCTGTACGTCGCGGTGAGCCAGTCGGGCGAGACCATCGACACGCTGCTGGCGGTCGAGGAGATCAAGCGCAAGGGCGGCCGCGTGATCGGCCTGGTCAACGTGGTCGGCTCCGCCATCGCCCGGGCCTGTGACGGCGGGATCTACCTGCACGCGGGGCCGGAGATCGCCGTCGCCTCCACCAAGGCGCTCACCACGATGTACGTGGGCTTCGCGCTCCTGGCCCTCCAGCTCGGCCGGGTACGCGACCTCTCGGTGGCCGACGGGCGCAGGCTCGTGGCGGGCCTGCAGGCCCTGCCCGCCCAGATCGAGCAGGTGCTCGACGGCGAGGAGCGGATCGCGGAGGCCGCCAAGTCGCTGGCCGCGGCCGAGAGCCTGTTCTTCGTGGGCCGGGTGCGCGGGTACCCGGTGGCGCGCGAGGGCGCGCAGAAGTTCAAGGAGATCAGTTACCGGCACGCCGAGGCGTACCAGATGTCCGAGCTGAAGCACGGGCCGCTGGCGCTCATCTCGTCCGACGTGCCCACGGTCGCGATCGTGCCGGACGACGAGCTGACCGACCGCAACGTGGCTGCCCTCCACGAGATCGCCGCGCGCGGTGGCCCCCTGGTGGTCGTGACGCACCCGGGCGTGGACCTGGGTGAGCTGCGTGCGGAGCGCATCGAGGTGCCGCGCAACGAGCGGGAGCTCGACCCGCTGCTGCTGACGGTGCCGCTGCAGCTGCTGGCGTATCACGCGGCGCTGTCGCTGGGGCACGACGTGGACAAGCCGCGGAACCTGGCGAAGTCCGTCACCGTGGAGTGACGGCGCCTGTCTCCGGTTGGGCTCCTCGGGCACCGGACGGGCTCGGGGAGCCCCATCGCCGGCTGATTTTGCGTGGACCGCGATGGCTGTGTACTGTTCCGGTTGTTCGCCCGACAGGGAGAGACGGACAGGAGCGCGGAGAGCGTGACTGGCCGGTCCCGGGGCGGAAACCACCTCAAGACTTCAGAGGGCTTCGTGCGCTCTAGAACGAGGGTGGGCTTGCCGGACAGGCACCCCGAGGTATGGATCCTGAACAGGATGCTTGCGCCGGGGAGCGTGGTAGGGTAAGTTACAGAGGTTGCCTCCGAACGAGGATGACGCGGTCAGGCCGCGGTTCTCTCGGATGGTTTCCCTTCCTCTGCGG
>NZ_KI911667.1:3047-6937 GCF_000515355.1 Promicromonospora kroppenstedtii DSM 19349 | reverse complement strand
CCCTCGTCGCCCGCGGTTATGCGCGGCGCCTGCCATCGCGCCGCTATGCGCTCGGGGCACGGGTGATGGGGCTCGGCGACGCGGCCGGTCGCCAGCTCGGCGCGGGCGCGCGTCGCCACCTGGCCCGCCTGGCGCGCGAGCTGGGCGAGACGGCGAACCTCGCGATGCTCGACGGCGAGATGGCGGTCTACGTGGCGCAGGCGGCGTCGTCGCACTCGATGCGGATGTTCACCGAGGTGGGGCGGCGCGTGCACCTGCACAGCACCGGCGTCGGCAAGGCCCTCCTGGGGGAGCTCCCCGATGCCGCGGTGCGGGAGATCGCTACGCGGGCCGGCCTCGAGCCCGCGACCGACCGGACGATCACCGACGTCGGCGCGCTCCTGACCGCGGTCGGCGAGATCCGGGAGCGTGGGTACGCCGTCGATGACGGGGAGCAGGAGATCGGGGTGCGGTGCTTCGCCGTCGTCGTGCCGGGGGTGCCGGTGCCGACCGCGCTGTCCGTGTCCGGACCGGCGGCTCGGGTGTCGTTCGAGTTCGGCGAACGCGCGGTCCCGCTGCTGCACGAGGTTGCTCGGGAGGTCGCGGCGGAGCTCTCCGGTAGTTGACGGGTCGCAGAGGCGTTGACCGGGCGTCGTCGGGCACCTAGGGTTTTCGCTAGGAAGTATTCAGTTTCCGCATCGTGGAATTACTGCGGGAGCCGAGCCGATCGACCAAAGGATCTCGACGTGGACACTCCGGACGGCCTGACGATCAACGGCGACATCGCGCCCCGCGCGGAAGAGGTGCTGACCCCGCAGGCCCTCGGGCTCGTCGTCGCCCTGCACCGGGCGCTCGACGACCGCCGGCTGGAGCTGCTCGAGGCGCGCCGCCGCCGGGTGGAAGACCTCGCGGCGGGCGGCACCCTGGACTTCCTGCCCGAGACCCGGCACATCCGGGAGGACCCGACGTGGCGCGTCGCTGAGCCGGCCCCCGGCCTTGCCGACCGGCGCTGCGAGATCACCGGCCCCACGGACCGGAAGATGACCATCAACGCCCTGAACTCGGGCGCCAAGGCCTGGCTCGCGGATCACGAGGACGCCAACACCCCGCAGTGGAGCGCCGTGGTGGGCGGGCAGCTCAACCTGCTCGACGCCATCAACCGGAACATCGACTTCACGGGCGAGAACGGCAAGCACTACGCGCTCAAGCCGGACGACGAGCTGGCGACCATCATCGTGCGGCCGCGGGGCTGGCACTTGCCGGAGAAGCACCTCCTGGTGGACGGCCGTCCGGCGTCGGGCAGCCTCGTGGACTTCGCGCTCTACCTGGCCACCGCCGGGCTACGGCAGATCGAGAAGGGCCAGGGCCCGTACTTCTACCTGCCGAAGATGGAGTCGCACCTGGAGGCGCGCCTCTGGAACGACGCGTTCTTGCTGGCTCAGGACTACCTCGGTATCCCGCGGGGGACCATCCGTGCCACGGTGCTCATCGAGACCTACCCCGCGGCGTTCGAGATGGAGGAGATCCTCTACGAGCTGCGAGAGCACAGCGCGGGCCTGAACGCCGGGCGCTGGGACTTCATGTTCTCCGTGATCAAGTCGTTCCGAACCCGGGGCACGGACTTCATGCTGCCCGACCGCAACGCCGTCACCATGACGGTGCCCTTCATGCGGGCCTACACGGAGCTGCTGGTCAAGACCTGCCACACGCGTGGAGCGCACGCGATCGGTGGCATGGCCGCGTTCATCCCGAGCCGCGACGAGGCGGTCAACGAGGCGGCGTTCGCCAAGGTGCGCGACGACAAGACGCGCGAGGCGAACGACGGGTTCGACGGCTCGTGGGTGGCCCACCCCGGCATGGTCGGGGTCTGCACGGAGGTCTTCACCGCGGTGCTGGGCGACCGGCCGAACCAGATCGACCGAACCCGTGACGAGGTGCGGGTCACCGCCGCGCAGCTGCTCGACGTCGCCGCGACGCCCGGCGACGTCACCGAGGCCGGGCTGCGGAACAACATCTCCGTGGGTATCCAGTACCTCAAGGCGTGGCTCGGCGGGCTCGGCGCCGTCGCGATCTTCAACCTCATGGAGGACGCCGCCACCGCGGAGATCTCGCGGTCCCAGGTGTGGCAGTGGCTGCACAACGACGTGACGCTCGCCGACACGGGCCACCAGGTCACGCGCGACCTGATCGACCGGATCGTGGAGGAGGAGATCGCCAAGCTGCCAGGCGACCCGGCAGACTACGCGGAGGCCAGGCAGACGTTCCTGGAAGTGGCGGTCGCGGACGACTACGCGGACTTCCTGACCCTCCCGGCGTACGCGCGCATGCCCTGACCAGCACTCGACGAGCACCACGCGCGACGAGGAGGTTGCCGGATGGGTGAGAGCGGTACGAACGGGCTGGGGGACGTCGTCGGCGAGCTGCTGGCCGAGCTGGGCGGAGAGCGGGTGATCACCGACCGGCAGCGGCGGCGGACCTACGAGTGCGACGGGCTCGCCGCGTACCGCGTGATCCCCGGGGCGGTGGTCCTCGCTCGCGACGCGGCCGACGTCGCGAGCGCGGTGCGGGCCTGTGCCCGGCACGGCGTGCCCTTCGTCGCGCGCGGGTCGGGCACCGGGCTGTCGGGCGGGGCGCTGCCCCATGCCGAGGGTGTGCTCGTGGTCATGTCGCAGCTGCGGGCGATCCGGGAGGCGGACCTGGCCAACCAGCGCGCCGTCGTGGACCCCGGGGTGATCAACCTGCAGCTCACCGCCGCGACCAGCCCCGACGGGTACTACTTCGCGCCCGACCCGTCCAGCCAGTCGGTGTGCTCGATCGGCGGCAACGTGGCCGAGAACTCGGGCGGCGCGCACTGCCTCAAGTACGGTTTCACCACGAACCACGTGACTGGCGTGGACCTGGTGACGCCCTCCGGTGAGCAGGTCGAGATCGGCGGCAAGGCGCCGGACCCGCCCGGGTACGACCTGCTCGGTGCGCTCGTCGGCAGCGAGGGCACGCTCGGCATCGTGACCGCCGCCACGGTGCGCCTGACGCGGCTGCCGCAGGAGGTGCGCACCCTGCTGGCCGCCTTCCGCACCATGGACGACGCCGGGGCCGCGACGTCCGCGATCATCGCGGCCGGCGTGATTCCTGCGGCGATCGAGATGATGGACGCCCTGGCGATCGAGGCCGCCGAGGCCGCGGTGCACTGCGACTACCCGCACGGCGCGGGCGCGGTGCTCGTGATCGAGCTCGACGGGCCGGCTCCGGACGTCGCGGGGGAGTTCGACGACGTCGTCCGGCTGTGCGAGGGGGCCGGCGCGTTCGAGGTGCGGGTCGCGGCGGACGACGAGGAGCGCGCGCTGATCTGGAAGGGCCGCAAGTCCGCGTTCGCGGCGGTCGGGCGGATCAGCCCGGACTACATCGTGCAGGACGGCGTGATCCCGCGCACCGCCCTTCCGCTCGTGCTACGGCAGATCGCGGAGCTGGGCGAGAGCGCCGGCGTGCGGGTGGCGAACGTCTTCCACGCGGGCGACGGCAACCTGCACCCGCTGGTGCTGTTCGACGGCGCCGTCGAGGGCGCCGTCGACCGGGCCGAGGCCGTGGCCGGCGGGATCCTCGACCTGTGCCTGGAGCACGGCGGGTCCATCACGGGCGAGCACGGCGTGGGCGCGGACAAGGCCAAGCACATGCCGCGCATGTTCACCGAGGACGACCTGGACACGATGCAGGCGGTGCGCTGCGCGTTCGACCCCGAGGGCATCTCGAACCCCGGCAAGGTCTTCCCGACGCCACGGCTGTGCGGGGAACGTCCCGGGCGGCACCGGGGCGCGCACCCGCTGGCGGAGTACGGCGTGGCGGAGGTCTTCTGATGGCGGACCTGCGGCGGCTCGCCGACGCGCTGCGGCAGGACGGCGGCGCGGTGCGCGAGG
>NZ_KI911667.1:0-2947 GCF_000515355.1 Promicromonospora kroppenstedtii DSM 19349 | reverse complement strand
GGGACGACCGGCCGCAGCGTTCGTTCGGCGACCGGCCGCGCCGGTCCTTCGAGGACCGCGGGGGCGACCGTCCCCGCCGCGACGAGGGCGACCGTCCGCGGCGCAGCTTCGACGACCGCGGTGGGAACCGACCGGCACGCCGCGACGACGACCGTCCGCGTCGCTCGTTCGAGGACCGTGGGGGCAGCGGCCCGCGCCGGGACGACGACCGTCCTCGTCGGTCCTTCGAGGACCGCGGTAGCGACCGGCCGCGGCGCAACGACGGTGACCGCCCGTCTCGGCGAAACGACGACGAGCGGCCCCGCCGCTCCTTCGACGACCGGGACAACCGGGGCCCGCGCCGGGACGACGACCGCCCGCGTCGTTCCTTCGACGACCGCGGCGACCGGCCCCGTCGTCCCTACGGCGACCGCGACGACCGGGGCGCGCGCGACGGCCGCGGGCGTGACGACCGCCCGCAGCGGTCGTTCGACGACCGTCCCCGACGTTCCTTCGAGGACCGCGGGGGTGACCGCCCGCGTCGTGACGAGGGGGACCGATCCTTCCGGCGCAACGACGACGACCGGCCGCGTCGCTCGTACGGCGACCGTGACGAGCGCGGCGGGCGCGACGGAGGGGCGCGCCCCTTCCGGGGGAACGACGACCGCCCGCGTCGATCGTTCGAGGACCGTGGTGGCGACCGCCCACGCCGTGACGACCGCGGAGGTGACCGGCCCCGTCGCGACGAGCGTGGTGGCGACCGTCCGCGACGTGACGACCGTGGCGGTGACCGTCCGCGTCGCTCGTTCGGCGACCGTGACGACCGTCCGCGCCAGGACGCCGGCGAGGAGCGCGCACCCCGGCTCCCCGAGCCGGAGATCGCCGAGGACGCCTCGTTCAGCCAGCTCGACCGCGACGTGCGCTCACGCCTGCGCGGGCTGAGCAAGGAGCACGCCGAGTACGTCGGGCTGCACCTGGTGATGGCCGGCCGGCTGCTCGACGTCGACCCGGAGCGTGCCTACGAGCACACCCAGGCCGCGGTGCGCGGCGCAGGGCGCATCGACATCGTCCGTGAGGCCGCCGGCCTCGCGGCGTACCACACCAACCGGTACGCCGAGGCGCTGCGCGAGCTGCGCACCGTCCGCCGGCTGAACGGCTCCTCCGAGCACCTGCCGATCATGGCCGACGCCGAGCGCGGCCTCGGCCGTCCGGAGCGCGCACTGGCGCTCGCCGCCTCGGAGGAGGCCGCGACGCTCGACGCGACCGGACGCATCGAGCTTGCGATCGTGGCCAGCGGCGCCCGCTCCGACCTGGGCGAGCACGATGCCGCCCTGGCCGTGCTCGACAAGGTCTCGGCCGAGGACGCCCAGGGCGACCTCGGGCTGCGCGTGGTGCAGGCCCGCGCGGTCGCGCTCGAGGCCGCCGGCCGCGCGGACGAGGCCGCCGCCCTCCTTGCCACCGTGGACAGCGAGGCGCTCGAGCGCGCGATCGGTGCGCAGACCCCGGACGAGGACATCACCGTGTTCGACGTCGAGGAGGACGCGGAGCTCGCCGAGCAGGAGTACGCCGCCGACCACCCGGAGGAGTTCGCGGACGAGGAGGACTCGGACGACGAGGAAGACTCTGACGAGGACGAGGACGAGGACGAGGACGAGGACGACGAGGAGTCTGACGAGGACGAGGAGTCCGGGGATTCCGCCGATTCTGGTGACTCGGCTGATTCCGGTGACTCGGCTGATTCCGGTGACTCGGCAGACTCCGCCGATTCGGCTGATTCCGCCGACTCGGCCGACTCGCCGGACGAGCCTGAGTCGGATGACGAGGGCGAGGACGACGATGAGGACGAGGGCGACGGCGAGTCGGATGACGACCCGTCGGCCGCCGACGCCGGATCCGACGAGAAGGAGTCCGGCTCCGCCGATGCCCCCGACGCCGTGATCGACGCCGACGAGCCCGAGGCGACCTCCGTCGAGCCGAGCGCCGCCGAGCCCGGCGAGGAGTCGGCCACGCAGCCGACCGCCGTCGCCGAGCCCGCCGAGCCGGCCGACACCACCCCGACGGCTCCCGCCCAGGGTGACCGGTCCGGCGTCGGGCAGGAGAAGGAGTGACGGCGACCGCCGGCCTGCTGGCGAGCGACGCCCCGCTCGCCGCGGCCTACGACCTCGCGCTCGTCGATCTGGACGGCGTGGCGTACAAGGGGCATCTGCCGATCGAGCACGCCTCGGCGAGCCTGGCCGCGGCGCGGTCCGGTGGCATGCGGCTGCTGTTCGTGACGAACAATGCGTCGCGCGAGCCGGAGGACGTCGCGGGCCAGCTCACGGGCCTCGACATCCCGACCGACCCGGACGAGGTCATGACCGCGGCGCAGGCGTGCGCGGCGCTGCTGACCACGCGGCTCGACGCGGGCGCCAAGGTGCTCGTCGTCGGCGGCAAGGGCCTGGTCACCGCGGTGCGGTCGGCCGGCTTCACCGTGGTGGAGTCGGCGGACGACGACCCGGACGCCGTCGCCCAGGGGTACACCCCCGAGCTGGGCTGGACCCAGCTCGCCGAGGCGGCGTACGCCGTGAGCCGGGGCGCCTGGCACGTGGCGAGCAACCTGGACCTGTCGCTGCCGACGGCACGCGGGTTCGCGCCGGGGAACGGCGCCCTCGTGGGCGCTGTGGTGGCCGCGACGGGGGTCACCCCGGACAGTGCCGGCAAGCCGTCGCCCACGATGTACCGGCTCGCCGTCGAGCGGGCCCGGGCGAGCCGGCCGCTGGTGATCGGGGACCGGCTCGACACGGATCTCGCGGGCGCACGCGGCGGCGGGTACCCGGGGCTGCATGTGCTCACCGGTGTGTCGACGGCGCGCGACGCCGTCCTGGCCGTGCCGGGGGAGCGCCCGTCGTTCCTCGGCGCCGACCTGCGGGCGCTGCTGGAGCCGCACCAGGTCCCCGTCCTCGCGGACGGCTGGTACGTGTCCGGCGGC
>NZ_KI911666.1:2266-4870 GCF_000515355.1 Promicromonospora kroppenstedtii DSM 19349 | reverse complement strand
CTCGCGGTGGCCTGGCTCGCGGACACGAGCAGGGCGACCACCCCCAGGCTCGCTACGGCAAGTGCGGAACGACGACGGCGCATGGTGGTCTCCTTGCTCGAAGGGACTTTCGCCCGCCCACCGTAGGGACCGGCCGCCCGCAGATGCGAGCAAAAAGCAGCTTCGACGGCGATGACAGCGTTGACAGTCGGGTGCCCGGGTCATACGTTCCGTGCGGCGGATGTTTTGTCCGGTGTGGCGCACGGGGTGCCATGCCGCGTCCTCGATCAGCGACGACTCGAGCAGCGAAGCAGGTGGACCGATGGAGTTCCGAGACCTTGCACGTACCGTGATCACGCTCGTCACCGCGGCCGGGATAGCGGCCGGTGGGGCGGTTGGCGCGAGTGCGGCCGCGCCCGCCGAGCCTGTGGCTGCCGGACCGATGATCGCCGAAGCGGCCGACGGCGGGGCGGCGGCCGCCGAAGCGGTGGCCGCCGGGGCGGTGGCCGTTCCGTCCGGGCCAGACGCCGACACGTGGTCGACGTCGTGGACGCAGTCGCAGCAGCGCAGCTCCGGGCTGAGCCCCGAGACGTTCCAGAACCGCTCGGTGCGGGTCGTGACCCGGCTGACGCAGGGCGGCTCGGCGCTGCGAGTACGGTTGCAGAACCAGTTCGGCACCGCGCCCCTGGTGGTGAACGCCACCACGGCAGGCCTGAGCGCCGGCGGTGCGGCGGTTCGACCCGAGAGTCTGCGCGAGGTCACATTCGGCGGTTCGGCCTCCGTGTCGATACCCGCCGGCGGCGAGGTCTGGAGCGACCCGGTGCAGCTCGTCACCGGCGCCATGGACGATCTGGCCGTGAGCTTCTACCTCGCGAATCCGACCCGCATGATGCTGCACGACCTGGCCGGCCGCACCAACTACTTCTCGACCATGGGCGGCGGGAACACGACCGCCGACACCTCGGGCGGCGCCTTCCCCGACACGCACGGCTGGACCTACCTGGTCAGCGCGGTGGACGTGCTGGGCCCCGACGTCGCCGGCACGGTGGTCGCCTATGGCAGCTCGGTGGTCGACGGCGTGGGGGCGGACAACTGCGGCGCGGGCTGCCCGCCGCCGGCCGTCTTCCAGCGCTGGACCGACACGCTCGCGCAGCGCGTCGTGGACGAGCTTCCCGCCGACCGGCAGTTCGCCGTCGTCAACGAGGGGATCGCCGGGACCACGGCGGCGCCGGCGTGCGGGGGCGGCGGGCTGGACGGCGTCTCGCGCCTGGACCGCGACGTGCTCGCGCTGCACGACGTGCGGGCCGTGATCTACTACTACGGCACCAACGACCTCGCGAACAACTGCGCCGCGGAGACGATCCTGGCCGCCTACCGGGACACGTTCGCCCGGCTGCGCGCGGCCGGGATCAAGGTCTACGTCACGCCGATCACGCCCCGGCCCGGTTACACGGCCGAACAGAACGCGCGCCGCGCGGTCGTGAACGAGTTCGTCCGGGCCGGGGGCAACTGCTCGGGGACGTGCGACGGCGTCTTCGACTTCGACGCCGTGCTACGCGACCCGGCGAACCCGAACTCCATCTACCCGCCGTACGACACCGGCGACGGGGTCCACGCGAACATCGCGGGACAGACGGCGATCGCCAGGTCCGTGCCGCTCGGTCGGCTCTGGCGGGGCGTGCTGGCGGGGCACTGACGAGGCGGGGCCGGATGCTCGCGGGCCCGGGTCGCGGGACCCGGGTCGCGGGGCCCGATCGTCGCGGGCCGAGGGTCGCGTCCCGCCGATCTCCTTTGAGGCCTAAGTTTCTTCGCTTTGAGCCTGCTCAAAGCGAAGAAACTTAGGCCTCAAAGGAGAAGGTGCGTCCCGGGTCGGGCCGGGACTGCAGTCAGTGAGCGGCCACTTCAGCGGCCAGTGAGGGTTCCCGTCAGGGGGTCGGCGCTGCCCGCCGGCAGCACGCGGAGCCGACGCGCCGTCCGCCGCGTGCCCTCAGCCGCGACCTGCGCCGCGCGCTCCTTGAGCGAGGCCGGGGTGTCGTCCGTGACGCGCAGGAACCAGCCCGAGCACTCGTCGAGCTCGCCGGCCGCGATCGCGTTCACGACGTCGGTGACGCGCTCGACCGGGGTCCACTCCGTGCGGTTCTCGTGCAGCGTCATACCCGTCGACATGTCGGTCTTCACGACCCCGGGCGCCAGCTCGAAGACACGGATCCCGTGGCGGAAGCCCTCGTCGTGCAGGTTGGCACCCATCCGCACCAGGGCGGTCTTGCTCGCGTTGTACGCCGAGCTGCCGCCGGACATCTCGTGCGAGCTCGCGCCCGAGGCCAGGTCGACGACCCGCCCCCCGCCGCGCGCGATCATGCCGGGCACTGTGTTGCGGCTGAACAGGAAGGGCGCGCGCACGTTGGTCTCGAAGACCGACCACCACTCGTCAGGGTCGGCCTCCCACAGCGGGTGCTCGGACTCGATGGCGCCCGCGTTGTTGACCAGCAGGTCGATCGACCCGAGCGCTTCCTCGGCCTGCCCGACGGCGGCACGCACCGCCGCCGGGTCGGACACGTCCGCGCTGAGCACCACGACCGTCGCGGCCCCGGCAGACCGGGCCTCGGCGGCCACGGCCTCGAGCCG
>NZ_KI911666.1:825-2166 GCF_000515355.1 Promicromonospora kroppenstedtii DSM 19349 | reverse complement strand
GGCCGCCCGGCCCGCTCAGGAGCGCGCGCGGCCAGGGCCTCGGCGAGCGAGGGCGCGCTGGAACGCACGACGGCGAGCACACCCTGGGCGTCAGGGCTCATCGACTCCAGCACCTCGGGCGCGCCGACGTGCAGGTACAGCCCGGCGGCGCGGGCGTCGTCGACGATCTCGGTGTAGCGCGCCGCCGCCGCGGGCGTCAGATAGACGTCCCGGACCGACGACGCGGCGTGCCGCACCGCCTCCCGGACGCTCTGCGGCCCCTCGACCAGGAACTGGCCGTGCCGGGAGCGCGCCGAACGCCCGGCCAGTGCCCGCACCTGCTTGACCCGGTCGGCTCGCGGATTCGCGAGCGTCACGTCAAGCGGCGCGGAGGCCTCCGAGGAGGACACTGTCCGGGCGTCCGGTGAGATGCTCAACCTCAGGCAGCGGCCGGGGCGTTGACGTCCGCCGGCAGCGCGTCCTTGGCGACCTGGACGAGGGCGTTGAACGCCGCCACGTCGTTGACCGCGAGCTCGGCGAGCATGCGGCGGTCGACCTCGACACCAGCGGCCTTGAGGCCCTGGATGAGGCGGTTGTAGGTCAGACCCTGCGCGCGGGACGCAGCGTTGATGCGCTGGATCCACAGCTTGCGGAAGTCGCCCTTGCGCACCTTCCGGTCACGGTAGGCGTAGACGAGCGAGTGGGTGACCTGCTCCTTCGCCTTCCGGTAGAGGCGCGAGCGCTGGCCGCGGTAACCGGCGGCGCGCTCGAGGGTCGTACGGCGCTTCTTCTGGGCATTTACTGCCCGCTTCACGCGTGCCACGTGAGACTCCTTGTTACTTCGGGCTGGAAGGGTTCCTGGCGGCGCACGTCAGGCGCGCGCCACGGGGTCACTTACCGAGCAGCTTCTTGATCTTCTTGACGTCGGCCGGTGCAACGACCTGGTCCACGGCCAGACGACGCGTACGACGGCTGGACTTGTGCTCGAGGTAGTGGCGGGCGTTGGTCTGCTCGCGCATGACCTTGCCGCTACCCGTGACCCGGAACCGCTTCTTGGAGCCGGAGTGCGTCTTGTTCTTCGGCATGACTGCCGTCTCTCCTCATGTCGGTCGACCGCTGCTGGAACGGCGACGTTTACCTGGGCCGGTAAGCCGGCCCGGTGTCGTGGTGGTCTTGGGGACCTGGCCTCAGCCGGCGTTGCGTGGCGCACGCGGCTTGGGGGCCACGGGCTTCGGCACCGGCTTGGGGGCCGGGGCCGGCTTGGGGGCTGCCTTGGCGGCAGGCTTCGCTGCCGGCTTCGAGGCAGCCTTGGCCGCGGGCTTCGTCGCCGGCTTCGGCGCCTCCGCCGGGGCGGGTGCCTCC
>NZ_KI911666.1:0-725 GCF_000515355.1 Promicromonospora kroppenstedtii DSM 19349 | reverse complement strand
GCCGGCGCCGGCACCGCCCCCGGCCCCACCGACCTCCAGCCCCGCGACGTACCACCGCTCGGCGGCCCCGGGCGCCTCGATCACCAGGTCGCCGTCGGGCCGGTGCACCACCGCGCGCTCGAAGAGCGGCGACGTGACCGCCCACCGCGACGACCCGATCTCCAGCGGATACAGCCCGAGCGCGGCCAGCACGTACCAGGCCGACATCTCGCCGTTGTCCTCGTCACCGTGGTACCCCTGGCCGATGTCGTTGCCGGTCCAGAGCCGCGTCAGGATCTCGCGCACGACCTCCTGGGTGCGGTCCGGCCGCCCGGCGACCGACCACGTCCAGGCGATGTGGTGCGACACCTGGTTCGACTGCCCGAGCTGGCCCAGGCGCACGTCGCGCGCCTCGAACATCTCGTGGATCGGGTTGCCGTACGAGCCGGGCTTGTCGGCCCGCTCGGGCGCCGCGAAGAACCGCTCCAGCAGCCGTTCGAGACCGGCCCGACCGCCGTGCAGGGCGGCCAGCCCCGCGCCGTCGTGCACCGGGTGGAACAGGAAGTTCCACGCGTCCGACTCGGTGTAGTCACCGCCCCACGCGTCCGGGTCGAACGGCGCCGGGTCGAACGCACCGTCCCGGCCACGTCCGCGGAAGAACCCGGTCGCGGCGTCGAAGAGGTGCACGTACCCGGCGGCGCTCTGCCGCAGGTAGGCGGCCTCGGAGCGCAGCGCGCGGCGGCGCT
>NZ_KI911665.1:155644-156797 GCF_000515355.1 Promicromonospora kroppenstedtii DSM 19349 | reverse complement strand
CTCCGCGCGGACGAGCGGCAGGCCGCGCAGTGCGACGGTCAGCCGCTCGGCGGTGAGACGCAGGACATCCCCCTCGGGCACGGCCGCTCCCCTCGTCGTGGGGTTTCAGCGTAGTGTGCGCCCGGTCGGAGAAGGCGGCACAAGCGGCATATCACCCATGTGAACCAGATCGGCCCCGTTCCAGGGGTCCGGGCACCCACGGGGCGGTCAGGGATGGCCCCGAGTGCCGTTCAGGGCGTGACCGGGGGTAAACCGGATGGCTTTCCGCCGCCGGTCACACCACTCTTGTCCCATGACCGTAGTTGCCGCTGACCTGGGCGGACACCCAGACCAGTCGATGGCCTCCCCTGATCCCCGCAATACCCGCACCGTGAGCTGGTTCGGCGCCACCGCACTGCTGCCGATGATCGCCGCGCACGTGGTAGGCGCCTCGGTCGTGGACCCGGTGCTCGACCCGATCAGCTGGTACGCCTTCGTGCCCGGTGGCGGCGAGATGATCCTCGCGGGCGGGGTGATCCTGGCCGTGCTCGGACTGATCCTCACCGTGCGGATGTATCGCACGGGGCTGGCCGTCGGCCCGGTGCCCGCCGCCGCGATGATCGTCTTCGCCGTCGCGATGGTGCTGGTCGGCGCGTTCCCCACCGACCCGCCGGGGACGGAGGCCTCGATGTCGGCGATCATCCACCGGGTCAGCGCCGCCACGGCGTTCTGCGTGCTGCCCGTCGTCGGGGTGAGCCTGGAGCGCTCGATCGTCCGGCCCCGGTCCTCGCTGCCGCGCTCCCTGCGGTCGGCCGCCCGGGCACTGGGAATCATGGTCGCGCTGTTCCTCGTGATCCACCTCTCGCTCGTCTACCTCGCGGACTCGGGCATCGCCGCCTTCGGCCTCATCGAGCGCGTGGGCTTCGTCATCATGATCGGCTACCTGTTCCTGCTCGCGGCCACCATCGACCGCGAGGGCCCGGACGGGCGGCTCGACCCGCTCGCAGCCCTCGACGGCCCGGGCCCGAGTCTGGCGCTCAGCGGACCGAGATCCGCAGACCACGTGGAGTGACCGCGAAACCGGCCTCGACGAGGGCCCGCGCCGCCGGGTGGTGGCGCGCGGCCTCCAGCGCGGGCAGGCCGTCGACCCGCTGGACCACCAGCCGCCCGAGCC
>NZ_KI911665.1:155075-155544 GCF_000515355.1 Promicromonospora kroppenstedtii DSM 19349 | reverse complement strand
GACGGCCGCCGCCCGGGCGGCCGAGGGCGGCGCGGCACCGGCGAACGGGCACCGCGACGCACCGTGGCGGAGCGCCTGGAGGCCGGCGAGATCAGCCGGGACGACGCCGTCGAGAAGACCCGCGAGGTCGTCCTCCGGATCCTGACGGCGGCGCAGAAGTCCCGCCGCGAGCTCGAGCAGTCGCTGGCCCGCAAGGGCTACCCGGAGGACGTCGTCGTCCAGGTGCTCGACCGGTTCGGCGAGGTGGGTCTGGTGGACGACGCGACGTACGCCGAGACCATCGTGCGCACCCGGCATGCCGAGCGCGGGCTGGCCCGTCGCGGCATCGCCGCGGAGCTGCGCCGGCGGGGTATCGACGAGGACACCGCCGTCGAGGCCCTGGACCAGCTCGACCCGGACGACGAGCGGGCCGCGGGCGCGAGGCTCGCCACCAAGCTCGTCGCCCGCACGCGCAGCCTGGAGCGCCAGG
>NZ_KI911665.1:154853-154975 GCF_000515355.1 Promicromonospora kroppenstedtii DSM 19349 | reverse complement strand
GCGCTCCGCTCCGCGACCTCCAGCTCCGCCTCGACGATCCGCGAACGGTCGGTCGCGTCCACGCGCAGCCGGTCGACGGCGCCTGGCAGGGCGAACTGCGACCCGCCGAGGTGCTCCACGAA
>NZ_KI911665.1:154204-154753 GCF_000515355.1 Promicromonospora kroppenstedtii DSM 19349 | reverse complement strand
GGTGCGCAGCAGGAGCGCCCGCTCGCCCTGCGGCAGGGAGCCCGCCGGCAGCCACGGCCACAGGCGCCGCGCGAACAGGGACTCCGCCATCCAGATGGTCCCCAGGCCCGCTACCGTGCGCTGGTCCAGCAGCGTGGCGCACAGGGGCCGGTCGGGCTCCCGCGCGAGCCGCGCCACGCCGTCGGCCAGCCCGACGGTGGGGAAGTCGTTGCCCAGCACGTCCGGCCCCAGGCCGTTCAGGATCCGGTTCTCGTCATGGGTGCGCAGCAGGTCGAGCATCCCGAGGTGCCAGCCGATGGCGGTCCAGGCATCGGTCGCGAGCACGGCCCGGACCGCCGGGTGCCGGGCCGTGGCCTCCCGGGATCCCGTCCGGTGCACCCGCCAGTAGCCGTCCATCCGCAGGTGCGTGTGCAGGGTCCTGCCGTCGTCGAGCCGGGTGAGCAGGTGCTTGCCGTACGCACTGGTCTCCAGCGCGGTGGCGCCGGTCAGGCGCGCGGCCCCGGCGCTGGGCCAGCGCAGCTCCGCGCGGACGAGCGGCAGGGCGCGCCG
>NZ_KI911665.1:148889-154104 GCF_000515355.1 Promicromonospora kroppenstedtii DSM 19349 | reverse complement strand
ACTGAACCCGAGGACCGAGCCCGAGGACTGAACCCGAGGACGACGCCCCGCCGGACCTGGTCCGGCGGGGCGTCGCGTCAGATCTTGTCGGTCCCGCCGGCGCCGGCCGCCACCGCGGTCGGGTTGCCGATGCCGGTGCCCTCGATGGTCTGCCCGGCCGTGCGGCTCGACAGCAGCCGGGACAGCTGGTGCGCCACCACGGTGAGCAGCAGGTTCAGCACGATGAACACCACGGCCACGACCGTCAGCACCTGCAGCGGGTTGCCGTCGGCCGAATAGACGATCTGCCCGGTGCGCAGCAGCTCCTGGTAGCCGATGAGCTGGCCGAGGGCCGAGTCCTTCAGGACCACGACGATCTGCGACACCATCGCGGGCAGCATGGCCACCAGCGCCTGGGGCAGCTGGACGGAGCGCAGCGTCTGACCCGGCGTCAGGCCGATCGCGAGCCCGGCCTCACCCTGGCCGCGGGGCAGGTTCCCCACGCCCGACCGCACCAGCTCCGCGATTACGGAGCCGTTGTACAGGATGAGCGCGACCACGACGGCGAGGAACGCCTTGTCGCCAACCCCGGGCAGCAGCTGTCCGAACAGGCCGTAGAAGAACACCATCATGAGCAGCACGGGGACGGCCCGGAAGAACTCGACGACGGTGCCGCTCACCCCGCGCACGAGGCCTATCTGCGACAGCCGGCCCGTGCCGAAGACGAGGCCGAAGACGATCGAGCCCACGATCGCGAACGCCGCCGCCCGGAGCGTGTTGAGCAGGCCCGGGATCAGGTAGTACTGCCAGGTGCGGGCCGAGACGGCGTCCGCCCAGAGCTGGGGCTCCAGCTGGCCCTTGCTGTCGAGCTGGACCAGCACCCACGCGGCCACCGCGAGCACGACCAGCGCGCCGACGATGTTGCCGGCGAGGGTCCAGCTCCGCGCCCGGGGCCCGGGGGCGTCGAAGAGTACCGAGGCGCTCATCGCTTCACCGCCAGACGCCGGGACAGCCAGGTCGTCAGCAGTCCGATGGGGATCACCAGGATGACGTAGCCGATCGCGAACACCGCGAAGATCTCCCAGAGATAGTTGGGGTTGAACTCGATCATGGTCTTCATCGTGGAGGAGGTCTCCCAGGAGACGCTGGCCGCCGCGGCCACGGTCGAGTTCTTCAGCAGCGCGATGAGGGTGTTGCCCAGCGGGGCGGTGGCTCCGCGGAACGCCTGCGGGAGGATGATCAGGCGCGCGGCCGGCAGGAACGACAGGCCGATCGCGCGGGCGGCCTCGGCCTGGCCCAGCGGGACCGTGTTCACGCCGGAGCGGATCGCCTCGCAGACGAACGCCGCGTGGTAGACGGCCAGGCCGACGACGGCGAGGCGGAAGAAGTTGTCCTCGAAGTTGTCGGCGAGCTGGATCTGGAGCGCGGTCCACACGCCCATGACCATGAAGGTCATGATGATGGTCAGCGGGGTGTTGCGGAAGATGCTCACGTACGTGGCGCCGGCCCAGCGCAGCGACGCGATGGGGGAGATCCGCATGAGCGCGAGCAGAGTGCCGAGCGCCAGCGCGATCAGCGCGCCCCAGAACGTGAGCTGGATGTTGGTCCAGAACGCTCCGAGCACGTCGTACTGCTGCAGGAGCGCGCCGAGCCCTGACAGATAGTCGTTCACGGGTCACCTTTCGGGAGAGGCGCGGCCCTGGTCGGCGCGCCCCGGTAGGTCACAGTCGCGGACGGCAGGATGCCGCCCCGCAGCGAACCGGGATCGCGTCTCGCTCGGCGGACGCGATCCCGGTGCACTGCGAAGGAGACGTCAGGCGCAGGCGTCCGGCGTCGGCGGGTTCAGGTCCGCGTTCGGGGTGTAGTCGGCGCCCTCGGTGTTGGCGGCGACGAGCTCCTCCCACGTACCGTCGTCGATCATCTTGGTGATCGCCGCGTTGATGTCCTCGCACCGGTCCGAGCCCTTGGGCAGGCCCACGCCGTAGCGCTCCTCGGAGAACGGCGCGCCGACGACCTTGAGGTTGCCGTCGCCGTTGGCGGCGGAGAGACCGGCGAGAATGATGTCGTCGGTCGTGACGGCGTCGACCTGGCCGGCGGCCAGGGCGGTGACGCACTCGGCGTAGCCCGGGCGCTCCAGGAGCTGCACGCCCTCGGCGTAGTCCGTCTTGATCTTCTCTGCCGACGTCGAGCCGGTGACCGAGCAGAGGTTCTTGCCCTCCAGGTCCTCCGGGCCGGTGATGTCGGTGTTGTCGGCGGCGACGAGGAGGTCCTGACCAGCGACGAAGTACGGTCCGGCGAAGTCGATGACCTCCTTGCGCTCGTCCGTGATCGAGTACGTCGCGAAGATCATGTCCACGTCACCGTTCTGGAGCATGCTCTCGCGGTTGGCGGAGGGCGTCTCCTTGAAGGTGATCTGGTCCTCGCTGTAGCCCAGCTCGTTCGCGACGTAGCGGGCGACGTCGACGTCGAACCCGGTGTACTCGGCGCCGTCCTGCAGGCCGAGGCCCGGCTGGTCGTACTTGATGCCGATGGTGATGCCGTCGCCGCCCTCGGACGCGCCGCCCTCGGGCTCGCCGCCGACCTCGGCTCCGCCGCAGGCCGAGAGCGCGAGGGTGGACGCGGCGGCCATCGCCAGCAGCCCCATGGTGTGCTTGCGCATGATTCCCCTTCGGTAGTTCGGGTCCGGGTAGGACCCCTTGGCTGAGATCAGTCAGTGAAAGATCAGTGGGTCAGGATCTTGGACAGGAAGTCACGCGCCCGCTCGCTCTTGGGCGCCGTGAAGAACTCCTCGGGGGCAGCCTCCTCGACGATCTGCCCGTCCGCCATGAAGACCACGCGGTCGGCGGCCTTCCGGGCGAAGCCCATCTCGTGGGTCACGACGATCATCGTCATGCCCTCCTGGGCGAGTGCGACCATCGCGTCGAGCACCTCGTTGACCATCTCGGGGTCGAGGGCCGACGTCGGCTCGTCGAACAGCATCACCTTGGGCTGCATCGCCAGGGCGCGCGCGATCGCGACACGCTGCTGCTGGCCGCCGGAGAGCTGGGCGGGCATCTTGCCCGCCTGGTTGCCGACGCCCACGCGGTCGAGCAGCTTGCGGGCCTGCTCCTCCGCGTCCTTCTTGTTCAGCCCGCGGACCTTGCGCGGCCCGAGGGTGACGTTGTCGAGCACGGTCTTGTGCGCGAACAGGTTGAACGACTGGAAGACCATCCCGACCTCGGCGCGGAGCTGCGCGAGGGCCTTGCCCTCCTCGGGCAGGGTCTTGCCGTCGACCGTGATGGTGCCGTCGTCGATGGTCTCCAGACGGTTGATCGCCCGGCACAGCGTGGACTTGCCGGACCCGGACGGGCCGATCACGACCAGCACCTCGCCCTTGCGGACGGTGAGGTCGATGTCCTGCAGCACGTGCAGCGCGCCGAAGTGCTTGTTCACGCTCTTCAGCTCGACGAGGGGCGCCCCGAGGGCGCGGTCCGACGTCGGAGCGTCCACGGTGTTGTCGGCCGCCGGTTGGCCGGTGGTCGAGGTGCTCTGGTCCATCCCTTGAACCTAACGATCCGATGTTTCAAGGACCAAGTCGACCGGTCATCACCGCACAACGTTTCGGTAACAGATGCCCGTTATATGCCCGGATCAACCGTTCGGCGGGCCTCGAAAGGGGTCGTAAAATCGGGGACGATGTCCACGACCGCCCTCCCCTCAGCCCTGCCCGACGCCGCCGCGACCGACACCGCCGTCCGTGACGAGGCGCCCGAGGCGCCCCGCACCTACATGGTCCGCACCCTCGGGTGCCAGATGAACGTGCACGACTCGGAGCACATGGCCGGCATGCTCGAGCAGGCTGGCTACACGCGCGCGTCCAGCCAGGACGAGGCCGCGAACGCCGCCGACGTCGTCGTAATCAACACGTGCGCCGTGCGCGAGAACGCGGCCAACAAGCTGTACGGCAACCTCGGCCAGCTCGCGGGGATCAAGGCGACACGGCCCGGCATGCAGATCGCCGTCGGCGGCTGCCTGGCGCAGAAGGACCGCGGCGACATCGTCGCGAAGGCCCCGTGGGTGGACGTCGTCTTCGGCACCCACAACCTCGACGCCCTGCCGGTGCTGCTGGAGCGCGCCCGGCACAACGAGGCCGCCCAGGTGGAGATCGCGGAGTCCCTCCAGGTCTTCCCGTCCACGCTGCCGACCAAGCGCGAGTCGGTCTACGCCGGCTGGGTCAGCATCTCGGTGGGCTGCAACAACACCTGCACCTTCTGCATCGTGCCGCACCTGCGCGGCAAGGAGCGCGACCGTCGTCCGGGGGAGATCCTCGCCGAGGTCGAGGCACTCGTGGCCGCCGGCGCCATCGAGGTGACCCTGCTGGGCCAGAACGTGAACAGCTACGGCGTCGAGTTCGGCGACCGCGGTGCGTTCGCCAAGCTGCTGCGGGCCTGCGGGCAGATCGAGGGCCTGGAGCGCGTGCGGTTCACGTCCCCGCACCCGGCCGCGTTCACCGACGACGTCATCGCCGCCATGGCCGAGACCCCGAACGTGATGCCGCAGCTGCACATGCCGCTGCAGTCCGGCTCCGACCGGATCCTGCGCGCGATGCGCCGCTCGTACCGCTCGGAGAAGTTCCTCGGCATCCTGGAGCGGGTCCGCGCCGCGATGCCCGACGCCGCCATCACCACCGACATCATCGTCGGCTTCCCCGGCGAGACCGAGGAGGACTTCGCCGAGACCATGCGCGTGGTCGAGGCGTCCCGGTTCAGCTCCGCCTTCATCTTCCAGTACTCGCCCCGCCCGGGCACGCCCGCCGCGACCATGGACGACCAGCTTCCCAAGGCCGTGGTGCAGGAGCGGTTCGAGCGCCTGCTCGCCCTGCAGGAGCGCATTGGCGCCGAGGAGGCCGACCGGCAGGTCGGGCGCACCCTCGAGGTGCTGGTCGCCGAGGGCTCGGGCCGCAAGGACGGCGCGACCCACCGCCTGTCGGGCCGCGCGGCGGACAACCGGCTCGTGCACTTCGGCCTCACCACGTCGCCCGACGACGTCGTGCCCCACCCTGGCGTCGACCTCACACAGGCGCCGGAGACGCTGGACGATCCGCGTCTGGCCGACGTCGTGCCCCCGGGCCTGCCGCGCCCCGGCGACACGGTGACCGTGACCGTGGTCAAGGCTGCCCCGCACCACCTGATCGCCGAGCCGGCCGACGCCGCACGCCTCGTGGTGCGCCGCACCCGGTCGGGCGACGCCTGGGCCG
>NZ_KI911665.1:147828-148789 GCF_000515355.1 Promicromonospora kroppenstedtii DSM 19349 | reverse complement strand
GGGGCGCCGGGCCGCCGGCGGACGTGGGTTGAGCAGGCGCGCGAGCCAGCGGCCGGCGCCGCCTCCGCTCCGGGGCGGGCTCATGGCGCGGACCTCAGCGGGTCGGGGAACGTCTCGTCGAGATGTTCGAAGAACATGGAGCCCGTGGTCAGCCCGCACTGCAGCAGCTGGTCGAGCTGGTCCTCGGTGACGCCGTGCTCCAGGTCGACCGTCACCTCGGTGTAGACGAGCACCGCGCCGTTGTCGCGCACACGGACGTACGTCTTGGGCCAGATGCGCTCGGCGTTCCACTCGTTGCACAGCTCGAGGATCTCCTCCAGCCGCTCGATGGTCAGGTCCCGGTGCCACTGCCCGCGTACCTGGAGCACCTCGTTGCTCTCGCCGACCATGAGGAAGTAGAACAGCCAGCCGTGCCACAGCCCGCCGACGTCGCCCTCGGAGTCCACGAAGTAGCTGAACCCGTTCTCGCCCAGCCACTCGACCACGCGGTCGCGCGTCAGCGGCTCGGGGACCGAGGAGGGATCGTCGAGGCCGCCCGTCAGCTCACGCAGCAGCACGCCCTCCACCTGCGCCCGCAGCTCCTCATCGTCGAGTTCCCTGGGCTCGGGCTGTTGCGGGCCGGTGGCCGCACGGTCGCCGTCGCCCGCCGTGTTCCGGCGTCGTGACCCGAAGAACCTCACCAGCCCACAGTACCTGCCAGACCCCTCCCCCCGCTGCGCCCTTTGCGTGGAAAGGGGGGTGGAATCGCCCACGAACCGCTGGATGCCGGGGCCGGTGCTACTTTCGTCCATCGTGCACGCCGTGATCCTGCCCGCGACCCCGCTGCTCGTCCCCGGGACGGTCCCTGGCCTGCGCACCGACCCGCTTGCGGGCGTCCGGCAGGCCGTCTCCGCCGCGCTGGCCCGGCTCACCGCGGGCGATCGGGTACCGCTGGTCCTCGCGCACGGCCCCGCGCTCCGGC
>NZ_KI911665.1:140696-147728 GCF_000515355.1 Promicromonospora kroppenstedtii DSM 19349 | reverse complement strand
GGCAGCCAGGTCCCGTGGGCGGGCCGGCACGAGGACAAGGACGACGCCGGGGTCTGGGCGGTGACGTGCTTCGCCGTCCGCGCGGGCCTGCGCAAGCAGGGCCTGATGTACCCGCTGGCGGCCGCCGCCGTGGCGCACGCGCGCGAGCGCGGCGCCCGGGTCGTCGAGGGCTATCCGATCGCCCCCGAACCCGGGCAGGACATCTCGTGGGGCGAGGTCAACGTGGGCACCCCCGGGCCGTTCGCCGGGGCGGGCCTCGTGGAGGTCAGCCGCCCGACCAAGCGCCGCCGCGTGATGCGCCTCGACCTCGGCTGAGCCGCCGCCTCACTCCCACGGCTCGTACCTCGTGTACGCCGCGTACCGGTCGGCGCCGAGACCTACCGCCGTGGACCACCGGCGGACCCACTCGTCGACGTCCCGGATCCCGGCCGGCTCCCGGAGCGTGGCCAGGTAGGACTCGTGGGTGGCGACGACGTCCCGGCCCAGCCCGCGCTCCCGGACCTCGCCGACGAGGCGCTCGCGCAGGTCCGCGGTGGCCGCCCGGTCGTCGAGCAGGACGCTGTGCGCGATGCCGACGAGGTCGTCGTCCGCCAGCCCGGCCACGCCCGTCCGCACGATCTCGGGCGGGCGGACCACCGGCCGCGGCGGCGGTGTCAGGAGCATCGCCGCGCGCCAGTCGTAGTCCGGGTCCCGCAGATGGTCCCGCAGCGCGGGCACCACCATGTCGACCGGGCACGAGCGGTGCTCCAGCGGCAGCATCCGCCGCAGGCGGCTCACCACCGAGCCGCTGGACCGTCTGGCCCGGGCGGTCACGGTGCGCTCGTCCGCCCCGTCGCGCACCTGGGCCACGATCCTCGCGGTCTCCTCGTCGGTCCACGGGCGGCCCGTCCGGTCGGGTCCCTCTTGCGCTTCGTGCATGGTCGTACCGTCCCCTGCGTGCCGTGGTGGTGTCGTCCGTCAAGTCTGGCAGCGGCCGCCGTCGGCGGGCCCTGGTTATCCACAGGCGAGGAACCTGCGGCGGAAAGACATGGCCGCGGGACTTTCGGGCGTGGGATCCTTGTTCTACGAGAGCAGGAACCATCGAGAGTTAGGTAGTACATGACCCACACCCCGACAGAGCCCGAGCTCCCCGCAGAGGAGACGCCCGAACTCCGCGCGGCCCAGGCAGATGCCCAGGCGATCGCGAACGATGTCGTGGCACGGGTTCTCGCTCGGGCGGGGACCGCACGTGCCGACGGCGGGACGGTCCACACCGTGGCCGACGGCGACCAGCTGGACCTTGAGGAGCGCACCGCGCTGCGCCGCGTGGCCGGCCTGTCGACCGAGCTCGAGGACGTCACCGAGGTCGAGTACCGGCAGCTGCGCCTCGAGAAGGTGGTGCTCGTCGGCCTGTTCTCGGGCGGCGAGCACGCGGCACGAGACGCCGAGATCTCGCTGCGCGAGCTCGCGGCGCTGGCCGAGACGGCCGGCTCCCAGGTGCTGGACGGCCTGCTGCAGCGACGGCAGAAGCCCGACCCCGGCACGTACCTCGGCTCCGGCAAGGCGCTGGAGCTGGCGCAGGTCGTGCTCGCGACCGGCGCGGACACCGTGATCGTCGACAGCGAGCTCGCCCCGTCCCAGCGCCGTGCGCTGGAGGACGTGGTCAAGGTCAAGGTCGTCGACCGCACCGCGCTGATCCTGGACATCTTCGCCCAGCACGCCAAGTCCCGTGAGGGCAAGGCCCAGGTCGAGCTCGCGCAGCTCGAGTACCTCCTGCCGCGCCTGCGCGGCTGGGGCGAGTCGATGTCCCGCCAGGCGGGTGGCCAGGTGGGCGGCGCGGGCGCCGGCATGGGCTCGCGCGGTCCCGGTGAGACCAAGATCGAGCTGGACCGGCGGCGCATCCGCGACCGGATGGCCAAGCTGCGGCGTGAGATCGCCGCGATGAAGCCGGCCCGTGAGACCAAGCGGCTGAGCCGCAAGCGCAACGCGATCCCCGCGGTGGCGATCGCCGGCTACACCAACGCCGGCAAGTCGTCCCTGCTGAACGCGCTGACCGGGGCGGGCGTGCTCGTCCAGAACGCGCTGTTCGCCACGCTGGACCCGACGGTCCGGCGCACCCGGACCGAGGACGGCCGCGTCTACACGTTCACCGACACCGTCGGATTCGTGCGGCACCTGCCGCACCAGCTGGTGGAGGCGTTCCGGTCCACGCTGGAGGAGGTCGGCGACGCCGACATCCTGCTGCACGTGGTCGACGCGTCTCACCCGGATCCCGAGGGACAGATCGCGGCGGTCCGCGAGGTGCTGTCCGAGATCCCGGCGTTCGAGGACGTCCACGAGATCGTGGTGCTGAACAAGGCCGACGTCGCCGACCCGACGGTCGTCGGCCGCATCCAGCGGCGCGAGCGGCACACCGCCGTCGTCTCCGCGCACTCCGGCGAGGGCATCGCCGAGCTGCGCGCGCGGATCGCGGCGGAGCTGCCCCGACCGGGCGTCCAGGTCGACCTGGTGGTCCCGTACGACCGGGGCGACCTGGTGCACCGCGTGCACGAGCACGGTGACATCGAGCTCACCGAGCACGTGGCCGCCGGCACGCACCTGCGCGGGCGCGTGGACGAGCAGCTCGCCACCGAGCTGCGTCAGGTCGCCGTCGCGCACTGACCGACCGCACGGCTCCGCACCACCAGTCAGACGCTCAGGCCACGAAGGTGACCTGGGCGTCTGACTCGTCTCCAGCCCTGTCGGGTTACGCAAGCGACTTGCAGGGCCCTGCAACCCCTGCAAGCGATTTGCGTTCGGCGTGGCTAGGATCGATCCATGTCGAGACGGCTTGCCGATGTGGCGAAGAAGGTAGGCGTGAGCGAGGCGACGGTCAGTCGCGTGCTCAACGGGAAGCCCGGCGTGTCCCAGGGCACCCGGGACGCGGTGCTCACCGCCCTGGACGTGCTGGGCTACGAGCGGCCCACCAAGCTGCGCGGCAGCCGCGGCAAGCTGGTGGGGCTGGTGCTGCCCGAGCTCGTGAACCCGATCTTCCCGGCGTTCGCCGAGGTGATCGGCGGGGCGCTGGCCCAGCAGGGGTTCACCCCCGTGCTGTGCACCCGGACGGCCGGCGGTGTGACCGAGGCCGAGTACATCGACCTGCTCCTGGCCCAGCAGGTCTCAGGGGTGATCTTCGCGGGCGGTTTCTACGCCGAGCGCGAGGCCGACCACGCCCACTACCGGCGGCTGGAGGACCTGGGCCTGCCCGTGGTGCTGATGAACGCCTCCATCGAGGACCTCGCGTTCCCGCGCGTGGCCTGCGACGACCTCGTGGCCATGGAGCAGGCCATGGGCCACGTCACGTCCCTGGGGCACCAGCGGGTCGGCCTGCTGCTCGGCCCGGCCGACCACATGCCGTCGGAGCGCAAGCTCGCGGCCGCCCAGCGGTTCGCGCAGCGGCACGACCTGGAGCTCGACCCCGCGCTGGTGGTGCACTCGCAGTACTCCCTGGAGAGCGGTCAGGCGGCGGCGAACCGCCTGGTCGAGGCCGGCGCGACGGCCATCGTGTGCGCCAGCGACCCGCTGGCCCTCGGCGCCATCCGCGCGGTGCGCCGGGCCGGGCTGTCCTGCCCCGCGGACGTGTCCGTCGTGGGCTTCGACGACTCCGCGCTGATGAACTCCACCGACCCCGCGCTGACCACGGTGCGGCAGCCGATCGAGCCCATGGGCCGCGCCGCCGTCGACCTGCTGGCCGCGCTGATCGGCGGCAGCGACGTCGCGCGCGACGAGCTGCTCTTCGAGCCCGAGCTCGTGGTGCGCGCCTCGACCGCCATGGCGAAGGTGGTCGCCCGCTGACCTGTCACGATTTCATCAAGTAGCTGTCGAGTTCTTGCGCGGTCGTTGTCATGTGATTTACGGTTCACGACATGACGACGACGTCCGACGCGACCCTCGAGCCGCGCCCCGCAGACGAGTGGTGGCGCAGCGCCGTGATCTACCAGATCTATCCCCGCAGCTTCGCGGACGGGAACGGCGACGGCACCGGTGACCTCGCCGGCGTCCGCTCCCGCCTGGGCTACCTGCGTGACCTCGGTGTCGACGCGATCTGGTACACGCCCTGGTACGCCTCGCCCCTGGCGGACGGCGGCTACGACGTGCGGGACTACCGCACGATCGACCCGGCGTTCGGCACCCTGGCGGACGCCGAGGCGCTGATCGCCGAGGCCCGCGAGCTGGGCATCCGCACCATCGTCGACGTGGTGCCCAACCACATCTCCTCGGAGCACGAGTGGTTCCGGGCGGCGCTCGCGGCCGGGCCGGGCTCGCCGGAGCGCGAGCGTTTCTGGTTCCAGGACGGCAAGGGCCCCGACGGTGACCAGATGCCCACCGGCTGGGTCTCCAGCTTCCAGGGCGACACCTGGACGCGGACCACGAACCCGGACGGCACGCCCGGCCAGTGGTACCTGCACCTGTTCACCCCGGAGCAGCCGGACGTGAACTGGAACCACCCCGACGTGCGGCAGGAGCACGAGGACGTGCTGCGGTTCTGGTTCGACCGCGGCGCGGCCGGTATCCGCATCGACTCGGCTGCGCTGATCATCAAGGACCCGGCGCTGCCCGAGGTGCCCGCGACGCCCGGCCCGGGGGAGCACCCGCACCTGGACCGCGACGAGATCCACGACGTCTACCGCGGTTGGCGCCGCGTGGCCGATGACTACGCGGAGCCACGCGTACTGGTGGGCGAGGTGTGGCTGGCGGATCACGAGCGGTTCGCCCAGTACCTGCGGCCCGACGAGATGCACACCGCGTTCAACTTCGACTTCATGGCGCGCCCCTGGGACGCCAAGGAGCTGCGCGAGTCGATCCGCACCACGCTGGAGGCGCACGCGCCCGTCGGCGCCCCGGCCACCTGGGTGCTCTCCAACCACGACGTCACCCGGCCCGTGACCCGGTACGGCCGCGAGGACTCCTCGTTCGACTTCGCGGCCAAGCGGTTCGGCACGCCGTCCGACCTGGATCTCGGCACCCGCCGGGCGCGCGCCGCGGCGCTGCTGACCGGCGCGCTGCCGGGCGCCCTGTACGTCTACCAGGGTGACGAGCTCGGTCTGCCCGAGGCGGACGTGCCGCGCGAGCTCATCCAGGACCCGATGCACTTCCGCTCCGAGGGCGTGGACCCCGGCCGCGACGGCTGCCGAGTGCCGCTGCCATGGGCGCGCACCGGCACCAGCCTGGGCTTCGGACCCGACGACGGCGCCGCGCCCTGGCTGCCCCAGCCGGCCGACTGGGCGGAGCGCTCGGTGCAGGCGCAGGACGGCGACCCGGAGTCGATGCTCAGCCTGTACCGCACGGCTCTGCACCTGCGGCGCGAGCTGACGGCCCTGCACGCCGAGGAGCTGACCTGGCTCGACCTCGGCGGCGACGACGTCCTCGCCTTCGCTCGCGGCGCCGGCTTCGCCTGCGTCGTCAACCTCGGGACGACCCCCGTCCCCCTGCCCGCCGGGGCCGCCGTGCTCCTGGCGAGCGGCCCCGTCGACGGTGCCGTCGGCCCGGACATCGCTGTCTGGCTCGGCCTGCCGTCCTGATCACCTGCAGCTTTCCCCCAGACGTGCCGTCCCGGCGGCACACGACCAAGGAGTGACAATGAAGTCAGCAAACAAGCGCGCGGCGTTCGCCCTGGTGGGTGTCCTGTCGCTCGCGGGGACCCTCACGGCCTGCGGTTCGTCGACCGACGCGGCCGACGAGCCCGAAGGACCCGTGACCATCGAGGTCTCGATCGACGCCGGCCTCGAGCAGGCCGCCATCGACGCCTTCGACGAGCGCATCGCGCAGTTCGAGGAGGCCAACCCGGACATCCAGGTGGAGACCAAGGAGTTCACCTGGTCCGGCACGACCTTCGCCGCCGAGCTCGCGGGCGGCACACTGCCCGACGTGTTCCCGATCCCGTTCACCGACGGCCGGGCGCTGATCGAGCGCGGGCAGATCGCCGACGTCAGCGAGCTGGTGGCCGAGCTGCCGTACGCCGACCAGTTCAACCCGACGATCGCCGCCGCGGGCCAGGACGCCGAGGGCAACATGTGGGCCGTCCCGATCGCCGCCTACAACCAGGGCCTGCACTACAACCGGGCGCTCTTCGAGGAGGCCGGCCTCGACCCGGACAACCCGCCGGCCACCTGGGACGAGGTGCGCGAGGCCGCCAAGGCGATCTCCGACAAGACCGGCCAGGCGGGCTACGCCCACATGACGCAGAGCAACACCGGCGGCTGGATCCTCACCACCGAGACCTACGCCCTCGGCGGCCGCATGACCGAGGGCGAGGGCGAGGAGACCACCGCGACCGTCGACAACGACGCCACGGTCGCCGCGCTGGAGATGCTGAAGGAGATGCGCTGGGAGGACAACTCCATGGGGTCGTCCTTCCTGTACGACTGGGGCACCATCAACCAGGACTTCGCCGCCGGCAAGATCGGCATGTACGTCTCGGGCGGCGCCAACTACCCCAACCTGTTCACGCAGAACCAGATGAACCCCGACGAGTACGGCGTCACCGTGCTGCCCCTGGAGGGCGACGACGCCGGCACGCTCGGCGGCGGCACGCTGGCCGCGGTGAGCTCTGCGGCGTCCGAGGCCGAGCAGGCCGCGGCCGTGAAGTGGATCGACTTCTACTACATCTCCAAGCTGACCGACCAGGACGCCGCCGTGGCCGAGGCCGAGGTCGCCGCCGAGACCGACCAGCCCGTCGGCGCCCCGGCCCTGCCCATCTTCGACCAGGCGACCTACGAGGAGCAGCAGAGCTGGATCAAGGACCTCGTCAACGTCCCGCTGGAGAACTTCGCGCCGATGACGGACCAGATGTTCGACCAGCCCGTCATCCCCGAGCCCGCCGTCGCGACCCAGGACGTCTACGCGGCGCTCGACCCGGTGGTCCAGGCTGTGCTGACGGACGAGAACGCGGACATCGACGCGCTCCTCGCCGACGCCCAGACCCAGGTCCAGGGACTGCTCGACCGCAGCTGACCCTGGGATGACGACACTGTCCAGCCCGCTCCGGGCGACGACGGCGGACGCCCCGCCGTC
>NZ_KI911665.1:139404-140596 GCF_000515355.1 Promicromonospora kroppenstedtii DSM 19349 | reverse complement strand
CCGCACGTGGCAGGGCGGCACCACCGGCGCCGGCGCGCCCGACACCTGGATCGTCGAGGTCCCGGGCGGCGAGGTGCGCGTGCGCGTGCTGCCGGGCGGCAACGTCGAGCTCGCGGGCCCGGCGGAGCTGGTCTACTCGGGCCGGGTCGCGCTCTGACCCAGGGCGAGCCGATGGCGACATGTGGTCTCGTCGCTGATCTACCGACGGACACGTCCCTGGTCGACCGCTGGACATGATCTCGGTCCACCGTTCGACAGGCAGCTGTCGCTCAGCCCGCGACCCGCAGCACGCGGAACCCCTTGGACGACGTCGTGCGCTCCACCGCGAGCCCGAGCGTCTCGGTGATCCAGCGGGCCAGCGAGTCCGAGCCCAGGTTCTTCTGCACCACGAGCCATGCCGCGGCGTCCGGTCCGAGCCGGGGCAGCCAGCGGGTCAGCAGCTCGTGCAGCACCTGCTTACCCACGCGGATCGGCGGGTTGGACCAGCAGGCGGCGAACCGCACGTCGTCCGGGACGTCGCCGGGCAGCACGGCCCGCACGTTGGTCAGCCCGAGCCGCTCGGCGTTGCGCCGCACCAGGTCGAGCGCGCGCTCGTTGACGTCGACGGCCCAGACCGTGGCCTCCGGGGCCTCCAGTGCCAGGGTGATCGTGATCGGGCCCCAGCCGCAGCCCAGGTCGAGCAGGTCGCCGGTCGCCGGGGGCGCGGGCACGTGGTCCAGCAGCACGGCCGTCCCCTTGTCCACGCCGCCGGGGGAGAAGACGCCGGACGCCACCTCGACCTCCAGCTCCCGCCCGGCGAGGCGGACGGTGCGGGTGCGGCGCTCGTCGTCCGAGGCGGGCTGTGCGGTGAAGTAGTGGTCGCTGGACACCGCGCAATCGTAGGCGCTTGCCGGGTGGCGTGAGCGGTGCCAGCCTGCAGGCATGGAGATCGCCGTGGCCACCGCCGACCGCTGGGACGACGTTCAGACCGTGTTCGGCGCGCGTGGCGGCGCGCACCACTGCCAGTGCCAGCGCATCCGGCTGGGTGACCGCGCCTGGTGGTACATGCCGGTCGAGGAGCGCGCCCATCAGCTCCGCGAGCAGCTCGACCCGGGGCCGGACGCCCCGACGACCGGCGCCCTGCTCGGGTACGTCGACGGCGAGCCGGCCGGCTGGGTCGCCGTCGCGCCCCGCACCGAGTTCGTGCGCTACC
>NZ_KI911665.1:138737-139304 GCF_000515355.1 Promicromonospora kroppenstedtii DSM 19349 | reverse complement strand
CGGGATCGGCGGCGACGGCGTCATCCGGCTCGCCCCGACGGCGGCCCTGGCGAGCGCGGGCGAGGAGTCCGCCCAGGCCGCCCTGGCCCAGGACCCCACGGCCGAGTGGTTCATGGACTACCGCAACTCCGACGGTTCCGTGGCCGAGATGTGCGGCAACGGCGTGCGCGTCTTCGCCGCGTTCGCCGAGCAGCAGGGCCTGGCCGACCTGTCCGCAGGCCCGCTCAGCCTCGGCACGCGCGCCGGCGTCAAGCGGGTCACCAAGGAGGCCAACGGCTGGTACGCCGTGGACATGGGCCGCTGGTTCCTGCCCGGAGGCGAGACCGCCGTGACCGACGGGTACGACGCCGCCGTCGCGGTGCGCGGCTGGACCGCGCCCCGCCCGGCCCTGAGCGTCGACCTCGGCAACCCGCACACCGTCGTCGCCCTCGCGAGCGTCGAGGAGCTCGCCTCGCTGGAGCTGTACCACGCCCCCGAGGTCGCACCCGTGCCGCCGCACGGCACCAACGTCGAGCTCGTCGTGCCGCTCGGCGAGGAGGAGGGGCCCGACGGCGCCGTCGGGCGCCT
>NZ_KI911665.1:132394-138637 GCF_000515355.1 Promicromonospora kroppenstedtii DSM 19349 | reverse complement strand
GACGGCGGACGCCCCGCCGTCGTCGCCCGGACCCCGCCGGCGTGCCCGCCGCACGCCCCGGGACTGGCTGCGCGACGGCGGCCTGAGCACCCTGGTCATCGCACTGCCGATGATCCTCGTGTTCGGGGTGTTCTCCTGGTTCCCGATCGGCCGGGCGCTCGTCATGAGCGTCCAGCAGACCAACCTCATCTCGACCCCCGAGTTCGTGGGGCTCGACAACTTCGTGTTCGTGCTGCAGGACCCCCTGCTGGGCAAGGCCGTGGCGAACACCCTGTGGTTCGCCCTGCTCGCGCTCGTCTTCGGCTACCCGCTGCCACTGGCCGCCGCCGTCCTGATGAGCGAGGTACGGCGCATGCGGGGGCTGTTCTCGGCGCTCGCGTACCTGCCCGTCGTCGTGCCGCCCGTCGTGGCCGTGCTGCTGTGGAAGTTCTTCTACGACGCCTCGCCCACCGGAGTGTTCAACACCATCGCCGGCTGGGTCGGCCTCGGCCCGTTCCCATGGCTGCAGAACGCGTCCAGCGCCATGCCGTCCCTGGTGCTGGAGGCCACCTGGGCCGCTGCCGGTGGCACCGTCATCATCTACCTCGCCGCCCTCGTCGGGGTGCGCACCGAGCTCTACGAGGCGGCCGAGGTGGACGGCGCCGGGGTGTGGCGCAAGATCTGGCACGTGACGCTGCCGCAGCTGCGCGGCGTCCTGTTCATCACCCTGATCCTGCAGGTCATCGGCACCTCGCAGGTGTTCCTGGAACCGTTCCTGTTCACCGGCGGCGGCCCTAACAACGCGACGCTGACGATCCTCATGCTGATCTACGACTACGCGTTCGGCAGCAGCCTCGGCGGCAACTACGGTGCCGCCACCGCCCTGAGCCTCATGCTCGCGGGCGTCCTCGCCGTCCTGTCCGCGATCTACTTCCGCGTGACCCGACCCTGGAGCAGCTGAGATGCCAGTCAAGAACCAGGCCGCGGTCGCCGAGCGCGGCATCGTCTCGGCCCACGACCGGCGCCGGGCGAGCGTTCGGGGCTCGCTCGGCGTGCTCCAGGGCGGTCTCCTGGTCACCCTCGTCCTCGCCGGGCTCGGGCCGATCCTCTGGCTGGCCAAGGCCGCCGTCACCCCCACGCAGGACACCCTGCGCCAGCCGCTGGGCCTCTTCCCGAACGGGATCGACTGGGCCAACCTCGCCACCGCGTGGGGCCGGGCCGAGATCGACCACTACTTCGTCAACACGCTGATCCTCGCGGTGGGGGCCTGGTTCTTCCAGCTCCTCGTCGCGACCACGGGCGGCTACGTGCTGTCCGTGCTGCGCCCCCGGTACGGCAACCTGATCTTCGGCCTCGTGCTCGCCACGCTCTTCGTGCCGGCGGTCGTGCTGCTCGTGCCCCTGTACCTGACGATCCTCGACGTGCCGCTCCTGAACATCAGCCTGCTCAACACCTTCTGGGCCGTCTGGCTGCCCATGGGCGCCAGCGCGTTCAACGTGCTGCTGGTCAAGCGGTTCTTCGACGGCCTGCCGCGCGAGGTCTTCGAGGCAGCGCGGGTCGACGGCGCCGGACCCTTCCGGCTGCTGTGGTCCATCGTGCTGCCGATGTCCAAGCCCATCCTCGGCGTCGTCTCGGTGTTCGCCGTGATCGCCGCGTGGAAGGACTACCTCTGGCCGCTGCTGGTGCTGCCCGACCCGGACAACCAGCCGCTGTCCGTCCGCCTGCCCGCGATCGCGCCCTACCTGGAGCTCGACGTGTTCCTCGCGGCGCTCGCGATCTCGACCGTCCTGCCCATCGTGCTGTTCCTGGCGTTCCAGCGCCTGTTCCTCAGCGGGGCGGGCCTTGGCGGGGCGGTGAAGGGGTAGGCCCGACGGCGCCGAGCGGCCGGCCGGACCTGTGGACGAGGCAGGGTGGATGTCGGTGGTCCGGCCTAGGATCGACCGTGTGACCAGCCTTTCCGACGCACCCGCCACAAGCACCGATTCCGCCGAGATCCCCGAGGTGGAGGAGCTGCTCGACCTCGCGGTGGGACAGCTCGGTGGCGGGCGCAGAGAGGGCCAGCACGCCATGGCCGTCGCGGTCGGCGAGGCCATCGACAAGGGCGAGCACCTGCTGGTCCAGGCGGGCACGGGTACCGGTAAGTCGCTCGGGTACCTGGTGCCCGCCGTCCGCCACGCCGTGGCCGCGCAGAGCAAGGTCATCGTCTCGACCGCGACCCTCGCCCTGCAGCGGCAGGTCATCACCCGCGACCTCCCGCTCGTGGCCAAGGCCGTCGCGCCGGCGCTGCCGCGGGAGCCGCGCGTCGCCCTGCTCAAGGGCTGGCACAACTACCTGTGCGTGCACAAGGTGGGCGGCGGCTACCCGGAGGACGAGACCACCCTCTTCGACCTGCCCGGCGGCGAGGACCACCCCAAGACCGAGGAGGCGAGCGGCGGCGCGGCCCGCAGCCGCAGGAGGGACGACGGCGCCACGCTCGCCGACCACGTCCGGCGCCTGCACGAGTGGGCGAGCGAGACGGACAGCGGCGACCGCGACGACCTGGTGCCCGGCGTGCCGGAGCGGGCCTGGCGCCAGGTGTCCGTGACGGCGATGGAGTGCCTGGGCGGCAAGTGCCCCATGCTCGCCGAGTGCTTCCCGGACAAGGCGCGGGCCGCCGCCCGCGAGGCGGACGTGGTGGTCACCAACCACGCGATGCTCGGCATCGCGGCGACCGGCAGCCCGGGCGTGCTCCCGGAGCACGACGTCGTCGTGGTGGACGAGGCGCACGAGCTCACCGACCGTGTGACGTCGTCGGCCACCGTGGACCTGTCCATGGCCTCCGTGGAGAGCGCGGCGCGGCTCGCCCGGCGGCATGCCGGGACGAACACCGACAACCTCGACGCCGCGGCGCAGAACCTCGGCACGCTGTTGGTCACCGCACCGGCGGAGCGTTTCCCGAGCGGCCTGCCGGACGAGCTGCGCACGGCGGTCGGCGCGGTGCGGGACGCCGCGCGCGAGGTGCTCAGCACGCTCAAGCCCGAGGCCGGCGGCAAGGGCGCGAAGGCCAAGGACGCGGGCCAGCCCGACCCGGGGCTCAAGATGGCTCAGGGCGCCATGCTCCAGCTCTTCGAGACGGCCGAGCGGATGGCGTCGCAGGACACGACCGCCGACGTGCTGTGGTGCTCGCGCCCCGACAACGGCTGGGGCGGGTTCGGGGACAACGTGACGCGGCTGCACGCCGCCCCGCTGCACGTCGCGGGCCTGATCCGCACGCACCTGCTGGGGGAGTCGACCGGCGTGTTCACCTCGGCGACCCTTGCGCTGGGTGGCACGTTCGACGCCGTGGCCGGCACCCTCGGGCTCAAGGGCGAGGACGCCCCGCCGTGGCACGGGCTGGACGCGGGCAGCCCCTTCGACTACCCCAAGCAGGGCATCCTCTACATCGCGCGGCACCTGCCGGCCCCCGGCCGCGAGCCCACCACCGAGGCGCAGCTCGACGAGATCGCCGAGCTCATCACGGCCGCCGGCGGCCGCACGCTCGGCCTGTTCTCGTCCCGGCGCGCCGCGAACGCCGCCGCCGAGGCCATGCGGGAGCGCCTGGACTTCCCGATCCTGGCGCAGGGCGACGACCAGCTCCCCACGCTCGTGCGGGAGTTCGCCGACGACCCGGCCACGTGCCTGTTCGGAACGCTGTCCCTGTGGCAGGGCGTCGACGTGCCGGGGCCGTCGAACCAGCTCGTGCTCATCGACCGCATCCCGTTCCCGCGGCCCGACGACCCGGTCAAGGCCGCGCGCGCCCGCGCCGTCGAGCAGGCGGGCGGCAACGGGTTCATGGCCGTCTCAGCGCAGCATGCCGCGCTGCTGCTCGCGCAGGGCGCGGGGCGCCTGGTCCGCAGCATGGACGACCGCGGTGTGGTCGCGGTCCTGGACCCGCGCCTCGCGACGGCGCGGTACGCGTCCTTCCTCACCCGGTCGATGCCCGGGTTCTGGCCCACCACCGACCCGAAGCTGGTCCGTGCCGCGCTCGCCAGGCTCGACACATAGCCTGAGGGCATGGCAGCCCCTTCGGACGTCCCCGCCGCCCAGCCCGCCTCCAGGACCACCAAGATCGCCGTGGTGGGCGCCGGGGCCGTGGGCTCCACCCTCGCCTTCGCCGCGCTGACCCGCGGCTCGGCGCGCACCATCGCGCTGCTCGACATCGACCGGGAGAAGGTCGACGCCGAGGTGCTCGACCTGCAGCACGGCCTGATGTTCACGCCGCAGGCGCACGTGATCGGGTCCGACGACCCGGCGGTGTGCGAGGGGGCCGACGTCGTCGTCGTGACCGCGGGGGCCAAGCAGAAGCCGGGCCAGAGCCGCGTCGACCTGGCAGAGGCGACCATCGGGCTGATGCGCAACATCCTGCCGGGGCTGGTCGAGGCCGCGCCGGACGCGACCTACCTGATGGTGACCAACCCTGTGGACGTGGTGACCTACGCGGCGCTGAAGATCTCGGGCCTGCCGCCCGAGCGGCTCTTCGGCAGCGGCACCGTGCTGGACTCCTCTCGGCTGCGCGTGGTGCTCGCCGAGCGGTGTGGCGTGGCCGTCGGGAACGTGCACGCCTACATCGCGGGCGAGCACGGCGACTCGGAGATCGCGTTGTGGAGCTCCGCGTCGATCGGCGGCGTGCCCCTGCTCGACTGGGTACCGGTGGGTGGTGCCGGGCCCATCGACGCGGCGACGCGGGCGGAGGTGCACCACGAGGTGGTCGACTCCGCCTACCGGATCATCGCGGGCAAGGGCGCCACGAACTACGCCGTCGGCCTGGCCGCGACGCGCATCATCGAGGCCGTGCTCAAGGACGAGCGGCGGATCATGCCGGTGTCCTCGCTGCTGGAGGACTACCACGGCATCAGCGACGTGTGCCTGTCCGTGCCGTCCCTGGTGGACCGTCGGGGTGTCACCAGCACGGTGCGCGTGCCCATGTCCGACGACGAGCTGGCCGGGCTGCGCGCGTCGGCGGAGAGCGTGCGGGCGGTGCAGCGAAGGTTCGGGTTCTAGGTCTCCACAAGCTCGACCAACGACAGACAGGCTCGACCAGCAATCGCTGGTCGAGCCTGTCGAGACCTACCTCAGAGGCTGCGCAGCACCGCGACGACGCGGCCCAGGATCTGCGCCTCGTCGCCCGGGATGGGCTCGTAGGCCGGGTTCTGCGGCAGCAGCAGCACGTGCCCGTCGGTCTGCTTGAACGTCTTGACCGTGGCCTCGCCGTCGATCATGGCGGCGACGATCTCCCCCTGCTCTGCCACGTTCTGGCGGCGCACGACGACCCAGTCGCCGTCGCAGATCGCGGCGTCGACCATCGAGTCGCCCGCGACCTTGAGCAGGAACAGCTCGCCGTCACCGACCAGCTGGCGGGGGAGCGGGAAGACGTCCTCGACGACCTGCTCGGCGAGGATCGGGCCACCGGCCGCGATGCGGCCGACCAGCGGCACGTACGACGGCGGCGGGGTGCCGGCGTCGTCGGGCACCGAGCTGCCCCAGTGCACCTGGCCGCTGCGCCGCGGCTCCGGCCAGTGGATCTCGCCGCGCGACGGCTTGTCGACCTGCTCCGCCATGGGCTCCACGAGCTCCATCGCGCGCGGCCGGTTGGGGTCGCGGCGCAGGAAGCCCTTCTTCTCAAGCATCTGGAGCTGGTGCTTGACGCTCGACGGGCTGGCCAGCCCGACGGCCTCGCCGATCTCTCGCATCGACGGCGGGTAACCGCGCGTCTCGAACGACTGCCGAATCGTGTCCAGCACAAGGCGCTGTCGCTCGGTGAGGCGGTCTGCCGGCGAGATCGTGTGCACGTCGGCGACGACTCCGTCGCCCGGCGCGTCCAACGTGGCGACACCCGAGAGTGCCGTGTCGACGGCTCTCGTGTCGCTGGTCCCGTCCCGTCCCGTCATGCCCGTGCCCCTCCCGTTCCGACAAATGTTCTCCTGTGCGCTGCCCACTCTAGATCACAATTCCACTCGGCTCAAACGAATGTTCGAGCGTGTCTCGACATCGACGGTGTCCCGTGCTACACAATGGTACGAGCGTTCGACGAACGTGTGTATGACGGACAAGAGTTCGAGTCACCTTTCGAGGAGGGGCCATGGGGGACGTGATCCCGCTGCGGCAGTACACCCCGGCGTACGGGCAGGTGTCCGGAACGAGCGCGGCGGTGCGGGCGTACCGGCTGAGCCCGGCGCACCCGGCCGTCCGGAAGGTCGCCCCGGCCGGGACCCGCGCCGTCGCCCCGCCCCAGGGGTCGTCCCGGGC
>NZ_KI911665.1:127283-132294 GCF_000515355.1 Promicromonospora kroppenstedtii DSM 19349 | reverse complement strand
GCCGACAGGCTCGGGGTCGACGGCCTGCGGCTCACGCGCCGCGGCCGGTTCGTGCTGGTGCTGCTGGCGATGCTCCTGGTCGCACCGATGGTCACGTGGGGTGCTACCGCCGTCGCGAGCTCGCCCGGCGAGCCTACCGAGGTCCGGGTGCACGCCGTGCAGCCGGGGGAGACCCTCTGGGGCTTCGCCCAGGACGTCGCGCGGCCCGGCGAGGACGTGCGGCACGCCGTCGGCCGGCTGCAGGAGCTGAACGAGATGTCGTCCGCCACGGTGCGGGTCGGTGAGCTGCTCCTGCTCCCGAAGGAGTGACCTGGGGGCGCCCAAACTGGCCAGAGGCGACGATTCGCCGTCAAATGTTGCGGCGATGTTGCATGGGGGTGGTTTGCCCGCTTACGGTCGGGGCGCGACCGGATGTCTCCGGTCCGTGGCCGACCATGCAGGAGTGAAGCATGCACTGCCCGTTCTGTCGCCACGCCGACTCGCGCGTGGTTGACTCGCGGACCGCTGACGACGGCCTGTCGATCCGGCGCAGAAGGCAGTGCCCGAACTGCAACCGGCGGTTCACCACCGTCGAGACGGCGAGCCTCTCGGTCGTCAAGCGCTCCGGCGCCACCGAACCCTTCAGCAGGGACAAGGTCGCGGCCGGCGTCCGCAAGGCGTGCCAGGGCCGCCCGGTCAGCGACGACGACCTCGCGATCCTGGCCCAGCGGGTCGAGGAGACCCTGCGCAGCAACGGCAGCGCCGAGATCGACGCCTACGAGGTGGGCCTCGCGATCCTCGGTCCGCTGCGGGAGCTCGACGAGGTGGCCTACCTCCGGTTCGCCAGCGTCTACCAGTCCTTCGACTCGCTCGAGGACTTCGAGAGCGCCATCACGTCGCTGCGCGCCGAGCGCGCCGAGCGTGAGGCCGAGCGGGCCGCCGCCCAGGCGTAGGTCCTGGCCCGCGGGGCGAAAAAGCGATTGGCACCCCGGCGCGCGGTGGTGCAGGCTGGGGCCGACGACGGACCCGATCGAGGGACCCCCGAAACAGGAGGAGGTGATCGGTGTGACGGACGAGAAGACCGATGCCGAGGAGGCAGTGGCCCAGGGCGCAGAGGCGCCCAAGGCCGCGACCGCGCCGAGCACGGACGCGAAGGCGCGGTTCAAGGAAGCACTGGACCGGAAGAACGCCGCGCGCGGCCGTTCTGCTGCCGGCGACGTGAACACGGGATCTGTGCACGGCTCGGAGACGACCGGCCCGGTCCAGAAGATGTTCCGCCGCAAGTCCGGCTGAGCCTGCTCGAACGAGGCCGCTGACCAGGTATCTGACCTGGTCAGCGGCCTTTGCTGTGCTCGCGAGGTGACAGACCCGCCGAGCAGGCCCGGGGATCGGGCCGAGGCCTGAGGTGCCGCCCCGAAGGTGTCATTCCGTGGCGGCCGGGTCCAGCCGCCGTGCCTGGCTCGTCCGCGGCGTCGTGGACGCCAGTACCCGGTCGACGAGGTCGTCGAGGAGCGGGGTGGTCGCCGGTCTGCCCTCGAACGTGACGCGCACGAGAACCGCTCCCGTCAGGAGCGCGAGGGCCGGATCGACGTCACGTTCCTCGACATGGGCGGCCAGGATCGCGCGCATCCCGCTGGTGCCCGTCTCGTACAGCCGCGTGCGCAGCCGGCCGACGACCTCGTTGTCGTGCGCCCGCTCGACGACGCCTGCCAGGAGGCGGTCGAGGTGACCGCGGGTGAGATCGTCGGCGAAGTCCGCCAGGGCGGCGCGGAGATCGGTCCGCAGGTCGCCGGTCGGGGCCGGGTGGTCCGCCTCGTCGCAGATCTGATCGATCGACGCGCGGATCAGGTCCAGCCTGGTCGGCCAGTGGGCGTAGACGGTGGCCTTCGAGTAGCCGGCGCGGCGAGCCACCTCGGCGTGCGTGACGGCGTCCCAGCCCTCCTCGAGCAGCAGTGCGCTGGTCGCCCCGACGACGTCGCGGCGCGTCCGGGCGACGCGTGGGTCCAGCGCCTCTGCGGCTTCGCTCGTCATGGCCTCGATCCTACGAGTTGCTGAACTCCGTTGACACTGTTGAACTCCCAGTTCAATACTGGTCGACATGAACAATACTGACAGCGGGGCCACCGCTCAGGCGGCCGAGGACGCCGCGTCGCCGCCTGGGACGCGGATCTTCCAGCTCCCGACCGGCGCGTACGAGACCCCGGCCGCCCTGGCCTTCCAGGGCGGATCGTTCAGGGACCGCAGGCAGTTCGCCGCGACGGCGGTGCTCGTCCAGCACCCCCAGGGCGACGTGCTCATCGACGCGGGCTTCGGCGCGCAAGCCGAGGAGCACATCCGGATGTTGCCCTCGTTCCGGCGCTCACCGCACCGCTTCGGCATGACCGTGAGCGAGCAGCTCGACGCCGCCGGCTACGACCGCAGCCGGCTGCTCGGCGTGATCCTGACCCACTCCCACTGGGACCACGTCAGCGGCCTGGACTCCCTCGACGTGCCGGTCCTGGTGACGGACGAGGAGCTCCGGTACGCGGACCACAACCGCGGCGACCGCGTGTTCCGGCGAGTCGCCGCGGGGCACAGCTTCCGGACGTACGACTTCGACGGCCCGGCCCACCTGGGGTTCCCGTCCAGCCACGACGTGCACGGGGACGGCTCCGTCGTCATCTTGCCGGCACCTGGCCATACCACCGGCTCGGTCGTGGTCGTCGTGACGGTGCGGCCGGACGAGCGCTACGCCTTCATCGGTGACCTCGCCTGGCAGCTCGACGGGATCACGCGCGGCGCACGGCGGCCGCTCCTGATGCGCCTCCTCGCGGACAGCGACCCGGCGCGGATCCGCCAGGATCTCGCCCGGGTGGCCGCCCTCTCGCACCACCTGCGGATCGTTCCCGCCCACGACGCGCGAGGGTACGACGGCATCCCGCTCCTCGTGCCTGACCTCGACACCGGCTGGGCGTCATGACCGGAGGTGGATCTGGCCCGCCGCGACGGGGCCGACGAGCAAGGTCGCGCCTAGCGCTCGCCTTGCGGTGACGTCGCGGACGTCCCCTGGGCCGTGAGGTCAGCGAGGAACTGGTGGCACTTCTGGGCCCGTTCCGAGTCCTCTGCCATCACCTGCTCGAAGAACGCCGCGATCTCGTCCTTGCCTGCGTTGCGGGCGTCGCGGACGTACTGGCCGTAGTCGTGCCCCGCCTTGAGCGAGTGGTACTGCACGGAGATGAGGTCGAACGTGACGTCATCGAATCCGGTTTCTCCGGTTGCCATGATGCATCCTCCAGGTGCCGGCTTCGCCGACGGGGCGTCAGGCACCGGCCGACGAAGATGGACGGCCCAGCTCTGGACCTGCTTCCACGATCGCAGGGCCGCCCCGGCTCGCAACTTCCGGAGCGCCCGGTCCGGCGACCGCCCTGCCAGGGGCGCATCCGTGCTGATGCGGGTGGCGGCACCGGGGACGAGGCTGGGAGGGACAGCTCGACGATCGGACGGTGACGATGGACGTACCTGATCTGTGGGACAAGGGGATACCGCCGGACGCGCCGCGGCTGGGCTCGCTGGCGGAGGTCGCCGAGCTGGTCCAGGTCCTGGCGCCCGTCTACGTGCGGTTCAGCGCGGGCCCGGAGGCGGACCGTGCGGTGGCCAGCCGGGACCACGAGAGCGGGTGCCTGATGCCGGGGCTGAGCGTCAACCCGATGACGCCCGAGCCGTGGTGGACCCGTCCCGTGGAGCACTGGGTGGCACGCCAGCTCAGGCAGTACGCCCACCTCATGGTGCGCGAGCGATTCCCGTGGCTGCTGACCGGCGACGTCTCCGGCCGTGGTCCGGACTGTGAGCCGCTGCTGATCGGGATCACGCCGCTGGCGTTCCTGGCCCCGTCCGTCGTCGAGGAGGCGGGGGTGCTCTACCGGCAGGCCTTCGCACCGGGCGCTGACGGCACCTGACGGCCGACACGTCCTGCGAGGGCGCGGGCTCCGTGCGCGGAATGTGCGAGTCATCCTGGTTCGTGGCACCGTGCTTGCAGAGGCGCGCGGTCCAGCACCGGCCGTGCAGCAGCGCTCCCGACAGGAGGCGACGGATGAATCTCCCGACCTGCCAGAACGAGCGACGCGAGCACGGATCCACTCCTCCCCGGAGCGTGCCGCGCCGGCCGTCCCGAGAGCTGAGGTGAGGTCCGCGATGCGCTCCTCCTGGTACTCCGACGCGGTCGTCTATCAGCTCGATCCCCGCCTCTTCGCCGACTCGAACGAAGACGGCTGGGGCGACCTGCGCGGCATCACCGAGCGGCTGCACTACCTGCGCGGGCTCGGCGCCACGTGCGTGTGGATGCTGCCCTTCTACACCTCGCCCTTCCGCGACGGCGGCTACGACGTCAGCGACCACCTCGCCGTCGACCCGCGCCTGGGCGACCTGGCCGACATGGCTCACCTGCTCGAGACGGCGGAGGACCTCGGTCTGCACCTGCTGGTCGAGCTGGTCACCCAGCACACCTCCGACCAGCACCGCTGGTTCCAGGAGGCGCGGCACGACCGCCGGTCTCCCTACCGCGACTACTACGTCTGGGCCGACGAGCCGGACAACGACATCAAGCCGATGTTCCCCGACGTCGAGCCGAAGACGTGGACGTGGGACGACGAGGCGCAGCAGTTCTACCGGCACGCCTTCTACTCGCACGAGCCCGACCTCGCGCTCGACAACCCGCGGGTGCGCGACGAGCTGTACCGCATCGTCTCGTTCTGGCTGCGGATGGGCGTCTCGGGCTTCCGGGTGGACGCCGTCCCCATGATGCTGGAGCGGGCCCGGGCCGCCCGGCCCGACACCGACGGCCAGTGGCTCGTGCGCGAGCTGCGCGCCGCCGTCACGGAGCAGCGCACCGGGGCGGTGCTGCTCGGCGAGGTGGATGTCGCACCCGACGAGTACGCCCACTACTTCGGCGACGACGGGCAGCAGGGCATGACCATGCTGCTCGACTTCTGGTCGAACAACCACCTCTTCCTCGCGCTGGCGCGCGGGCAGGCCGAGCCGCTGGAGCGGGCGCTGC
>NZ_KI911665.1:127074-127183 GCF_000515355.1 Promicromonospora kroppenstedtii DSM 19349 | reverse complement strand
CGTACCGGCTCCGCCGCCGACCGGGCCGAGGCGGTCTCGCTGCTCGCGGCGTACGCCGAGGTCTACGCCGAGGTGACCGGCGGTGGTGAGAACGAGCGCGCGCAGGACT
>NZ_KI911665.1:119812-126974 GCF_000515355.1 Promicromonospora kroppenstedtii DSM 19349 | reverse complement strand
CTCGAACGGCTCGCGGCGGACGAGCGCTCGGAGGTGCTCGACGCCTTCGCCCCCGAGGACTCGATGCGGGCGTACGGCCGCGGCATCCGCCGTCGTCTGGCGCCGATGCTCGGCGGCGACGTGCGCCGGGTCGCCCTGGCGCACGCCGTCGCGCTCGCACTGCCCGGGCCCCCGGTGCTGCGCTACGGGGACGAGATCGGGATGGGCGACGACCTCGACCGGCCCGAGCGTGAGGCGGTCCGCACGCCGATGCAGTGGTCGACGACGCCGTCGGCGGGCTTCTCCAACGCGTCGCCCGACCGCTTCCCCGCACCCGTGGTCACGGGGCCCTACGGTCCCGAGCACGTAAGCGTCGACGAGCAGAACGTGCGCGACGGCTCCCTGCTGCACCGGGTCGGGGGCCTGGTGCGGGCGCGGCTGGGCATCAGCGAGCTCGGCCGCACGCGCCCCGAGGTGTGGGACGTGGGCGTCCCGGCCGTCCTGGCGCTGCGGTACCAGGTCGAGGAGTCCAGCGTGCTGCTGCTGGCCAACCTCTCCGACGAGGACGTGGTCGCCGCACTGCCGGCCGAGGAGGTCGCGGTCCTCGAGGCGGGCGCGGCGCGCTACGTCGACGTGCACGTCGACCAGGACTACGCCGGGGTGAGGGCGGACGGGCGGATCGACCTGGCCGGATACGGCTACCGATGGCTGCGACGCACGATCGACGGGGACGCGGAGGGCGCATGACCACGATCGGTTTCCATGTCTCGCACGAACAGCTGCACCCTGCCGAGGGTCTGCGCGCCGTCCGGCTCGCGCAGGACGCCGGGTTCGACGCCGCGATGTGCTCGGACCACCTCGCCCCCTGGAGCGAGCGCCAGGGCGAGTCCGGGCTCTCGTGGTCGTGGCTCGGCGCCGCGCTGGCCACCACCGGCCTGTCCTTCGGCACGGTGTGCGCACCCGGTCAGCGGTACCACCCGGCGGTGGTGGCCCAGGCGGTCGCGACCCTCGGCGCGATGTTCCCCGGCCGGTTCTGGGTCGCGCTCGGCTCCGGCGAGAACCTCAACGAGCACGTGACCGGCGATCCCTGGCCGGCCAAGGACGAGCGGGACGCCCGGCTGGTGGAGTGCGTCGAGGTGATCCGGGCGCTGCTGCGTGGCGAGGAGGTCGACCACGTCGGCCGGGTCGTCGTCCGCGACGCGCGGTTGTGGACGCTGCCCGAGGTCGCTCCCGCCCTGCTGGGTCCGGCCCTGACTGCCGCGACCGCCGCGCGGCACGCCGCCTGGGCGGACGGCCTGATCACGGTCAACCGCCCGGTGGCGGAGCTGCGCCAGGTCGTCGATGCCTACCGCGAGGCGGGCGGGGTCGGGGAGGTGGCCGTCCAGGTGCACCTCTCGTGGGCGCCCACCCAGGCCGAGGCCGAGGCGGTCGCGCTGGACCAGTGGCGCACGATCACCGTCGCGCCCGAGGTGGCCGCGGACACGCGCACCACTGCAGCGTTCGACGCGCTGGGCCGGGGGGTCGGGATCGACGCCGTGCGCCGCGCCGTGCTGGTCTCCGCGGACCCCGGCGAGCTCACGGCGCGTCTCGCCGAGCTACGCGACGTGGGCGCCGACCGCCTCTACCTGCACCATGTCGGACGCCGGCAGGACGCGTTCGTCGAGATGTTCGGCGAGCACGTGCTGCCGCAGCTGCGCTGACGTCCCGCGCCCGGGCGGGCCCGCCGGCGCCGGTTCGCACGCGCGCCCCACGGGAGGCCTGACCCCGCCCGTCACCCCGCGAGGGGCCCCGTCGAGTCACGGACGACGAGCTCCGGCCGGAACAGCAGCGACGTTCCGGAGCCGTCGTCGTCCTGCGGGGTGTGCAGGGCGCGGAACGCGGCGGCGGCCATCTCCTTCATGGGCTGCCGCACGGTGGTCAGCGCCGGTGAGTACAGCTCGGCGAGCACGATGTCGTCGAACCCGGCGACCGAGACGTCCTGGCCCACCTCCAGCCCGGCGTCGCGCACCGCGCGGCACACGCCGATGGCGGTCATGTCGTTGACCGCGAAGATCGCGGTGGGCGGGTTGGGGCCGGCGAGCAGCTCGGTCGTGGCCACCCGGCCCAGCTCGGCGGCCTCGACGTCGCCGAACTGGCTGTCGACGCTGCTGCCGGGCCAGGTGACGACGTCCTGGCGCGCGATGCCCGCGCGCTCGAGGGCGCGCAGGAAACCCTCGAACCGCTCCGTCCGGTTGATCGACCGGATGGCGCCCGAGACGAACGCGATCCTGCGGTGGCCGAGCGACACCAGGTGCTCGCCCATCAGCTCCGCGCCGATCGTGTTGTCGACGCTCACGTTGATCAGGCCCACCGGGTCGGTGGCCTGCGCCGTGCGGTCGAAGGCGACCAGCCGCAGGCCGTCCTCCAGCAGGCTGGAGACGTGCTCCAGGGAAGGCAGGGACGAGCACAGGACGATGCCGCGGATGCCGTCGGAGACGAGCTCGTCGACGTACTGGCGCTCGCGGCCGGGGTCGCGCTCGGAGTTGCACAGCAGCACGTGGAAGCCCTGCGTCAGCGCGGCCGCCTCGACGTGGCGCGCGAGCGCGCCCCAGTACGGGTTGCCGACCGACGGCACGACCAGGCCGATGACCTGCGGCTTGCCGGTGCGGAGCTGGCGGGCGGCCCGGTTGGGCCGGTAGCCGAGCTTGCGGATGGTGGACTCCACCCGCTGCCGGGTCTCGGGCAGCATGCGTTCCGTGCGGCCGTTGAGCAGGTTCGAGACGGTGCTCGTTGACACCCCCGCCGCTCGCGCGACGTCAAGGATCGTGACTCCAGCCATGTGCGGGTGTGGCCCCCTCCGGTTCGAGATCCAGCCCATTTGCCAGTGCATCGATGGACTGAACTGACGCCAGCATAGTCCATAAACGGACACTTGACCCCTGCCTGAAGGCCCCCTATGGTCAGTGCATCGTTACACCAGGGAGTCATGGCAGACTCCCTCGCCTGGGTGAGATCAGTGCCGATCGAAAGGGCAAGTCATGGAACTCAGCCGTCGCAACTTCCTCGTGGCCATGGGCCTCGGGACCGCGACCGTCATGGCGGGATGCGCCACGACGAGCGGCAGCGGCGCACCCGCCGCCGACGCCAGCGGCCCCGCGCAGGGCGACATCACCTTCCTGTGCGCGCTGTTCGAGGGCGCCACGGGCAAGGAGACGCTCGAGGGCAACCTGCTCAAGCAGTTCAAGGAGAAGTACCCCGACGTCAACGTCACCGTCGACTACACGGACTACGGCTCCCTCAACGAGAAGATCACGACGGGCCTGGCGAGCGGCCTCATGCCCGACGTCGTCACCCTCGGCGTCGGCTGGATCCCGCCGTTCGCGTACAAGAACGCGATCGCGCCCCTGCCCGAGTCGCTGGCCACGCGCTACACCTACGAGGAGCGCGTGCTGGAACCGTCGCGGTTCGACGGCAAGCTCTACGCGCTGCCCATGGTGCTGGACACGCGCATCGTGGCCTACCGCAAGGACTTCTTCGAGGAGGCTGGGATCACCGCCCCGCCCAAGGACTGGGCCGAGCTGCGCGAGATCGCCAAGGAGCTCACCGTCCGGGACAAGGACGGGACCCTCCAGCGGGCCGGGTTCGACCCGTTCTCGATCGACCTGCGCCAGTGCTGGGAGACGTTCCTGTTCGGCAACTCCGGCGAGCTCTTCTCCGCCGACGGGCGCGAGGTGCTGTTCGACAGCCCGGAGGGCGTCGCGGCCCTGCAGCTCTTCCTCGACATGGTGGCGGACGGTTCGGCCGACTTCGCGCTCACGACCGAGGCTGGCCAGCCGACCACGCTGCAGCAGGGCACCTCGGCGATCATGATGACCAACAACTCGCTCTACGTGCAGCTCCAGCAGCAGAACCCGGAGCTGGTCGACAAGGTTGGCACCTTCGTGCTCGGGAACACCGCCCCGGCGATGCTCCAGGGCGGCACGATGATCTCGCAGTCGGCCAGCTCCAAGAACCCGGCCGCCGCGCGGGCGCTCGTGGAGTTCCTCGGCTCGCCCGACGCCGTGCTGGTCGCCTCCGAGCAGCGCGGCTCCGTCCCCGCGATCTCCGACCTCCGCGACAGCGACTACGTCAAGGGCAACCCGATGGTCGCGTTCGCGCTCGAGAACCTCGGCAAGGCGCGGTCCGAGGGCGGCACGCCGGCCTGGATGGAGATCCGGGAGAAGATCAAGCCCACCCTCGAGACCGCCGTCGTCGGCCAGCAGACCGCGGAGCAGGCCATCGCCCAGCTCGCCGGCATCGCCGACGACGCGATCGCCCGCCTGTGACCCGGTCCGTCCACTCGAGGAAGAGGGGTCCGTCGTGGCCGTTGTCTCCGCGCCGCGTGCCGTGAGCGCGCCGTCCTCCGCCCCGCCCCGCTCGCCCGCGCCCCGGCGCGGACGAGCGGGGGCGGCCCGCCGTCGCGCCGGGATGCTCATGGTGGCACCCGCGTTCCTGCACGCCCTGATCTGGATCGGCATCCCGGTGGTCGCCGCGTTCGTGCTGTCCTTCACGTCCTACGACGTGCTCACGCAGCCCCGGTTCATCGGCATCCAGAACTACCTGGACGCGTTCGGTGACCCGGTCTTCCGCCGGGGCATGCTCAACACCCTGGTCTACGCGTTCTTCACCGTTCCGGTCGCGATGGCGATCGCCCTGCTCATCGCCCTCATGCTCGACACGCAGCTCCGGGCGCGGGCGCTGTTCCGCACCGCGGTGTTCATCCCGCAGGTCACCGCCACCATCGCCGTCGCGCTGGTCTGGCTCTGGATCTACGACCCGCGCAGCGGCCTGCTCAACGCGGTGCTGAGCTTCTTCGGGCTGCCCGCGCAGAACTGGCTGTCGTCGACCACCTGGGCGATGCCCGCTGTCATCACCGTCGGCATCTGGCAGGGCATCGGCCTCAAGATGCTCATCTACCTGGCCGCGCTCCAGTCGCTGCCGAAGGACGTCTACGAGGCGGCGTCGGTGGACGGCGCCTCCCGGACGCGCCAGTTCTTCAGCCTCACGCTGCCGCTGCTGCGCCCGGCCACCTTCTTCGTCTTCGTCACCTCGGTCATCTCCGCCTTCCAGGCATTCGACCTCATCTACATACTCACCGACGGTGGGCCGGCGAACACGACCACGATGATGACCTACGAGATCTACAAGTCCGCGTTCCGGGAGTTCCGCGTCGGCTACGCGTGCGCCCAGTCCATCGTGCTGTTCGTGTTCCTGCTGATCCTGACCCTCGCGAACCGACGGCTCAACGGAGGCGACAGTGGCAGGCACTGACCTCGTGGCGGCCCCGCCGCGCACGACCCCGGGCTCCTCCCGCACCCCGGCGGCCCGCCGCCGGCTCGAACGCGGCGCCCTCTACCTGGTGCTGACCGTCATCGCCGTGGTGATGGTCGTGCCCTTCGTGTGGATGATCCTCACCTCGCTCAAGACACCCCAGGACCTCGCGGCGACCCCGCCGTCGTTCCTGCCCGCCCAGTGGGCGTGGGGCAACTACGCCGAGGCGCTCGCGGCGGCGCCGTTCCTCACCTACGCCCGCAACAGCCTGATCATCGCGGTGAGCCACACGGCCATCAACCTCGTGATCGCGTCGATGGCGGGCTACGCGCTGGCCCGGCTGCGGTTCCGCGGGTCGGAGCTGGTGTTCATCGGCTTCGTCGCGGCGCTGATGATCCCGACCTACACGAAGATCATCCCGGAGTTCCTGATCGTGCGGTTCATGCCGCTGTTCGGGGGCAACGACATCCTGGGGCAGGGCGGCACGGGCTGGCTCGACACCTGGTGGGCGCTGATCGTCCCCGGCGCGGTGACGCCGTTCGCGGTGTTCCTGTTCCGGCAGTTCTACCTGGACCTGCCGGTGGAGCTCGAGGAGGCGGCCCGCCTCGACGGCGTCAGCGAGCTGGGCATCTGGGCCCGGATCATGACGCCACTGGTCAAGCCGGCGTTCATCACCGTGGCGCTGCTGACCTTCGAGAGCTCCTGGAACAACTTCCTGTGGCCGCTGCTCGTCACGCGCACCGACTCGATGCGCGTGATCCAGGTGGGCCTGTCGGTGTTCCGCACCGAGAACGACACGCAGTGGGCCTTCCTCATGGCGGGGACGACCCTGGCGACCGTGCCGATGGTGGTGCTGTTCCTCCTCGGCCAGAAGTACTTCGTGCGTGGGTTCGCCAACGCGGGCATCAAGTGACACGCGGGCAACAGCTGACACGCGGCAGGGTGCCGCGTGCCGAACGAGAGGACTGACGATGGCGATGGACATGACGGGCGCACGGGTACTGGTCACGGGCGCGGGGCACGGCATCGGCCGGGGGATCGCGCTGGGCCTGGCCGCCGCGGGGGCCGACGTCGTCGTGCACTACGGGAGCTCGGCCGACGCAGCCGCGCAGACCGTGACGGACGTCGAGGCGCTCAGCCGCAAGGCCGTCGCCGTACGCGCCGACGTGACGGTGACCGAGGACGTGGACCGGCTGGTCGCGGAGTCCGTGGCGTTCCTGGGCGGGCTCGACGTGGTTGTCTGCAACGCGGGGCACCTGATCGGCCGCGTGCCGGTCGCCGAGATGAGCGACGAGCACTACGCGTCCGTGGTGGACGTGAACCTCGGCGCGACGTTCCGCACCTGCCGGGCCGTGATCCCGCACCTGCTGGAGTCGGACCGGCCACGGATCGTGGCCATGTCCTCGCTCGCGGCGCACAACGGCGGCGGGCCGGGTTCGGTCGTCTACGCGGCGGCCAAGGCGGCCGTGCGCGGGTTCGTCAAGGGCCTGGCCAAGGAGCTCGGGCCCAAGGGCGTCACGGTGAACGCCGTGGCCCCTGGCTACATCGCGGACACCGCGTTCCACGGCACGTTCAGCACCGCCGAGGCGCAGCAGAAGATGGTCGCGGGCACGCCGGTCGGCCGCCCCGGCACCGTGGACGACGTCGCCGCGGCGGTCCTGTACCTCGCCTCGCGTGAGGCGTCGTACATCACCGGCACCACGCTCGACGTCGACGGCGGGACCTGGCCCCGATGACCTCCCTCGTCCCGGGGCACGCGGCCGTGGCGTCCGGCCTGCCGCGCGAGCGCGGCGGCTGGTGGCACCAGTTCGTCTGCCCGGCGCACGGCACCGAGCTCTCCCACGAGGGCATCCCCGGACCCGTGCCGCCGGCGGACGGCGTGCGGTGCCCGCAC
>NZ_KI911665.1:119441-119712 GCF_000515355.1 Promicromonospora kroppenstedtii DSM 19349 | reverse complement strand
CGGGCGCCGACGCCATGGCCGCGGCGATCGGCCGCCGCACGCTCCTGGGCTGAACGACGGCGACGGCCACCTGTACGACGTGCCGCCGCAACTGCGTACCACCTCAACGACGAGAGGGACCGTGATGGAGAACGACCTGACGAACGAGGCCCCTGGCCCGTCCCGGCGCACCGTGCTGCTCGGCATGGGCACGCTCGCGGGCATGGCTGCCCTGGCGCCGTACCTGACCCTGCCCGCGCGGGCGCTCCCGGCGTCCTCGACCACGGAGCTG
>NZ_KI911665.1:119124-119341 GCF_000515355.1 Promicromonospora kroppenstedtii DSM 19349 | reverse complement strand
GCGCCTGGACCGGGATGCCCTCGCGCTGCCCGGCACCGGCACGCTGCTCGTGGTGCTCGGCGTGAACGACCTGCAGCAGCCCCCGAGCCAGACGGACCCCGAGATCATCCTCGCGGGCTACCGGCAGCTCGTCCTGCGCGCCCGCGACCAGGGACTGCGCGTGGTCGGCACCACGATCACGCCGTTCGGCGGCTGGCAGCGCTGGACACCGGCCCTG
>NZ_KI911665.1:118375-119024 GCF_000515355.1 Promicromonospora kroppenstedtii DSM 19349 | reverse complement strand
CCGGCGCTCGCGGCCACCGCGCACGTGCTGCGGGCGTGGCGCGCCGACGGCGAGACCCGCACGTTCACGGGCGTGTTCCGCGCGTTCGGCACCTACGTGCGGCCCCTGCTGCCGCACGCGCTCGCCTCGACGGCAGGCCTGGCCCTGCTGGTGGCCGACATCGCCTTCCTCGTGGGGCGTACCGGCGGCGTCGCGCTGGTGCTGGTGCTGCTCGCGCTGGGCCTGCTGCTCGTGGCCGTGCCGTACCACGTCGCCCTCGCCGTCGTGGCGGGGACGTACCCCGCGGGCACGCCGCGCGCCTGGGTACGTGAGGCGCTGTGGTTCGCCTTCGGCTCGGTCAGCCGGGGGACGGCGCTGCTGGGCGCCGTCGTCGCCACGCCGGTGTTCTCGCTCGTGATCCCGGCCGGGCCCCTGCTGCTGTCGGCGAGCGTGCCCGTGCTGGTGGGCCTCGTGATCCTCGACCAGACCGTGTCGCCCGACCCGACCACGCCCGACCAGACGGAGGACGCATGACCGGCACCGCACCGCTCGCCCGCCGCACGTTGCTGACCGGGGCCCTGGCCTCGACAGGGGCGCTCCTGGTCGGCCCGGGCGCCGCCGCCCGAACGATCACGGACGCCGTCGCCGACGTCGGCCCGACGTCCGCCGC
>NZ_KI911665.1:116379-118275 GCF_000515355.1 Promicromonospora kroppenstedtii DSM 19349 | reverse complement strand
GTCCGCCGCGTGGACCGCGCGGCGACCACCGTGCTGGCCACGCTCGACCGGTCCGCGGGGCGTACGGCCCTGTGGGCCGACCTCGCCGACCGCACCAGGTCGACCAACGTGACGACCGCCTTCAAGCGGCTGCGCTCGATCGCCGTCGCGTGGGCCACTCCGGGCACCTCGGTCGCGGGCGACGCCGCGGTGGCCGACGCCGTGGCCGACGGGCTCGACTGGATGCACACGAACATCTACGGTCCCGGCCTGGCGCGGTTCGACAACGACTGGGACTGGGAGATCGGCTCCGCCTCGGCCCTGGCCGACACCCTCGTGGTGCTGCGCGAGCACCTCGGCGCCGGCCTCGCCCGGTCCACGGCCGCGATCCACCACTACACGCCCGACCCCAACCTGTGGCGCGCCGACCGGCAGATCGCCACGGGCGCCAACCGCGTGTGGATCGCCACGGTGGTCGCCGTCCGCGCCGCGCTCGACGGCGACGGCGACGCGCTGCTGCGGGTCCGCGACGCCCTGAGCGACGTCGACGGCGGTGGCGCCAACAGCGTGCTCGCCTTCGTGGACGACACCGCCGCGGCGGGCACGGGGGAGGGGTTCTTCCGCGACGGGTCGTTCCTGCAGCACTGGAAGCACCCGTACAACGGCGGCTACGGCAAGGAGCTGCTCGGCACCCTGTCCTCGCTGCTGCACCTGCTGGGCGACTCGCCGTGGCAGGTCACCGACCCTGCCCTGGACAACGTCTACGCCTGGGTGACCGACGCGTTCGACCCCCTCATGGCGCGCGGCGACATGGTCGCCTCGGTCTGCGGGCGCGAGATCGCGCGGTCGAGCAAGCAGGGCCACGCCTCCACCCAGACGGTGGTCGAGGGCACGCTCCGGCTCATCCCGTCGGCCCCGGCCGTCCAGGCGGCGACCCTGACGGCGCTGGTGGCGCAGTGGATCGCCGAGGACACCTACCGCGACTTCCTGGCGGGCACGACGCCCGCCTCCGTCGTCGCGGCCAAGGCACTGCTGGCTGCCGGGCCCACCCCGCGCGGGCCGCTCGTGGCGCACCGCCAGTACCCGGCCATGGACAAGGTGGTGCACCACCGCCCCGGCTTCGCCGTGAGCGTCAGCGCCTACTCGGCCCGCGTGTACAACTACGAGTCGATCCAGAACGAGAACCTGCACGGCTGGCACCTCTCGGACGGCATGGTGCTGCTCTACACGGACGACCTGGGGCACTACAGCGAGGACTACTGGCCCACCGTCGACCCCTACCGGCTGCCCGGCACGACCGTGGACACGGCGCGCCGCGCGGACGGCGAGGGGCATCGCAGCACGAACGACGCGACCTGGGTGGGTGGCGCCGCACTGCCCGGCACCACCCTGGGCAGCTACGGGCAGGACCTGCGCGCCCAGGGCTCGGACCTGCGGGCGCTGAAGAGCTGGTTCCTCATCGACGACACCGTGGTCTGCCTCGGTTCCGGCGTCACCGCGCCCGGCGCCGCGGGCGTCGAGACCGTGGTGGAGAACCGCAAGGTGCGCGACGGCGCCGCCTTCGTGGTCGACGGCGTGGACCAGCGCGTCACGCCCGGCTGGTCCGCCGTCGCCGACGGCGTGCGCTGGTGCCACCTGGCAGGAACCGCCGGCTACGTCTTCCCCGGCGGCGCGCGCCTGCACGCCCTGCGCGAGGACCGCACCCACACCTGGCGCGAGATCAACGTCAAGTACGGCACCGACACCCCCGTCACCCGACCGTACCTGACGGCCTGGCTCGACCACGGCGCCGCGCCCGCCGACGCCGGCTACGCCTACGTGCTGCTGCCCGGCGCGAGCCCGGCCGAGACGCGCGCCTTCTCCGAGGCGTGCGGTACGACGGCGGGGCTGCGCGTGCTCGCGCGCGACCAGGCCGTG
>NZ_KI911665.1:114012-116279 GCF_000515355.1 Promicromonospora kroppenstedtii DSM 19349 | reverse complement strand
GGCCGGCCCGCACCAACCACCCCGGGTGCCGACGTCGGTCGGCTACGGCGGCGCGGTCAGCTCCCTCGACCCCGTCGTCTCCGAGGTGGGCCTGAAGGTGCTGCGCGAGGGCGGCAACGCCACCGACGCCGCGGTCGCCATGGCCGCGGCGATCGGCGTGACCGACCCGTACAGCGCGGGCATCGGCGGCGGCGGGTTCTTCGTGCACTACGACGCCTCCACCGGCGAGGTCGAGACGATCGACGGGCGCGAGACGGCGCCGGCCGGCGCCGGGCCCGACACGTTCGTGGACCCGGCGACGGGGAAGCCGTACCCGTTCTACCCGGACCTGGTGACCGGCGGCGTCAGCGTCGGCGTCCCCGGCACGCCGGCCACCTGGGACCGCGCGCTGGAGCGCTGGGGCACCACCACGCTGCGCCAGGCGCTGCGGCCGGCGACGGCGGTCGCGGAACAGGGCTTCGTCGTCGACCAGCTCTTCCACGACCAGACCCTGGCCAACCAGGCGCGGTTCGAGGCGATCACCTCCACGACCGAGCTGTTCCTGCCGGACGGCGAGGCCCCCGCCGTCGGCTCGGTGTTCCGCAACCCGGACCTCGCCGCGACGTACCGGGCGCTCGCGGCCGGGGGCGTCGAGGCGTTCTACGAGGGCGAGCTGGCGCACGAGATCGCCGACGCCGTGCAGGCACCGCCGGTCGCCGACGGTACCTCGCTGCCGGTGCCGGCCGGATCGATGACGCCCGCGGACCTGGCGGCGTACGAGGTCGTGGACCGCGATCCGACGGTCTTCTCCTACCGCGGGTACGACGTCTACGGCATGGCGCCGCCGGCCTCGGGCGGGACCACCGTGGGCGAGGCGCTGAACATCCTGGAGCAGTTCGACCTGGAGTCCCTGGACGACGCCGCCGCGCGGCACCACTTCTTCGAGGCGAGCGCGCTGGCGTTCGCGGACCGGGCCGCCTACCTGGGGGACGGCGACTTCGTGGACGTGCCGGTGGACGGGCTGCTGGACGACACGTTCGCCAAGGAGCGGGCCTGCCTGCTCGACCCGCAGGCCGCGGCGCCCAAGCCGGTCGCGTCAGGTGACGCGCGCTCGTACGACGGCGTGTGCGACGGCGCGCCCGCGCCCGGCACCGTGCCCGAGGACACGGAGAGCACGTCCACCACGAACCTGACGGCCGTGGACAAGTGGGGCGACGTGGTCGAGTACACCCTCACGATCGAGCAGATCGGCGGGTCGGGCATCGTGGTGCCCGGGCGCGGGTTCCTGCTGAACAACGAGCTCACCGACTTCAGCATCGCGTACGACGCCGACGACCCGAACCGGATCGAGGCCGGCAAGCGGCCGCGCTCGTCCATGGCGCCGACGATCGTCCTGCGGGACGGGAGCCCGGTGCTCGCGCTGGGGTCGCCCGGCGGGTCGAACATCATCTCGGCGGTCTCCCAGATGCTGGTCAACCGGATCGACCTCGGCATGACGATCCAGGAGGCGATCGCCGCGCCCCGGGCGGCACCGCAGAACGGCACGCGGACGACGGCCGAGCAGGCGTACGTCGACGCCTACGGCACCGCGCTGACCGCGTACGGACACACGCTCGTGCCCACCGCCAACGCGATCGGGGCGGCGACCGCCATCGAGATCGGCCCGGACGGGCTGCTCACCGCCGTCGCGGAGCCGACGCGGCTCGGTGGCGGCTCGGCCCGCGTGGTGCGGCCGGCCGGGCAGTGACCTGAGCCGGGGGTGCGGGTCACGTGGTACGGACCCGCACCCCACGCTCCTCGCGCAGCAGGACCTCGAGCGCCACGAACGCCAGCACGTCCAGGACCAGGCCGAACGCCGCCGTCCACCGCACTGCGCGGAATACCAGGAGCTGGGTGAACAGCAGGCTCACGAGCACGGCGCGGCGCACCCAGACGGCGCCCTGGAGGTGGTTGCGCCGGCCGACCACGACGCCGACGACGAGCAGCACGACGGACACCCCGACGGCACCGAGGATCGCGGCGCCCGTCCAGGCCGGCACCCCGGTCACCTGCCCGGCCAGGACTCGCATGCCGACGGTCGCCTCCGCGGCGCCGACGAGCAGGAGCAGGCCGATGACCAGCCACGCGGCCCACGCGCGGTCGACGAGACCGTCGAGCCACCGCACCACGCCCCGCACCCCGGTGCGCACGGGGTCGGGCACGTCGGCGTCATCGTCGGGTACGGCGTCCACGAGCTCGGCGACCAGGGGAGCGCCGGGTTCGCCGGCGCCCCTGGCGGCGAGCTCGCG
>NZ_KI911665.1:108972-113912 GCF_000515355.1 Promicromonospora kroppenstedtii DSM 19349 | reverse complement strand
GGGCCCGGCCACCACGGCGGGCGCGACGTCGCGCGCCGCCGCGTACCAGGAGCGCCACAGGTCGGCGAAGCCGTCCGGCTCGGCGGCCGGCTCCACACCGAGCAGGGCGTCCCGGTCGTACCCGTAGGTGCCGTCGATCGGGCTGCCGGGGAACCACCGGTCGTACGGGCTCGGCAGGCCGGCGGGTGCGGTAGCGGTCACGTGGAGCTCCTCGGGCAGGGCGCGGTTCGACGGCGCGGCGCGTGGCTCGTGGCACACTGAGCCGGTCGTCGAAAGGGGTAGGTGTGCTGGTCGCCGAGCGCAGGGCACGGATCGTCGAGGAGGTCGCCCGGCGCGGCGCCGCGAGCATCGCGGAGCTCGCCGACGAGCTCGGGGTGAGCGCCATGACGGTGCGCCGCGACATCGACGTGCTCGCCGACCACGGCAAGCTCGACAAGGTGCGCGGCGGCGCCACGGCACGGCAGAGCGAGACGACGCGGCAGGACCGCACCTTCGTGACGCGCATGCACCACCAGGTCGAGCAGAAGCGCGTGATCGCGCGGCACGCCGCGGCCTGGGTCGAGCCCGGCATGGCGGTGGGCCTGTCCGGCGGCACGACGGCGTGGGTGCTGGCCCAGGAGCTGCGGGACGTGCCGGAGCTCACCGTGGTGACCAACTCCCTGCCGGTCGCCGAGGTGTTCCGCCGTCCCGACCGGTCCGACGAGCCGTACACCCAGTCCGTGGTGCTGACCGGCGGCGTCCGGACGCCGTCCGACTCCCTGGTGGGCCCCGTCGCGGTGCGCTCGCTGGAGCACCTGCACCTGGACATCGCGTTCCTCGGCGCCCACGGCATCGACCTGCAGGCCGGCCTGACCACGCCCAACCTCCTGGAGGCCGAGACCGACCGCGCCCTGCTCGCCGCCGGCGGCCGGGCGGTCGTGCTCGCCGACCACTCCAAGTGGGGCGTCGTCGGGCTGACCACCGTGGTGGACCTGCGCGACGTGGAGCGGCTGGTGGTCGACGACGGCCTGGACGCGGCGGCGCGCGCGACCCTGGCGGACCAGGTCGGCGAGCTCGTCGTCGTGCCGGAGGACTGACCCGAGGGCCGGACTCACCGGGCCGTGCTGGCCCGGGGCACCACGCGCGCCCCGACCACCACGTGCTCCACGGGCAGGTTGCCGCCGGGCGGGGTGGCGATCTGCCGCTCCAGCTCGCTCAGCGCGCGCTCGACCAGCGCCTCCTTGTCCGGGGCGACCGAGGTGAGGGCGGGCACCGTGAACCGCGCGCCGCGCACGTCGTCGATGCCCACCACGGCCACGTCGTCGGGCACACGCCGCCCGCCGGCCTGCAGCGCGACCAGCGCGCCGAACGCCACCGAGTCGTTCGCGCAGACCAGGCCGTCGAACGCGACCCCGCGCCGCACCAGGTCCGCGACCGCGCGCAGGCCCTCGTCGGGCGTGAACGCGTCGACCTGCGCCACCAGGTCCGGGTCCTGGGTGAGCCCCAGGGCCGCCACGGAGTCCCGGTAGCCGGTGTACCGCCGGTCGGCGGCGTCGGACGGGCGCGCGTCCCGGGTGCCGACGTACGCCACCCGGGCGCAGCCGACCTGAGCCAGGTGCTCCGTCGCGGCGTACGACGCGGCCCGGTTGTCGATGGTGACGTGCGTGAACGGGCTGACCAGGATGTGCTCGCCCAGCAGCACGAGCGGTCCGGGCGTCGCGCGCCGCGTCAGGTCGGCCACCGACAGCGCACGCGGGATGTGGATCAGCCCGTCCGTCGGGGGCAGGCCGATGCCGTTGGCGACGTTGACCTCGCGCTCGTGGTCGCCGGCGGTCTGCTGGATGAGCACCGACAGGCCGCGCTGGTCCGCGCGCCGCACCAGCAGCGCCGTCAGCTCGGCGAAGTACGGCTCCTCCAGGTCCGGCACGGCGAGCGCCACGATCCCGGTGCGCTCTTTCCTGTGCACGACCGACAGCGTAGTGGTGCCCGCCCGGCGGCGGGGGGCCGGCGACACGACGGGCATCATCGCTCCTGGACCCGGAACGCGACCACGCGGGCCTGCTCGGCGCCGTTGGTGGCGGCCACCACGAGGCGCGCGGAGCGGACGGCGCCCACGTCGTCGGGCAGCGGGTGCACGCGCAGCCGCTGCCGGTTGTCGGTGACGGCCGCGACGGGGACCCACTCCTGGTCGCCGGCCGGCAGCACCTCGACCCGGTAGTCCCGCACCAGCGTGGGCAGCACCTCGTGCGGGGTGCGGTGGTGGTGCAGGGTGTTCAGCTCGACGTCGAGGTCGTCGTCGAGCACGACCCGCACCTCGCCGGGCGTGACGGGCTCGTCCCAGTCGAGGCGCAGCCACTCGTCGCGCCCCGGGGACAGCGGCGCCGAGGCCCACATGTTCGGCCCGCCGTGGTTGCGGTGGTACCCGCCGGTGGCGCGTTCGGGCGCCAGGGCACGGGTCTCCGGCGCGGACCGGAAGACGACCGACCGGCCGCGCAGCGGCTTGGTGGGCCACTGCACGAGCAGCTCGTCGGTGCTGATCTGCACGTTCTGGTCGTCGCTGTCGACGCGGTGCACCAGGGTGAGCACCCCGGGCGGGAGGGCCGCGGTGGTGTGCACGGCGAGGTCGGGGTTGGCGCGCAGCACCACCACGGCGTTCTGCGGTGTGTCCGGGGCGAACGGCACGTGGGCCGTGACCCAGCGGTGGTCGCCGGCGGGCACGACGACGTCGGTCGCCGCCTCCAGGTGCGCGGGCACCACGTTCTGCTTCTTGCCGGTGGAATACACCTCCACGCGCAGCGTCGTGTCGCTCCGGGCGGAGACCAGCAGGTCCACGCTGTCCAGCCGCGGGTGGACGGGCAGCGCGATGCCGAGGTCGACGTCGAGGTCGTGCACGTCGAAGTCGTCGTAGGGGTCGCCGGTCGCGGCGGCCACGGGGGCCGCGACGGTGGTCGCGGTGCTGGAGGCGGTGACGCGGGCCCGGCGGGCCAGGTCGCGCTCGTCGGTGTTCGCGACGCCGACCAGGGGAGCGTCCCAGGCGAGCAGCGTCTGGCGCAGCTCGTCCAGGTGGTCGGTGTACACACCGCGCGGCGTGGTGCCGTGCTCGACGCACAGGGCAGCCGCGGTGCCGGCGGCCTGGCCCATGGCACCGCAGGTGGCCATGACGCGCGCCGCGCCGAACGCGATGTGCGTGGCCGAGACGTCGCGGCCCGCGAACAGCATGTTCTCCACGTTGACGGAGTACAGGGACCGGTAGGGGATCTCGAAGACGCCGTCGGAGAAGCGTTGCAGGGCGCCCGCACCCTGCGCGTACATGCCCTGGGCCGGGTGCAGGTCGATGGACCAGCCGCCGAACGCGACGCCGTCGGCGAACTCGGTCTGGCCCACGATGTCGCCCTGGTGCAGTGTGTAGTCGCCCACGAACCGGCGGTACTCGCGCTTGCCGGGCACGTTGCCGATCCACTCCAGGGTGAGGTTGTCGGCGTCGAATTTCCCGGAGTTCTTGATGTGGTCCCAGATGCCGAGGATGACGCCGCGCAGCTCGTCGCGGATCCGCTCGTTGTCGTCGACCGTGTCGAGCTCGCCGCCCCACTCGATCCACCAGTAGTGCGCGCCCGAGTCGCCGCTGCGGATGATGCGGTGCTCGGGGATGGGCGTGCCCGAGATGTCGATGGCGCTCTCGGGCGCCACGTACTTCACCGGGTGCCCCAGGTCCTTCGTGTAGAACAGCAGCGTCGAGCCCAGGAACTCGCGCACCGCCTCCGGCGGCGCCCACTCCTCGCCGAACTCGGCGTGGCTCTCCTTGCCCAGCCGGTACCGCGCCCCCGCGAGGTGCCCCACGAGCCCGTCGCCGGTGCAGTCCAGGAAGACCGGGGCCGTGAACGTCGTCAGGATCTCCGACGCCATGGTCCAGCCGGTCACCGACTCGATGCGCCGGGCGTCGTCGGGCCCCGTGGCGCGCACCTCGCGGACGTCGGTGTTCAGGAACAGCCGGATGTTCTGCTCGCGGCGCACCGTGTCCAGCACGACGTCGTCCCAGTAGACCGGGTTGCCCTCGGGGTTGCGGTACTGGTTCTCCACGTACATCTCGCCGATGATCCCGGTCTCCCGGGCCCACCGCTGGTTGCCGTGCGCGGTCGCCCCGCACACCCACACCCGCACCTCGGACGACGAGTTGCCGCCGAGCACCGGCCGGTTGTTGATCAGCACGACCTGCCGGCCCATCCGGGCGGCCGCGACGGCGGCACAGACGCCGGCGAGGCCCCCTCCGACGACGACGATGTCGGCTTCTACCGTCTGGGTGCGCATGTTCTCCTTGTTTCCTTGGTGCTGGTGGGTGTGCGGGGCGGGGGTGGGGCGGGACTAGTCGTCGACGGCGAGGGCCTCGACCTCGTAGACCCGCGCGACGTCGGTGGCCGACGCCGACGGGTCGGTGACCAGCAGCCGCACCTGGTCGGCCGTGGTGGCGGGGAAAGTGAGCGTGACCGTGCCCTGCGTGTTGCCGCTGACCTGGCCCACCGGGACCCAGCCGTCGGCCGTGTGCAGCTCGACGGCGAAGGCGCGCAGCACGTCGGCCGTGCCGGTGGCCTTGCTGTAGCCGCTGCGCACGCGGACCGTGTCGACGGTGGTGGGCGTGCCCCAGCCGGCCGTGAGCACCGGCTGGGCGTCGTCCAGGGCGGAGATCCACCGGCTGGCGTCCGTGCAGGAGCCGTCCACCGCGAGCTCGCCGCCGGTGTCGGCGCGCAGTGTCGAGGACACGGTGACGTCCGCGCCCCGGGCCACGTTGATCCTCGTGGCCTCGCCGCGCAGGTCCGCCACGAGCTGGGCCGCGGTGGTGCCGTCCGGTGTACCGCCCGTGCGGGGGAGCGCGGCGTGGAAGAGCTGCCCGGCGCTCGGCACCGTGACGTAGAGCTGGTCCGTGCCGGTCGGCGCCGTCACCGCGCTCAGCCGCTGGGCGCCCGCCC
>NZ_KI911665.1:108299-108872 GCF_000515355.1 Promicromonospora kroppenstedtii DSM 19349 | reverse complement strand
CGACGACGCCCGCGACACCCCGGCCGCGACCGCGAACTGGCCCGGCGGGGGCACGTGCACGTCCCAGGCGGCGCACTCGACGCGGGTCGGGACCCGTAGGTGCGTGGCCGCCACCGACGCGTCGTGGAACGCGAGCACCGCGCGGGCCTCGGGATGCTCGGCCACGTGGTGACGCACCGCCTCGCCGCTCCCGGTGCACGGCATGCGCAGGCGGAGGTCGTGCTGCCCGAACGTCGGCACCTCCAGCGTGGCGCCGACGAACCGGTCGTCCCACGGCACGGCCAGCGCGCCGATGCCGCCGCCGAAGCTCGTGCCCACGAAGTACAGGGGCAGGCTGCCGAGGGCGGCGTCGCGCCGGGCGAGTACGTCCAGGAGGGCGGACGCCGCGTGCCACAGGTCCACGGCGCTGCGGCCCACGGTGTAGGTCTCGACCGACCCGAGGCCGTGCAGCACGTGCCGGGCGCTCGTGTCCGGGGCGCCCACGCCCGCGTTGAGCGTCCCGAGCCCCCGCGCCACGGGGAAGACGACGGCGGCGTCGCGGGGCACCCGCTCGAAGCTCGGCGCGTCCCGGCC
>NZ_KI911665.1:98746-108199 GCF_000515355.1 Promicromonospora kroppenstedtii DSM 19349 | reverse complement strand
GCGGCCGACACGGGCAGGGCGGCGCAGAGGGTCACGGCCGCCGCGAGGGCGGCCGTGACGGCGCGGGGGCGAGGGTTGTGGGGCCGGCGCATCAGTCGACCAGCTTCTGTGCTGCCGCGCCGGCCTTCTCCATGGCGGCCTTCGGCTCCGCGCTGCCCACCAGCACCGCCTGGACCTGCTCGGCGATGACAGTCTCGATCTGGGCGTACTGCGGGTAGACCCAGAACGGGTTGGTGGTGGCCGTGGCGGTGATCCGCTCGGCGAACTGCGCGCCGAACGCGTCGTCCGCCACCTCCGGCAGCGCCAGCGCCGACTCGGTGGCCGGCGGCAGGCCGCGCGCCGCGAAGTACTGCTTGGCGACCTCGACGTCCGACGTCATCCACTTCGCGAAGTCGGCGGCTGTCTCCGCGCCGTCCCCCTGGACGACGGCGAGGGCGCCGCCCCAGACCAGGGCGCGCGGGGTGTCGCCGGCCGCGAGCACGGGGCGGGACCATGCCGTGAGCTTGTCCGCCAGCTTCTTGTCGGGCGAATCGCTGACGACGGCGTCGCGGCCGACGATCGCGTCGTCGTAGATCGCGGCGCGGCCCTGCGCGAACAGCGACCGCGCGTCGAACCGGTCGACGTCGGCCGCGATGAGGCCCTGGTCGTAGAGCGACTTGTACCAGGTGACGGCCTCGACGCTGGCGTCGTCGCCGATGGTGACCTTGCCGCCGTCGAGCAGCGGGCTGCCGAACGTCTCCATCCAGATCAGCACGTCCTTGAGCTGCGCCGCCTTGGTGGACGCCGCGTACGGCACCACGCCGCCGCCGAGCTTCTTGAGGTCCTTGAGCGCGGCCTCGAACTCGTCGATCGTCGCGGGCGCCTCGCCGATCCCGGCCTGCTCCAGCAGGCCGGAGTTGGCGATGAGACCGATCGCGCCGATGTTCCACGGCAGCCCGTACTGCACGCCGTCGAACTGCGCCGCCGTGAGCCCCGCTTGCGTGTAGTCCGCGCCCTGCGCGAGCGGGCCGAGGTCCTGCAGCTTGCCCAGCGCGGCAAGCGAACCGAGCCACGCGACGTCCACGTGTACGGCGCCCGTGACCTGGCCGCCCTTGACCTGCAGCGTGAGCTGGCTGATGTACTCGTTGTACGGGTAGGACACCTCCCGGACCTTGACGTCGTTGGCGTCCGCGTACTGGCCGAGCAGCTCGCGGATCGCCGGGGCGGCCGTCTCCTCGGTCAGCGACCAGGACGCGAAGCTGAAGTCGGTCCTGGCCCCGGCGGCCGCGGTGCTCGCGGCCTGCGGTGCGGCGGGGCCGGCCTCGGGCACGCAGGCAGCCAGCGTGAGCGTGCCCGCGCCGAGGCCGAGCAGCTGCAGCAGGCGACGGCGGGACAGGGTGGTGGTGTCGAGGGCGGGGTAGGCAGGCATGGGAATCCTCCACGATGAGGGTCGGGCGTACGGGGACTGCGGGGTTGCGGCGGTTGGCGGCGGTGGCCGCCCCGCGCCGTCAGCCCTTGACGGCGCCGGCGGTGAGGCCGCCGACCAGGTACTTCTGCAGGGCGATGAAGGCGATGGCCACCGGGAGCGAGACCACCAGCGAGGCGGCCATGAGCTCGGGCCAGGCGGTGGACGCCTCGCCGACGAACGTGTTCACGAGGCCGGGCGGCAGGGTCTGCTTCTCGGGGCCGGCGAGCGTGAGGGCGAAGATGAAGTCGTTCCAGCCGCGCACGAAGGCGAACAGCCCGGCGGCGATGAGGCCCGGGGCCGACAGCGGCAGCACGATCGCGTGGATGATCCGCAGCCGCGAGGCGCCGTCCACCCGAGCCGCCTCGATGAGCTCGTCGGGGATGGTGTCGAAGAACCCCTTGAGCATCCACACGCACAGCGGCAGCGTGAACGTGGTGAAGCTCAGCACCAGCGCGGTGTAGGTGTTCAGCAGGCCGTACGCGCTGAACAGCGAGTACAGCGTCACCAGCAGGAGGGCCTGCGGGAACATCTGCGAGGCCAGCACGAAGTACATGAGCGACCGGCGCCCGCGGTAGCGGAACTTGGAGAACGAGTAGCCCATGTACGCCGAGACCAGCACGGACAGCACGGCGGTGAGCACCGAGACCAGCAGGCTGTTGCGCAGGTAGACGAACAGCTGCTCGTTGCCGGCCAGCGCGGCGAACGCATCGAGCGTCGGCGTGGCGGGGAACAGCCGGGGCGGGTAGGCGAAGACCTGCTCGCGCGGCGTGAGCGAGGTGGCGAGCAGCCAGTAGACCGGCAGCAGGGCGAACCCGCCGCAGACCACCACGGCGGCCCAGGCTGAGATCCGCACCCCGCGGCGCTCGGAGCGCAGCGCGCCACGGCGCACCCTGCGGACCGGGGCGGGGGAGTCCGGCGAGGCCGGCGGACGGTGGGCGGGCGTGCGGGTCGGCGTCAGTGCGCTCACTTGCCCTCTCCCTTCTCGGAGAAGCGGATGTACACGACGACGAGGCCCATCAGGAGGACCATCCAGAGCAGGCCGAGCGCACCGGCGCGCCCGAGGTCGAACCCGTGGAAGGCGGTCTCGTAGACGGCGGTCGCGAACGTCTGCGTGGCGCCGGCCGGGCCGCCCCCGGTGAGGACGTAGATGATGTCGAAGTGCTGGAAGTTCCAGATGAGCTCCAGCAGCAGCACCAGGCCGACGATGCCCTTGACCTGGGGCAGCGTGATCGAGAAGAAACGGCGGACCGTGCCGGCGCCGTCCATCTCCGCGGCCTCGTGCAGCTCGCGGGGCACCGTCTGCAGGCCGGCCAGGAGCATGACCATCATCCAGGGGAAGGACTGCCAGGTCTTGGCCACCACGACCGCGGTCATGGCGGTGCCGGGCTGCGCGAGCCAGGCCACGGGCCCGTCGATCAGGCCGAGCGTCTCCAGGAGCGCGTTCAGCACGCCGTAGTTGGCGTTGAAGATCCACATCCACAGGAACGAGACGACGACGCCGGGCACGAGCCAGGGGATGAGCATGAGGCCGCGCAGCACCTTGGCGCCGCGGATCCGGGTGTTCAGGGCGAGGGCCAGGGCGAAGCCGATGACGAACGGGAAGACCGTCGTGCCGACCGTGAAGACCAGGGTCTGCCCCAGCAGCCGGGGGAAGTCGCCGGTCAGGACGTCGACGATGTTCGCCAGGCCCACGAACGTGCGGCCCGGGACGACCAGGCTCTGCTCGAAGAACGCCGTCACGAGCGCCGCGACGAGCGGGTAGAGCACCACGCCGAGCAGCAGGGCGCCACCGGGCAGGAGCAGGAGCAGGGCGAACTGACCGTCGGTGAGCCGCCGTGGTGGCGAATGTGAATTAGTGTGCTGAAGAGTTTCAAACTGTGAAGCTGACATCGCTGATGTTCCTCGTCGTCGAGGGCGGGCGGCTGGTGCGACCGCAACAATGGCCGATGCTGTGCGGTTCTGTCAATCAGCCGTCCGGAACGTGTCACATGTCGCGGCGGCAGAGTTAACAGAACATCACACAACGAATCAGAGATGAGCGCCAAGAAGAAGCCCGCCGCACCGACCTGGGTCGGGTGCGACGGGCTGACCTGCGGGTCTGCGCTAGTACGTCGGCGGCGCCGTCGTCGGGAACAGGGGTCGGGGCGGCGCCTGCTCGCGTGGCGACGGGAAGGTGACCGGCAGGCGCGCCGGGAACCGCATCCACGGGCTGGTGGCCCACTCGACCTCGTCCGGGTCGCCGTCGAGCGTGACCTGCAGGCGCTGCAGCAGCTCGGCGACCGCGATCCGCGAGACCACGCGGCCCAGGCGCGGCGCGGGGCAGCGGTGGGCGCCGGCGCCGAACGACAGGTAGGCGCGGTTGCCGACGGTGTCCCACGGGTCGTCGGACTGGACCAGCGGGTCATGGTTGGCGGCGTGCACGGCCACGACCACCGGGTCGCCGCGCTGGATCAGCTTCCCGTCGACCACGGTGTCGCGCACCGCGAACCGCGGCATGAGGTTCGGGTTGGTCGTGGAGCGCCACAGCACCTCGTCGAGCGCGTCGTCGATGTGCAGCCGGCCGCCCGAGATGCGGTGCGAGAACCGGGGGTCGCTCAGCACCAGCACGAGGGTCTGGGCGATCCACGCCATGAGCGCCTCGGTCGCGGCGGCGGTGATCGCCGTCAGGGTCTGGGCCCGCTCCAGGTCGTGCTCGAAGTTGTCGTGCACCGACAGCACCCCGGCGATGTCCCGGGTGCCGCGTTCGCGGCTGTACGCGATGTGCCCCGTGACGATCTCCCGGAGCTCGTCGGTCAGGGCGCGGGCGTCGGCCCCCGCCTCGAAGATCGCCCGGGTGATCTCCTGGAGGCGCTGCGCCTGCGTGGGCTCCAGGCCGTCCAGCTCGGACAGCACCAGGAACGGGACCACCGCGGCGTACTCGGCGACCAGGTCCGCCCGGCCGCGGTCCTCGAAGCGGTCGATGAGCATGCCGCACAACCGCCGCGTGATGGCGCCGGCGCGGGTCTCGTCGATCTGCTCCAGCGCGTCGTCGACCGGCGGGCGCAGGCGGGCGTGCTTGGGGCCGTCGGCGTCGGCCAGGGTGGGCTTGGGGGTCTTGGCGAGCACCAGGTGCAGCGTCGAGGTGGGGCCGAGCAGGCCCGCGCCGTGCCCGTTCCAGATCGACGGGTCCTTGATGAACGTGCGGTCGTCGCGCAGCATGCCCACCGCCGCGGAGTGCCCCAGCACCAGCCAGGCGGGGACGCCCGGCTCCAGGTCGACCGGGGCGATCGAGCCCCACCGCGTCCGCAACCGTTCGTACACCGCGTTCGCGTCGGCGGCCGACGTCGTCTCCGCGAGCAGCGTGCGTGCGGTCGTGTCGCCCAGCCGCAGTGCTGGGCCCGACGGCGGTGATGCGGTCACGTTTCCCCTCTCGTGGGCGGCGTGGTCCGGGTCGTGCGTGACACCGGGCACAGGCCCTCGCTCGGGATGCTAACCGCGAGCGGACCGGCATTGCCAGTAGCAATGCCGCAGGTCACGATCAGGTCCGCCGCCCCAGGTCGCTTGTCGCTGCCCGGCCGGATGGGCAGGATGTGCCCTATGCCCCAGGCCACCCCGCTGCTTCGACTTCTCAACGTGCTGCTCGCCCCCGGGCTGCGCACCCGCAAGGACCCGGACGCCGTCTTCGAGCGCCTGCTCGCCGACGCCCAGAGCGGCCGCGTCGCGCTCGGCGACGATGAGCTCGCGGCGCTGGACGGGCTGCGCCTGCTCCTGGCCGACCATGCCGCCAACCCCGACCTGAGCGGCATGGGCTGGTCGAGCACGCAGAGCCAGATCCGGACCCGGCTGACCAACCGCGCGATCGTCCGCGACGTCCAGGCGAGCCGCCCCGAGGTGCGGGACGAGCCGGTGACGGCGCCCGTGTTCGTCGTCGGGCTGCCGCGCACCGGCACGACGCTCACGTACAACCTGATCGCCCGGCACCCCGGCAACCGCGGCCCCAAGCTGTGGGAGATGGACAACCTGGGCCTGCCGCGCCCGCAGGCGGAGCGCGAGAAGCTGATCGCGCAGGCCCGCAAGCGCTACGCGACGGTGGCCAGGCTGAGCCCCGTGTGGGGGCACCTGCACCCGCTGGTCGCCGACGGCGAGGAGGAGGACTTCATGCTGCGTGCCCACACCGAGATGTACGCGACGTGGGGTCCCGCGCCGCGCTATCTCGACTGGGTGGCGAACGCCGACCTCACCGAGGACTACCGGTTCCTGCGCAACGCGCTGCAGATCATGGCCGCGGGCGAGGCCCCGGACCGCTGGGTGCTCAAGCACCCCATGGACCTGTGGCGCATGCCGGAGATCCTGGCGGCGTTCCCGGGGGCGCGCTTCGTCTGGACGCACCGCGCGCCGGCCGCCACGGTCGCGTCCGGCTGCTCCATGGCCGAGGCGACGCAGGTCATGTACATCAAGCCCGGCCGCATCGACCTGGAGCGCATCGGCCAGGAGTGGCTGGGCATCTCGGCCCGCGGCGTGGAGCGCGCCGTCGCCCTGCGCGAGCAGCTGCCCGACGACGCCGTGATCGACGTCGTCTACGACGACCTGATGAAGGACCCCGAGACCGTGGTGCACGGCCTGTTCGAGAACCTGGGTCTGGAGTGGGGCGCGACGGACGACGCGAACCTGGCCGCGGCCCTCGACCGCAGCGGCCACCGCCCGCACGCGTACTCGCTGGAGCGCTACGGCCTGGACGAGGCGCAGGTGGCCGAGGCGTTCTCGGCCTACAGGATCCCGGCCTCCGTCCTCGGCTGACCGGCGGTCATGAAGGCGGCGACGCCCATGTCGGAGCTCACGGCGCGGGCGGCGTCGTCCGCCGCGCGGGCGGCGGACTCGACGGCCTGGCGCTGGGCCTCGGGGGCGACGACGACGTGCCACGGCCGGGTGCCGCCGGGCAGCTCGACGAGCGCGGCGACTGTGTCGGCAACCGCCCGGGGGTCCTCCGGCGTCGCGGTCTGGCGCTCGGTCAGCTCCGTGACGAAGCGCCCCATGCCCTCGCCGTAAACGGACAGTCGGGCCGTGTCCGCGGGCGAGACGGCGTTGTTCCCGATGCTGGTGGGGTAGGGCGCGGGCTCGACGAGGATCGACTCGACGCCGAACGGCGCGAGCTCGTGGCGCCACGCCTCCGTGAGGCTGCCGAGCGCTGCCTTGCTCGCGGCGTACAAACCGCTGTACGGGAGGGTCACCCGGCCCGAGATCGAGCCGATCTGGACGAGCGCCCCGTGGCCCTGCTCCCGGAGGCGGGGGAGGGCCGCCCGATTCACCCGGAGGGCGCCGAGCACGTTGACGTCGAGCTGGCGCGCCGCCTCGTCGGCCGAGAACGCCTCGAGCGGTCCGGGGAAGATCGAGCCCGCGTTGTTGACGACGACGTCGAGCCGCCCCGCCGTCCGGAGCACCGTGTCGACCGCGCGGTCGGCGGAGGCCTGGTCCGTCACGTCGAGCTCGACGACCCGCAGCTCGAGCCGCTCGTCCGCGGCGAGCGTCGTCAGCTCGGCGGCGGCCCGTTCGTTCCGGTCGTCGACGCCGCGCAGCGCGGCGAACACCTGGTGGCCGCGCCGGGCCAAAGACTCCACGGTCAGCCGGCCGAAACCGGAGCTCGCCCCGGTCACCAGCACCACGCGCGGCTCAGCAGTGGTCACGTCGTTCATCAGCATCTCCATCACTCAAATGGGGTGGCACCCCGCTTGTGTCCAAGATATGGAGGGGCACCCCGTTTGTCAACGAGCCGCCCGGCTACGATGGAGGAAAACTCGCCTCGACCACTGGTTGGAGCTCGTGTGACAGAGATCTCGGCCGCCCCGGCGGCACCGGTGCGACCGCTGCGTGCGGACGCCCGGCGCAACTACGACCGCATCCTGGCGGCCGCCGGGGCCGAGGTGGCGCGGTCCGGGGCGAACGCGTCGCTCGAGGAGATCGCCCGGCAGGCAGGCGTCGGTTCCGCCACCCTGCACCGCCACTTCCCGACCCGGCAGGCGCTGCTCGAGGAGGTCTTCCACGACCGTGTCGAGGCGCTGTGCGCCCAGGCCCGGGAGCTCGCGGCGAGCGACGACCCGGGTGAGGCCCTCGTGACCTGGCTGCGGGCGGTGGCGGTCTACGGCGCGACCACGCGCGGTCTCGCTGCTTCGCTGATGATGGGCCCGCCCCACCCGCCGTCGGGTGCGGGCTGCGGGTCGATGCTGCTCGACGCCGGCGGCGAGCTGTTGCGGCGCGCCCAGGGCGCCGGTGCAGTGCGGCCCGAGACCACGATGGTCGACCTGCTGACCCTCGTCAACGCCGTGTCGCTGGTCACCGAGGGGGTCGCCGACGCCGCGGACGAGGCCGTCCGGCTCGTGTCCCTCGCGATCGACGGGGTCCGGCCGCTACCCGTCTCCGGGCCGGCGGCCTGACCGGTGCCGGTGGGACCACCGGCACCGGCCGCCGGGGTCAGCGGGCCGCCGGTCCCGGCGGGAACTCAGGGCGCTCGAAGGCGTCGCGGATCCGCAGGCGGATCGTCGCGTCCAGCGCCTGGAGCTTCTTGGACGCACCCCGCTCGGTCACGTCCGAGATATCGGTGACCACGTAGCCGATGTCGCCGCGCGTGGCGAGCATCTGGCCCTCGATGTTGGCGCCGTGGTCGGCGAAGATCTGGTTGACGGTGGCCAGCACGCCCGGCACGTTGCGGTGCAGCAGCTTGATGCGTCCCACGCCCGTGTGCTCGAGCTGGAGGTTGGGCAGGTTGACGCTGAGCATCGTCGAGCCGGTCGTCACGTAGTCGCTCAGCTTCTTGGCCACGAACTGGCCGATCGCCTCCTGCGCCTCCTCGGTGGAGCCGCCCACGTGCGGCGTGAGGATCACGTTCGGCAGGCCGCGCAGCACCGACTCGAACGCGTCGCCGCGCTTCTTGGGCTCCTGCGGGAAGACGTCGACCGCGGCGCCCGACAGGTGTCCGGAGGTGATGCGCTCCGCCAGCGCGTCGACGTCGACCACGAACCCGCGGCACAGGTTGAGGAAGATCGCGCCCGGCTTCATGCGGTCGAACTGCTTCTCACCGAACAGGCCGGCGTTGCCGGAGCGGCCGTCCACGTGCAGCGTGACGATGTCCGCGGTCTCCAGGAGCTCGTCCAGGGTCTCGACGCGTCGCGCGTTGCCGAGCGCCAGCTTCTCGGCCGTGTCGAAGAAGATGACCGACATGCCCAGGTTCTCGGCGAGCACGGAGAGCTGCGAGCCGATGTTGCCGTAGCCCACGATGCCGAGGGTGCGGCCGCGCACCTCGTGCGAGCCGTCCGCCGACTTGTCCCACACACCCGCGTGCAGGGCGCGGTCGCGTTCGGTCATGCGGCGGGTCAGGGAGATGATCTCCGCGATCGCCAGCTCCACCACGGAGCGCGTGTTGGAGAACGGCGCGTTGAACACCGCGACGCCGCGGTGGGCGGCCGCCGTCAGGTTGATCTGGTTGGTGCCGATGCTGAAGGCACCCACGCCGACCAGGCTGTCGGACTCGGCCAGCACCCGCGCGGTCACCTCGGTCTTGGACCGGATCCCGAGGAGCTGCACACCGTCGAGGGCGGCGATCAGCTCGTCCTCGTCGAGGGCTCCCTTGCGGTAGTCGACCTCGTACCCGGCCGACTCGAGGATCGGGACGGAGGTGGGGTGGACGTTCTCGAGGAGAAGGGCTCGCTGCACGCACCCATGGTGCGCCAGGGTGCGGGCGAGCGACAAACGGATGGGGGCCACGTCCCGCCTGCTGGGACGGCAGGTGGACGTGGCCTCGCGGTCAGAACCCCTCGGGCAGGTCGCGGGCGTGCAGCACCACCAGGCGCTGCGTCGGCCGGGTCATCGCCACGTAGAGGTCGCTGGTGCCCCCGGCGCCCTCCGCGATCGCGGCCGGCTCCACCAGCACGACGGCGTCGAACTCCAGGCCCTTGGTCTCGCGCGGGCTGAGCACGGTCACCTGCGCGTCCTCCGGACGCTGGGCCGCGAGCCGGCCGGCCTCCTCGGAGCCGACG
>NZ_KI911665.1:98015-98646 GCF_000515355.1 Promicromonospora kroppenstedtii DSM 19349 | reverse complement strand
CGGGTCCAGGTCGACGCCGAGCTGGCGGGAGCCGGGCCGCTCGTGCTCCACGTGCCGGGCGAACGCGCTGCCGGCCGCGCCGAGGTGGAGCACGCGCAGCGGTCCGGGCGGCAGGAGCGCCACGAACGCGGCCATCTGCTGCATGTACTCGAAGTCGAGAAAACCGGGGTCGGCGAGGTCCAGGCTGGAGCTCGGCACGCCGTTGACGTGCAGCGTCACCCGCTGCGGGAAGTCGGGGTCGCGAACCACCTCGGCGGTGCCGGTGCTGATCGGCACGGGGCCGACGGGCAGCTCGGCGGGGAGTGTCAGTGGTGCGGAGGAGGATGGGCGGCGTCGGGCGGAGCGGCGGGCCATGAGGACAGTCTCTCCCGGACCAGCGGCCCGCTTGACAGGATAGAACGTATGTTCGATAGTGTCGCACAAGGGGTTCGATCGGAGGTTCGAGATGGGCACCATGCAGTCTCAGGGCGGTCGGGACGTGGTCTCGGCACGCATGCTCGTGCCGCGCGCCGTCCCGCCGGGGGTCAGTGCGCTCCTGCGCAAGGCGGACGCGGAGCTCGCCGAGGCGGCGCGCTCCGCCGACCCGGGGGACCGGTTCGTGCACGCGCACCTCGCGGCGATCCGCGCGGCC
>NZ_KI911665.1:90885-97915 GCF_000515355.1 Promicromonospora kroppenstedtii DSM 19349 | reverse complement strand
GCGCGACCCGCTGGGCGGTGTCGGCCACGGTGGCCGGCGTGCGGTAGGAGACGGTGAGCTCGGCGAGCCGCCAGCCGTCGCGCAGCAGCGGCGTGAGCATGCGGTCCCAGCTGCGGGCACCGGCCGCCGACGAGGTCTGGGCGACGTCGCCGACGATGGTCATCGAGCGCGTCGGCACCCGGCGCACCAGCGCCCGCCAGGCCATCGGGGACAGCTCCTGCGCCTCGTCGACCACCACGTGGCCGTAGGTCCAGGACCGGTCCGCGGCGGCGCGCTCCGCCGTCGTGAGCGACGGGCCGCTCGCGGCGAAGCGGGAGGCGAGCGTCTCGGCGTCGACCAGGCCGCCGCCCGCGCCCGTGGCGGAGAGCACGTTGCGCGCGTACTCGAGCTCCTGGGCCCGCTCCGCCTCGCGGAGCTGGGCCTCGGCCCGCGCCAGGGAGTCGTCCTCGCCCAGCAGCTCGTACGCCTCGTCCAGGATCGGTACGTCCGACTCGGTCCACGGCGCGCCCGGGTCGCGGGCCAGCAGGCGTCGCTCGCGCTCGGACAGCTCCGGCGCGGCCTCGGCCAGCCGGTGCGGCTTGGCGTACAGGTCGGAGACGAGCCGCTCCGGCGTGATCGGCAGCCAGGCGATGTTGAGCGCCACGCGGACGTCGCGGTCGGAGCGCAGGTCCTCGACCACGGAGGCGCGGTCCTCGGCCGACAGCGGCGCGCCGTCGAAGTCGCGGTACTGGTCGGCCAGCCGCCCGAGCATGTCGCGCACGAACGACGCGCGCGCCAGGTTGTGCGGCTTGTGCGTGCGGCGGGCGCGGGCGATCGCGTCGGCGACGTCGCGGGGGTGGATCACGAAGTCGTGCCCCTCGACCCGCACCTCGACCGGGTGCCGCGGCACGCGCTCGCGCGCCCGCACGGCCCGGCGGATCACCTTGCGCCACAGCAGCAGGCCCTTGAGCCGGGCCACCTGGCCCTCGTCGACCCCGGTCGCCCGGACCCCCGGCAGCAGGCTGCCGATCGTGGTGGACACCACGCCGGTCTCGCCGAGGGAGGGCAGCACCTGGTCGATATACCGCAGGAAGGCGCTGGAGGGGCCCACGACCAGCACGCCGGAGCGCTCCAGCAGGCGCCGGTGCGCGTACAAGAGGTAGGCGGCGCGGTGCAGCGCGACCGCGGTCTTGCCCGTGCCCGGCCCGCCCTGGACCACGAGCGCCCCGGTCAGGTCGGAGCGGATGATGCGGTCCTGCTCGGCCTGGATGGTCGCGACGATGTCCGTCATCCGGCCCGTACGGCCCTGGGCCATCGCCGCCAGCAGCGCGCCCTCGCCGGACAGCGCGTCGGCGTCGATCTCGGCCTCGAGGTCCAGGACCTCGTCCTCCAGGCCGGTCACCGCGCGGCCCTTGGTCACCAGGTGCCGACGCCGCCGGACGTCGCCCGGGTGCAGCGCCGTGGCCCGGTAGAACGCCTCCGCGGCCGGTGCGCGCCAGTCGGTGAGCATCGAGCGGTGCTCGGCGTCCGTCAGGCCGATGCGGCCCACGTACCTCGTCGCACCGTCGGACAGGTCCAGCCGGCCGAAGACCAGGCGGTCCTCGACCGCGTCGAGCTGCGCGGCCCGGTCCTCGTACATGGTCGCGAACGCGTCGCGCTCGCTGCGGTTCTGGTGCGTCCCGGAGGCGCCCTCCAGGCGCACGTTCCGTAGCCGGTTCGCGGTGGTGCCGCGCAGGGTGTCCAAGCGGACGTACATCGTGTCGACGACTGCTTGCTCGTGGGCCAGCTCGCCCGCGATTCCCGTCACGCCCTACCTCCGTGTTTCACCAGCGAGCCTCCGACTTCCACCCGCGAGTTCTCTCCGGTCGCAATCAACCGGCCGACCATTATTGCTCACCCGTCGGCCTGTCCGCTGACAGGGCGTCGTCACGCTGGATAGGATCGCCGCCATGGCACCGGGCGGAGCGGGTCCTGCGAGGCCCTCAGGCGGGCCCGGCCCCGAGGCGCGCCCGGCCCGGCTCGACGGTCCGATATCGGTGCTGCTGGTCGAGGACGACGACGCCGACGCGTTCCTCGTGAGCGAGCTCCTTGCCGACGCCGACGTGGATTCCGACCTGCGCGCGGACCTGCACCGCGCACGCTCCGTCGACGAGGCCCTCAACATCCTGTCCATGGTCGCCGTGGACTGCCTGCTCCTCGACCTGGGCCTGCCCGACGCCGAGGGGCTGGGCGCCCTGCGCCGCGTCATGGCCGGCATCGAGGTGCTGCCGGTGCAGCCCGCCGTCGTGGTGCTCACCGGGAACACGGCACACGACCTGGGCTCGGCCGCCGTCGCCAACGGCGCCGACGACTACCTGGTCAAGGGCGAGGTGGACGGCGACGGGCTGGCCCGCTGCCTGCGCTACGCCACGCTGCGCCGGCGCTCGGCCGCCCAGCAGATCGCGCTGTTCCGCAGCGAGGTGCGCGCCGCCGAGACCACGCGCCTGGAGCGCGCCCTGCTGCCCAAGGAGCTCGTCACCGACGAGCGGGTCTCCGTCATGGTCGGCTACCTGCCCGGCGGCAACGGCCTGCTCGGCGGAGATTTCTTCGACACCGTGGAACGCCCCGACGGCACCCTGGTCACCGTCATCGGCGACGTCGCCGGGCACGGCCCGGACGAGGCGGCGCTCGGCGCCGCGATGCGCACCGCCTGGCGCACGCTCGTGCTGGCCGACACCCCCGCCGACGACGTGCTGCCGCTGCTCGAACGGGTGCTCCTGGCCGAACGCGGGCGGCCCGAGGTGTTCGTCACCATCTGCCAGGCCGTGATCTCGCCCGACCGCTCGCACATGGACGTCTACCTCGCCGGGCACCTGCCGCCCCTGCTCGTGGTGCCGCAGACGCCGTCCGGCGAGTCCACCACCACCCACCGCTGCGAGGAGCTGTCCTCGTCCGACCGCGGCCGCGCGCTCGGCATCCCCGTCGAGGGCACCTGGACCGCCCACCGCGTACACCTGCCCGAGGTGTGGACCGCCGTGCTCTACACCGACGGGCTCGTCGAGGCGGCCGTCGGCGCCGACCCCGAGGGCACGCCGATCCTCCCGCCCAGTGCCCACGGGCGCATGCCGCGGCTCGGGGCGCACGGCCTGCGCAGCGTCGTCGAGCATGAGATGGACCAGGGCACCGACGAGGTCGTCACCCGCGTGCTGCGCCGCGTGCGCGCCCTGCACGGCGGCCCCCTCGTCGACGACGCCGCGCTGCTGTTCGTCGGCTGGGCCGGCGCCGGCGCCACCGAACCGGGGGAGCGCACCTCGACCCTGGCCGACTCGGTGGAGTGGTCGCGGGCATGACGCTAGTGCCGGACGAGCACCGGTTCACCGGTGTGTCGATGCGCCGCCGCCTCGCTCGCCTGCTCGGCGCCGTCGCGGCCATGCTCGTGCTGGCGCTCGCGGTGGCGGTGCTCGCCCTGGTCCAGTCCCGCAGCCTGGACGCCCGCGCCGACGGCCCCTACTACCGAGCCCTGGTCGACGGCGAGCGGGCCTCCGTGGCGCTCGCCGACGCCGACGCGTCGGTGAGCGCCTACCGCGCCACCTGCGACGAGGCCGCGCTGGAGCCCTGGACCCGCGCCGTCGGGGCGAGCGGCCGCATCATGCTCCTGGCCGACGTCGAGCGCCGCGCGCTGGCCTCGGACGCCGAGGTGCTGCAGGCCTACGAGGAGGCCGTGCGCCGCACCGACGCCTGGTTCGACGAGTACGCCGAGCCCGTGGTCGCGGCCGTCGAGGCAGCACCGGCCGGCCAGATGGCCTGCCAGATGGAGCTGCTGAGCACCGCCCCGCCGATCGCGCGGGGCGACGCGCTGTACGAGGCCGCCAACGACGCCGTCTCCCGGTACCTGGCCGAGCTGAGCGCGCAGCGCGACGAGGTCGTGGACACCCGCGCCGTCTGGGAGCGGCTGCTGCTGGGCGCCGTGGCGACGCTCGTGCTCGTGGTCGTGCTGATGGGCACCATGATGTGGCTCGCCCTGGAGTCATGGGTGATCCGGCCGCTCACGGAGCTCACCGCCGCGGTCCGCGTGGTCAGCAGCGGCGTGCTCGGGAGGGAGATCCGGCCCGCCGGCACGGGTGAGGTCGCCCTGCTGGCCATGCACGTGGAGACCATGCGCCGCGAGCTGGTGCACCAGGTGGAGGAGATCCGGCTGTCGCACCAGGAGGTCGAGAACGCGCACACCCTGCTGAGCGAGCAGGCACGCGAGCTCGAGCGGTCCAACCGCGACCTGGAGCAGTTCGCCTACGTGGCGTCGCACGACCTCCAGGAGCCGCTGCGCAAGGTCGCGAGCTTCACGCAGCTCCTGCAGAAGCGTTACGGCGGCTCGCTCGACGACCGCGCCGACCAGTACATCGAGTTCGCCGTGGACGGCGCCAAGCGCATGCAGCGGCTCATCCAGGACCTGCTCAGCTTCTCGCGTGTGGGCCGCACGGGCGTCCCGCGCGAGGACGTCGAGCTGGAGGGTGTGCTGACCGCGGCGCTCGCGGAGCTGTCCGATCGGATCACGGCCGCGGACGCCGAGATCGTGCACGACCCGATGCCCGTGGTGCACGGCGAGCGTGCGCTGCTCCAGCAGATCTTCGTCAACCTGATCGGCAACTCGCTCAAGTTCCGGGACCCCGACCGGCCGCCGAGCGTGCGGATCGAGGTGCGCAGCATGCGTGCGCACTGGGAGATCTCGGTGGTGGACAACGGCATCGGCATCGACGCCCAGTACGCCGAGCGGGTGTTCGTCATCTTCCAGCGGCTGCACTCGCGCGAGCAGTACGCGGGCACCGGGATCGGCCTCTCGCTGGTCAAACGGATCGTCGAGTACCACAAGGGCCGCATCTGGATCGAGCCGGCCGACGGCGGCGGCACCATCGTGCGGTTCACCCTGGCCCGACGGCAGGGCCAGCCCGGCACGGGGCGCCTTTCGACCGAACGGGCGCAGTCGACTACGCTTCAATGAGGCGGCCTGACCAGGGCCGACGGCGGGCCGCGACGAGGGGGCCCGGCGATGCCGACTTCATGGGACAGGTACGGGCCGGGTGGTCAACGTGAGCGGTCAGAAGGTGATGGAGATCCTCCTCGTGGAGGACGACCCGGGCGACGTCCTGATGACGCGGGAGGCCTTCGAGGACCACCGCGTCCCGAACAACGTCTCCGTGGTCGGCGACGGCGTGAGCGCACTGGAGTTCCTGCGCAAGCAGGGCCAGTACGCCCAGGCGCCGACCCCTGACCTGGTGCTCCTGGACCTCAACCTGCCCAAGATGGACGGGCTCGAGGTGCTCGCCGTCGCCAAGGGCGACCCCATGCTTCGGCACATCCCGGTGGTCGTGCTGACCACGTCGGACGCCCAGGAGGACGTCGTCGGCTCGTACTCGCTGCACGCCAACGCGTACGTGACCAAGCCGGTCGACTTCGACCGGTTCATCGACGTGGTGCGCCGGATCGACGACTTCTTCGTCTCGGTGGTGCGCCTGCCCGGCCGCTGAGCCGGGCTTTCTCGCGACGCTCAGGGCGTAACGGGAAGACACCCGGCCCCCGTTGCGTTGGACCAGAGCAGACACCCTTCCGGATCGGGTGTTCGGCAGTACTCCGACGAGCGAGGGAGCGCACGTGCTTGACCCCCAGGGCATCTACGACGTCGACGAGGCAGCGGTGGAGCGCACGCTGGGTCGCAGCGTGCCCGGCAGCTCCGACGGACCCGTCATGTTGCACGCCGTCCGCGGTTTCGTGGACGCCGGCAGCGCGGGCGACCTCGCCGTCGAGCACCTGATCGACGAGTTCCGCGTGGAGCGTCTGGTGACGTTCGACGTGGACCAGCTGCTGGACTACCGCTCCAAGCGGGTGACCATGACGTTCGACTCCGACCGGTGGGCCGACTACCAGGCCCCCTACCTCGCCGTCGACCACCTGACCGACGCCGAGGGCACCGGGTTCCTGCTGCTGCACGGCGCCGAGCCGGACCTGCAGTGGGAGCGCGTGGTCGCGGCGCTGACCCAGCTCGTGGAGCGCTTCAACGTGAGCCTCCTGGTGGGCGTGCAGGGCATCCCGATGGGGCTGCCGCACACCCGCCCGCTGTCGCTGACGGCGCACGCGACCCGGCCCGGCCTGGTCGACGACTACACCTCGTGGTTCGGCAGCGTGAAGGTGCCGGGCTCGCTGGCGGCGCTCCTGGAGTACCGCCTGGGCGAGTCGGGGCACGACGCGCTCGGCTTCACCGTGCACGTGCCGCACTACCTCGCGCAGTCGCAGTACCCGCCGGCCACGGTCGTCGGGCTGCAGCACATCGAGCGTGCCACCGGGCTGGACCTGGCGATCGGCGGGCTCGAGGAGGCCGCGACCGACGCCAAGATCGAGGTGGAGAAGCAGGTCGCGGAGTCCTCCGAGATCGCCGCCGTGGTCAAGGCGCTGGAGGAGCAGTACGACGCGTTCGCCCGCTCGATCGGCCGCCCGAGCCTGCTCGCGGAGACCACGCCGATCCCGAGCGCCGACGAGCTCGGCGCGGAGTTCGAGCGATTCCTCGCACAGCAGAACGGCGAGTGAGCGCCGTTCCAGGTGACTTCGCGGACCGGTGTGTCATAGCTGCGGCAGAAATGTGCGTGTTCCGTGGCACATTTGAGTGGTCCATGCCACACTGGCGCACGTTGCAGTGACGTACCAAGGCCACGTCCGCCGTGTCGTGAGCAAGTCGGGAAAGCATTGCGGCACGGGGGCGGGCAACGGGCTCGCCGTCGGATCCCGGACGGAAGGTCGAAGGACAGCATGGCGCAGGGTTCTGTGAAGTGGTTCAACGCGGAGAAGGGCTACGGGTTCATCGCCCAGGACGGCGGCGGCGCCGACGTCTTCGTGCACTACTCCGCAATCCAGTCCAACGGGTACCGGTCTCTCGAGGAGGCCCAGCGGGTCGAGTTCGAGATCACGCAGGGTCCCAAGGGTCCGCAGGCGGAAGCAGTCGTGCCGCTCTGACGTAACTCGTGAGAAGGGCCGTGCTCCCTCGGGGAGCACGGCCCTTCTTGCGTGCCCGCTCAGGCCGTCTCGG
>NZ_KI911665.1:88552-90785 GCF_000515355.1 Promicromonospora kroppenstedtii DSM 19349 | reverse complement strand
GCGCACGCCGAGCCGGACCTCGCGGCCTGGTCGGGCTACTTCGCCTCCGGCGCGCCCCTGCGGGCGGCCGTGGACGCCGGTCGCCCGGAGCAGGTCGAGCCCGCACGGGCGGACGAGCTGCTCGCGTGCGCCGAGGACTTCCGGGACGAGGTCGCGATGCTCGTGGACCCGCAGGCCGGGTTCGCGACCCAGCGGCTGTCCCTGGTGCCCGAGGCCTCCTGACAGGCGCAACAGCAAGAACGGAGCACGTTCGTGAGCAAGGGGCCGCGGTCAGCGGCGGCAAGGCGGGACTGGGGGTCGGACGAGTCCGGCTGCTCGGTGCTGCACCTGGACATGGACGCGTTCTTCGCGTCGTGCGAGCTGGCCCGGCGGCCCGAGCTACGGGGTCTGCCGGTCATCGTCGGTGGGCAGGAGCGCGGGGTGGTGCTGGCGGCCACCTATGAGGCGCGCGCGTTCGGCGTCCGGTCCGCCATGCCGATGACGCGGGCGCGCCTCCTGTGCCCGCAGGCCGTCGTGGTCCGGCCCGACCACAACCTGTACCGCGACGTGTCCCGGTCGGTCATGGGGCTGCTGCACGAGGTCACGCCGCTCGTGGAGCAGATCAGCGTCGACGAGGCCTTCCTGGACGTCAGCGGCGCACGTCGCCGCCTGGGGCCGCCCACCGAGATCGGCGCCGAGCTGCGCCGCCGCATCGAGGCCGAGCACGGCGTCACCGCCTCGGTGGGCATCGCCCGGAACAAGTTCGTGGCCAAGCTGGCGTCCACGCACGCCAAGCCGGATGGCCTGATGCTGGTGCCGGTGGACGCGACCGTCGACTTCCTCCACACCCTGCCCGTCGGGGCCCTGTGGGGCGTGGGGGACAAGACGGAGAAGTCGCTCGCCGCCTGGGGTATCACCACGGTGGCCGAGCTGGCCCACACCGACCTGCCGAGCCTGCAGGCCGCCGTCGGCCGGGTGAGCGGCGCGCACCTGCACGACCTCGCCTGGGGGCGCGACCCGCGCCCCGTGGTGCCCGAGCACCGCGAGCACAGCATCGGCGCGGAGACCACGTTCGGCACGGACCAGGACGACACCGCGGCGGTCAACCGACGGGTCCTGGAGCTGTCCGACCGGGTCGCGGCGCGGCTGCGGCACCAGGGCGTGCTCGCGCGCACGGTGTCGGTGAAGGTGCGCTCGAGCGACTTCGCGACGTTCACCCGCTCCCGCACCCTGGACGGGCCCACGGACGTCGCCCGGGAGATCTATCTGGTGGCCCGCGAGCTCGTCGCGGCGGTCGATCTGGGTGGCCTCCCGGTGCGCCTGGTGGGGGTCCGCGGCGAAAACCTCTTGCAACGCGGCGGTTCCGCCCAGCAGCCCACGCTGGAGGAGGCGGTCGATCCGCGCTCGGGGGCGCAGCGCGAGGCCGAGCTGGCGCTCGACGCGGTGCGTGAGAAGTTTGGGAAGACGGCGATCGACCTGGGTGTACATCGCAAGAACGGCACGCATCCTTACTGATCTGCCCCTATAGTCATGGGTATGCCCGGGATGTCGACTACCACCGACGGCCGGGTCGTCCTATCCTGAGAGGGACACTGTTCCTTTGCGAGATCCGGGGGTCTCGATGCCTCTGTCCGAGTACGAGCAGCGGGTGCTGGAGCAGATGGAGCGTGCTCTGACGTCAGACGACCCGCGGCTGGCGAACACGCTCCAGTCCACAGGTCGTGGTAACGCGCTCCGTTATGTGCTGTCCGGGGCCGGCGTCGTCGTCGGCCTGCTTCTTCTTGTCGTCGGTGCAGCGACGTCGCGTACCTGGCTCGGGGCCATCGGCTTCGTGCTCATGTTCGCGGGTGTGGTCTTCGCGTTCCTCGGACCGCGCAAGAAGCAGCAGGAGGGTCCGGTCGGCGTCGTCGGCGAAGACGGCACGGTCCAGCCCCCTACCGGGGCAGCACGCAAGGCCCGCAAGCGGCAGGGTGGAGGTCGTTCCGGCGGCTTCCTCGCCCGCCTCGAAGAGCGCTGGGAGAACCGGCGCAACCAGGGCGGCCGCTAGCCGGCCAACCGTTTCCGGTGATCCGCGCGAGCGGACTGCCGGCAAGACAGGAGCCGGGCCCCTCGGGGCCCGGCTCCTGTCATGTCTCCAGGGTCAGGGCTTGCGGGCGAGGGCTTCCGTCAGCTCCGCCGTGACCGACGTCGTGAGCTCCTCGAGCTCCGCGGCGGACGGCGGCGTGGAAGCACGGGCGTAGCGCTCGTCCTCGGC
>NZ_KI911665.1:84288-88452 GCF_000515355.1 Promicromonospora kroppenstedtii DSM 19349 | reverse complement strand
GTGGCCGCGGATGTCGACGCAGGCGTCCAGCAGCGCGGACCGGCTGGCCCGGGTGGTCGCGAACCGCTCGCCCTCCAGGCTGGGGGCCACGGTCGTGGTCACGAGGCGCGCCGGGTGGCCGGCGTCGAGGAACGAGGTGGCGATCGACGCCGCGAGCTCGACCGCCCACTCGCCGTCGTCCACGGCCGCGGGGCGGCGCATGTTCCCGGACTCCTGCCAGTGCGGCAGCAGCGAGCGGTCGAGCAGTACGGTCACGGGGCGCACTCCGGCGCTCTCGTCGGCGCGGACCATGAGCTGGCCGCGGCGGGCCGCGCTCGCCCAGTGGACGCGGCGCGGGTCGTCGCCCGCGACGTACTCGCGCAGCACGGAGTCGTCGGTGGACTGCAGGCGCGCGCCCGTGGCCGAGTGGTCGACGTCGCCCACCGCGCGCGTGCGGACGGCGAGCTCGACGGTGCGGGGCCACACGGGCACCTGCGTAGGGTTGCCGAGCGGCTGGGTGGCGCGGACCAGGCCGAACACGTCGGTCCGGGTGGTCAGCAGCGGGCCCAGCGACCAGCGCCCGCGGCGCATCGGGGTGAGCGAGTAGTGCACGGCGATCCGGTCGGCCCGGGCGGACACCCGGGCGCGGATGCCCTGGTGCCCGGCGAGCTCGTGCGCGGCCTGCTCGGACAGCCGCAGGCGGGAGAGCCGCTCGTAGGCGGCCCCGGAGGCCTGGTGCGCGGCGACCAGGAGGCTCACGTCCGCCGTCCGGTCGCGCACCACGGGGTTGGGCGCCACGGCACGCGTCACGTGCAGTGCGCCGCGCCCCGACTCGAGCCGCTGGGTGCCGATGACCAGCCAGGCCACGGCGACGGCGATGAGGGCAGCCGCGCCGAGCCCGACCAGGTCGGGCAGGGTGAGCACCAGCCCGAGGGGGATCAGGACGCCGCCCACGCAGGCCGCGCCGATGCCCCGGGGGGTGAGCCGGACCCGGCTGATCCGGGCGAGCGTGTCACGCCACTTCATGCGTCTGCCGCCCTGGCCGCTCAGAACGGACGCCGGTCGGCGGGCTCGAGCGCCGGCACCGGGGTGCGCTGCACGATCTCGTCGACGACCGTCTCCGGCGTCACGCCGCCGAGCCGGGACTCGGTGGTGAGGATGAGGCGGTGCGCCAGGACGGGCCGGGCGAGCCGCTGGATGTCGTCGGGCAGCACGTGGTCGCGCCCCGCCATGGCGGCGATCGCCTTGGCGGCGCGCAGGAGCTGGAGCGATGCGCGCGGCGAGGCGCCCAGCCGCAGGCCGGGGTGCTCGCGCGTGGCGCCGACGAGGCCCACCACGTAGCGCTTGACCGAGGGGGAGGCGTACAGCGAGCGGACGAGTGCGGAGAACCGCAGCAGCGTGCGCCCGTCCGTGACGGCCTCCAGGTGGGCCAGCGGCGTGGTGGCCTCCTGCCGGTCGAGCATGAGCATCTCGGCGTCGACGTCGGGGTACCCCACGGTGATGCGGGCCATGAACCGGTCGCGCTGCGCCTCGGGCAGGGGGTAGGTGCCCTCCATCTCCACCGGGTTCTGGGTGGCGACCACGAGGAACGGCCGGGGGAGCTGGTGGGTGGTGCCGTCGACGGTGGTCTGGCCCTCCTCCATGCACTCCAGCAGCGCGGACTGGGTCTTGGGCGAGGCGCGGTTGATCTCGTCGCCGATGACGATGTTGCTGAACACCGGGCCCGGGCGGAACTCGAACTCGTGGCTGCCGGTGCGGAAGATGTTGACGCCGGTGAGGTCGCTCGGCAGCAGGTCGGGCGTGAACTGGATGCGGCCCACGTGGCAGTCGATGCTGCGCGCCACGGCCTTGGCGAGCGTCGTCTTGCCGACGCCGGGCACGTCCTCGACGAGCAGGTGGCCCTCGGCCAGCAGGACGGCGAGCGTGATGTCGGCCAGGCCGGGCCGGCCGGTCACGACGGACTCCACGGCACCGCGGACCCGCGCCATGGTCTCCACGAGCTCGTCGAGCGCGCCGGGGCCGGGCGCCGGCTCTGCGGCGGCCGCGCCGCCGTAACGAGGGTCCGAGAGGCCGGAGGTGGTGGGTTCCGTGTGCACTGGGGGACCTCCATCGGGCCGGGAGTCAGGCCGGTTTCTCGCGCGGGTACGCGCTGTTCGGAAGCCGGGGCGAGAACGCCCGCCCGGCTGGACCAGCCTAGTAGAGATGTAAAGCACTCTGTTGTGTGCATCACGCGGTCTTCACAGATCCGAGAGCTTCTTTCGCCCTGGTGAAACGACGTCCGTCCAGGTCGCGCAGGCCTGGCGGGATGCGGCCCCGCGCGACCTGATCCGACATTCCACGCCACGCCGGACATGAATTTACTCCACCTGCTCTTTACCTCTTTGACCTGCACATTGAGGGTCGCTGGGCAGTTCTCCCCATCGTTTTTCCGAGTGTGGTGGTGGAAAGTGGAGTAGCGTGGAGTATGCGGGAGCGGAAGGAGGTGTCGGCCCATGACTGCGATGGCGGAAGGTTTCGCAGGTCTGGGTCTGCTCCTCGGTACGTACACCCCGAAGCTCGACGAGAAGGGGCGCCTGATCCTTCCCGCCAAGTTCCGGGGGCGCCTGTCCAGCGGTCTGGTCATGACCAAGGGGCAGGAGCGGTGCCTCTTCCTCCTCCCGATGGACGAGTTCCAGCAGATCTACACCCAGATCCGGCAGGCGCCGGTGACGAGCAAGGCAGCACGGGACTACACGCGAAACTTCCTGGCGGGAGCGAGCGACGAGGTCCCGGACAAGCAGGGCCGGGTCTCCATCCCGACGCACCTGCGCGAGTACGCCGGTCTCGACCGAGAGGTGGTCGTGATCGGGGTCGGTACCCGCGTGGAGGTGTGGGACGCGCAGGCCTGGGCCACATATCAGGAGCAGACCGAACCCGACTACATCGATCAGGCCGAGGGGATCTTCCCCGGGCTGAGCTTCTAGGACAGGTGGGCTGACCGGCCGCACGGTCAGGCCTCCTCCCGCAGGATCCGGCGCACTTCCCCGCCGCCGGAACCGTGCGGAGGGAGACCTGACCGGGCGGCCCGCCCGGAAGTACCCGCACGAGCACGAGGCACCACGCATGACGAGCACCACGCAGGGCCGGCACGACGCAGGAGGGAGACACCGATGAACGCGACCGACAACCGCTCCGGCGCCGGCAGCGACGCCGCCGACCGCCACCTCCCGGTGCTGCTCCAGCGCTGCGTGGACCTGCTCGCCCCGGCGCTCGCCGAGCCCGGCTCCGTCCTGGTGGACTGCACGCTCGGCATGGGCGGCCACACCGAGGCCGTCCTGGAGCAGCTCCCGGCCGCCCGCGTGATCGGCATCGACCGCGACCCGCAGGCCCTGGCGCTCGCCGGTGCCCGGCTGGCCCGGTTCGGCGACCGCTTCACGCCGGTGCACGCGGTGTACGACGAGATCACCGAGGTGGTCGACGAGCACGCCGGCGGCGCCGTGCAGGGCGTGCTCATGGACCTCGGGGTGTCCTCGCTGCAGCTCGACGAGACCGACCGCGGCTTCGCCTACGCGCAGGACGCGCCGCTCGACATGCGGATGGACTCCACCCAGGAGCTGACGGCGGCCGACGTGCTCAACACGTACGACGAGCGTGACCTCGCGCGGATCCTGCGGGAGTACGGCGAGGAGCGGTTCGCGGGCAAGATCGCGCGGGCGATCGTCCGGCGCCGCGCCGAGCGGGAGTGGGACCGCAGCGGCGAGCTCGTCGACCTGCTGCGCGCCGTCATCCCCGCCGCGACCCGCAAGACCGGCGGCCACCCGGGCAAGCGCACCTTCCAGGCGCTACGTATCGAGGTGAACGGCGAGCTCGAGGTGCTCGAGCGCGCCGTGCCCGCCGCGATAGAGGTGCTCGCCGTGGACGGCCGCATCGTCGTGGAGTCCTACCAGTCCCTCGAGGACCGGATCGTCAAGCGCGCCATCGCGCAGGGCACGACGTCGTCGGCCCCGCCGGGGCTGCCGGTCGAGCCCGAGACCCACCGGCCCTATCTCGAGGCGCTCACCCGGGGCGCGGAGGAGGCGGACGCCGCCGAGCTGGAGCGCAACCCGCGCTCGGCCTCGGTCCGGCTGCGCGCCGCCCGCCGGCTCCGCCCGACGCCCGAGCACCTGCTGAACCGCACCAGCACGCACCACACAGCGAAGGAGGACC
>NZ_KI911665.1:81356-84188 GCF_000515355.1 Promicromonospora kroppenstedtii DSM 19349 | reverse complement strand
CCCGTGCGGTGGCTCGGCGGCTTCGCCGTCGCGGACGTGCCCGCCATGGGCAGCGCGACCGTCCGCGTCCCCGTCCCCACCCGGGCACTGCAGGTCTGGGACCCGCAGACCCAGGGCTGGACCACGCCGCCGGGCACCTACCGGCTGCGCACCGGCAGGTCCGTCGCGGACCTGCGCCTGACCAACGAGCTGACCGTCCGGCCCGGGGAGGAACCCGGCGCCGGAACCAAGTGACACACACCCCATCCGTCCCGTGAGGGACAAGTGCAAGGAGGCACACCGTGAGGATTCACAAGCACGTCGCCGTGGCGGCGGCTGCGGCAGCGGTCGCGCTGCTGGCAGCCTGCAGCGGCGGGGGCGGCGGCAGCGCCACCCAGGCGGGCGGCGGTCAGACCCTGACCGTCGGCATGCCGAACGGCGTCCAGACCGAGAACCACAGCCCGTTCGCCACCGGTTCGTCCGCGCTCTCGCTCGGCTACGCCTTCGCGATCTACGAGCCGCTGATGATGCGCAACCAGGCCCGGCCGTCCGAGGAGCCGAAGCCCTGGCTCGCCGACAGCGTCGAGTGGAACGAGGACTTCACCGAGGCCGTCATCACGCCGCACGAGGGCGTCACCTGGTCGGACGGCGAGGAGTTCACCGCCGACGACATCGCGTTCTCCATCCAGCTCCGCAAGGACTTCGAGGCGCTGAACACCGGCGCCCTGCCGTACGACACGATCGAGACCGACGGGTCCACCGTCACGGTCACCTTCACCGCTGGCCAGTTCGTCAACCAGTCCAAGCTGTACGACCTGGTCATGGTGCCCGAGCACATCTGGGCCGACGTCGAGGACCCCACCACCGACACCAACCCAGAGCCCGTCGGCACCGGCCCGTACACGCTGGAGACCTGGACACCGCAGGCGGCCACCGTCGTGGCGCGCGACGACTACTGGGGCGGCAAGCCCGCCGTTCCCGAGATCCGGTACTCGTCGTACAACGACAACAACGCCCTCACCACCGCCCTGACCACGGGTGAGGCGCAGTGGGGCTGGACGTTCATCGCCGACTTCGAGAACGTCTACATCGCCCAGGAACCCGAGCACTACCACCAGTACGCCGCCGGCGGCCTCGGCATCGACGTGCTCTACCTCAACAACGAGACCAAGCCGTTCGACGACAAGGCGTTCCGTCAGGCCCTGAACATGGTCATCGACCGCCAGGAGCTCGTCGACGTCGCCACCTCGGGCGTCAACCCCGCCCTGACCAGCGTCACCGGCCTGCCGCTGCCCGCCGGCGAGGAGTTCCTCTCGGCCGACTACGCCGACCAGGAGTACGCCGTCGACGTCGACGGCGCCCGCGCCCTGCTGGAGGACGCCGGATACACGTGGGACGGTGACGCCCTGGTGGACCCGGACGGCGAGAAGGTCACGTTCGAGCTGGTCAACCCGGCCGGCTGGAACGACTACCTGACCGCCCTGGACCTCATCAAGAACTCCGCCGCCGAGCTCGGCGCCACCGCCACCGTCAACCCCGTCAACCAGGACGGCTGGTTCGCCGACGTCATCCCCGGCGGCGACTTCCAGGCCACCCTGCACTGGACCGACGGCGGAGCCACCCCCTGGGACATGTACTCCGACATCATGGACGGCGCGCACTACAAGAAGCTCGGTGAGCCGGCCACCTGGAACTTCGGCCGTTTCCAGAACGACGACGCCACCGAGGCGCTCGCGGACTACGCCGCCGCGCCCGACGACGCCACGCGCACCGCCGCCCTGGAGACCGTGCAGAAGGTGTTCGTCGAGGAGGTGCCGGGCATCGCCATCTGGACCCGCCCGGCCACCGCGCAGTACTCGACGCAGAACTACGTGGGCTGGCCGTCCGAGGAGGACCCGTACAACCAGCCCCAGCCCACCGGGGTGCAGGCCGCCCAGATCCTGATGAACCTCGAGCCCGCGGAAGGCTGATGAGCACGAGCACACCGGTGCTGGCCGCGCACGGCCTCACCAAGCACTTCCGGGCGGGCGGAGGTCGCGTCAGCGGCCGTTCGCCCGCCCGGGCGATCCACGCCGTGGACGGCGTGGACCTCGAGCTCCACCGCGGCCAGGTCCTGGCCGTGGTGGGGGAGTCGGGGTCCGGCAAGTCCACGGTCGCCCGGCTGCTGGCCGGACTCATCCCCATCACGGGCGGGCAGGTGCTGCTCGACGGCGCCGAGGCCCGCCTGCGAGGCCGCCGGGCCTTCCGCGCGTACGTGCGGCGCGTGCAGATGATCTTCCAGGACCCCTTCGCCTCCCTGAACCCCGTGCACCCCGTGCGCTACACCCTGACCAGGGCGCTGCGCCTGCACCGGCGCCAGTCCAGCGGGGGCACGCTGCGCGGGGCCGAGCTGGAGGCGGCCCTGACCGAGCTGCTGGAGCGCGTGCACCTCACGCCCGCCACGCGGTACGTCGACAAGTTCCCGCACGAGCTGTCCGGCGGGCAGCGGCAACGCATCGCCATCGCGCGGGCGCTCGCCGCGGAGCCCGAGGTGCTGCTCGCCGACGAGCCCGTCTCGATGCTGGACGTCTCCATCCGGCTCGGCATCCTCAACCTGCTGGCCGACCTGCGCGACCGGCTCGGGATCGCCGTCCTGTACATCACGCACGACATCGCCTCGGCGCGCTACTTCGCCGACCGCACCACCGTGCTGTACGCGGGGCAGGTCATGGAGACAGGCGACTCCGAGTCCGTGACGCAGGAGCCGCTGCACCCCTACACGCGGCTGCTCATCGCCTCCGCGCCCGACCCCGACGACCTGGCGGGCACCGGCGCCGCGGCCGTGCGGGAGCAGGGCACCGGCGGCGAGCCGCC
>NZ_KI911665.1:78702-81256 GCF_000515355.1 Promicromonospora kroppenstedtii DSM 19349 | reverse complement strand
GGCGGGTGCCGCGCTGGTGCTGGCGGCCCGCGAGCTGGACGGCCTGCCCACCGTCGTCGTCGACGACCCGCAGGAGGCCCTGGGCGAGCTCGCCCGGTACGTCCTGGCGACGGTCCGCGAGGGCGGCGACGGCTGGCCCAAGGTCGTGGGCGTGACCGGCTCGGTCGGCAAGACCACCACCAAGGACCTGCTGGGCCAGCTGCTGACCCCCGAGGTGAGCGGCGAGAACGCGATCATCGTGCCCACCGGCTCGTTCAACAACGAGATCGGCCTGCCGCTGACCGTCCTGCGGGTCACGCGGGACACGCGCTACCTGATTGCCGAGATGGGCGCCGACCGCGTCGGCAACATCGCCTACCTCACGCGCATCGCACCGCCGAACGTCGGTGTAGTGCTCGCCGTGGGCGTGGCGCACGTGGGCCACTTCGGCAGCGTCGAGGCCATCGCGAAGACCAAGGCCGAGATGGTCTCCGGCGTCGTCGACGGCGGGACGGTCGTGCTCAACGCGGACGACCTGCGCGTCGCCGCCATGGCCGGCCAGGCCGCGCCCGGCACGACCCTCCAGACCTTCGGCACCATCCCCGCCGCCGACGTCCGCGCCGAGGACATCACGGTCGACGCCATGGGCCGTGCCAGCTTCACGCTCCGGATCGTGCCGAGCGCCGCCCCGGCCGGCGACACCGAGCAGCGCGCCGACGTCGCCCTCCAGCTCGTCGGCCCCCACCACGTGACCAACGCGCTCGCCGCGGCCACGGTCGCCCTGCGCCTCGGGGTGTCCCTGCCCGACGTCGCGCAGCGGCTCACCGAGGCCACCGCCCGCAGCCCGCACCGCATGGCCGTCACCGAGCGGCCCGACGGCGTCACCGTGATCGACGACGCGTACAACGCGAACCCGGACTCGATGAAGGCCGCCCTGCGCACCCTCGCGGTCATGGCCGGGCGCACCCGCCGCTCCGTCGCGGTGCTCGGCGAGATGCGAGAGCTCGGTGACGGTGCGCGCGCCGCGCACGACGAGATCGGCCGCCTCGTGGTACGGCTGAACATCAAGCAGCTCGTCGTCGTCGGCGACGGCGCCTATCACATCCATGAGGGCGCCATGCAGGAGGGGTCCTGGGGGTCCGAGTCGATCTTCGTGCCCGACCTGGACGCCGCCCGCGCAATGCTGGACGAGTCGCTGGAGCCCGGCGACGTCGTGCTCGTGAAGTCCTCGCTCGGCTCCGGACTCTGGGAGCTCGGCGACCACCTGTCGATGGCTCTGACCGCTAAGGACAACAACAAGTGATCGCGATCCTGGTCAGCGCCTCGGTGGCGCTGCTCGTGGCCCTGCTGGGCACTCCGGTCTTCATCCGGTTCCTGGTCCACAAGAACTACGGCCAGTTCGTCCGCGAGGACGGCCCCACGGGGCACTTCACCAAGCGCGGCACGCCGACCATGGGCGGCGTCGTCATCATCGCGGCCACGCTCGTCGGGTTCGCGGCCTCGATGCTGGTGTCGGGGCGGCTGCCGAGCGTGTCAGCGCTGCTCGCGCTGTACCTCATGGCGGGCCTGGGCCTGGTCGGGTTCCTCGACGACTTCACCAAGATCCGCAAGCAGCGCTCGCTCGGCCTGACGGCGCGCGCCAAGCTGATCGGTCAGGGCATCGTCGGCATCTCGTTCGCTGTGCTCGCGCTGCAGTTCCCCAACGAGAACTCGCGCACCCCGGCGTCCACCAAGATCTCCTTCCTGCGCGACACCGAGTTCGACCTCGCGTTCGCCGGCGCGACCGTGGGCCTGATCCTCTTCGTGATCTGGGCCAACCTGCTGGTCTCGGCCTGGTCCAACGCGGTGAACCTGACCGACGGCCTGGACGGCCTGGCCACCGGCGTCTCGATCATCACCTTCGGCGCCTACGTGCTGGTCGGCATCTGGCAGCTCAACCAGTCCTGCCAGTTCCTGGCCACCGCCGGTCCACGCTGCTACGAGGTGCGCGACCCGCAGGACCTCGCGATCGTCGCCGCGGCCGTCACGGGCGCCTGCGTCGGCTTCCTGTGGTGGAACGCCAACCCCGCCAAGATCTTCATGGGCGACACCGGTTCGCTCGCCCTCGGCGGCGCCCTGGCCGGCCTGTCGATCCTGAGCCGTACCGAGCTGCTCGCCGTGCTGCTGGGCGGCATGTTCGTGCTCATCGTGTCGTCCGTCGTGATCCAGGTCAGCTCCTTCAAGCTGACGGGCAGGCGCGTGTTCAAGATGGCGCCGCTGCAGCACCACTTCGAGCTCTCCGGCTGGGGCGAGGTCACCATCGTGATCCGGTTCTGGCTCATCGCCGGCCTGCTCGCGGGCCTCGGCATGGGCATCTTCTACGCCGAGTGGGTGGCCTCGTGACCGAGGCCGACACCTACGGCACGGTCGAGCCCCGCGCCCCCCTGGCCGACGCGCGGGTCGTCCTGGCGGGCCTCGGCGTGACCGGGCGGTCGCTCCAGCAGGTCCTCCTGCCGCGCGTGGCCTCCCTGGTCACGGTGGACGACAGGGCCGACGACGCCGACCACGGCCGGCTCGACGCCGACGGAGCGGCCGC
>NZ_KI911665.1:76655-78602 GCF_000515355.1 Promicromonospora kroppenstedtii DSM 19349 | reverse complement strand
TCGGCTGGACCGCGCTCACCGCCGCGGTCGTGGCGGGAGTGGTGTGGGCGGCGTTCTTCTCGCCGTTGTTCGCGCTCGACCCGGACCAGGTCCGGGTGACGGGCGAGGGCACCACGGTCGACGTCGGCGAGGTGCGCGACGCGGTCACCGCCGAGGCCGGCGTGCCGCTGCCGCGCCTGGACACGGTGGGCCTGCGCGAGGAGATCCTCGCGATGAACGCGGTCAAGGACGTGCGCATCACACGGAGCTGGCCGGACGGGCTCGCGGTGGCGCTCACGTCGCGCGAGCCGGTCGCCGCGGTGCCGCAGCCCGGCGACGTCTATGCCCTGATGGACGCCGAGGGCGTCCGCGTCGCGACGGTCGAGAAGGTGCCGAAGGGTCTGCCAGCGATCGTGACCTCGCTGTCCGACGCCGGGGCGGGAAAGCGCGCGCTGGACGCGGCCCTCGCGGTGCTCGGCGCGCTGCCGGCCGAGCTCGCGTCCGACGTCAAGACCGTGAGCGCGGCGACCCAGGACGACGTCCGCACCACGCTGTCGGACGGGCGCGTGATCCGGTGGGGGAGCGGCGCGGAGGTGCCGCTCAAGACGAAGGTCGCCCAGACGCTGCTGCGGGCGGAGCCGACGGCGACCACCATCGACGTCTCGTCGCCCGGCCTTCCGGTCACGCACTGAGCCGGTCAGGTACTGCGCGCGTCGCGCACCGACTCACGCACCGAGCAGGAATAACATCGCTGTGATTTCTCGAGTGCATCGTTGCGCGACACGCGCGACGATGTCTTCGACACACCACGGCGGCACACCTACCGTCGAACTCAGCAGCAACCTGACATAACTCTAACCCTCTACCTCAACCTGAGACTTTGGGAGGGACGAGAGTCGGGACTCGGGACCCGAATCGAAAGGCGACGACGTGGCAACTCCGCAGAACTACCTGGCAGTGATAAAGGTGGTCGGCATCGGCGGCGGTGGTGTGAACGCCGTCAACCGCATGATCGAGGTCGGCCTCAAGGGCGTCGAGTTCATCGCGATCAACACCGACGCACAGGCCCTTCTGATGTCCGACGCCGACGTCAAGCTCGACGTCGGCCGGGAGCTCACGCGCGGCCTCGGCGCCGGCGCGGACCCCGAGGTCGGCAAGAAGGCCGCCGAGGACCACGCGGAGGAGATCGAGGACGTCCTGCGCGGCGCCGACATGGTCTTCGTCACCGCGGGCGAGGGCGGTGGCACCGGCACGGGCGGCGCCCCGGTCGTCGCGCGGATCGCGCGCTCGCTCGGCGCGCTGACCGTCGGCGTGGTGACGCGCCCGTTCACGTTCGAGGGCCGCCGGCGAGCGGTCCAGGCGGAGAGCGGCATCGAGAACCTCCGTGACGAGGTCGACACGCTGATCGTCATCCCGAACGACCGGCTCCTGTCGATGTCGGACCGCAACGTGTCCGCGATCGCGGCCTTCCACTCGGCCGACCAGGTGCTGCACTCCGGTGTGCAGGGCATCACTGACCTCATCACCACGCCCGGCCTGATCAACCTGGACTTCGCGGACGTGAAGTCGGTCATGCAGGGGGCGGGGTCCGCGCTCATGGGCATCGGCTCCGCGCGTGGCGAGGACCGCGCGGTGCAGGCCGCCGAGCTGGCGATCTCCTCGCCGCTCCTGGAGGCGTCGATCGACGGCGCCCACGGCGTGCTGCTCTCGATCCAGGGCGGCAGCGACCTCGGCCTCTTCGAGGTGCACGAGGCCGCGCGCCTGGTGCAGGAGGCCGCGCACCCGGAGGCGAACATCATCTTCGGTACGGTCATCGACGACGCCCTGGGCGACGAGGTGCGCGTGACCGTCATCGCGGCGGGCTTCGACGGCGGGCTGCCCAAGGAGCGCAAGGACAACCGGGCGCTCGGTCAGGTCGCGGGCGCGGTCGGGGCGGGCTCGCGCAGCCCCGCGACGGCGCCGGTCCCG
>NZ_KI911665.1:76235-76555 GCF_000515355.1 Promicromonospora kroppenstedtii DSM 19349 | reverse complement strand
GAGGCCCGCCGCGCGCCCGAGCAGGTCGGGGTCAACGGCATGCCGCCGTCGGTCCCGCCGACGCACCAGCCGTCGCCCGTGTCCACGCTGCCCCGCGTGATCGACGACGAGACCTCGGACGACGTTCCGCGCACGCTGGACGAGCCGGCCGTCGTCGTGCAGGGCTCGTTCAACCGGCAGGACGTCGGCCGCGAGCAGGGCGAGCGCGTGGAGGTGCCGCCGCTGTACGACGAGAACCCGCGTCGTTCGGCCGAGGACCTGGACGTCCCGGACTTCCTGAAGTGATCGGCCGGGTAGCCTCACACCCGTGAGCGAAACCC
>NZ_KI911665.1:70601-76135 GCF_000515355.1 Promicromonospora kroppenstedtii DSM 19349 | reverse complement strand
GGTTCTCCCGAACGCGTGCCGCCGAGCTCGCCGAGGCCGGCGCCGTCCAGCTCGACGGGCGGCCCGTGGGCAAGTCGGACCGCGTGGTCGCGGGCGGCTGGCTCGAGGTGGACATGCCGGAGGAGCGGCCCGCCGTCGAGGTCGTGGCCGAGCCCGTGCCGGGCATGGGCATCGTCTACGACGACGACGACCTCGTCGTGATCGACAAGCCGGTCGGCGTGGCGGCGCACCCGTCGCCCGGCTGGACCGGACCCACCGTGGTCGGCGCGCTGGTCGCCGCGGGCTACCGCGTCTCGACGTCGGGCGCTGCCGAGCGGCAGGGCATCGTGCACCGGCTCGACGTCGGCACCTCGGGCTTGATGGTCGTGGCCAAGTCGGAGGTCGCGTACACAGGGCTCAAGCGCGCCTTCAAGGAGCGCACGGTCGACAAGGTCTACCACGCGCTCGCGCAGGGGCACCCGGACCCGACGTCGGGCACCATCGACGCTCCCATCGGGCGGCACCCCAGCTCGGACTGGAAGTTCGCGGTCACGGCGGACGGCAAGCCGTCGGTGACGCACTACGAGACGCTGGAGATGCTGTCCGCGGCGTCGCTGCTCGAGGTGCACCTGGAGACCGGGCGCACCCACCAGATCCGCGTGCACTTCGCGGCGCTGCGGCACCCGCTCGTGGGCGACCTGACCTACGGCGCGGACCCGGTGCTGGCCTCCAGGGTGGGGCTGACCAGGCAGTGGCTGCACGCCCACCGGCTGGGTTTCGAGCACCCGGTCACGGGGCGCTGGGTCGAGGTGGAGTCGCCGTACCCGGCCGACCTGGAGGCCGCTCTCGAGGTCGTGCGGGGCGCGTACACGTGATGTGAGGTTCCGCTCGGCGTTTGTCGTCGGAGTGTCAGTGTCCCGTGCCTAAGATCTGGACATGCCCTCCGCCACCGCCTCGAAGAGCGACGACTTCGTCCACCTCCACGTCCACACCGAGTTCTCGATGCTGGACGGCGCGGCGAGAATCGGCGACCTCATGGAGGAGGTCGGGCGGCAGGGGCAGCACGCCATCGCGACCACTGACCACGGGTACCTGTTCGGGGCGCACGAGTTCTGGGCGCAGGCGCAGAAGGCGGGCATCAAGCCGATCATCGGCGTCGAGGCGTACATCACGCCGGGCACCAGCCGGTTCGACCAGACCCGCGTGCGCTACGGCGAGGCGGGCCAGGAGTCGGACGACGTCTCGGCGCGTGGTGCTTACACGCACATGACGCTGCTGAGCAAGAACAACACCGGCATGCACAACCTGTTCCGGGCGTCCTCCCTGGCCTCTCTGGAGGGCCAGATGGGCAAGTGGCCCCGCATGGACCGGGAGCTGCTGGAGAAGTACTCCGACGGGCTCATCGCGACGACCGGCTGCCCGTCGGGCGAGATCCAGACGCGGCTCCGGCTGGGCCAGTGGGACGAGGCGGTCCGCCAGGCGGGCGAGCTCCAGGACATCTTCGGCAAGGAGAACTACTACGTCGAGCTGATGGACCACGGGCTCGACATCGAGACCCGGGTGACCAAGGAGCTCCTTGAGCTGTCCAAGGTGATCGGCGCCAAGCTCGTCGCCACCAACGACCTGCACTACGTGCGCGAGGAGGACTCGACCAGCCAGGAGGCGCTGCTGGCGATCAACTCCGGCTCCACGCTGGACGACCCGAACCGGTTCAAGTTCGACGGCTCGGGCTACTACGTGAAGTCCGCCGCCGAGATGCGCAGGGTCTTCAAGGAGCTGCCCGAGGCGTGCGACAACACGCTGCTCATCGCCGAGCAGTGCGAGGTCTCGTTCGACACCTCGGCCAACTACATGCCGCGCTTCCCCGTGCCGGACGGCGAGGACGAGATCTCCTGGTTCATCAAGGAGGTCGAGGCGGGCCTGCTGCGCCGGTACCCGAACGGCTACTCGGATGCGGTGCGCAAGCAGGCCGACTACGAGGTCGAGGTCATCATCCAGATGGGCTTCCCGGGGTACTTCCTCGTGGTCGCCGACTTCATCAACTGGTCCAAGGACCAGGGCATCCGGGTGGGCCCGGGCCGTGGTTCGGCCGCCGGGTCGATGGTCTCCTACCTGATGGGCATCACCGAGCTGGACCCGCTGGAGCACGGCCTGATCTTCGAGCGCTTCCTCAACCCGGAGCGCGTCTCCATGCCCGACGTCGACGTCGACTTCGACGAGCGCCGGCGCGGTGAGGCCATCCGGTACGTCACGGAGAAGTACGGCGACGACCGCGTGGCCCAGATCGTCACCTACGGCACCATCAAGGCCAAGCAGGCCCTCAAGGACTCCGCGCGGCTGCTCGGCATGCCGTACGCCATGGGGGAGAAGCTCACCAAGGCCATGCCGCCCGCCGTCATGGGCAAGGACATCTCGCTCAGCGGCATCTTCGACCCGAAGGACAAGCGGTACTCGGAGGCGGCGGAGTTCCGCCAGGTGCACGAGGCCGACCCCGAGGCGCAGCGCGTGGTCGAGCTCGCCCGCGGTATCGAGGGCCTGAAGCGGCAGTGGGGCGTGCACGCGGCCGGCGTCATCATGTCGAGCGAGCCCTTGATCGACATCATCCCGATCATGAAGCGCCCGCAGGACGGCGCGATCATCACGCAGTTCGACTACCCGACGTCCGAGGGCCTCGGCCTGATCAAGATGGACTTCCTGGGCCTGCGCAACCTCACGATCCTCGACGACGCGCTCGAGAACATCGTGATGAACGGCAAGGACCCGATCGACATCGAGAAGGTCGCGCTCGACGACAAGCCGACCTACGACCTGCTCGCCAGCGGCAACACGCTCGGCGTGTTCCAGCTCGACGGTGGGGCGATGAGGTCCCTGCTGCGGCAGATGCGGCCCGACAACTTCGAGGACGTCTCCGCCGTCATCGCCCTGTACCGGCCCGGGCCGATGGGCATGAACTCGCACATCAACTACGCGCTGCGCAAGAACGGGCAGCAGCAGATCGAGGCGATCCATCCCGAGGTGGTCGAGCCGTTCGCCGAGATCCTGGACGAGACCTACGGCCTGATCGTCTACCAGGAGCAGGTCCAGCGTGCCGCCCAGATCATGGCCGGCTACTCGCTCGGCCAGGCCGACCTGCTCCGTCGCGCGATGGGCAAGAAGAAGCCCGAGGTGCTGGCCAAGGAGTACGTCAACTTCGAGAAGGGCGCCAAGGAGAAGGGCTACAGCGCCGCCGCGATCAAGGCGGTCTGGGACACCCTGGTCCCGTTCGCCGGCTACGCCTTCAACAAGGCGCACTCCGCGGGCTACGGCCTCGTCGCGTACTGGACCGCGTATCTCAAGGCGAACTACCCGGCCGAGTACATGGCGGGCCTGCTGCAGTCGGTGGGTGACAACAAGGACAAGATGGCGCTCTACCTCAACGAGTGCCGTCGCATGGGCATCACGGTGCTCCCGCCGGACGTCAACGACTCCGCCGCCAAGTTCACGGCGGTCGGCGGCGACATCCGGTTCGGGCTCACCGGTGTGCGCAACGTGGGCCGTAACGTCGTGGACGCGATCGTCGAGGCGCGCGAGGAGAAGGGCAGCTACACGTCCTTCCAGGACTTCCTGGACAAGGTCCCCGCCCCCGTCTGCAACAAGCGCACCATCGAGTCCCTCATCAAGGCCGGCGCGTTCGACTCGCTCGGCCACACCCGGCGCTCGCTGCTCGTGATCCACGAGCAGGCCGTCGACTCCGTGATCGGCGTGAAGCGCAAGGAGGCCGAGGGCCAGTTCGACCTCTTCGCCGACTTCGGCGGCGGCGCCGACGACGAAGGCATGGGCTTCTCCGTCGACGTGCCGGACCTGCCGGACTGGGAGAAGAAGCAGAAGCTCCAGTTCGAGCGCGAGATGCTCGGCCTGTACGTGAGCGACCACCCGCTGTCGGGCCTGGAGCACGTGCTGCAGCGAGCGGCCGACACCTCGATCGCGTCGCTGCTCGCCGACGAGCACCGGCCGGACAACTCCGTGGTCACCGTGGCCGGCCTGCTCACGTCGGTGCAGCGCAAGATGAGCAAGAACGGCAACCCCTGGGCCGCCGTCACGGTCGAGGACCTGGAGGGCGCCGTCGAGGTCATGTTCTTCGGCGAGACCTATCTGGCGTACTCGACGATGCTCGCCGAGGACCAGGTCGTGGTGCTGCGGGGCAAGGTGCGCCGCCGCGACGAGTCGATGTCGCTGCAGGCCATGGAGGTGGCCCTGCCGGACGTCACCGTGGGCTCCGACTCGCCGCTGGCCGTGACGGTGCCGCACACCCGCGCGGTCGAGCCCATCATCGTGCGGCTGCGCGAGGTGCTGGCCACTCACCCCGGGTCGGCGGAGGTGCACGTCGCCGTGGCCGAGCCGGGCAAGCGGACCGTGATCCGTGCCGCCGACAGCCTCCGGGTCGAGAAGTCTCCGGCGCTGTTCGGCGACCTCAAGGCGCTCCTCGGCCAGGGGTGCCTGTCGTGACCGAGGCTCCGGACGTGGCGCCGGCCGGCGCAGACCGCTACGACGAGCGTGACCACGAGCGGTTCACGCTCGTGCCCGCCGCCTACCTCTACTTCCGACGAGAGGGGCAGGTACTGCTCCAGCTGCGGCAGGGCACCGGCTACCGCGACGGCCACTGGGCCTGCGCAGCCGCGGGGCACGTCGAGGAGGGCGAGTCGGTGATCGAGACCGCCGTGCGCGAGGCCCGCGAGGAGCTCGGCGTGGAGGTCGCGCCCGAGGACGTCCGGCCCCTGACGGTGCTGCACCGCGGCGAGCCGGGCGGGCCGGCGATCGAGCAGCGTGTCGACTTCATGTTCGAGGTGACCCGCTGGACCGGGACGCCGTCGATCCAGGAGCCCGACAAGGCCGCCGACCTGGCGTGGTTCCCGTTCGTGGGGCTGCCGGACCCGGTCGTGCCGCACGAGCTCGCCGTGCTGCGCGCGGTGCACGACGCGGGCCGTCACGGGACCGAGATGCCGCGCATCCTGCCCTACGGATTCTGACTGCCAGATCGCCGCGCGGCCCTGGTGTGCGCCCAGGCGGCACGACCCAGGTCGCGCCGCCGCGCGACCTGCGTCGGATGTGGGCACCAGGGGCCGCGCGCGACGCTGCAGACATGACAACGACGCCCAGCTCTTCCCCGCACACGACCTCGACCAGCCGTGCAACGGGCCGGCCCGGGACCGGTATCGCGATCAGCGCGGCGGTACTCGCCGCCGTCATGTCCACGGGCGCTCTCCTCGTCGGACCGGCCGAGGAGTACGCTCGGATCTTCCCGCCGCCATGGGTCACGATCATCGCCGTCGGGCTCATGCTTGCCGCGCTCCTCGTTCCGCGAGGCCGCGCGGGAACCACCCTCGGGTGGGCGGCCGCCATCTTCTTCCTGGGCGGGTCCGGCGGGGTCGTCCTCGACGCGTTCCGGGCGTTCTTCTGGGCGACCGGCGTACCGGCGGGGGACTTCGCCAGCGTCGACTGGCCCGGGGCCACCGCCCGCGCCGTGAGCCTGGCCGCCGCTCTCGTCACCGTCCACCACACGTGGCGGCTCGGCGCCG
>NZ_KI911665.1:60660-70501 GCF_000515355.1 Promicromonospora kroppenstedtii DSM 19349 | reverse complement strand
TGACCGGTGCGGCGGTCGCCCTGGTGGTCCCGTACCCGCTGCTGAAGCTCGTGTGGTGGGCACAGGACGCCGCGAGCCCGGCGGCCGGGCCGGAACACCCGTTCCCCGCGATGGAGCTGCTCGCCTTCGGCACGGCCCTCGTCCTCGTGCTGCTGATGCTCTCGTCGCGCACGCCCCGTGTCCTCGGCCGGGTGCTCGTCGTCGCGGGCTGGGGTGCCTCGATGGTCCTGCTCAGCATGGGCTTTCTCATGGTCTTCGGGATGCTCGCGCAGCTGACGGGCGTCGCGGGGGGCGAAGTACGCTTCACCTCGGGCGGTGCAAGCCTGATGGTGTTGTGCGTCTACGGCACCTGGCTCATGCTCGGGGTGGTCGTGCTGGCCGCGACGCTCCGGCTCATGGACCGGCAGCTCAGTGACGGGCGCGGGAGGGCAGTGTTGTGAGCACGGGGCCGACGAGGGCGGACGTCCTCATCGCCGGCGCTGCCACGCTCGTCCTGTACCCGCTCACGGTGCTGGTGGCGATCACCTCGCTCCCCGCGCCGCAGGCGTGGGCCGTGTCGGTGCTCGCCCTCGTCGCGCACGGCGCCCTCGCCTGGCGGCGCTCCCGGCCACTGGCCTCGGCGCTCCTGGTCGGCGTGGCCGTCGGGGGTGAGGTCGCGGTGACGGGTCTGTTCTACCTGCTGCCGTCCACGCTGGTGCTCCCGATGGCTCTCTACGCCGCCGCCGCGTATGCCGCACGATGGTGGCTGCTCGTGCTGGGCCTTGTGGGCTCGGGGGTCGCGGCCGGGCGGCATGCGGTCGATCCGGACGTCGTCGGCTCAGGGTTCGGGCCGGCGTCGTGGCTGCTCTTCCTCCTGTTCGCGGCGGTGCTGATCTGCTCGTGGACGATGGGTCGGCTGCGTGGTGCGCAGGTCGTGGCGACCAGGCTCGCCGAGGAACGCGCCGAGGCCGAGCGTCGCGACCGGATGCGGAGCGAGGAGCTCGCCGCCGCCCAGGAGCGTGGCCGCATCTCGCGCGATATGCATGACGTCCTTGCCCACTCCCTGTCGGCCATCATCGGCCAGGCCAGGGTGGCGCGGTTCGACGAGACCCGGACCGTACCCGCGCTCGCGACGATCGAGGAGACCGCGCGCGCCTCCCTCCACGAGATCCGCGGCATCCTGCGGTTGCTCAGGGAAGGGGACGCGGAGGCCCGGCCCCAGCCCGGTCTGGCCGACCTCCCGGAGCTCGTCGACCGAGCACGTTCGCTCGGCTGCGCCGTCACCGAGACGACGGACGGCGCGCCGTCGGCCGTCAGCGACGCCGCCCAGCTGGCTGTCTACCGATTCGTCCAGGAGGCGATCACCAACGTGACGAAGCACGCGCATCCCGGAGCGGCCGTGGACCTTGCCCTGCGGTGGGGTGCCGACCACCTCACGGTGACGGTCGCGAACGATCGGCTCCGGACCGGGCGCCCGGCCAGGACCGACGTCGGCATGGGGCTGACCGGCATGCGGGAACGGCTGGTGGCTGTCGGTGGAGCCCTGGTCACGACGGACCCGGAGAACGCCGGCGGCGAGCGGTTCGTCGTGTCCGCGACGGTACCCGCACGAGCGGAGGAGAGGGCATGATCCGGGTGCTCGTGGTCGACGACCAGGATCTCGTGCGTGCGGGCGCCGTGGCGAGCGTCGGTGCTCAGCCGGACATGACGGTGGTCGGCGAAGCCACGACCGGCGTCGAGGCAGTGCACCAGGCGATGCTCCACGTACCCGATGTCGTGCTGATGGACATCCGCATGCCCCAGCTCGACGGCATCGACGCCACTCGCCAGATTCTCGGCCGTCATCCCCGCACCCGGGTCCTGGTGCTCACCACGTTCGATGCCGACGAGTACGTCTTCGCCGCGCTCCGGGCCGGGGCGTCCGGGTTCCTGCTCAAGGACTCCTCGGTCGAGGAGCTCGCCGCCGCGATCCGCGTGGTGCACCGGGGCGACTCGGTCCTGTCGCCGTCGACGACCAGCCGTCTCGTCGAGCTCATGCTCCCGGCGGTCCCCGATCCGGGAAGGCAGGCCACCGCAGCGGCCCTGCTCACGGACCGCGAGCTCCAGATCGTGCGGCTCGTGGCGCAGGGCCTGAGCAACACGGAGATCGGTGCCCAGGTCTTCCTGGCGGAGGCGACGGTCAAGACCCACGTGGGCAGGGTGCTGACCAAGCTCGGTCTGCGTGACCGGGTGCAGGTGGTGATCTGGGCCTACCAGAACGGGCTCGTGAGCTCCACGGGCTGACCGTGGGACGGGAACGGCATGCGGGCCCTACGACGGCGGGCCTGCAGGTCCTGCCCGCGGGTGCGGAGGCAGGACCGGCAGGCCCGCTGGTCTACGCCGTCAGGTCAGCAGGTGCCCACCTTCTCCCAGGGGCCCCACGGCGAGGTGCCCGGCTCCTGGTTACGGGTCCAGTACTTGGCCCGCCAGAGCTTGCCCTCGTGCTCGACCGTCTCGCCGCCGGTGTAGATCCACGAGCTGGTCCAGGCCTGGTACGTCTCGTCGCCGCAGACGACGTCGGCACCGACCTCGGCCCACGGACCATACGGAGAGGCCCCCGGCTTCTGGCCCCGGGTCCACCACTGCGCGACCCACACGGAGCCGTCGTAGAGGACCTCGTCACCGGCGGTATAGATCGCCTTGCGGTCCCAGGCCGGGATGTCCGGCACGCCCGTCACGTCGACGTCGACCGAGGCCACGGCCGGCTCGTCGAACGGGTTGTCCGTGACGTGCTCCGCGGCGTTGGTGTAGGTACCGGTGACGGCGTCCTGGTCCACCGTGACGTCGTACGACAGGGTGACCGGGTCGACGTCGGGCGCCACGTAGTCGAAGCAGATGGTGGCGCCGTCTGCGATGGCGTCGGCCGGGTTCCCGGCGTTCACCACGGCGTTACCGTGCGTGCCCGCCAGGTTCTCGACCCCGATCGTGGCGGACGCCGGCAGCTCCCCGACGTCGCCGTACTCGAACCGGATCTCCGGGCGTGTGTCACTGACGTTCTTGTAGACCCATGCCTGGAAGGTGCCCACCGAGTTGGACAGGTCTGCGGGGTCGGCACCGTACGGGAACGGGTCGTCCCACTGGATGACGGCCGTCTCCAGGTCACGCGTGTTGGCGATCCGTACGCCACGGTCGTTCGCCAGGGAGAGCTCGAGATCCGACCAGAGGGGTGCGATCACGCCGTTCGGGGCAGCCGCGCTGGGCAGCTCCTGAGGTGTCCACGGCTCGCCGGCGTAGCCGCCCGTGACCGTGATCAGACCGTCGTCGGAAACGACGAGCCCGGGAGACGCCTCCCCGTAGTGCGAGAACGGACCGATGTTCGAGAATGCGTTGACGGCGACGCTGTCGCCGTCGAGCGTGCTGAACCCGACACCCGCTGCGCCCAGGTCCTGGAACCCCGATGTGCACTGCGGGTCGTCCGCCGGTGTCGACGCCTCGTAGGAGCCCGTCGCGCCCACCAGCGTGGGCAGGTCGACCTCCCACGTGATCGTCTGCCCGTCGACGACGCCGTCACCGGTCACCGAGTCGGGGTCGACGGTCAGCCCGTCCGGCACCGTGTCGGTGACCGTGTAGGTGAGGTCCTCGGGCGTGGCGTTCGGCTGGACCGTGATGTCGTACCCGATGGTGTCGCCGAGGCCGGCCTCCTCGACCGAGGCCGTCTTGGTCACGTCGTCGGCGATGCGGGACAGGCGGACCGGGATCTCGCCGATGTCGCCCGGGCTGTCCGGCGAGCTGCCGAGCACCGCGGTGCCGTAGAAGAGGTCGCCCTCGGCGGCCGTGGGCAGGTCCCAGTGCAGCCGCACGTCGTACGGCTCGCCCACCGGGACGTCGCCGTCGGGCCCGGCCACCCCGGCGTTGCCGAGGTCCTCGCCCGGGACGACGGCGGTCGCCAGCGTGTGGGCGTCGGGCTGGTCCTCGGTGCCCTGCCAGTTCTGGACCAGCACCCACCAGGTTCCGGCCTCCGGGTCGGGCACGTCGCAGTACTCGGCGGCGGACGACGTCGTGGAGGCGCACACCTGGGTCGCCGGGCTCGGCGTGTCGCCGGTGCCGACGAACATGTCGAGGTCCGGCGCCTCGGCCGCGGCGATCTCGGCCACGAGCCGCGTGGCGCCGTCCGGCACCTCCAGCGTGGTGACCTCGACCTTGCTCAGGTCGTCGAACGCGTCGGCGTTCGTCGGGTCCTGGCTGAGCGAGCCCTCGTGCAGGTCGGCCTCGACGAGACCCTGCACCGAGCCGGTGAAGTCGCTGACCGCGACGGACTTCAGCCCGGTCACGGCCTGCGAGCCGGTGTCCCGGCGCGTGGTCACGTCGATCTCGTTCGGCAGGATCGCACCGGACGGGACGACGGCGACCGGCAGGGTCACCGCGGGCACGTCCTCGTTGCTCGGGGTGAGCGTGACGCGGCCGAACAGCGTCTCGCCGTCGGGGGCGCCGCCGACGTCCGCCGTGACGGAGATGCCGAGCGAGTCACCGGGGGAGACAGTGTCGGTCGAGAGGTCCACCGAGAGGGAGAGGCCGTCGTCGGAGACCGCGGACGCCGTCCACGTGACGCCGGCCGGGGCCGACGGCGGCGCGACCGCCGTCCGCTCCCAGGAGCAGGTGGCGAGGCACTGGGTGTCGGCGAAGGACGGCAGGTTCAGCGTGCTCGGGTCGCCGCCCTCCTCCGGGTTCGCGGCCAGGTAGTTGGCGCCGGTCTCGTCGAACAGCAGGGCCGCCTGCACGGCCGCCCCGATGTCCATGTGGCCGCTGCCCTGCTCGTACGGGGTGGCGGGCGAGCCGTCGAAGTCCTTGACGCTGGTGCGCGCCGTGGTCATGAGCGCGGACTGCTGCTGCGCCGGGGTCCAGTCGGGGCGGGCCTGCGTGAGCAGGGCGCCCGCGCCGGCCACGTGCGGGCTCGACATCGAGGTGCCCGAGATGATGCCGTACTCGACGTGGTCGTACGCGCCGTCGGCCACGCCGTACGCGGCGAGGATGTCGACGCCGGGGGCGGTGATGGACGGGACGATCGTGTCGACGGCCCGGTTGGGGCCGCGTGAGGAGAAGCTGGACATGGTGTCGCCCAGCGCGTCGTCCGTGATGAACGTGGTGCCGGCGATCGTGCCGGTGTGGTCCGAGCCCTCGGCGAGCCAGTCGCGCAGGGTCTCGCCATCGGCGTAGCTGATCGCGACACCCGGGACGGCGAACGCGTCACCGAGCAGCGAGCCGCCGTTGACCTGGTCGTTCGTCAGCACGAAGCCGGTGGCACCCTGGGCCGCGACGTTGGCCGACTTCTCGACGCGGCCGTTGCCGCCGCGCGCACAGACCACGATCTTGTCGGCGTAGTCCGCCTCGTGGCCCGTGGTCGTGGTGCACTGCGGGTCGCCCACGGAGGCGGCGTCGATGATCCCGGTGGCGGGCAGCGGGCCGGTCAGGGACTTGCCGGTCAGATCCGGCAGGTCGCCCGCACTGCCGGTGAGGTTCTCCAGGGCGTTGAGCATGTGCCGGTTGTGCGTGGAGGCACCCACCGACGTCAGCCAGGGCGCGTCGGCGGGGGAGCCCGTCGTCGCGAACCCGGGGCCGTCGTTGCCGTTCGACGTCGCGACGAAGATGCCCGCGGCGCGCGCGTTGAGGAATCCGAGCGCGTCGAAGTCGTTCCACAGGTCCGACGGCGACGAGGAACCGATCGAGTAGTTGATGACGTCGACGCCGTCGGCGATGGCCTGGTCGATCGACGCCGTCAGGCCCGCGGTGGTGCAGCAGCCGCGGTAGCTGATGACGTTCGCGTGCGGGGCGACGCCGGACACGTCGAACGTCGGCGGGTTCGTGCCCTCCGGCGCCGTCGGTGTCACGTCGTCGACCACGTTGCCGCCCGAGGTGGAGGCCGTGTGCGAGCCGTGCCCGTCCTCGTCCAGGGCGCTGCGGTCGGCGGCGCTCAGGAACCCGTAGGCGCCGATGAGCTTGCCGTTGCAGGGGAAGTCCGGGTCGTACTGGTCGGTGTTCGCCGGGTCGCAGACGCCCAGGTAGTTGCCCGCGCCGAGCGGGTTGGTGTGCGTGTAGCCGTCGTCACCGGTCTCGGCGAACGAGGGGCTGGAGGGGTGGATGCCGGTGTCGATGGTGCCGATCACGACACCCTCGCCCTTGTAGTTCTCCGGGAGGTCGAGCTCCTCGACGGCGTTCCACAGCGCGTCGGCGTTGCTCCACGCCGGACCGGCGTCCGTGTGCAGCTCGTGCTCCTTGTCGAGCGCGATGTGCGCGACGGCGGGGTCCTGCGCGATCTCCCGCGCCTCAGCCGGGGTGAGCACGGCGGACAGGCCGTTGGCCGCGTACTGGTAGGTGAAGGGCACGTCGACGCCGTGGCCGACCTTCCGCTCCATGCGGGTGACGAAGTCGTCCTGCTCCGCCTCGAGGAACTCCGTGTACTCGCGCACGCGGGTGGTCGACGGGTCGAGCGTCCTGCCCGCGCGGGGTGCCGTAGCCGCCAGACCCTCGACACCGCCGGTGTAGGTGGGCACGGCGGCGTCGGTGAGGCGGATCAGGTAGGTGCGCTCCGCCTTGCCGCGGCCGAGCGCGAGCTTCTGGATCCCGGCGTCCCGCTCGACTCCGGCCTGCGGGGTGGTCTCGGCCGGCACGAGGCTCTCGGCGAGGCGGTCGCCGGGGTCCACCTTGTCCGCGGACGGCGGGGCGGCTGGGGTCACGGCAGCGGCCGCGGGCGTGAACGCCGCCGCAAGTGCCGTGACCGCGGCCACGGCGAGCAGGGGCGTTCTGGACCGGTTTGACATTACGGCTCCCTCGGTACGGCAGCGATGGAACGAGCACGTGCAGTTGTGCGACATTCCTCGCTTACCGCGCGGTGCGATGTCAATGCTTCCGTACAGGATTCACCCAGTCCAAGATCAGGACACAGGTCAGGTCACAGATCCGGAGGCCGCCCGGTCAAGACGTCGTAGCAAGGAAACGACGACGAAGGGTGCGGCACATGACCGACACACAGGACCACGCCGGGCACCTGCACGGGGCGGCCGAGCACGCCGGACCGGTGGCGAGCTGGATGACGGCGGCCACGATGCTGCAGGACGCCTCGCCGATCACGGTGCCCGAGGGCGCCTCGGCGATGACGATCCACGTCGAGTGGGGGCCGGGCGACCCTGGCACTCCGCCGCACCGCCACTCCGGGCCGGCCTTCGGGTACGTCATCCAGGGTGCGGTGCGGTTCGAGCTGGAGGGCGAGCCGGAGCGGGTCGTCGAGGCCGGCGGGACGTTCTGGGAGCCGGGCGGCGACGCCATTCACTACCAGGACGGCAACGCCCTGGACGACGCGCGCACGGAGTTCGTGGTGACGATGATGTGCGCGCCGGGCAAGCCGATGCTGGAGCTCGTCTCCGAGTCGGAGCTCGCGGAGCGGGCGCACCTGCGCGCGCCGCGGCCGTCGGCCTGACCTCGCCTCTGGCCTGACCCCGTCATCTCCTTCGAGGTCTAAGTTTCTTCGCTCTGGGTCGCCCGAAAGCGAAGAAACTTGGACCTCGAAGGAGACAGCGAGGGCGCGACTAGTGGAACCGCCCGCGTACCGCCTCGCCGTGCGCGGGCAGGTCCTCGTCGTTGGCGACGGCGACGATGCGGTCGGCGAGCTCCTCGAGCGCGTCGCGCGTGTACTCGATCTGCTGCACCGACTTCAGGAAGGCGTGCACGCCCAGGCCGCTCGCGAAGTGCGCGGTGCCCCCGGTCGGCAGCACGTGGTTGGAGCCGGCCATGTAGTCGCCCAGCGACACCGGCGACCACGGGCCCACGAAGATCGCGCCCGCGCTGTGCACGCGCGCGGCCACCCGGGCGGCGTCGGCCGTCTGGATCTCCAGGTGCTCGGCGCCGTACGCGTTCACGACGGCCAGCCCCGCGTCGATGTCGTCCACCAGGACGATCGCGGACTGCGGGCCGTCCAGGGCACGCGCCACGCGGGTGGAGTGCTTGGTGGCCGACGCGAGGTCCACCACCCGGGCCTCGACCGCGGAGGCGAGCTCCACCGAGTCGGTGACCAGCACCGAGGCCGCCATCGGATCGTGCTCGGCCTGGCTGATCAGGTCGAGGGCCACGTGCCCGGCATCCGCGGTGCCGTCCGCGAGCACGGCGATCTCCGTGGGCCCGGCCTCGGCGTCGATCCCGACGATGCCCCGCACCAGGCGCTTGGCCGCCGCGACGTACACGTTGCCGGGGCCGGTGATGACGTCGACCGGCTCGCACAGCGTCTCGCCGTCCTGCTCCGCGCTGCCCGCGGCGCCGTACGCGAACATCGCCACGGCCTGCGCGCCGCCAACGGCGTAGACCTCGTCGACGCCCAGCAGGGCGCACGCCGCCAGGATGGTCGGGTGCGGCAGGCCGCCGTTGTCCTTCTGCGGCGGGGACGCCACTGCGAGGCCGGGCACGCCCGCCTCCTGCGCCGCGACCACGTTCATCACCACGGACGACGGGTAGACCGCCAGCCCGCCCGGCGCGTACAGGCCCACCCGCTGGACCGGGATCCAGCGCTGGCGCACGACGGCGCCCGGCGCCAGCTCCGTGACGTGGTTCGGCGGGAGCTGCTCGGCGTGCACCCGGCGCACGCGGCGGATCGCCTCCTCCAGACCGGACCGGACCAGCGGCGTCAGGCTGTCCAGCGCGTCGGTCAGGGCGCTCGCGGGAACCCGCAGGTGCTCTGGTGCGATCCCGTCGAGCCGCAGCGCGATCTCACGCAGGGCGGCGGCACCGCCCTCGCGGACCTGGCGCAGGAGCGGCTCGACCACATGGACGGCCTCGTCCACTCCGACCTCGGCACGGGGTAGGACGTCGAGGAGGGCGCGGCGGCCCAGGGACCGGCCGCGCAGGTCGATACGTTGGATCACCCGGCCAGTCTATGGCGGCGGACGGGAGACAATGCTGTGGTGTCCAACTCTGAGTCGAACGTCCCCGAGGTCCCGATCCGTGACGAGGTCATCCGTCTCGGCCAGTTCCTGAAGCTCGCCGACCTCGCCGAGGACGGCGCGCAGGCCCGTGACCTGATCGCCGACGGCGAGGTGCGGGTCAACGGCGAGGTCGAGACCCGCCGCGGCCGCCAGCTCGTGCGCGGCGACCGCGTCAGCGTGCTGATGCCTGCCGGCGAGGAATCAGCGAAGGTCGGCTAGCTCAGGACGCCATGTACGTCGACGCCATCACCTTGTCCACGGTCACGCGCAGCACGATCCGGTCCGGGTTCGGCCCCAGCTGGCGGTAGCGGCGCGCGTACCGCGCCACGGCGTCGGCTATCTCGTCGGTGTCCTCGCTGACGGCGATCGTGCCCTCCAGCGTGATCCAGCGGCCGCCGGCCACCTGGCACAGCGCTGCGCGCGGCTCGCCGCCGTCGGGCCCCGGGACCGCGTGCCGGGCCTTGAAGGACGAGCGGTTGGTGGTGATGCGCGCGACCCCGGCGTCGGCGTCCCAGGTGAAGGCGACCGGGACGACGTGCGGCGTGCCGTCGGGGCGCAGGGTGGTGAGGGTCGCGAGGTGGCGCTCGGTGACGAAGACGAGCTGCTCGGGGTTGAGTCGGATCACGCCGTGAGTCTAGGTCGGGGCGGGCGAGCACCCGGCCCCGCCGTGTGGTCGGGTTGTGGGTTCCCCGTATTCCCCGGGGGTCCGGTATTTGGCTAGCGTTCCTGACAAATACCACGGCCCTAGGGAGTGCCATGAGACGGCGTACATCGTTCCTGGCGGCGGGCGTCACCGCCCTGCTCGTCACCGGACTGGCCATACCGGTCGTCGCGGCGCAGACCGGGCCGGTGGCGCAGGCCGCCGCGGCCGACTGCGCGGCGTCCGGCTGGGCGGAGGGCAGCACGTACGCCGCCGG
>NZ_KI911665.1:59756-60560 GCF_000515355.1 Promicromonospora kroppenstedtii DSM 19349 | reverse complement strand
CTTCGACGTGCTCGCGGTGAACCGGCTCGCGGAGGCCCTGTCGCCCACCCTCCGCGTGGGCCGCAACCGGCTCCGCGACCTGTTCCTGGACCCCGCCGAGCAGGCGATGCACCCGGACTGGCTCGACGTGGCGCCCAAGATCGTCGCCCGGTTCCGCGAGGCGGTCGGCACGGACACGGACGAGCGAGCCGAACGGCTCGTCGGGGAGCTCTCGCTCGCCTCGGAGCGGTTCCGTACCCTCTGGGCGCGGCACGACGTGAACCTGGGGCGGCCGCACGTCACGCGCATGCTGCACCCGCAGGTCGGTGAGCTGGAGCTCGACATGGAGAAGCTGTCGATCGCCGGGACCGACCGGCAGATGGTCGTGCTGCTGCACGCCGCGCCGGACTCGCCGAGCGGGGAGCGGCTCGCCCTGCTCGCGTCGCTGGCGGCGTCGGCGGACGCGCCCGACGACGTCGCGGTGACGCGTGCGGAGCCGCAGGGGACCGCCCGCGAATAGTGTGCCAAGCGCACCCGGCTGTGGATAACCGGCTCGCGGTGTCGGTGGCTGCTCCTAGGATCGATGACGTGACCAAGGACCCCTTCGCAGACCTCCCCTTCGCCATGGAGGAGCCGCCCGACGACGCCCACCTGACCGACGTCGGTGACCCGGGGCTGCCGCCGTCCGCGCGCAACACGCCCGAGGCGCAGGCGGCCAAGCTGCAGATGCTGCGTGGCCTGCTGCCCGACGGTGGCGTGGCGGCCGCGGCGCCGGTCCGTCGGTGGCCGCCGGCCGAGCCGGTGGAGCAGGACGTGGAAGGGGTC
>NZ_KI911665.1:58526-59656 GCF_000515355.1 Promicromonospora kroppenstedtii DSM 19349 | reverse complement strand
CAGCAGGATGTTGGGCGACCGCCGCAGCAGCCACGCCTGCGCGACGGCGGCCGGGGTGCTGCCCAGCCGGGCGGCCACGGCGTCCAGCTCCGCCGACTGCAGCGGTGAGAAGCCGCCCAGCGGGAAGTACGGCACGTAGGCGATGCCCTGCGCGGCCAGTGAGTCGATCAGCTCGTCGTCGCCGCGGTTGGCGACGTTGTACATGTTCTGCACGCAGACGACCGGCGCGATCGACTGCGCCTCGGCGACCTGCTCCGCGGTGACGGTGCTGACGCCGAGGTGCTTGATCAGGCCCTCGTCCCGCAGCTCGGCCAGGGCGGTGAACTGCGGCGCCAGCGACCCGGGCTCCGGGGCCCCGACCCCGCCGACCCGCAGGTTGACGACGTCGAGCCGGTCCAGGCCGAGGTGCTCCAGGTTCTGCTCCACCTGGCGCCGTAGCCGGCCGGGCTCGCGGTCCAGCACCCAGTTCCCCTCGGCGTCGCGCACCGCGCCCACCTTGGTGACGACGTGCAGGTCCGCGGGGTAGGGGTGCAGGGCCTCGCGGATGATCTCGTTGGTGACGTACGGGCCGTAGAAGTCGGCGGTGTCGATGTGGTTGACGCCGAGCGCGACGGCCTCGCGCAGGACGGCGACGGCCGCGGCGCGGTCGGCGGGCGGCCCGAAGACGCCGGGGCCGGCGAGCTGCATGGCGCCGTAGCCGACGCGGTTGACGGTCAGGTCTTCGGCGAGCGTGAAGGTGCCGCCGGGGAGGGTCTGTGTGGTCATGGCTCCACCGTCCGCCGGCCCGGCGCGGACAGGCAGTGCCCGGACGATCCTGGGAGTACGGGGACCAGGCACGCGCGAGCTGCCCGGCCTACCGTGGTGGGCATGACCCGGGAGACCCAGCTCAGCGAGTACCTCCGGGCGCGCCGCGAGCTGGTGCGTCCCGCCGACGTCGGGCTGCCGGAGGGCGGCGTGCGCCGGGTGGCGGGCCTGCGGCGCGAGGAGGTCGCGCTGCTCGCGGGTATCAGCGCCGACTACTACCTGCGGCTGGAGCAGGGCCGGGACCGGAACCCTTCCGTCCAGGTCCTGGAGTCGCTCGCCCGTGTGCTGCTCCTGGACGAGGCCGCCACCCGGCACCTGCTCGACCT
>NZ_KI911665.1:55320-58426 GCF_000515355.1 Promicromonospora kroppenstedtii DSM 19349 | reverse complement strand
GCTGCGCCGGGCCGCCGCACGCGTGCTGGACGAGTGGCCGGCGCTGCGGCCGCCGGTGGAGAGCGCCGAGGAGTCCGAGGACGGGGCGGAGGGCGGCCCCCAGGTGGGTCCGCTCGTGGTCGAGGCGGTCGTCGCGATCCGCTCGGTCCGCCGGCCGCAGCTGTCCTTCCACCTGGCTACCGGGCTGGCGAAGTACCTGGGCGTGCCGATGATCGGCGCGGTCGGACCGGTCGCCGGGCAGGAGGAGCCCGGCCGGCACGACGTGAACTCCGCGATGCGGCTGGCGGGCGTGGTCCGGCGCCTGCAGCTCCAGCTCGGCGACGGCGCGCTCCGCGGGCTGCCGGGCCGGTCGGTGCTCCTGGTGGACGACTACACGGACTCCGGCTGGACGCTGACGGTGGCGTCCCGGCTGCTGCGCGAGGCCGGCGCGGCGGCGGTGTACCCGTTCGTGCTGGGCGTGCGGTGACGGGCAGCGCCGGGCGCGTGACCAGGGCCACCCGCCCGGTGGGCGGACTGGTGTCTGGTCCGTGTCCCGCGGTTCGTAGACTGGTGCGGTGAAGACCAACGCCGTCGACGAGCAGAGCGTGGAGGGCAGCGCCTCGGCGTCCTCGGTGCGCCTGCCGCTGCGCCCCGAGCTGGCGGACGAGGAGCCGTACGGCGCGCCGCAGCTCGACGTGCCGGTGCTGCTGAACGTCAACGAGAACCCGTACCCGCCCGGTGAGGACGTGGTCGCGACCATCGCGGAGGAGGTGGCGCGTGCCGCCCGCGGCATGAACCGCTACCCGGACCGCGACGCCACCGTCCTGCGCCGTGACCTCGCCGACTACCTGGAGATGGAGACCGGCGTCCATCTGGCGCAGTTCGACGTCTGGGCGGCGAACGGGTCCAACGAGGTCATGCTGCACGTGCTGCAGGCGTTCGGCGGCCCCGGCCGCACCGCGCTCTCGTTCGCGCCCACGTACTCGATGTACCCGGAGTACGCACGGGACACGCACACGAAGTGGGTCGTCGGCCGCCGCGAGGACGACTTCACGCTGGACCCGGCGCACGCCGTCGAGCTGATCCGTCAGGTGCGCCCGTCGGTGATCCTGCTGGCCAGCCCGAACAACCCGACCGGCACGGCGCTGCCAGCGGCCACCATCGAGGCGGTCTGCGAGGCCGCCCTGACGGTCGACCTCGACGGGGCACGCCCGGTCGTCGTCGTGGACGAGGCGTACGCGGAGTTCCGGCGCCCCGGCACGCCGTCGGCGGTCGCGCTGCTGGAGCGCTACCCGAACCTGGCCGTCTCGCGCACCATGTCCAAGGCGTTCGCCGCGGCCGGCATGCGGCTCGGGTACCTGGTCGGGTCGACGAAGTTCGTGGACGCGCTGCGGATCGTGCGGCTGCCGTACCACCTGAGCGCCGTCACGCAGGCCGCGGCCGGTGCCGCGCTGCGCCACCGCGAGTCGCTGATGGCCCAGGTCGCGGCGCTGCGGGCCGAGCGTGACGCGACCGTCGCGTGGCTGCGCGAGCAGCGGCTCCCGGACGGGCTACCGTTCGACGTCGCCGACACCGACGCCAACTTCGTGCTGTTCGGCACGTTCGGCGACCGGCACGCCGTCTGGCAGGGCCTGCTCGACCGCGGGGTCCTGATCCGCGAGACCGGCCCCGACGGCTGGTTGCGGGTGTCGATCGGCACGTCGTCCGAGATGGCCGCGTTCCGCGCGGCGCTCACAGAGGTCTTGCAGGAGCAGGGAGAGGAACAGGCATGAGCAGGACAGCCCGCGTGGAGCGCGCCACGTCCGAGTCCAAGGTGCTGGTCGAGCTCGACCTCGACGGCACCGGGCGCACCGACATCAGCACGAGCGTGCCGTTCTACGACCACATGCTCACGGCGCTCGGCAAGCACTCGCTGATCGACCTCACCGTGCAGGCGACCGGTGACACGCACATCGACGCCCACCACACGGTGGAGGACGTCGCGATCAGCATCGGCGAGGCGCTGCGCGTCGCCCTCGGCGACAAGGCCGGCATCTCCCGGTTCGGCGACGCGCTCGTGCCGCTCGACGAGGCGCTCGCCCAGGCGGTCGTGGACGTCTCCGGCCGCCCGTACCTGGTGCACGAGGGCGAGCCCGCGGGCCAGGAGTACCACCTGATCGGCGGCCACTTCACCGGGTCGCTGACGCGGCACGTGCTGGAGTCCATCGCGCACCACGCGGGCATCTGCCTGCACGTGCGCGTCCTGTCCGGCCGCGACCCCCACCACATCGTCGAAGCTCAGTTCAAGGCGCTGGCGCGTGCGCTGCGCGCCGCCGTGGCCGTCGACCCGCGGGTCGACGGCATCCCGTCCACGAAGGGTGCGCTCTAGCAGCCATGTCCGACAGCCCCAGGCCCGACAACGGGTCCGACAGCACGCCTGCCGGCGACGACCTGCCCGACTTCGATCTCGGGGACCTCGAGATCCCGGACGACCTGTCGTCCCTGACCGGCTCCGGGGAGCCCGACTTCGCCGCGCTGATCACCCAGATCGCGGGCGCCGAGCCGCTGGCCGCCGCCAGCTCCCTGGCCCAGCTCGACCTCGACGCCGTGCCGACCTCCGTCGGCGCCGTCGGCGTGCTGCGCGACCGTTCCGGCGACGCGCCCGAACGTGCCGCCGCCGCGATCTCCCAGCTCGTGCGGGGCGTGCCGCTCGTCCTGGTCACCCGCACGGGCGAGCAGATGACGGCCGTCCGGTTCAGCGACGGCGTGCGCGGCGACGAGCTCGCTCCCGGCCTCGTGCTGGGCGGCGCGCCCGAGAGCGTCGTGGACCTGCTGACCGGCGCGACGGCCCTGGCTGACGTCGACGGCGTGGTCGGGTCGGACTCGATCAGCAAGTTCAAGGCGGTGCGGATGCTGACCTCCGCCGCGCGCAAGGCCCGCAAGAGCATGGGCAAGGGCGAGACCGGCCCGGACAGCAAGGGCGGGATCTGAGCGTGGGCGCCCGCGTCGTCGTCCTCGACTACGGCTTCGGCAACGTCCGGTCGGCCGTCCGCGCGCTGGAGCGCGTGGGCGCCGACGTGACGCTGACCGCCGACCGGGCCCTCGCGCAGGACGCCGACGGCCTGGTCGTGCCCGGCGTCGGCGCCTT
>NZ_KI911665.1:52864-55220 GCF_000515355.1 Promicromonospora kroppenstedtii DSM 19349 | reverse complement strand
GGCGCGGCCGGGTCCGAGCCGCTGGTGCACGTGGGCGGCGGCGTGACGCTGTCGGCGGTCAAGCTCGCCGACGACCGGTCGGGTGACCTCGTGGTGCGCGTGTACGAGGCGCAGGGCCGCCGCGCGTCGGGCACCATGACGGTGGCGGCGCCGGTCACCGGCGCCCGGACGGTCACCCTCATCGAGGACGACCTGGACGGTGGCGCCGTCGACCTGACGGCCGACGGCACGGTGACGCTCGAGCTCAGCCCGTTCGAGGTGCGCACGCTGCGCTTCACCCTGGCGTAGCCCACCCGCGCTGCCCGCGACGTGTCAGACCTACAGCTCACCCAGGGGAGCTGTAGGTCTGACACGAGCGACGTTCCGGTCTTGACACCGGAGGGAACCGGCGAAGACTCTTTGGTCCTCGCTGGAGCGAGCTCGTCGAGCCATGGCGACCCATGCACCACCGGACAGAGCCCAGGGGCGATGTCGCCTCTGCCGGAAGGAACAGTCATGAGCATCACCAGGATCGGCGCCACGGGAGTCGCCCTGACCATGCTGGCCGCGCTCAGCGGCTGCGGCCTCGACGGCACGGGCACCACGGACCCGGACGGCGGGGCGGACGCGACGAGCGACGTGACCGGCGCGGTCACGCTCCAGACCTGGGCGCTGAAGCCCCGCTACACCGAGTACGTCGAGGGCGTGATCGCCGCCTTCGAGAAGCAGTACCCGGGCACCGAGGTCACCTGGCTCGACCAGCCCGGCGACGACTACTCGGAGAAGGTGCTCGAACAGGCGGCGGCGGGCGAGCTGCCCGACGTCACGAACCTGCCGCCGGACTTCGCCCTCTCGCTCGCGCGCGAGGGCCGGCTCACCGACGTCACCACCGTCGACGACACCCTGGCGGAGACCTACGTGCCCGGGGCGCTCGCGGCCTACCGGTACGCGGGCCTGGAGGGCACGTACGGGTTCCCCTGGTACCTGACCACGGACGTGAACTACTGGAACACCGAGCTGTTCGCGGACGCGGGGCTCGACCCGGCGAACCCGCCGACCACCCTCGACGAGCTCGTCGCGCAGGCCCGGACCATGCACGACACGACCGGCGCGTACCTCATGAGCCGGAAGCCCGGCCTGGGCGACCTCGCGGCGGCCGGCATCCCCGTGCTCTCCGACGACGGCACCGAGTTCACGTTCAACACGCCGGAGGCGGCCGCGCTCCTGGACGTCTACCGTGATGCCTACGCCGAGGGGCTCCTGCCGGACGACGTGCTCACCGACGCCTACCTCGGCAACGGCCAGCTCTTCACCGACGGCAAGGTGGCCTGGTCGACCGGCGGCGGCAACTTCATCAACAGCGCGGTGGCGAACAACCCGTCGCTGGAGGGCAAGATCGTGGCCTCGCCGTACATGGGCGACACCCCGCTGTACGTGCAGGGGCTGTCGGTCTCGAACGAGTCGGAGCACCTGCCCGCCGCGGTGGCCTTGGCCCGGTTCGTCACGAATGCCACCAACCAGGAGGCGTTCTCCGCCGAGGTGCCCGGCGTGTTCCCCTCCACGGCGTCCTCGCAGGAGAACCCGGAGTTGTCCCAGAGCGACGGCTCGCCCCAGGGCGACGCCAAGGCCATCGCGTTCAGCAACCTCACCACGGCCCGGGTGCTCCAGCCGGTCGAGGTCAGCGAGGAGATGACCACCATCATCAACCAGCAGTTCGCGGCGGCCATCGCCGGGGACCTGACCTCGCAGGACGCCCTCGACGCGGCGGTCGACGAGTGCAACAAGCTGCTCGCCGACCAGTGACGGCGCCCGCGTAGCCGTACGACACCAGGGCGGTCCCCGCTCACGAAGAAAGGCCTACTGCAATTCGTTACGACACCGACGTCGCCGCGCCCGCGGCCGTCACCGCACCGCCCGTGCTCGTTCTCGACCCGATCGGGGAGGTGGCCGCGTGACCGGGCCCGCACATGTCCCCGCCGGCCGCCCCGGCGCCGGCCTGACCAGTGAGAACGCCCACCTGGTGCGGCACCACGGAGCGGACCGCACCGTGCTGGTCGACGGCCTGGACGTGCCGCTGGAGGCCGGCGCCGAGCTGCGCTACGCCGTCCTGCCCGTGCTCGACGAGAAGCTCACCTACCGCTCCACCTACGTCGCCCTCGACCTGCGGCTCGACGACGGCGCCTGGCTCTCGCAGACCGGATCCGGGCGCGCGCTGCGCGACCAGCACGGCATGCTCGCGACCGCCCTCGGCCAGGGGGAGGCGCGCATCCTGGTGCCGGACCACTGGAACCTCGTGCGCGTCGACCTGAGCCCGGTGGCGCAGGCGCTGCCGGGCCGCCGCGTGACCGCCGCCGCCGTCGTGACCGCCGCGCCGGAC
>NZ_KI911665.1:50450-52764 GCF_000515355.1 Promicromonospora kroppenstedtii DSM 19349 | reverse complement strand
CGCGGGGCCGGCAGCGGCGGTCAGGGCCAGCAGGCCGGCCGCGAGGGCGGCGCCGATCCGGGCGAGCGAGCGGGACATGGTCGGCTCCCTTGTTCTCGGTGCGATGGGCATCTCGGACGGCGCCGGAGCGCTGTGGAGCACCTCGGGACGCTATCCGCCGCCGGTGCCGCCCGACAAGGACCCGCCGTCATCCCGGTGGAAATCCCTCATGCCGCAGACCGAGCCACGTTCAGCAGGCGACAGGCGGTTGCAACCAGCCCGGTTCCGGTCGCCTGCCTGCTGAACTTCGCTCAACGGCCGGGGCCGGGCTCCCCGACGGGAGCCCGGCCTCGGCTGCTTGCTGCTGGGTCAGGCCGCGACGGCCGCGCGCAGCTTGGCGCCCAGCTCGGCGTCGACGTTCGTCCAGTACTGGAAGAAGCGCTCGCGGATCTCGTCGATCGTGATCGACTGGCCCTGGCCGGTCAGGGTCTCCAGCAGACGGGCCTTGGCGCCGTCGTCGTAGACCTCGCGGTAGAGCGTGCCCGGCTGGACGAAGTCGCCGTCCTCGCTGTGCAGCGTGGCCGCGGTGCGCACCAGCTCGCCGTCCTGCGCCCAGGAGCCGTCGTGCCCGCGAGCCGGGTCGGCGACGGGGCCACCGAACGAGTTCGGCGCGTAGTTGGGCGTGCCCACCTCGTTGAAGTGGTGGCGCTGCGAGCCGTCCTGCGAGTAGTTGTGCACCGGGGCGGCGTGCGGCTGGTTGACCGGCACCGACTGGTAGTTGGTGCCCACGCGGTAGCGCTGCGCGTCCGGGTAGGAGAACACGCGGGCCATCAGCATCTTGTCGGGCGAGATGTCCGTGCCCGGGACCTGGTTGGCCGGGGACAGGGCGATCTGCTCGATCTCCGCGAAGTGGTTCTTCGGGTTCCGGTTCAGCGTGAAGTGGCCGAAGTGGATCAGCGGGTAGTCCGCGTGCGGCCAGACCTTGGTCAGGTCGAACGGGTTGAAGCGGTAGGTCTTCGCGTCGTCGTACGGCATGACCTGGACCTTGATGTCCCAGACCGGGTTGTCGCCGCGCTCGATCGCCTCGTACAGGTCGCGACGGTAGTAGTCGGCGTCCGCACCGGCGATCTTCTCGCCCTCCTCACCGCTCAGGAACTTGACGCCCTGGCGGGAGTGGAAGTGGTACTTGACCCAGAACTTCTCGCCCGCGGCGTTGGTCCACAGGTAGGTGTGCGAGCCGTAGCCGTTCAGCTCGCGCCACGACGCCGGCAGGCCGCGGTCGCCCATGAGGTAGGTGACCTGGTGGGCCGACTCCGGCGACAGGGTCCAGAAGTCCCACTGCATGTCGGCGTCGCGCAGGCCCGACCAGGGGAGGCGCTTCTGCGAGTGGATGAAGTCCGGGAACTTGATCGCGTCGCGGATGAAGAAGACCGGCGTGTTGTTGCCGACGATGTCGAGGTTGCCCTCGGTCGTGTAGAAGCGGAGCGCGAAGCCGCGCACGTCACGCCAGGTGTCGGGGGAGCCCATCTCGCCGGCCACGGACGAGAAGCGCAGCGCGACCTCGCCCTTGGCGCCCGGCTGGAAGGCCGCCGCACGCGTGTACTGCGACACGTCACCGGTGATCTCCCACTCGCCGAAGGCGCCACCGCCCTTGGCGTGCACGATCCGCTCCGGGATGCGCTCGCGGTTGAACTGCGCGAGCTTCTCGACCAGGTAGCGGTCGTGGAGGACCGTGGCGCCGTCGGCGCCCACGGTCAGCGAGTGCGCATCACTGGTGACCGGGGTGCCGGTCTGCGTGGTGGTGTAGGGAGTAGTCATTCAGACGTGCCTTCCTCTGCTGCTGCTTGCGGGGGTTCTTGCGGGGTTCCAGCGGGGCTGGAAGGTCTTGCGGTCAGGGCTGCGTCGCGTGCCCGACGGCGGGGTCGCCGACGGTGGAGTCCTTGCCGCGGCAGTCGGCACACAGGCCCCAGTAGGTCACCTCGGCGGTCTCGACCACGAAGCCGTGGTCGTCGCTCGGGGTGAGGCAGGGCGCGTGGCCCACCGTGCAGTCCACGTCACCGATGGCGCCGCAGGAGCGGCAGACGATGTGGTGGTGGTTGTCGCCGGTGCGCCGCTCGTAGCGGGCCGGGTGCCCGGCGGGCTCGATGCGGCGCAGGAGGCCGGCGTCGGTCAGTGCGTGCAGCACGTCGTAGACCGCCTGGACGGACACGGTGCCGAGCTCCGAGCGGACCGAGCCGAGGACGGCGTCGGTCGTGGCGTGCTGGTTCTCGCCCACGGCGCGCAGCGCGGCCACGCGGGCGGCGGTCACGCGCAGGCCGGCGCCGCGGAGCAGGTC
>NZ_KI911665.1:45989-50350 GCF_000515355.1 Promicromonospora kroppenstedtii DSM 19349 | reverse complement strand
GGGCCCGCGGGCGCGCTCGTCGTCGACGACCAGGGTGTGCGCTGGGTGCCGGCCGTCGACGTGAACCGGATCGTGCTCGGGGGCCAGATCGCGTTCGTGCTCGCGGCCGCGGCGGTCGCGTGGGCGCTCACGCGCCGTCGTCGTCGCCGGTGAGAAATGGCTCCCCGGAGCGCGGGGAGCGCCTCTAGGATCGTCGGGTGCGGTTGTTCACGGCGGTCATCCCGCCCCAGAGCGTCCTTGACCATCTCGGGCTTGCCATCGACGGCGTGCCGGCATCTCCGCGGTGGGTACCCCGGGAGAGCCTGCACATCACGCTCGCGTTCTACGCCGACCTCCCGGAAGGAACGGTCCCGGAGCTCCGCGACGATCTGTCCGACGTCGCGCGCAAGCACGGGCCGATCGACCTGCGACTGCGGGGCGCGGGCTCGTTCGGCGCCCGCGTCCTGTGGATCGGCGTCGACGGCGGCACGGCCGCGCTGAGGGACCTGGCGACCGACTGCCTCGCGGCCTCGCCCCGCGAGGTGCCCGACGACGTGAAGCCGCACCGGGCGCACGTGACCGTCGCCCGTGCGCGAGCCGGCCAGGTGAAGCCGCCGCGCGGACGGGACCGCTGGGGCAAGCGTGCGGGATCCGAGCCGCGGTCGGCCCTGGAGCCCGCCGCCCAAGCGCTCTCCGTGTACGCCGGTCCGGACTGGACCGCGGACTCGTTCGCCCTCCTGGAGTCCCATCCGGGGGAGGGGCCGCAGGGCGGTCCGCGCTACGAGATCGTCGAGACCTGGTCGCTCGAGGGCTGAGCGCACGAGTACTGACCTGCCCGTGGCCGTCGAGCCCCGCCTCCGTGGCCGGGACCAGGGCCGCCCCGACCACGGAGACATGACTGCCCGAAGTGCTGGTGAGCGGTGCGGCGGGCGCCCCAGGGAAGAGGCTGGTGAACCAGCCGACGCGCCTCGCTCACTCCCACCAGATTCGAACATGTGTTCCACATTAACGCACCGCTTCACGATATGCCACCGCACGTCGCCAACATGGGTTGGTCGCTCCCAACCAAGTCCAAAGCCGTAAAACGGGCAGCGTTCACGCGGCGGGTGGGGCGAGGCTACGCCCGCCTACCGACACTCATGAAAAGTGTGCCAAGCGCGATCGCGCCACCCCGTATCCACGTTGCCCGGGCTCGCCGACGCATGGAATGATGACGGCATGCAGCCACTCACCCGCCGATTTATGCGGCCCGCCACGGGCCGTGCGGCGAGCGCTGCGCGCGGGCACTGAGCCGCCCTGTGGACAACGCGTCCTGAGCCCTGGCGGGCACCTAGACTTCACATGCCGGTACGGGTTCCCGAGCAGGGGAGCGGGCCGGCTCCCGAATCCGCCAGGAAGGCAAGCATGTCCACGCCCGAAGAGAAGGCACCCATCGATCCGCTCGACGAGGCGGCACTCGACGCCGCGGTCAAGTCCGCTCTCGACGACATCGCCAAGGCCGGCGACCTCGACGCGCTGAAGGCCGTCCGCACGCAGCACACGGGGGACCGCAGCGCCCTGGCCCTCGCCAACCGGGGGATCGGCGCGCTGCCGGGACCCGACAAGGCGAAGGCAGGCAAGCTCGTCGGCCCGCGCCGCGGCCGGATCAACCAGGCGATCGCCGCCCGCCAGTCGGAGCTCGAGGCCGACCGTGACGCGCGCGTGCTGTTGGAGGAGACGGTCGACGTGACCCTCCCCGTGCAGCGCACGACGACCGGCGCGCGGCACCCGATCGAGCTGGTCCAGGAGCGCATCGCCGACTTCTTCGTGGGCCTCGGCTGGGAGATCGCCGACGGGCCCGAGGTCGAGGCCGAGTGGTTCAACTTCGACGCCCTGAACTTCGGCCCGGACCACCCGGCCCGCCAGATGCAGGACACCTTTTACGTCGCGGGCCAGGACGGCGCCGACTCGAACCTCGTGCTGCGCACCCACACCTCCCCGGTCCAGGCGCGCTCCCTGCTCGAGCGCGGTGTGCCGCTCTACATCGCCTGCCCCGGCCGGACGTTCCGCACGGACGCGCTGGACCAGACTCACACGCCGGTGTTCCACCAGGTCGAGGGCCTCGCTGTCGACAAGGGCCTGACCATGGCCAACCTGGTGGGCACGCTCGACGCCTTCGCGCGGGCCATGTTCGGCCCCGAGGCCAGGACACGCCTGCGCCCGGCGTTCTTCCCGTTCACCGAGCCGTCGGCCGAGATGGACCTGTGGTTCCCGCAGAAGAAGGGCGGGGCCGGCTGGATCGAGTGGGGCGGCTGCGGCATGGTCAACCCCAACGTGCTGCGCGCCGCGGGCGTCGACCCGGAGGAGTACACGGGCTTCGCTTTCGGCATGGGCATCGAGCGCACGCTCATGCTGCGCCACTCGATCGCGGACATGCACGACATCGTGGAGGGCGACGTGCGCTTCTCCACCCAGTTCGGGACGGAGATCTGAAGTGCCTCTCATCGTGAAGGACTGGCTCGCCGACCACGTCGACCTGCCCGCCGACCTGACCGCCGAGCAGCTCGCGGCCGACCTCGTGAAGGTGGGTCTGGAGGAGGAGGCGATCCATCCGGCCGCCGTCACCGGCCCCCTCGTCGTGGGCCGCGTGCTCGAGATGACCCCCGAGCCGCAGAAGAACGGCAAGACCATCAACTGGTGCCGGGTCGACGTGGGCCCCGAGCACAACGACGAGCAGGGCGCGCGCGGCATCGTCTGCGGCGCGCACAACTTCGGCGTCGGCGACCTCGTCGCGGTCTCGCTGCCCGGCACGGTCCTGCCCGGTCCGTTCCCCATCGCTGCTCGCAAGACCTACGGGCACGTGTCCGACGGCATGATCTGCTCGGTCCGCGAGCTCGGGATCGGCGACGACCACGACGGCATCCTGGTGCTGACCCGCCACGGGTTCGCCGCCGAGGACCTCACCCCCGGCCAGGACGCGATCGCGCTCCTCGGCCTCGGGGAGGAGGTCCTGGAGATCAACGTGACCCCCGACCGTGGGTACGCGTTCAGCTACCGCGGCGTGGCGCGCGAGTACGCGCACTCCACGGGCGCCAAGTTCACCGACCACGGCCTGGCCACCGGCGCCGAGCCGGCGGCCACGCCGGACGGCTTCGAGGTGCAGGTGCGGGACGACGCGCCGATCAACGGCGTGACGGGCTGTGACCGGTTCGTGACGCGGATCGTGCGCGGCATCGACCCGGCCGCGCCCACGCCGGCCTGGATGAAGCACCGCCTCGAGGGCTCCGGCATGCGGTCCATCTCGCTGGCGGTCGACATCACGAACTACGTGATGCTCGACCTCGGGCAGCCGCTCCACGCGTACGACCTGGCCAAGGTCGCGGCGCCGATCGTGGTGCGCCGGGCCGCGGCGGGCGAGCGCCTCACGACGCTCGACGACGTCGACCGTGCCCTGAACACCGAGGACCTGCTGATCACCGACTCGCCCGCAGGACCCGGCAGCCGCGTGCTCGGCCTGGCCGGGGTCATGGGTGGGGCGTCGTCCGAGGTCAGCGACACCACGACGGACGTGCTGGTGGAGGCTGCGCACTTCGACCAGATCACGGTCGCGCGCACGTCCCGCCTGCACAAGCTCTCCAGCGAGGCCGCCAAGCGCTTCGAGCGGGGCGTCGACCCCCTGCTGCCCGCGGTCGCGGCCCAGCGCGTGGTCGACCTGCTCGTCGAGCTCGGCGGCGGCACCGCCGACGCCGCGGTGAGCGACCTCGACCACACGGCCGAGACGAGCCGCCGGCCCATCTCGCTCAAGGTCACCGAGCCGACGCGGCTCTCGGGCGTCGAGTACACCCCCGAGCAGGTGCGCAGCACGCTCGAGGAGATCGGTGCCACGGTCGAGGCGGCCGGTGACGGCGTGCTCGCCGTCACCGCGCCGTCCTGGCGGCCCGACCTGACCGAACCGGCCGACCTGGTCGAGGAGGTCGTGCGCATCCAGGGCTACGACCAGATCCCGTCGGTTCTCCCGGCAGCCTCCGGCGGACGCGGGCTCACGGCCGAGCAGCGCACGCGGCGCTCCGTCGCGCGTGCCCTGGCCGAGGCGGGCTTCGTCGAGACGCTCAGCTACCCGTTCGTGGGCATCCCCGAGTACGACGCCCTCGGTCTGCCCGCCGACGACGAGCGCCGCAACGCGCTCCGCCTCGTCAACCCGATGGCCGACGACAAGCCGCTGATGCGGACCAACCTGCTGGTCACGCTGCTCGACACCGTGCGGCGCAACGTGTCGCGCGGGCTCACCGACCTCGCGGTCTACGAGATCGGGCTCGTCACCCGCCCGGTGTCGGGAGCGCCCGCGGCGCCCGCGCTGCCCGGAGGCGCGCGGCCCACCGACGAGCAGCTCGCCGCGCTCGCGG
>NZ_KI911665.1:45193-45889 GCF_000515355.1 Promicromonospora kroppenstedtii DSM 19349 | reverse complement strand
GTTCCAGGACCTCGCGGCCCAGCTCTCCGGCCCGCCCTCGGCGGCCGTCGTCCAGGTGGGCGGCAACCTGCTCGCGCTCGCCGCGCTCGGCTTCTTCCTGCCGGTGCGGTTCCCGCTCGCGGCCGGACCAGGACCACGCACCGGGGCGGTGCTGGTCCGGGTCGCCGGTGTGCTCGTCGCAGTGTCCGTGACCGTCGAGTTGCTCCAGCACGTGCTCCGCCTCGGTCGCGTCACCTCCGTGGACGACGTGCTGGTGAACGCGGCCGGTGGCCTGCTGGCGGCGCTGTGCTCCCGCAGATGGTGGGTTGCAGGCTTCCCGCGCGGGAGCCGGGCGAGCGAGTGACAAATGCTCCTGCTGTATCGCCCTGGTGAGCGGTCCCCTACGGTGATCGCATGAGGTACATGCCTGATCTGAACCGCATCAGTGAGGCCCTGACCGAGGCATTCGGCGTTCGGCAGGTGTACGGCGAGCCGATCGAGCGCGAGGGGACCCTCGTGATCCCGGCAGCCCGGGTGGCGACCGGGGGTGGCTCCGGAGGTGGAGGCGGCACCGAGCCGGGCGGCCACCACGCCCGGGCCGGTGAGGCCGAGGGCGAAGCCGCGACCGGTGCTGACGCCGGGACCGATCCCGAGTCGGACAGCGGGTCGGGCACTCTCGCCGAGGGTGGCGGTGGCGGGTTCGGCTTCGGCCGGCGC
>NZ_KI911665.1:18949-45093 GCF_000515355.1 Promicromonospora kroppenstedtii DSM 19349 | reverse complement strand
GGCCCGCGGGGAGCCAGGCCACCGCGAGCCAGGCCACCGCGAGCCAGGCCACCGCGAGCCAGGTCACCGCGAGCCAGGCCACCGCGGCCCAGGTCACCGCGAGCCAGGCCTCCGGCGAACAGGGGTCGTCCCTCGCGGCCGCCGCCACGCCGCTCACCGCGAGCAACTTCCGCTACACGCTGTCCGAGACGTCGTCGTCCCTGATCGGCGCGCTCGACTCCGCCCTGCCGAACGTGTCCATGAGCACCGTGGCCGACGACGGCAACCGCACCCCGAGCTGCGGCAGCGCCCCCTCGGTCACGCACCGCACGGCGTACTACTGCTGGAACGACGGCGACCAGGACACGAGCGCCTGGTACCCGCAGGGCATCACCACCAGCTCGGACGCGTTCGCCGCGGGCACCTACGAGGGCAGGCGCATCAACCTGGTGAGCTGGTACGACCACGCCGAGGACGGCATCGACAAGGGCGTCCGCATCAGCGTGTCGAACCTGTCGGCGAGCGCCTCGGCCCCGCCGTACCGGCACCTGCTGCTGGTGGAGCCGAGCGGCACCACGGCCACGCCGTCGTTCAAGCCGATCGACATCCACGCGGGCGGCATCATGTGGTACGGCAACCTGCTGTACGTGGCGGACACGGGCGGCGGCTTCCGGGTGTTCGACCTGGACCACCTGTGGCAGGTCTCGACGGGCAGCGCGTCGAAGATCGGGCGGCAGTCCGACGGCTCGTACCACGCGTTCGACTACAAGTACGTGCTGCCGCAGACCGCCAGGTTCACGGACTCGACGGCGGGCGGTTACGTGCAGCTGCAGCACTCGTCGGTGTCGCTGGACCGCAGCAGCTCGCCGGACTCGGTGGTCGTCAGCGAGTACCGCAGCAAGGACGACCTCGCGGCGGGCGCCCAGGTGCGGACCATCCGCGTGCCGATCGACTACACGAACCGGTACCTGAAGCCGGCCTCGGACGGCGTCATCAAGGCGACCGAGGCGTACCGCACGGACCTGGAGAGCGTGCAGGGCTCGACGGCGATCAACGGCGAGTTCTTCTTCTCGCAGAGCGACGGCGACGACTTCTCGAACCCGAACTCGGACGGTGACCTGCACACGTTCGTCGCGCCGTCGGGCGCGATCGTACGGCACGGTGACGCGCTGACCGTGGGTGCCGAGGACCTGTCCTACGACCCGACGCGGGACTACCTGTGGTCGCTCGGCGAGTACCCGGGCCACCGGTGGGTGTACGCGGCGGACGCCTCGTCGTTCTGAGCCCCGCCTGACGTGTCAGACGTACGGGTCACCCGAGCGGCCTGCACGTCTGACACGTCGATCCATGGTGTCCGGGTCGCGCCGAACCTAGTCTTTGACGGTGACGCGCCGAATCGAGGATTACGGGTTGGTCGGAGATCTCCAGACCGCGGCTCTGGTCGGCCGGGACGGTTCGATCGACTGGATGTGCCTGCCGAGGTTCGACTCCCCGGCCTGCTTCGCCGCGCTGCTCGGTGACGAGCGGCACGGGTCGTGGCGGCTCGGCCCGACGTCGGGCGGCGCGTGCACGCGCCGGCGCTACCGGGGCGACACGCTGATCCTGGAGACGGAGTGGGACCTGCCCGAGGGCCGGGTGCGGGTGCTCGACCTCATGCCGCCGCGCGGCGAGGAGGCCGACCTGGTCCGGATCGTCGAGGGCATCAGCGGGCACGTGCCGATGACCACCGAGCTCCGGCTCCGGTTCGACTACGGCGACATCGTGCCCTGGATCACCTGGGACCGGGACGCGCTGCGCGCCGTCGCCGGCCCGGACTCGGTGCGGATCGACTCGCCGGTGCCGCTGGAGCACGCGGGCGCGAACGAGGGTTCGGTGCTGCGCGCGGAGTTCACCGTCGGGCCGGGGGAGCGGGTGCCGTTCGTCCTGAACTACCACGCGTCGCACCTGGCCACGAAGGACCCGGTGGACCCGTACGCGGCGCTCGCCGACACGGAGGACTTCTGGCGGTCCTGGATCGGCGGGTGCACCTACACCGGCCCCTGGTCCGACGCCGTCCACCGGTCGCTGATCACGCTGAAGGCGCTGACCTACGCACCGACGGGTGCCATCGCGGCGGCGGCCACGACGTCACTGCCCGAGGAGATCGGCGGCGAGCGCAACTGGGACTACCGGTACTGCTGGCTGCGCGACGCCGGGCTCACCCTGCAGGCCCTGATCGGCACGGGCTTCATCGACGAGGCCCGGGACTGGCGGGCATGGCTGCTGCGCGCCGTCGCCGGCGACCCCGCCGACCTGCAGATCATGTACGGGCTCGACGGGCGCCGTCGGCTGCCGGAGTACACGATCGACTGGTTGCCCGGCTTCGAGGGCTCCGCGCCGGTCCGGATCGGCAACGGGGCGGCGAACCAGCTCCAGATCGACGTGTGGGGCGAGACGCTGGACGCCCTGCATCAGGCCCGGGAGGCGGGGCTGGAGCAGGACCGGGAGGCGTGGCGCCTGCAGCGCGCGCTGCTGGAGCACCTCGAGGAGCACTGGGCCGACCTCGACAACGGGCTGTGGGAGGTGCGCGGCCCGCGCCGTGCGTTCGTGCACTCGCGCGTCATGGCCTGGGCCGGGTTCGACCGCGCGGTGCGCGCCGTCGAGAAGCACGGCCTGGTCGACGAACCCGTGGACCGCTGGCGCGCTGTCCGTGACCGCATCCACGAGGACGTCTGCACCAACGGGTTCGACGCCGAGCGCAACACGTTCACCCAGTTCTACGGGTCCGACGGCCTCGACGCCGCCCTGCTGCTCATCGGGCAGGTGGGGTTCCTGCCCTGGGACGACCCCCGCGTGGTCGGCACGGTCGACGCCGTGCAGCGTGAGCTCGGCCAGGACGGGCTCCTGCGGCGATACCACAACGAGGCCGACGACCAGGTGGACGGCCTGCCGGGCGCCGAGGCGACGTTCCTGGTGTGCAACTTCTGGCTCGTCGACGCGCTGCACGGCATCGGCCGCGCCGAGCAGGCCGTCGCCCTGTTCGAGCGGCTGCTCACGCTGCGCAACGACCTGGGGCTGCTCAGCGAGGAGTACGACGTGCGCACCGGACGCCACCTCGGCAACACGCCCCAGGCGTTCAGCCACCTGGGCCTGGTCAACAGCGCGTTGCGGCTCGGCCAGGGCCTCGCCGAGCCTGCTGCTGGTGCCGGTGCCGGTGCCGGTGCCGGTGCCGGTGCCGACGGCGAGCGTGCCGCCGACCCCGGCACCGTTCCCGTGCCGGCCGAGTCTCAGCCGCGGGAGTCGCGCCAGGCGATCCAGCGCTCCGCGGTCGACAGGTCGTAGTCCGGCCCCGTCACCCCCACGGTGAACAGCGTGGCCCCCGCCGCAACCAGGGCCTCGCCCGTCTCCTCGGGCGAACCCTGCGCCTGCACCGAGCGCTCCACCAGGTTCGCGGTGTCCCGCCCGACGGCGGCGCCGTGCTCGTCGAGGATCGCCGACTTGGCGGTCAGCGTGGGCACGTCGCCGAACGCGTGCCAGATGTCGGCGTGCTCGGCCACGATCCGCAGCGTCTTGCGCACGCCGCCACCGCCGATCAGGATCGGGATCTCGCGGGTGGGCGCCGGGTTGCCGGTCGCCAGCCGGGCCTTGATGCGTGGCACGGCGTCGGCCAGGCTCGCGATCCGGGAGCCAGCCGTGCCGAACTCGTAGCCGAACTGGTCGTAGTCCTTTTCGAACCAGCCGGCACCCAGGCCCAGGATCAGCCGCCCGCCCGAGATGTGGTCGACCGTGCGCGCCATGTCCGCCAGCAGGTCGGGGTTGCCACAGTGTGCTTGACTCCGGTCATGAGAACCGTACTGTACGTCCGCCTGAGCGTCCACAGAGGTGACGCGGATCCGAGCACATCGCCCGAGGGTCAGGAGGCTGCGTGCCGGGCCTACTGCGAGGCGCAGGGATGGCCCGTGGACGACGTCGTGACCGACCTGGATGTCACAGGAGGGTCCAAGGGCCTACGGCTCGACCGGCCAGGGATCAAGCGGCTACGGGAGATCGGCGCTGAGCGCGTCGTGTTCCTCAAGATCGATCGCGTCGCCCGCAACGTCAAGGACTTCCTGACGCTCTCGGAAGAGTTCGCGCTGGTGTCCGTCAAGGACAACCTGGATCTGTCCACACCGATGGGCCGGTTCGTGGCCACGATCCTTGCGGCGTTCGCTGAGATGGAACTCTCAGTCATCCGTGACCGCGTCAAGGACGGGCGCGCCATCCTGGACGCACAGAAGCGGTTCGCCGGGGGAGTGGTGCCGTACGGCTACCGCGTGGTGGACAACCCGGACGGTAACGGCAAGATCCTCGCCCCGGACCCAGACGAGGCCCCCCTGTGGCAGACCGTGGCAACCGGCATCCTGGCCGGTCGCTCGCTGCGCATCCAGGCGCGCTATCTGAACCACAAAGGCGTGACCTCGCGACGGGGCGAGACGATCACCTACAACACCGTGCGCGATGTCCTGTCGGGCGATGCCATCGTGGGCCGCAAGAACGGTGTGCAGGTCTGGGAACCCGCCATCGACCTTGAGACGTGGGCGCAGTTACGCGGGATCTTCGAGGCGCGCAAGTTGCCCGAGGGACGCAGGCGCGGCAAGAACACCACGCTCCTGTCAACGGTCATGACGTGTGCGGGCTGTGGTGGGCCGCTGTGGATCTCCAACGACCGGGGCACGTTCTACGCCCGGTGCAGCACCCGTATCAGCCGGGATGAGTCCACGTGCGATGCGCCCGCGTCGGTGAAGTACGCATCGCTTGAGGACATGGTGCTTGAGCGGATCGAGGCCACAGCGAAAGAGCGGCCCGTTGTGGTCCGTGGGCGACTCGGCACGGACCCTGTGGCGCTGCGGGACGCCGAGGATGCGCTAGAGGCTGCACAGGCCCGTCTGCGGGCCGCTGAGACCGAGGATGAGGAGTCGGCAGCCCTGGCCGCTCGACGGGCCGCACGCGCCACCCTGGACGCTCTGAGCAAGACCACAGGGCAGCCGGTGCTGCGCATCACGGGGGAGCGCGTCTGGGATGTGCTCATGGCCGAGGACATCGACGCTGCGGCCAGGGCAATGCAGCAGGTGGTGTCGCGGGTGATCGTGACCAAGGGACGTACGCCGAACACGGGTGTGCTCGACCCTGCCCGTGTGGAACTGGAGTGGGCGGAGTACACCGAGCCGGGACCGGTCGCGCCACACGTGATCCGGCGCGGCGGCGAGATCCTGAACCTTCCTGAGATCGAGCGCTACGAGGAACGGACAGGGAACAAGGTCCCCCGCTAAGAGGGGGGTCAATCGGTTCGGAAAGTGAAGGGGGGTCGGGGGGTCACCGACCCCCCTCACGCATGCCAAAGGGGTCACTCAGACAGGGGTGTTCTAGGTGAATCTGTGATCCATTTCTATAATAATTACCTTAGTAGTAGTGCTCCCAACCCCCCTTACTAATACTTTTTGGAGTGACACCCCACCGACCCCCGACCCCCCACCGACCCCCCTCGCAAATTGAGTGTGTAAACGCTCAATCACGGACTGCCCCTGTGCCGTGACCGAGGCGGTATTCCGGCGTGTGTTTTAATAGATATATCGCGCCGACCGACTTGGAACTCTTAGGCACGATCCACTATCTACCCCGTCATTGGGTGAGCGTTTCCAAGTCCGCTCCCCGATGGCGGGGCTTTCGTTTGGAGACACCATGGTTGAGTTCACGATTGACATCCCCCTGACTGATGAAGTTGTCGAGGTGCTCCCGGGCGTTCGGGAGGGCAAGTGAACCCGTACGTCATCCCGCTAGTCCCTGACGGCAAGATTCCTCAGGCGAGCGTTTACACAGCCAAGCCTCAGACCGAATGGGCCGTGGATACGAATCGTTGGGGTGTGGCGTGCGGCCCGAACTCCGATGTGTTCGTGGTCGATTTCGACACCTACAAGGGCTTTCCCACTGACCATGACCTTGCGCAATTGCTGGCCAACTCGACCACTCGCAAGGTGCAGACCCCCAACGGCGGAACTCACCTGTACTTCCGTTGGGTCGATGGGATCAGCAACGCGGGCGGTGAGCCCGGCCGCGTGGACATCCGTGGGATCGGTGGCTACGTGGCCACTGGCGACGGCTACACGGTCCTTAACGACGTCGAGCCCGAGGAAGCCCCGGCATGGTTGGTTGAGCGCCTGAGGGCGGCTACCACGACCATTCGCGAGAGTGAGCCGCCCGCACAGTTCACCGCCGAGTTGGGCGAGTTGGTAGCCGCGCTCCCAGTGGAGATGCGCGGGCTCTACACCGAGGAAGGTGTGCAGGGCTCACGCTCTGACCGCGTGTGGCGTCTGATCAAGGATCTGTGCGAACTGGGATGGGACATCGAGGATTCATTCCTCATTGTCCGCAACTCTCAGGACGTGCTTGCCAAGGGCTGGGAAGATGCGAGCGTGTGGAGTCAGGTTCAGAAGGCTTACGCGGAGTGCAAGCCACGTAAGGACCTTTGGAACTCGCGTCCGATTCTGGCCGCTATCCGAGAGGAAGCGCGCTTGTCCAAGGTGGCACCTAAGGCCATGCTTGGCGCGCTGCTCACCTCTGCCGCACACATGATCCCTTGGAATGTCGGTCTGCGGACGTACCGCGAAAAGCCCATGTCCCTCAACCTGGGCATCGTGCTCTACGGTCGTTCCGGCTCGGGAAAGGACGCTGCGGCGTCTGAGGCACGCACGCTGTTTCCCGTGGGCGTTCCTGTCCCGCGTGAGAGCGTGCGCTCTGGCGAGGCAATCCCCGATGCTTTCGGCTCACTGAACGAGAGCGCCGGGGCGTTCGAATGGCACCAGCCCGGACACAATATGCACTTTGAGTTCGCTGAGGTGACCTCGCTGGAAAAGTTGATGGATCGCCAGGGTGCCACACTCGGAATCATGCTCACGCTCATGTTGAGCGCCGACCGTATCGGGGGCAAGAAGGCAGGCAACAAGGGTGCGTCTGTCCCGGCTGACGCCTACCGCGCGACGTTCTCTGTGAACGCGCAGCCGGGCCAGAGCGGAGTTCTCGTGTCCAAGGAGAGCGTTAACTCAGGGCTCACAGGTCGCCTGCTCTGGGTTCCTGCTGAGGTTCAGGAGACTCTGTCGTTTGAGGAGTTCATGGCGCTGCACGGTAAGCCGCGTAGGCGCTTCAAGGTGCCTGAGGTTGACTGGTCGGGCGTCGAGAGCATCAAGGCGCTTGAGGCCATCAACCGCGCTTTCTACACAGACGACTCAGAGGCTATCGACGGTCAGGGGATCCGGTTGCGCTCCGTTGTGGCATGCTGCCTTATGGTGCTTGACGGTCGCACAGCGCTGAACGAAGAGGATTGGGAGTTGTCCGGCCAGGTGATGGGCTGGTCCCGTGAGACTCGGACGGCTGCTATAGATGCTCAGTCGAACGTGGCATTCGAGACCAAGGTCTCAACACTCGCTATGGACAAGCGAGTGGAGAAGGAAGTCAACGACGGTCCGGCCCGTGTGGCCAACAAGATTGAGCGCAAGGTTGCTGAGCGCGGCAAGGTGACTAGTGTCTCGGCGCTCAAGAAGTTGAACTACATCAATCAGGCTGACAAGTCTTTCCGCGATGCTGCGCTTGAGATTCTGGCCGCGCGCGGTGTGGAAGTGTTCGAGTCGTAGCGCTGTCCACACAGGCCCCATTCGCTCAAAGGCGGATGGGGCCTTTTTGTTTGTCCCGAACGGCTACATGTCCTGACCGAATGTGTAAACGCCATTATGGTAACCTATATGTAGGAGGAAAGGCAAGCAAGATAACCTCACAGATTGGCTAAGCAAATGCATGCGATTCAGATTCAGCAGTTGGTTCAGGACGTCGCTGCTCACCACAGCAACCGCCCACTGTGGCTTGAGCGGGTAGAGCCGTTCATGGGGCTCGACGGACGCCCCTACGTCACGCCGCTTGAATGGCTCGCGGATTGGGCGCAGGAGCGCCTGTTGGAGTTGGACGGGCTGGAGACGTGGCAGGGCTGGCAGCGTGCCAGCAAGGCACTCGGGACATGGTTGTCCCGGCAGGCGCAGTACGCCGCTCAGGAAGCCGTACAGGAGCCTGAGCCGTTGCGTGTGGGCTACGAGGCCTCTACGCACGAACTAGTGCGCGCAGCGAGCCGTGAGGCAAAGCGCCTGTGCCGCAAGCGTCGGAACCTTGTCCTGGCCGGGCCGGTCAAGGATCAGACCGACCTGAACGGGAACATCGTCGAGGCGTCCGAGTGGTGGGCGTACGGCTTTGAGTTCGTGGCCGAGAATGCGGCGAAGCTTGAGGTACTCGGAGAGACCGCGTTTGTCTCCAAGATGGCTACCTACATGGTTGATCAGAAGGAACGCGCAGAGGCAGAGACTCCTGAGCGCAACGAAAAGGGCGGGCGAGTGCGCGTCGTTCCTGCTGCGATTGACAAGGTGCTTGAGGTGATGAGCGCGTGAACCAGATTGCACAGGCTGAGCGCCTGAACCTCATGCTTGAGGCGCACGCCATCATGCGACACAAGGCGGTGTGCCGGATCACCTACTGTCTGCCGCACGATGCGTTCCACGTCGTCCGCCACGGGCAGCAGTTCAAGGCGCGGCACGATGACCCGCTAGACGCGGCCATTGAGGCAATCCGCAAGATGAACAATGCTCCGCTGCTGCGCAGCGATCCTGCCCCGGATATCTGGGCTCTGCACTGGCCGCGCGACAAGTCCAAGTTTTCCGCACTAATGGCCCTTAGAAAGTAGAGACGCGCTTAGCCAAGTAAGTCTCACGTCTCAGAAACACCCGGCAGGCGTGCCCGCGATCTCCTCCTATCGCGACAGGGCACCCTGTCGGGTTTCTTTTGCTCTCATACAGACTTACAGCGTAAGGAAGGCTGGTGCCCGCATGGCAGGACTGCCGAGTTTCAAGGATCTTTCAGTCTTCCTGACCCGCGCAAGCGATCCGACGACTAACTACGTGTCGCCGCTCAATCCTCCCAACACGCTTGCCCCCATCATCGTGGGCGACGTGTTCGGTCCGCAGGATGACATAGACCCGATGACGCCCATTAGCCGGGCAGAGGCGATGACCATTCCGTCTCTGATCCGCGCACGCGGCATTCTCATGATCATTGCGTCACAGCCGCTCGTTGCCTACAAGGGCGCTCAGCGCTTGCAGAGACAGCCCGGATGGCTGAACCGCACCGACACGAGCGTTTCGCCACAGGCGCGCGTGATCGCGACCATGGATGACTTGATTTTCAACGGCGAAAGCCTCTGGTTCGTAGAGCGCAACTCTTTCGGCCAGATCACGGACGCCGTGCGCGTCCCGTTCGATGATTGGCGCGTGACGCCTGAGGGCGACATCGAAATGCACGTCACTAAGGACCATTGGGTCAAGGTGCCGGACCCGCGACGGGTTATCCACTTCCGAGGTTTTCAGGAGGGGATCTGCACTATCGGTGCGCCCGCCCTCCGTGCGGCTAGCGATATTCAGCGCTCTGTGGCATCCCGTGCTGCAACTCCGGTGCCGTTGCTCGACCTGCACATCACGGATGACGTCGAACTAGACCGAGACGAAAGGGCGCTCATGCGCCGCGAGTGGTCCGCCGCACTCAAGAACCCAGACGGCTCTGTAGCGATCACGCCTAGCAACGTCGAGGCGCGCGCCATGGGCGCTGAGGGTACTAACGACTTCCTCACGGCAGCCCGTAATGGCTCCCGGCTCGACGTCGCGAACCTCTTGCAGTTGCCCGCGTCGCTCATTGAGGGATCGACCTCTACGGCGTCGCTCACCTATTCCACGTCCGAGGGCAAGCGGTCCGAACTCAAGGACTACGGCTTGCAGCTCTGGGCGGGGATCTTCAACGCGCGTCTGTCGATGGACGACGTGACCGCAGCAGGAACGCGAATCGCGTTCGACTTTAGCGACCTCTCCGAGGTTCCCGACGACGGGCTGAGCCCGGCTACGGAGGATTGATGACTAACGACGAAAAGACCGAGAATGAGACCGAGGATCGGCAGGAAGCCGTTCCGGAGTTTGCCCGTATCCACTTCAGGGCGGTCTGACATGACGACTCTGATTGCAAACCTGGATACGCGAACGCTGTCCGGCAAGGTTCTCCCGTTCGGAGAGATTGGTTACACCAACGTCGGTGCCGTAATGGCGTCGGCTGAGTCTGACCTGTCCTGGCCGGACACCGTGTCGCTGAACCGTGAGCACGACGGCGACACGTTCAAGTGCGGCACGGGCGCGCTGGAGAAGCGCGATGACGGTATCTACGCGTCGTTCTCTGTGGATGAGGGAGCGCACGGTGACGTCGTCCTACTTGAGGCGTCCGAGGGCAAGCGCAACGCGTTCTCGATTGAGATTCCCTCTCCTGTGATCCGCGCAAGCAAGATCGTTTCGGGTGTCATCAATGCCGTTGCGGCTGTGGTGAAGCCCGCTTTCAAGAGCGCGCTTATGGCAGCGGATGCGGGCGAACTCGCAGACCTTCCCGACTGGTTGCAGCCTGCCGAGTCCACCACGGACGAGACAGAAGACATCGTGATTGACGGTGTGACCTATACCCGCAAGACCACTCGCACGAACAAGACGACCGTAGAGGTTAAGGAAGGGGCCAACGTGCCTACTGACAACAAGATTGACGAGACGGACAACGCCAAGGTTGACCTCACCGCCGCGTTTGGCGAGTGGGCTAAGGCGAACCTGAACAAGGACGACAAGGCCCCGGCGCTCACCGCTGCTAAGGCGTTCAAGACCCTTGCTCAGGGTGAGGATCTGCACGCCGCTCTTGCGTCGGTCACCCACGATGACGGGGACAACGACGGTGACGGCGTGGGCGAGATCTCCGCGCCTCAGGGCTGGCTGGGCGAGGTCTATAAGAAGACGACCAAGCCGCGTAAGTTCTCGACGCTCATTGCGTCGGGCGACCTGACCCACTACCGCGAGGTTGGGTACAAGGTCACGGGTGAGCCGACTGTTGCCGACTACGCGGGCAACCTTGCTGAGGTTCCCACGGGCAGCATGACTGTTGCGCCTGTGAACTACACCGCTGAGCGTGTGGCGCACGGTGCGAACGTTGACCGTCGTTACTTCGACTTCAACGACTCGACCGCCATTCAGTCGTTCACTGAGGCGCAGATCCGCAGTTATGACAAGGTCATGGACGCTAAGGCTCTTGCGTTCATCATCGCGTCGGGCGAGACCGAGACCGCTGGTGAGTACGTGCCGGGCATCGCCCGCGCGATCCAGGGCGTTGTTGACGGTGCTCTCGCGCTCATTGGCGACGACCTGACGCCGACCGGCGCTGTGATCGGGCTCGACCTGTGGCGCGCTGTGATGCTCACGCCCAAGGACCAGGTCACCGAGTACCTGTCGTCCGCGTTCGGGCTTGAGGATGGCGAGTTCGGCGGGTTCCGCATGGTCCCGACGTCGGCCGCTGGTCTGGCTGGCAAGGTGGCCGTTCTCGACGGTTCCACGCTCCGCCTGAAGGAGTTGGGTGGTGGCGCTCCGGTGCGCGTCGAGGCTGAGTACGCCTCCAACGGTGGTCGCACCCTGGCCGTGTTCGGCTACTACTCCGAGCAGGAGTTGGAGGAGGGCGGCGTTCGCATCGTCACCCCCGCCGCTCCTCCCGTTGAGGCTCCCTGAGCCTGATCTAGCCGGGGCACGCGGTTGAGGCAGTGACCTCCCGCGTGCCCCCTTCCAGGCTGTGGCAATTTTCTACGCCGCGGCCCATGCCGGCCATTAGAAAACTTTCACGGAAGGGGTGCCCATGTCCTGGATCACTGACGAACAGGCGATTGGCCTTTGGGCCGACGCCGAGAATCTAGAACCCGACGTCTTGCAGCTTCTGCTTGCCAGTGCCTATGAGGACTGTGTGGCGTTCCTTCCCGAGTTGCCCGAGGGCGAGGACTACGAGGACAAGCCCACACCTAACCGGGTGCTCGCTCAGTTGTACCAAGCCAAGTCGCGTTACAACGCTCTGCTGGCCGGTAATGACGGGCAGATCGGCGCGGGGGAGAACACGATCACGCTGTTCCCGCTCGATTGGCAGGTTAAGCAACTCTTGCGACCCAAGAGGGGACGGCCGACCTTTGGCTAACGCATACGACCACATCCGTAGCGTGCTTGACGGTCTGCCGGATCAGTTCGTCATCAACAAGATGACGCTAAACCCGGTCATCCCCACAGGCAAGTTCGGCATCGTCTTCTACCTCGCGAACACTGCCCCTGTGGCGACGTTCAGTGCGCAGCGCAACAACACATGGAACCTCGCCGTGATTAGCCCTCTGGCATCCGAGGATGCTGCCACAGAGGATCTTGTGGACGCGCTGGACGAGGTTCTAGAAGTGCTGGAACTGGAACCCACCTTGCAGTGGGAACAGGCGACGTTTGAGCCCTTCAATGAGCGCCTGTGGTGCTACTCCGTACAGGTCTCGCTCTACACGACGTGGACGCCACCTGAGCCTGAGCCGGTCGATTTCAGCGCCAAGACGGTTGCCGAACTCCGTACCTATGCCACAGACAACGACATAAGCCTTGCCGGGGCGACCCGTAAGGCAGACATCATTTCAGTATTGGAGTCTTAACATGGCAACTGTTGCCGTTCAGCCCTTTGTGCTCCGTGACGTTGATCTCGTCATCGGCACCGACAATTACGAGGCGCACACCTCGCAGGTGGAGTTCACGCCGACCACGTCCAGCGTTTCTTGGACGGGCCTGGCGAACAACACCGTTACTTCCCAGACCACGGCTACGTGGGCGTGCACCATCGCTCTCGCCCAGGATTGGGACACGGCGGATTCGCTCTCCCAGTACCTCATGGACAATGAGGGTCAGGTTGTCGCTGTGACCTTTACCCCGGCCAGTGGGCAGGGTTCGTTCGCTGCGAACGTCACCATCACCCCGGGTGCCATCGGTGGTACGGCCGGTGCGTTCGCTGTGGCGACCGTGACCCTTGGTTCGACCAAGCCGGTGTTCACCCCCGCTGTCTGACCTAACCCTGATAGGCCCGCCCGTTCACTCGGGCGGGCCTTTCTCGTATACGGAAGGGGTACACACGCATGTTGAGTGTTGAGGGTAACGACGAACTCAAGGCCGTAGCACTCGGTATGAAAGTCATTGAGCGGGACGTCAAGAACGCGGTCAACCGTGCAACCCGCGCGGAACTAAAGCCGATCTGGAATGCCGAACTCAATGCATCCCTGGCCGGTACCAACACGTTCACGTCCCGGCTGCTCAAGGGCGACCGCGTGAGTCCCGGCAACCCGCCCACGGTGTACGCAGCGACGTCCAAGCGGGGCGTAGGCAAGTCCAAGCGACTCAACCCGGCTGAGCACTACTACTTGGCTGAGTTCGGTGCCAGGGACAGCCTGTACCGCAAGTATCAGCGTCGCTCCGAGAACGGCGGTTCACACTCCGTTGAGCGCCGTACCAACACCGGGCTGCCGCTTGCTTATCGCAAGGGCCGTGTCGTGTATCCGGCCGCAGCACAGGCCATTCCTCGCCTTGCCTCTCTGTGGGTTCAGGTATTCGTCCGCACGGTGTACGAGGCAGCAGAGGGTAAGGCCGGTTAAGACCACGCTAATTTCGACTAAGGGGCGATAATGCCGATCAAGATTGAAATCGTCTCCGACGTTGCCAAGGCAGTCGGCGGCGTCAAGGATTTGGGTGGTGAGTTCGACAAGGTTGCCGACTCGCTCGACGACCTTATTGACCAGGGCAAGGACGCCGAAAAGGCGCTCGACTGGGGCACTCCCGACTCGCTCGAAAAGGTCGATGATGGTGTCAAGGACGCTACCGACTCCACAGAGAAACTAGAAAAGAAGTTCAAGGACGCTGCCGACACAGTTAAGAAGATTGACGGCAAGTCGGTGCGCGACCTGGATGACGATTTCAAGCGCGCTGAGCAAGGCGCTGAGGAGTTCGGAGACGAGTCCACGCAGATTGCCAAGGAAACCGCCACGTCGTTCGACGGCACGGCTGAGTCGATTTCGGATGTCTTCCGGGATCTGGCCGCTAACGCGTTCGCCGGTTTCGGTCCCGCTGGTGTCGCTGCCGGTGTTGCTGTGGCCGCTGGTCTCGGACTCGCGCAGGCAAAGCTAGAAGAGATCGCAGAGAAGACGAACGAGTCGGCTGAGGCTGCGGGTTCGTGGGCTCAGGAGTTCAACAAGGCCACCGACGCCGAGGGCCGTATTGACGCGCTTGCTTCGTCTTTCGAGGAACTGTCCACCACGATCGTTGACGACAAGCAATGGTTTGAGGTCTGGCAGGACGAAGCCACTACCGCCATTGAGGCTGTGGTTGATGGCTACGAGGCTGCCGGGCGCTCTCTGAACGACTTTGCCAGTGCCTTTAACCAGGATGACCCTAAGCGTCGTGCTGAGGCTCTGCGGGAAGAGGAAACGGCACTCCAGGCACAGGCCGACGCGTACAACGATCTGAACCAGGCTGCCGCCAATCGCTTTGACGTGGACGAGGCGCGCAGGCTTGGCGAACTCCGAGACCAGACGCAGGCTGCTGCGGACGAGATCGGCCGACAGGCAGACGTTCAGGAAAAGGCCAACAAGATCACGGACGCCGCTGCTGCGGCAGAGGGTGACCACGCCGATTCGCTGCGGGAAACCACAGAGGCCATTCAGGAAAAGAATGACGCCACGCGCGAATCCATGTCGGCCGAACTGGACTGGCTAGACACCCTGGCCGGTCTGACCAAGGCCGTTGAGGAAAACGGCACGTCGCTCAACAAGAACTCGGCCAGGGGGCGGGAGAACATCCGCTACCTGATTGACGCAGCGGACGCGGTAGACGATCTCTACGACACGGTGCTTGCCGAGACGGGTTCACAGGAAAGGGCTGCCTCCGCTCGTGACAAGGCGTCACGCGAATTGCGGCAGCAGGCCGTGGACGCTGGCTATTCAAAGCGTGAGATCGACAAGTTGCTTGGCTCGATCAACCGCACGCCGCGATCCAAGACGACGGATATCAAGGTCAACACCCGTGAAGGTGAGAAGGATATTCGCGATTTCATCAATTCTGCCCCGTCTGACGTGGGTATCGGCGTGCGCGCGAATACCGCGCAGGCAAACCAGGATGTGGCGAACTTCCGTCACTCACAGCAGAGCATCCCAATTACTATCGGACTAAGGGCGGTGTGACATGGCCACGATTACCACAGCGGCCGATTCCACGGTCATCACGCCGTTGCTCGTACTTGACTACGCATACGCCAGAGGCTCTAGGAACGTCGTTCTTGAGCCTCTGGGTAGTTCTGACCCCACTGTGTTTCTACGGGCCGCACAGAGCCGCGCAGGCACGCTCTCGCTGCTGTTCGGTAGTGCGTTCGCAGCCCGTGAGGCTGTGGACCTCCTGAGCGCTGCCGACCGGTTCACGTTCGCTGAGCCGGCAGTGGGCGAGGAGTGGGATTTCGTCGTCACAGGCGATATCCGCAACGCAAAGCAGCAGGGCGTTGAGTTCTGGGTTGTCAACGCTGAGGTTCGGGAGGTGGCGCAACTGTGATCGGGATTCTCGATTGGGATATCCGGGCTAACGGCGTCACCCTTCCGGCCACAGGCGGGAGCATCAACATTGATGACCAGAACGTCCCGGCTATCAGTGCCACAGTGGTCGTGCCCTACGACGCAGACCTTGAGGCACTGCTAGATCCCCGCAGCACTGTGGTCCCGCGCGTGACGCTCAACGGTCGCATGACCGAGTGGGCCGCAAAGACTGTGGCCGACCTTGACGCCTATTTCGCGGCTGAGGGACGCACCACGGCTGCGGGCGTGACTCTGGAGTGGGCCGGTAAGAACGTCGGTGACATCACCATGATGTTCGGCAGGCCGCTGTATGACCTCGCCCGTTACGAGCCTCAGAAGATGAGCCTGGACCTACATGTCCGGGAGATCTCGCATGACGGTTTCGAAATGAGTATTAGTCTCGCATCGGATGAGGCGCTGCTCACGGATTGGGCCATAACGTCTGGCCAGGACATGTTTCCCATCAATGACGCCATGGCCGGGGCTAACCCGCAACATGCTGGCCCTTGGGTTAATGCTGTTATCTCGGCAGTTCTGGGATACGGGCTGACACCAGGCGTTTACGACACGACGCCGTTGTCCACCACGTATACGGATGTTCTCGACTGGACGATGTACACCAGTGCATGGGACATGTTCCGACCCGTCCTTGAAGACACCGACTTGAAGCTTCGAGTTGGCCCGACAGGTCGCGGCTTCACCCTAGAGCGTCCGGAGAACAGCATCAACAACCCGGCAACGCATTCGTGGTTGTTCACGGACGAAGATGTGACGACTGTTCGTCACGTCAAGTCGCGTACGGGTGACTGGTACGACTCGGCGCTGTTGCAGCGCGCGGACCACACATGGACTGGTGGTTATCCGAATCCGGGGCTGCACTCACGAACGTATATCGAAACTGTCCCTGACACGGTGAAGCCCTCATTTTCGATGGCTCAGAACATCGCACGCCGTTCCGTGAATCGTGGTCAGTTCATCGACATTACGGCACCCATTCAGTTGGGTGTGTTCATGCGTGACGAGTTCGCGTACGCACCGACGCTGGATGACACCCCCGAGCAGTGGATTGTTAAAAGCGTTACATATGACTTGCTTGCCGGAACCATGAACATTCGCGGTGAGCAGCGATACTAAGGAGTAACTAATGCCTCTCGATTCAAACGGCATTTGGACCTACACGGAGTCGGACAACGTCGCTCCGTTCTCTACATTCATGAACCTGGGCATGGACTCGGTGAGTGATGCTATCGGCCCGTTCATCGCTGATACGGGATGGGTGAACATCCCTCTACGGGCGGGCTTCACCGCTGTGTCCGGCGACGTCCCGCAGATTCGCCGCGTCGGGCCGATCGTGTCCGCACGCGGGGCTGCTACAGGTCTGGGAGTGTCCGGCACGACGAATGTCGCGGACCTGCCCCCGTTGCCGAGCGGCTTCCCGCTCGCAGGCTCGTTCGCCCCCGGCTCGCCGATCGACCGGGCCGCCTACCTCGGTAGCGGGTCCTTCTACCGCTTGACGGTCTCGACCGCCGGGGTCCTCGCCGCGAACAACGTGACCAGCGGAACCAGTTTCACGTACCGGTTCTCTGCCCTCGACTGGATGATCTAGGGAGCACGGACATGAACGCAGAAGACATCGCCCTTGTCCTGGCCGCTATCGGTGACTCATGGCCCGCAGCGCTCGTGTTCATCGCGGGAGTGATTGGGTTCGTGGTGTGGAAAGCCCTGCCGTACCTCAAGGACATTCAGCGCCTTGCCAAGGGCATTGATCACCAGGTGAACAACAACAGTGGCAAGAGCCTCAAGGATGCGGCAGACCGTGCGGACAGGGGCATTGCTGAGGTGAAGCAAATGCTCATTGACCACATCGCCGACGCCGCTAAGGACAGCGAGCGTATCGAGGCGCTAGAGGCCCGATGGGGCGCTAGTGGTACCCATGCCCCGGGGGAGTGAGATAGGCCGCTCACGGGGCAGGCAGGGGGCAATGCGGGGTACCCCCGCAAAGGGGGGTAGGGGTAGCAGCCAAGGTGGCGTGTGGAGTGGTCGAGTGGTCACCTCTGCCCGTGCCCACTGGCGCACCCGGCTACCCCAGCCCTGCTACCTCTGTGGCAAGCCTGTGCTTCCTACTCAGCGTTGGGTGGTGGAACACATGGTGCCCCGGTCACAGGGCGGGTCACTCACCGCACGGTCCAACCAGTGGGTCAGTCACCGCACGTGCAGTGACTCAAGTGGTGGACAACTTGCACAGTCCAAGCGCAAGGCGAACGAGGCAGCAGACCGCCGCGAGTTCCGCGACTGGACTCGTTGATCACTGACGTTTTTTGATAGTGGTTGATAGCCCTCGCTCGTCGTCCCCTCTCTTTGTGCGTGTAGATCGCACCTACTAACCAAACCCTCTGAAAGGGGGCTATTTGTCATGCCCGAAAGCGCAATCGCAGTTCCTAGGTTCATGTCCGAGGTTCCCGAGGGAACCGACGTTTCCGAGACTCGCAAGGGCATGGAAATGCTCGGCTTTACCGCTGAGGGTGACGAGGGACTGTTTACACAGAGCCTGAATGTCGGCCGAGTCCTGGCCGCAAAGGATGGCGAGGGTGGTTCGCTCTACAAGCAAGTCATTGTGGAGATCGGCCGACGTGCCACAAAGAGCACTTCCATCATGGCGACTCTCATTGGTAGAGCCATGGCTAGGCCCGGCTACAAGGCCGTTGTCACAGCGCAGAGCGGCGTTATCGCATCGTCCATCATCCTTGAGCACGGCGAGATGCTGGAGAACAACGGATACGCGGGCTACAAGCGCAAGACGTCCGATGACGTCGAGGGTGACGGGACGATGCGGCTGCTGCGCAACGGCGGACGCGAGAAGATCGAGTTCAGCAACAAGTCCGTGATTTGGTGCGTTCCCCCGACCGCTGCGGCGGTGCGCTCTAAGGCTGCTGACGATGTGTGGATTGATGAGGGCGGAGAGCATGAGGGCGAAAAGGGGCAGTCGTTCCTGGACGGTGTGCGCCCGCTCATGGACACGCGCGGCGAACTCGCACAGTTGATCCTCTCGGGTACGCCCGGCATCGCTCGTGTGGGCATGTTCTGGGACGCGCTGGAAGACGCGCGCAAGGGCACAGACCCTGACGACGGGATCGTTGATTACAGCCTCAGTGATGAGGAGTATGGCGAACTCGATCCGCGCCCGTGGGACGACCTGAGCGAGGAACAGCAGGAGATCGAGCGCGCTGTGTGGCGTCGCATCCACCCTGGGCCTAGCAGTTACAAACCGGACGGCTCGACGCTGACCAGCGTGCGAACGCTAGAGCGTCGCCGGGCAAAGATGCCGTTCCACCAGTTCGTCAGGGAGTACCTGTGCTACTGGCCTGCGGACGCCATGACGAGCGCTATCGACATGGGCGCGTGGGCGGCTTGTGAGCGGCCTGCCGTGTCCCTGCCGGACAAGTGGGCGTGGGCGTACGACGTGGCCCCGGATGGCTCTGCTGCGGCTGTCTGTGCGGCATGGCGTGACGACGACGGCAACGCGTGGCTGGAAGTGCTCGACTACCGGCCAGGGACGGACTGGTTGCCCAAGTTCGTTCAGGCGCACAGGGGCACTCAGCGGTTCGGCATCGCCTATGACGCCATCAACGCGAACCTTGACCCGGCTGCCGTGATGGAAGCTTTCAAGCCGCGTGTGAAGACCAACGGGCTGCACATGAGCAAGGGTGTCGTTCCGGCACAGGCGCGGTTCGTCCGTGAACTCAACGCGGGCCGCATCCGCCACAGCGGGCAACCGACCCTCACGACGGCGCTTGAGGGTGCCAGGTGGCGCGAGAGCGAGGGTGGGCGGCTGTTCGGGCGTAAGGCGTCGGCCAACGACGTTGCGCCCGCTGTGGCCGCGTCCCTGGCCTTGCACGTCTACGACACGGATGTTGCAAAGCGCTCGACCGGGGGAGGGTTCACCGGCATGTTCGACTAGCCGGTGACGTAGGTGCCCTTGCCGCGCACGGTCTCGGCAAGCCCACGGTCCCTCAGGACTTGGATGGCCTGCCGGACCGTGGGGCGTGAGACGTCGAACTCCTCCGTGAGTTCCGTCTCTGACGGGATGCGGCGGCGTGCCGGATAGGTGCCGTCCGCGATGCGGGCCGCGAGTACGGCAGCGATCTGCGCGTACAGCGGTTCCGGCCCGTCAAGATCCAACGTCATATCTCGACCGTAAGTGTCGCGCGACGATGCTTCACGAGAGGTGACGACACCTGACAGGACATGACAAGTGCACTAGATTTCGGGCATGACTTCCCAGATGCCGCCCGAGGGCACAGAGGCCCGGTGCGTGTTCTGCCGCGAGATGGTGATGCTGGTTCCCGTGCCGTCCGGGGGTTGGCACTGGTTGCATGAGGGTGACCCGATTGACGGGCAGCGGCACTGCCTAGGCGGCGTCCGGACGGCCATGCGCACGCTGCACAAGCCTGGCGGCTTCGCCTGGATGTACGACGCGTCCGGCTACCCGCTCATGCCTACAGGGCAGCGGATGCCGTGAAAGTTTTCTGACTGCCGGCCGTGGCCGCGGTGAAACAAAATGACAAGGCCCGTACCCCCTCGGGGGTACGGGCCTTTGTCGTCTGCGGGGGAGTGCTACCTCCAACCCGCGATGGTCTCGCTGGTCTGGATGACGGCAGGGCTACGGTGCCGCTCGACGTAGACGATGCCCCCACCAACCAGGGTGAGGAACAGTCCGAGCAAGGCGACCACAGCGAGAGCGTGGCGCAGACGGGGCGTGTTCTTGAGGCGCATCGGTGACTCCGTTCCTTCCGGAGTCAAGGTGGCTACGGGTTGCGGTAGCCGATGCCCGACACCAGCGCGCCGATCTCCACGCGCTCGGTCTGCTCGGCCCACGCGCCGAGCATGGTCCAGCACTCGAAGTGCTTGCCGTCGGGGTCGCCGCTGAGCGGGAAGAAATGATCCCAGTTGAACAAGATGTCGACGCCGGCCTCCTCGGCGCGGAGGACCGCGTCACGAAGCTGCGAGTAGTCGGCGTGCTGTGGCTGGAGCTGGACTCCGATGCGGATGGGACGGTCTGTCATGGCGGCAGCCTACGACCGGCACGTCTCCGGTCGGGTAGCCTCGGCGGCACGTGACACGGGGTGCCCTGCCAGGGCTGAGACCACACCCGTCGAACCTGATCCAGATCATGCTGGCGAAGGGATGTCCATCGTGACCTCTGTCGTACCCGTCTCCGCGGAGACACCCGTCGTTGCCCGTGCCGAGACCCGCACCGCGCCGGACGGCGACGCCGTCCGCCCCTTCACGGAGGAGGCCTGGGACCGCATCGCGGGCTGGCGCGACGCCGTCGACCGGATGCCGTTCGTCGTGGCGCTCGCGGACGGCTCGCTGCCCGCCGAGGCGTTCGCGTTCTACCTCGCCCAGGACGCCGCCTACCTGCGCGAGTACTCGCGCGTCCTGGCGCGGGCCGCGCAGAGTGCGCCCGACCCGGCCGCACAGGGCTTCCTCGCCCGGTCGTCGGTCTCGGCGCTGGAGGTCGAGACGGCGCTGCACCGCGACTGGCTGGGCGCCCACGCCGGGCTCGCCGCGGCCGACGTCGCCGCCGTCGAGGCCTCACCCGTGACCGCGGCCTACACCGGTCACCTGCATGCCGCGGCGTCGGGCAGCTACGCGGAGACCATCGCGGCACTGCTGCCCTGCTACTGGCTCTACGCCCATGTCGGCGGTGTGCTCGTGGAGCTGGCCGGACGTCGCCCCGGCGGCCTCGCCGGCCACCCCTACGCGGCCTGGATCGGCACCTACGGCGACGAGGGCTTCCAGGTAGCGACCCGGCAGGCTCGCGCCCTGGCGGACGCCGCCGCCCGCTGGGTCTCCCCGGACCAGCGGGAACGGATGCTGCGGGCCTTCGAGATCTCGTCGGTGCACGAGTACCTCTTCTTCGAGCAGGGCCTGACCCGCCCCGCCTGGCCGACGCCACCTCTGTAGGTCGAGACTAGGGGTGACGCCGCCGACGGCGCCGACCCGAGGACAGGAGCACCGATGCCGAACTACAGCACCTCCGCCGAGATCGACGCGACACCCGAGGAGGTGTGGGCGGTCCTGTCCGACGTCGAGCACATGCCCGACTGGACGTCGTCCATGCGGTCGGTCGAGATCATCGACGGGCCCAACCCGCCCGACGTCGGCACCCAGGTGCGGATCGAGCAGCCGGAGCTGCCGCTCGCGGTCTGGCTGATGGACGAGTGGGACCCGCCGCGGCACTTCGCGTGGATCACCGAGGCGCCGGGTGTGACCACGCAGGCGGAGCACCTGGTCGAGCCGCTGCCGGACGGTCGCTCCAGGGTGACGCTCGCCATCACGCAGACCGGCTCGCTGGCGTGGCTGGTCGGCGGTCTGGTGGGTAAGCGCACCCGGGAGTACGTCGACACCGAGCTGGCCGGGCTCGAGGCCCGCGTCACCCGGCAGGGCTGACGCCGGGCCCGGCGCTCGGCGTCGTACCGGTTCAGACCCGCGTGGCCACCACGAACACCCGGCGGAACGCCAGCGGCGTCCCGTGCGCGTGCTCCGGGTAGGCCGCGCGCAGCGCTGCCCCGAACTCCTCCTCGAACCGGGTGCGCAGGGCCGGGTCCTTCGCCTCCAGTGCCTGGAGCGTGGGCTGGGCTCCGGTCGCCGAGATCCAGCGCAGCACAGGGTCCGGCCCGCGCAGCACGTGCGTGTACGTGGTCTCCCACGCGTCCACCGACCAGCCCGGCCGGGCCAGGATCTCCAGGTACTCGCCCGGGTCGGCGGTGGCCCGCCGTTCCACCGGCCCGACGACGTCCGCGTACGGCGCGCGCGCCGCGACCTCCCGCAGCAGCCGGTGGCTCGGCGCGTCGTGGTTGCCCGGCACCTGGAACGCGAAGGTCTGCGCGGCGCGGTCGGCGAGCGTCGTCAGCAGGTCGCGGTGGCCAGGCACCCACTGGAGCGCCGCGTTGCTGATCACGAGGTCGGCCCGGTGCTCGTCGGTGCTGAGGTCGGCCAGCACGTACTCCGTGCCCGGGTCCGCCTCCCGGGCGCGCTCGATCATGGCGGGGGAGGCGTCCACGCCGGTCACGTGCGCCTCGGGCCAGCGGGCACGGAGCACCGGGGTGAGATGGCCCGGGCCGCAGCCCAGGTCCACGATCGTGGTCGGTGACTCCGGCACACGGGCGACCAGCTCCGTGAACGGCCGGGACCGCTCGTCCGTGTACTGCAGGTATGCGCCGGGGTTCCAGTCGGCCATCGCAACTCCTCGCCGTCGAGTATCTTGATATCAAGATACATCACGACGGGCCGCAGTCCTGGCCCTGATGTGCGCCGTGGCCCAGCGATTGCGCCCGGCGCACGCCGCAGCCCAGCGATTGCGCCCGGAACGGTTGCGGTTTCGGGCGTGATCGCTGGGCTGCCGACGCGCTGGGGCGCGGCCGCTACGCGACCTCGATGTAGTCGAGCTCCGTGAACGCCGTCCCCTTGCCCAGGCGGATGGTGTTCCAGCCGGCCTGCAGCGTGATGTCCTTGCCGGCCTGCTGCCAGTTGTCCCAGCCGGTGATCGGGTAGCTGATCGACCCGGCGGAGGTCCCGTTGACGGTCACCGTGTGCGATGCCGTCTCCGCCGAGCCGTTGGCGTAGCCGACGTGCAGCGTGTAGCTGCCGGACGTCGGCACGTAGATCGCGCCGATGTCGACCGAGCTGTCGGCGTGGTCGATGTACGCGACGACCTTGCCGTCCGAGGCGCCGGCCGCGTTCTCGCGCACCGAGCAGTTGTTCAGGGTGCCGCGCTCGGCCTCGTAGCGCACCCGGCTGCCGCGCACCACGGGGTTGGAGCCGGCCCAGCCGAGGTCGGCCACGTACATGCCGCGGCCGCCCGCGTCCCGGTGACCGTGGAAGATCAGCTTGTCGCCGCCGGAGTCGCGCAGCACGTCCGCGCCGCCGGGGCCGGCCACGGCGCCGTCGAGCGAGTCGGTGGTCATGAGGAACCGGAAGGCCTTGGTGTACGGCCCGGTGATGGAGCCGGCGACGGCGTAGTTGGTGCCGTACGAGTTGGTGCTGTACGGGCCGGCCGAGTAGAACAGCACGTACTTGCCGTCCACCTTGGTCACCACGGGTGCCTCGATGATGCCGGCCTCGTCGGCCCGGTCGTTGCGCAGCACCTGGGTGGCGCCGCCCTGGAACGTGATGCCGTCCGCGGCCACGCGCTGCACGTGGATCCAGGTGGTGGCGCCGATGGCGTTGCCGTCGTTCTTCCACAGGATGTACCGGGTGCCGTCGCTGTCCACGAAGCTGGACGCGTCGATGGCGCCCCCGTCGCCCAGCGGGCAGATGAGCGGCTCGCTGCCGACCGGGGCGAACGGGCCGCCGGGGGAGTCGGCCAGCGCGGCGCCGATGCACTGGCGCCCGGACGCGTTGTGCCAGGCCGTGTAGTAGAGCAGGTACTTGCCGTCGGCGCGCCGGGAGACGTCGGGCGCCCAGGTGCGGCCGGTCTTGGCCCAGGCCCCGAGCGTCGGCAGGGCGTCGGTGGACTGGAACGTCCACGGGCCGTCCGGGTCGGGCGCGCTGGCCCAGGGCAGGTTCTTGCCCTGGTTGGTGGCGTAGGCGTAGTAGGTGTTCCCGAACTTGGACACGTCGGGGTCGGGGAAGTCGCGGTCGAGCACGAGGCTCGGCCGCACCGTCGTCTGGACGGAGACGTCGCCGGCGGGCGCGTCGTCCGCGGGCGCCGCGACGGCGGAGCTGGTGGTGAGGGTGCCGAGCGCCAGTGCGGCGACGGCGACCCCCGTGGCCAGGGCGCGGGAGAAGCGGGGAAGTACCACGTTGAACCTCCGGGCTGGAACGAACCGGTCGGGTGAATTGTCGCCATCGCGCGGATCGCTGTAAAGGCCTGAGCAACGGCAAGGGCGAAAAAGATCCAACGTTAAACCGACCCGGCGGCCGACGACCGCTGGCCGACCGCTGACGGCCGACGGCCACCGGCGGGGCGGCGTCGGCAGCGGCGTCGGCAGTTTGCCCGGCAAACTCGGCAGTTGGCATTGAGATCGGTCCAGGCCTGGACCGATCTCAATGCCAACTGCCGAAGCTCGTGGCTATGTGCCGATCTCGACGGCACCCGACAGCACGTTGTGGACCGCCGTCGTTCCGGGGCGACCCGGCTCAGGGGACCAGCAGCACCTTGCCCGTCGTGGCCCGGGACTCCAGTGCGTGGTGCGCCTCGGCGGCCTCGGCCAGCGAGTAGGTGGCCCCGATGCGGACGTCCAGGTCACCCGATGCGGCGGACGAGAGCACCTCCGAGGTGCGCCACTCGATCTCGCCGCGCGTGAGCGTGTAGTGCGCGATGGTGGGCCGGGTCAGGAACAGCGAGCCGCCCTTGTTGAGCCGCTGCGGGTCGAACGGCGGGACCTGGCCCGACGCGCCGCCGAACAGGACGAGCATGCCGCGCGGGCGCAGCGAGGCGAGCGAGGCCTCGAAGGTGGTACGGCCCACACCGTCGTACACGACGTGCACGCCCTGGCCGTCGGTGAGCTCGCGCACCAGCGTGGGCAGCTCGGTGGTGAGGTCGTCCAGCGCCGCGTAGTCGATGGTGTGCGCGGCGCCGGCCTCGGCGGACAGCGCCGCCTTCTCCGGCGTGGAGACCGTGGTGATCACGCGCCCGCCGCGCGCCACGGCGAGCTGGGTGGCCAGCAGCCCGACGCCGCCCGCACCGGCGTGCAGCAGCACGTCGTGCCCGGGCTGCACCTCGAACGTGGACCGCACCAGGTAGTGCGCGGTGATGCCCTGCAGCGGCAGCGCGGCGGCGGTGGTCAGGTCGAGCCCGTCGGGCACGTGCACGACGCCGGCGGCGTCCACGGCGACGAGCTCCGCGTAGGAGCCCGGCCCGTCGTGCCAGGCCACGCGGTCGCCGACGGCGAAGCCGGTCGCGCCCTCGCCCACCGCCTCTACGGTGCCCGCGCCCTCGGCGCCCACCGTGTGCGGGTACTGCATCGGGTACACGCCCGAGCGGCGATAGGTGTCGATGAAGTTCACGCCTGCCGCGGCGACGCGGACCAGGAGCTGTCCTGGTCCCGGCGTCGGGTCGGAGAGCTCGGTGTACTGCAGGACCTCGGGGCCGCCCGCCTCACGGGCTACGACTGCGTGCATGGGCCGAGCCTACGTCGCGACCACGAGACGGGTTTCGCCCTCGCTGCATAACTATGTATAGTGCCGAATATGTCCAGCAGTCAGCTCATCCGTGTCGCCGTCGCAGGCGCTTCCGGCTATGCGGGCGGGGAGGTGCTGCGCCTCCTGGCGGCCCACCCCTTCGTCGAGATCGGCACCCTGACCGCGCACGCGAGCGCCGGGTCCAGCCTCGGCGAGGTCCAGCCGCACCTGCGTAGCCTCGCGCACCGGATCCTGGAACCCACCACGCCCGACACGCTCGCCGGCCACGACGTCGTGGTGCTCGGCCTGCCGCACGGTGCGTCCGGCCAGGTGGCCGCGCAGCTGCCCGACGACGTGCTGGTCATCGACCTGGGCGCCGACCACCGCCTGGAGTCGGCGGCCGACTGGGAGCAGTTCTACGGCTCGACCCACGCTGGGACCTGGCCGTACGGCATGCCCGAGCTGATCCACGCCGAGGCTCCCGCCGCCGACCGGGCCGCGGCCGACCTGGCCACCGCCGCCCGCC
>NZ_KI911665.1:11469-18849 GCF_000515355.1 Promicromonospora kroppenstedtii DSM 19349 | reverse complement strand
CCCGGCTGCAACGTCACCGCGGTGACCCTGGGCCTCCAGCCGGGGGTCGCGGCGGGCGTCGTCGAGCCCACCGACATCGTCGCGGTGCTGGCCAACGGTTACTCGGGCGCCGGCAAGGCGCTCAAGCCGCACCTCCTGGCGAGCGAGGCCCTCGGCTCGGCCCAGCCGTACGCGGTGGGCGGCACGCACCGGCACATCCCGGAGATCCGGCAGAACCTGCGGGCCGCCGGCGCGCCCGAGGTGACCATCAGCTTCACGCCCACCCTGGTGCCCATGGCGCGCGGCATCCTCGCCACCGCGACGGCCCCGCTGGCCAAGGGCGCCGACCCGGAGCAGGTCCGCGCCGCCTGGGAGGCCGCCTACGCCGACGAGCCGTTCGTGCACCTGCTGCCCGAGGGGCAGTGGCCGAGCACCGCGATGACGCTCGGCGCCAACACCGCCCTGGTCCAGGTCGCCGTGGACGCCGCCGCCCGCCGGGTGGTCACGGTCACGGCCATCGACAACCTGGTCAAGGGGACCGCGGGCGCCGCGGTCCAGTCCATGAACCTCGCCCTCGGCCTGCGGGAGACCGCCGGCCTCATCACCGAAGGAGTCGCACCGTGAGCGTCACCGCGGCACAAGGATTCCGGGCTGCCGGTGTCACCGCCGGCCTCAAGGCCTCCGGAAACCCGGACCTCGCTCTTGTCGTCAACGACGGTCCTGAGTTCACCGCGGCCGCGGTGTTCACGAGCAACCGCGTGGTCGGCGCGCCGGTGCTGTGGTCCCGACAGGCGGTGAAGGACGGCGTCGCCCGCGCGGTGGTGTTCAACTCGGGCGGCGCGAACGTGTGCACCGGACCCGGCGGGTTCCAGGACGCCCACGCCACCGCGGAGAGGGTCGCCGACGAGCTCGGGATCGGCGCCATCGACGTGCTGGTCGGTTCGACCGGCCTCATCGGCGTGCGGCTGGCCGCGGACAAGCTGCTCGCGGGAATCCCCGTGGCGGTCGGCGAGCTCGCGGCCGACGACGTCGCCGGGCAGGCCGCCGCCACCGCGATCATGACCACCGACACCGTCGCCAAGACGGCGGTGCGCACGGTCGAGACGCCGTCCGGCACCTTCACGGTGGGCGGCATGGCCAAGGGCGCCGGCATGCTCGCGCCCGCCCTGGCGACGATGCTGTGCGTGGTGACCACGGACGCCGTCGTCCCGGCGGCGGACGCCGACGCCGCCCTGCGGGCGGCCACACGCGTCACCTTCGACCGCGTCGACTCCGACGGCGCCATGTCCACGTCGGACACCGTGGTGCTCATGGCGTCGGGCGCCTCCGGGGTCACGCCCGAACCGGCAACCCTCACCGAGGCCGTCACCGCGATCTGCGCCGACCTGGCCCGCCAGCTCGTGGCCGACGCCGAGGGCGCGTCCCACGACATCGCGATCACCGTCACGAACGCCACCACCGAGGACGCCGCCCTCGCCGTCGCCCGCGCCGTCAGCCGGTCGAACCTGGTCAAGGCCGCCGTGTTCGGCAACGACCCCAACTGGGGCCGCATCCTGTCCCAGGTCGGCACCGTGCCCGAGGACGTCGCGCCGTTCGACCCGGAGCAGCTCGACGTCAGCGTCAACGGCGTCATGGTCTGCAAGGCCGGCGGCGCGCACGAGGACCCGGAGAAGGTCGACATGGCCGCGTCCCGCGACGTGACCTTCACGATCGACCTGCACGCCGGCGACGCCGAGATCACGCTGTGGACCAACGACCTCACGCACGACTACGTGCACGAGAACAGCGCCTACAGCTCATGAGCAGCGACATCGTGAACGGGCTGCGGCCCGACCAGAAGGCCGAGGTGCTCATCGAGGCCCTGCCCTGGCTGCAGGAGTTCTCCGGCGCGCTCGTCGTCGTCAAGTACGGCGGCAACGCCATGATCGACGCCGAGCTCAAGGCCGCCTTCGCGCAGGACATGGTGTTCCTGCGGCAGGTGGGCCTGCGGCCCGTCGTCGTGCACGGCGGGGGACCGCAGATCAACGCCATGCTCGACCGCCTCGGCATCGAGTCGGAGTTCAAGGGCGGCTTGCGCGTCACCACGCCGGAGGCCATGGAGATCGTGCGCATGGTCCTGACCGGCCAGGTCAGCCGGGAGCTCGTGGGCCTGATCAACGCCCACGGCCCCGTCGCCGTCGGCCTGTCCGGGGAGGACGGCGGCCTGCTCGGCGCCCAGCGCCGCCACGCGATCGTCGAGGGTGTTCCCGTCGACGTCGGCCTCGTCGGCGACGTCGTCCAGGTGGACCCGCGCGCCGTCGAGGACCTGCTGGAGGCCGGCCGCATCCCCGTGGTCTCCACGATCGCGCCCGACAAGGACGACCCGACCCAGGTGCTCAACGTCAACGCGGACACCGCCGCCTCGGCGCTCGCGGTGGCGCTCGGCGCCAAGAAGCTCATCGTCCTGACGGACGTCGAGGGCCTGTACACCAACTGGCCCGACAAGGGCTCGCTGGTGGAGCGCATCACCGCGCCGGAGCTGGCGGAGCTGCTGCCCAGCCTCGAGTCCGGGATGGTCCCCAAGATGGAGGCGTGCCTGCGCGCCGTCGAGGGCGGCGTGGGCGCCGCGACCGTCATCGACGGCCGGCAGCCGCACAGCGCCCTGCTGGAGGTCTTCACCACCCGCGGCAACGGGACCATGGTGGTCGCGGGACCGCAGGAAGGAACGAACGAATGAGCACGGTGATCCCCGCCGACGAGGGCTCGGCGCTCGCGGCCGAGGGTTCGGTCGCCGCCTGGACCCAGCGGTACTCGGGCGCGGTCATGGACACGTTCGGCCCGCCGCAGCGCGTGCTCGTGCGGGGCGAGGGCGCCTACGTGTGGGACGCCGACGGCAAGCGCTACCTCGACCTGCTCGCGGGCATCGCGGTGAACGCGCTGGGCCACGCGCACCCCACGCTGACGGCCGCGATCAGCGCCCAGCTCGGCACGCTCGGCCACGTCTCGAACTTCTTCGGCACGCCCGCCCAGATCGCGCTCGCCGAGACGCTCCTGCGCGTCGCCGAGGCACCCGACGGGTCGCGCGTGTTCCTCACCAACTCCGGCACGGAGGCGGTCGAGGCGGCGTTCAAGATGACGCGCCGCGTGGCGGCGTCGTCCGGCGTGGGCACGCGTACGCGGGTGCTCGCCCTGGAGGGCGGCTTCCACGGCCGGTCCATGGGCGCGCTCGCCCTGACCGCGAAGGCCGCCTACCGCACGCCGTTCGAGCCGCTCCCGGGCGGCGTCGAGCACCTGCCGTTCGGGGACCTCGCCGCCCTGGAGGCCGCGTTCACGCCGCAGTCCGTCGCCGAGCACGGCGAGATCGCGGCCCTCGTCGTCGAGCCCGTGCAGGGCGAGGCCGGCGTACGGCCCCTGCCACCGGGCTACCTCGCGGCCGCCCGCCGCCTGACCAAGGCGCACGGCGCGCTGCTCGTGCTGGACGAGGTGCAGACCGGCGTGGGCCGGTGCGGCTCGTGGTTCGCCTACCAGCAGCCGGAGATCGGCGGCGGCATCGTGCCCGACGTCGTCACGGTCGCCAAGGGCCTCGGCGGCGGCTTCCCCGTCGGTGCCGTGATCGCCTACGGCGAGGCCGCGCACCTGCTCGGCCGCGGCCAGCACGGCAGCACGTTCGGCGGCAACCCCGTGGCCTCGGCCGCGGCGCTCGCCACCCTCGGCGTGATCGAGCGCGACGGCCTGCTGGCCAACGTGCGCGAGGTCGGGGCGCTGCTGCGCCAGGAGATCGAGATGTGCGGCAGCCCGATCGTCAAGGAGGTCCGCGGTCGCGGTCTCCTGCTGGCCGTCGTGCTGAACGAGCCGGTGGCGCCACAGGTGGCCACGGCCGCGCTGGAGGCCGGGTTCATCGTCAACGCGGTGGCACCCGACGCGATCCGGCTGGCCCCGCCGCTGATCCTGACCACGGAGCAGGCCATGGAGGCCGCCCGCTTCTTCGCTTCCCCCCCGGAGGATTTCGCATGACCCGCCACTTCCTGCGCGACGACGACCTGACGCCCGCCGAGCAGAAGACCGTCCTGGAGCTGGGCATCGCCCTGCGTGCCGACCGGTACGCGAAGCGCCCGCTGGAGGGCCCGCGCGCCGTCGCGTTCATCACCGACAAGCCCACGCTGCGCACCCAGGTGTCGTTCGCGGCCGGTATCGCCGAGCTCGGGGGCTTTCCCCTCGTCGTCGACGGCCGGCTCGCCCAGATCGGCGTGCGCGAGTCCGTCGTGGACACCACGCGCGTGCTCGACCGGCAGGTCTCGGCCATCGTGTGGCGTACGTTCGGCCAGGAGCGCATCGACGAGATGGCCTCCGTCTCGCGGGTGCCGGTGGTCAACGCGCTGACCGACCAGTTCCACCCGTGCCAGATCCTCGCGGACCTGCTCACGGTGGCGCAGCACCGGGGGCTGGACGCCCTGCCCGGCACCACGTTCGCCTACGTGGGCGACGCCGCGAACAACATGGGCAACTCGTACGTGCTGGGTGGCGCCACGGCGGGAATGCACGTACGGATCGGTGGCCCCGAGGGCTACCTGCCCGACGCCGAGGTGGTCGCCCGGGCGCGTGAGATCGCCGTGTCCACGGGCGGTTCGGTGACGCTGACGACGTCGGCCAAGGAGGCCGTGGCCGGCGCGGACGTCGTCGCCACCGACACCTGGATCTCGATGGGTGACGAGGCCGAGGCCGAGCAGCGCGCGGACCTGTTCTGGGACTACCAGCTGAACGCGGAGCTGCTCGCGGCCGCCGCCCCCGGCGCGCTCGTGCTGCACTGCCTGCCGGCCTACCGCGGCAAGGAGATCACCGCCGAGGTGATCGACGGGCCGCAGTCCGTGGTCTTCGACGAGGCCGAGAACCGCCTGCACGCGCAGAAGGCGCTGCTCGCCTTCCTGCTGGAGCAGGGCTGATGGTCGTCCGGCAGACGGCGACGACCGCCACGACGAAGGCGGCCCGGCACGCCCGGATCACCGCGATCGTGACGCGCAACGCCATCCACTCCCAGGCCGAGCTCGCCGACGCCCTGGCCGCGGACGGCGTGAGCGTCACCCAGGGCACGCTCTCGCGCGACCTGATCGAGCTGCAGGCCGAGAAGGTGCGCGGTTCGGACGGCACGCTCGTGTACGCCGTGCCCGGCGAGGGCGGCGACCGCAGCGCGCAGTCGGACGCGAGCGAGGAGTACCTGTCCGCGCGGCTCGCGAGGCTGGCCAAGGAGCTGCTGGTCTCGGCGGAGTCCTCGGGCAACCTCGTGGTGCTGCGTACCCCGCCGGGGGCCGCGAACCTGCTGGCCTCCGCCATCGACCACTCCGTGTTCCCCGGGATGCTGGGGACCATCGCGGGGGACGACACCATCCTGGTGATCGCCCGTGACGCCGACGGTTCCGCGCTGGCCGAACGCTTCCTCGCGCTCAGCGCCTGAGAACGCACAAGAATTGCACCTGACACCACCACCGGAAAGAGATCGTCAATCATGACTGAACGCGTCGTGCTCGCCTACTCGGGCGGCCTGGACACCTCCGTCGCCATCGGCTGGATCGCCGAGGCCACCGGGGCCGAGGTGGTCGCCGTGGCCGTCGACGTCGGCCAGGGCGGCGAGGACATGAACGTCATTCGCCAGCGCGCGCTGGACTGCGGCGCCGTCGAGGCGTACGTCGCCGACGCGCGCGACGAGTTCGCCGCCGAGTACTGCATGCCCGCCCTGCGGGCCAACGGCATGTACCTCGACCGCTACCCGCTGGTCTCCGCCATCTCGCGCCCCGTCATCGTCAAGCACATGGTGCGGGCGGCTCGCCAGTTCGGTGCCTCGACCGTGGCCCACGGCTGCACCGGCAAGGGCAACGACCAGGTGCGCTTCGAGGTGGCCACCACCTCGCTCGCGCCCGACCTCAAGTCGATCGCGCCGGTGCGCGACCTCGCGCTGACCCGCGAGAAGGCCATCGACTACGCCGAGAAGCACGACCTGCCCATCGCGACCACCAAGAAGAACCCGTTCTCGATCGACCAGAACGTGTGGGGCCGCGCGGTGGAGACGGGCTTCCTCGAGGACATCTGGAACGAGCCCACCAAGGACGTCTACTCCTACACGGACGACCCCACGTTCCCGCCCGTGGCCGACGAGGTCTACCTGACCTTCGAGCAGGGCATCCCGGTCGCGATCGACGGCGTGCCCGTCACCCCGCTGCAGGCCATCCAGGAGATGAACCGCCGCGCCGGCGCGCAGGGCGTGGGCCGTATCGACATCGTCGAGGACCGCCTCGTGGGCATCAAGTCCCGCGAGATCTACGAGGCCCCCGGTGCCATCGCCCTGATCACGGCGCACCAGGAGCTCGAGAACGTCACGATCGAGCGCGAGCAGGCCCGGTTCAAGCGCCAGGTCGAGCAGCGCTGGAGCGAGCTCGTCTACGACGGCATGTGGTTCTCGCCGCTGAAGAAGTCGCTCGACGTGTTCGTGGACGACACCCAGAAGTACGTCTCCGGCGAGATCCGCATGGTGCTGCACGGCGGCCGGGCCACCGTGACCGGGCGCCGCTCGGAGCAGTCGCTGTACGACTTCAACCTCGCCACCTACGACGAGGGCGACGCGTTCGACCAGTCCCAGGCCCGCGGCTTCATCGAGATCTACGGCCTCACCGCCAAGCTCGCCGCCGCGCGCGACGAGAAGTTCGGCAACGGCGTGGACCTCGGCACCTCGGCGAGCCTGACGGCCGGCGCGCTGTGAGCGAGCACGACGGCAAGGACGTCGGCCACGCGACCCCGCGGACCGTCGGCGAGCACACCGGGCCGAAGGTCGCCCTCTGGGGCGGCCGGTTCGCCGGCGGTCCCTCGCCGGAGCTCGCGGCGCTGTCCCAGTCGACGCACTTCGACTGGCGGCTCGCGCAGTACGACATCGCCGGGTCGCGGGCGCACGCCCGCGCCCTGGCGGCCGCCGGTCTGCTCACCGAGCCGGAGCTCGCGCGGATGATCGACGCGCTCGACGTGCTGGAGCAGGACGTCGTCTCGGGCGCCTTCCTCCCGGTGCTCGACGACGAGGACGTGCACACCGCGCTGGAGCGCGGCCTGCTGGAGCGGGCCGGCGACGAGCTGGGCGGCAAGCTGCGGGCCGGCCGGTCCCGCAACGACCAGATCGCCACGCTGGTGCGGCTGTACCTGCGCGACCAGGCCCGCACGATCGGTACGCAGGTGCTCGACCTCGTGGACGAGCTCATCGTGCAGGCGCAGGCCGCGGGCAGCGCGCCCATGCCGGGGCGCACCCACCTGCAGCACGCCCAGCCCGTGCTGCTGGCGCACCACCTGCTGGCGCACGCCTGGCCGCTGCTGCGCGACGTCGACCGGTTCCTGGACTGGGACGTGCGCGCCTCGAGGTCGCCCTACGGCTCGGGCGCGCTCGCGGGC
>NZ_KI911665.1:6451-11369 GCF_000515355.1 Promicromonospora kroppenstedtii DSM 19349 | reverse complement strand
GCCCGCGGCCCGGCCCGGCTCGCCGTCGCGCTCGGCCTCGACCTGGCCGACGACGGCGCCGACGTCACCGACCCGGACGGTGCCGTGGCGCTGGAAGTCCCCACGACGCCGTCGGGCACCGTGCTGTCCGGCCCGCGCGTGGGTGTGAGCGGCGACGGAGGTCGCGCGGACCTGTACCCGTGGCGGTTCTGGCTCGACGGCGAGCCGACGGTCTCGGCGTACCGCGCCGCGACCCCGCGCCGGCGCTGACCTAGGACTCCTATGCCTAGTGCTGCTAGGGTAGGCATCCCTAGCAGCACTAGGCATAGGAGTGCAGGTGCACATCGACAAGGATCTGGTCGCGGCGTCCGCCACGCCCCTCGTCCTCGGCATCCTGGCCGACGGCGAGTCGTACGGCTACGCGATCCTCAAGCGCGTCAACGAGCTCTCCGGCGGCCGCATGGAGTGGACCGACGGCATGCTCTACCCCCTGCTCCACCGGCTCGAACGCCTGGAGTACGTCAAGGCCACGTGGGGCACGTCCGACGTCGGGCGGCGCCGCAAGCACTACGCGATCACCGCGTCGGGCAAGGAGGCGCTCGCTGAGCGCCGCCAGCAGTGGGCGGTCGTCTCCGACGCGCTCAAGCAGGTGTGGCAGGACGTCCAGCCCGGCCCCGCCGTCGCCGAAGGGTGGGCATGATGAGCGACCAGAACGGGAACGACGCCGGTCCCGCCCAGCGCACGGAGCCCGCCGAGCACGTCGTGCTGGAGGAGCAGATCGACCTCTGGCGCGGCTACGTCCAGCGCCGTCGGGCGATCTCGGCCGCCGACGTCGACGAGATGGAGGACCACCTCCGCGGCCAGGTCAGCGACCTGACCGCCGCCGGGCTGGAGGACGAGGAGGCCTTCCTCGTCGCGGTCAAGCGCATGGGCAACCTCGACGAGGTGTCCCGCGAGTTCGCGCGCGAGCACTCCGACCGGCTCTGGAAGCAGCTCGTGCTCGTGCCCGAGGAACCCGGCGACGGCGGGCGCTGGCGCGAGCTGGCCGTCGTCCTGGCCCTCGCGGTCGGCGCGGGCATCGTGCTCAAGGTCCTGCTCGCCGCGACCGTCGGCAACGAGCTGGTGCTCGTGCGCAACGGCGTCTTCGCCGTCCTGCCGTTCCTGGCCGGGTACTTCGTGTGGAAGCGGCGCGTGCCGTGGCGGGTGAGCGGCGTGCTGCTCGCGATCACGACGGCGCTCGCGCTCGTGGTCAACCTCTACCCGTTCGAGTCCGGTCCGTACGACGAACCCGGCATGACCGAGTTCCTCGCGATCAGCCACACCCCCGTGGTGCTCTGGCTGCTGCTCGGCGTCGTGTACGCCGGCGGTGCCTGGCGGTCGAGCGCGCGCCGCATGGACTTCGTCCGGTTCACCGGCGAGCTCATCATCTACCTCGCGCTCATCGCGCTCGGGGGCGGGCTGCTCATCGGGCTCACCATCGGCACGCTCAGCCTGGTCGGGGTGGACTTCGAGCCGTTCCTCGGCGACTGGCTCATGCCGTTCGCCCTCCCCGGCGCGCTCCTGGTGGGCGCCTGGCTGGTGGAGGCCAAGAAGAACGTCGTCGAGAACATCGCCCCGGTGCTCACGCGGGTCTTCACGCCGCTGACCATCGTCATGCTGGTCGCGATCTTCGTGGTGCTGCTCGTCAACGGGCCGCTCACCGACGTCGACCGCGACCTGCTCATCCTCATGGACGCGATCCTCGTGCTGGTCCTGTTCCTGCTGCTGTACTCGATCTCGGCCCGCGACCCGCTCGCGCCGCCCGGGATCTTCGACTGGCTGCAGCTCGTGCTGGTCGGCGCGGCGCTCGCGGTCGACGCCGTGGCGCTGACCGCGATGCTCACCCGGATCGCCGAGTTCGGCTTCACCGCCAACAAGGTCGCGGCGCTCGGGCTCAACCTGGTGCTGCTGGTGCACCTCGCGTGGGCGGCGTGGCTGGCGACCGGGTTCGTGCGCGGGCACCGCACGTTCGGCGCGATCGAGCGCTGGCAGACGCAGTACCTGCCGGTCTACGCCGCCTGGGCCGCGATCGTGGTGGTCGCGTTCGGCCCGATCTTCGGCTTCGCCTAGCTTGCTTCGTCGAGTGCTGGATCTTCGCCCTTCTTCGTGCGCTGGAAGGGCGAAGATCCAGCACTCGATGGGGTCAGGCGGGGTAGGTCTCCCGCAGCACCCGCGCCAGGTGCCGGACGATCTCTCGCGGGCCCGACCTCGCCGTGCCCTGCTCGACGTCGCTGTTGTAGTTCGTGTTGGTGTTCACGTCGTACGTCAGCACCCGGCCGTCCGCCGTCCGGATGTTCTCGATGCCGGCCACCTCGATGCCGTGCCGCTGCGTGAACGCCAGGTACTTGGCCACCACCGGGTCGTCGTAGCCCTCGCGCTCCGAGAACAGGCCCCACTCGTCGTCGGGCGCCATGGAGATGGTCGCGCCGACCGGCGGGACGGGCCGGCCCGTGACCGGGTCGACGGCGCACGCGTCGGCAGGGCAGAGCTGGAACCCGCCCCGCTCGGTGTCGCCGCGGACGGCGTACACCATCTCGCTGCCGACGATCTCCACGCGCGTGATGCCGCCGTCCGCCGCCACGACGTACTCCTGGATCAGCGTGATGCCGTCCACCGGCTCCTCGTACTCGTCGGAGGCCACGTGCTCGGCGAGGTCCTCGAACGAGTCGAACTTGCGCACGCCCAGCCCCTTGCCGCCCTGGTTGTGCTTGGTGACGAACGGCGTGGGGAACCCCTGCGCGGCCTTGAGCACCTGGTCACGGCCGACGGCGGCCACGGTGCGCGGGGTGTCGATCCCGGCGGCGCGCAGCGCGGTGAGCTGGTCCACCTTGCTCATCTCGAGCTCCAGCACGCGCCGGCCGTTGACCGTGCGGCGGCCGTACGCCTCCAGCCAGGACAGCACCGCGCGCGAGTAGTCCTTGGTCAGGCCGTGGTCGCGCGTGTGGCTGCTCGCCGAGATGCGCGACCAGAAGATGCCCTCCGGCGGCGCCTCGTCCAGGTCGAGGACGCCGTCGGTGAGCACCCACTCCTCGAAGTCGACGCCCTCGGCCGCGAAGGCCTCGGCGAACGGCGGGAACCACTCGGGGTTCTCGTGCAGGGCATAGATCTTCGGAGCGCTCACAGGAACCTTCCGCACGCATGGCTGACGGCTAGGGGACCCAGCAATACTTTCACGCCGTCAGCGCAGGTCGGCTGTGTCCTGCGGCACAGCCGACGCCTCCTGGTCCTTCGCCACGGCAGCGTCCTCGGGTGCACCGGCCGGCGCCGCGTCGACCTGCCCGAGCGAGCGGCGGGCCCCGGGGAACGCGAGGATCGCGCCCAGCACCGCCACCAGCAGCACGCCGGCCAGGACCAGCAGCGCCTGGACGGAGAACTGGTCGGCCAGCGGGCCGAACACCACCATGGACAGCGGCATCGCCACGGTCATCACGATGCCGACGAAGCCGAAGACCCGGCCCTGCATCTCGGGCTCCACGCGCTCCTGGATGATCGTCAGCGCCGGGGTGTTGAGCGCGGCGAACATGACGCCGATGACCAGGCCGATGGTGAAGAAGACCCACATGTTCGTGGACACGCCCAGCCCGGCGACCAGCACGCCCGTGGCGAGCACCGACCCCACCATGAGGCGCACCCGGCGCGTGATCCGTGGCCCGACCGACGCCATGATGATGCCGCCCAGCAGCATGCCGCCGCCCCAGAACAGCTCGTTCGCGGTCAGCTTCCACACCTCGTCGCCGAACGTGCGCGTGACCATGAGCGGCGTGAGGTAGCTCGGCGCGCCCACCAGGAACATGACCAGCGCGAACAGCGTGATGAGCCATCGCACGGGCGCGTTCGACCGGATGTACCGCACACCCGCCGCGAGGTCGCCGAAGTAGCTGACCCGCTCGCCGTCGTCGGACCGCACCAGGCGCGGCACCGCGACCAGGGCGAGCATCCCCACGCCGAGCAGAGCGGTGACCACGTCCACGAAGAAGACGGTGACGATGTCGAAGGACGCGTAGATCACGGCCGCCAGGGCCGGGGCGAGCAGCATCATGCCCGACTGGATGGACTGGAACATGCCGTTGACGCGCATGAGCTGGTCGGTCGGGGTGATCTGCGGGATCATCGCGCTCACGGCCGGCGTCTGGATGCCCGCGAAGACCGAGCGCACGGCCAGCGCCGCGTAGATGACCCAGAGCGAGTCGACGCCGCTGACCATGAGCAGCGCCAGCCCGAGTGTCGCGAGGGCGATGACCGTGTCCGAGCCCATGATGAGGAACTTGCGGTGGTGCCGGTCCGCCCAGACGCCGCCGAAGATCGACACGAACGCCTGCGGCAGCATGCCGAACACGATGCTCAGCATGAGCACCGACCCGGACCGCGTCTCGATGGTCAGGTGCCACATGACCGCGTACATGACCACCATCGACCCGAACAGGGAGATGGTCTGGCCGGCGAGGAACAGCCCGACGTTGCGCTTCCAGCGGGGCAGGTCGACGTCGCTCATGGCTCAACCCTGCCTGACGAGGGGACGGCCCGCCGATGCTTTTTCAGGTTCATGTGACGTCCGACGACGGGGCCCGCCCGAACTCATCGCAGGAACAGCTCGACCACCGGAACGGCGACGTCGGGTCGTGCCGTCGGCAGGTGCAGCGTCAGGGTGCCGGGCGGCTGCCCGCCGGGCGTGGTGTTCCACGCCTTCTGGTCGGGGTCGGTGCGGGTGGCACGCAGCTCGGAGCCGTCGTGCAGGAGCTGGGCGTACCGCACGCGGTCGGCCAGCCCGCGCAGGTGCACGTGCGCGAACGGCCACGCGAACAGGTGCAGGTACAGCCGGTCGGCACGCTGGGTGAGCACGACGCCGGGCGGCAGGCCCGGCGCGACCGCCTCCGCGAGAGCGGGCTCCGCGGGGCCGGCG
>NZ_KI911665.1:920-6351 GCF_000515355.1 Promicromonospora kroppenstedtii DSM 19349 | reverse complement strand
GGAGCTGCCCGTGCTCGACGGAGCGGACACGCTGCGCCGCGGGGCGCCGATCGCGCGACCCGCCGCCGTCGTCTGCATCGGGCAGAACTACGCCGCGCACGCGCGGGAGTCCGGCGCGGAGCCGCCGCGGCTGCCGATCATCTTCTTCAAGCACCCCAACACCGTCGCCGGCCCGGACGACGCCGTGCCCCTGCCGCCCGGCGCCGAGAAGGTCGACTGGGAGGTGGAGCTGGCGGTCGTGATCGGCCGGCGCGCGAGCTACCTGCCGTCCGTCGAGGCGGCGCGCGCGCACGTCGCGGGGTACACCGTGGTGGACGACGTGAGCGAGCGGGCGTGGCAGCTCGACGACTCCCTGGGCCAGTGGTCCAAGGGCAAGTGCGGGCCGGGGTTCCTGCCCACCGGCCCGGCGCTCGTACCGGCCGACGAGGTGGACCCGGGCGCCTTGCGGCTGCGGTCCTTCGTCAACGGTCAGCCGCGGCAGGACTCGTCGACGGCGGACATGATCTTCGGCGTCGACGCGATCGTGCACCACCTGTCGCAGTACATGGCGCTGGAGCCGGGCGACCTGATCTGCACGGGCACGCCCGAGGGCGTCGCCCTGTCGGGCCGCTTCCCGTACCTGACCGACGGCGACGAGGTCACCCTGGAGATCGAGAACCTGGGCCGGCAGACCCACACCTTCACCGCCCTCTCCTGACCCCCACCCGTTGAGTGCGGGCTATTTGTTGCATATCACGCGTTGGTTCAACAAATAGCCCGCACTCAACAAACGAGGTGGTCAGTTGATCGGGGAGATGCTCATCTCGCCCGCAGGACCCTGGCGGTAGACCGTGAAGTAGCCCGGCGCCGCCAGCGGGTTGTCCGGCGTGTCGTCGAGGTAGCTCCACACCGGCTCGCCGTCCACGCGCAGCACCACGCGGACGCCGCCCTCGACGGCCACGGTGCCGAACGTGACCTCGTGCGTCGAGCCCGGCTCGATCACCGTGTTGGGGAAGACATCGATCATGAAGACGTCCGGCTTCCACCGCTGCATCTCGATGACGTCCTCCTTGATCACCACGAGGTAGCCCGAGTTGCTGTTGGTCCACACGGGCAGGCCCGCGGTCCTCGAGCGGACGGAGAACCCGAACCAGCCGCCGTTGAAGTCGCCGAACGACGTGTCGAACCGCAGCAGCTCGTCACCGAACGTCGCCGGGGCGAACCCGGAGGCGCTGCGTGGTGCCAGATGCGCCGCGCCGTCAGCGATGGTCACGCCGCCGGACGGCGCCCACGCCGTCGCGTCGAGGATCTCGGCGCCCAGGTCGGTCACGGGGTGGTCGGCCGCCTGCACGGTCACCGTGGACGACGCCGACAGGCCGGGCACGGCCGTCGAGGTCGCCGTGATCGTCGCCGTCCCGGCCGAGACGCCGCGAACGGTCCCGTCGGCGTCCACGGTGGCGACCGCGGCGTCGCTGGAGGACCACTCCAGGCCCGTGCGCGTCGCGTCCGCCGGCGTGAACGTGGCGTCGAGCTCCCAGGTCTCGCCCGGCTCGATCGTGGTGGCCGACGGCGCGAGCGTGACGCTCGTGGGGTCCACCCCGACCAGCGAGAACGTGACGTCGTCGAAGTCCAGCGCCGTGAAGCCCTGCACGTAGAAGCCCACCTTGCCGGCCGCGGCCGGGGCCGGGTTGGCCCCCGACACGACCTCCTCGCCGTCGAGCAGCACCCGCACGCCGTCCGCCGTGACGACCACACGCACGTCGTACTGCGTGCCCGGCGCCAGGCCCTCGCCCGCGGGCAGCGTCACCTGCTTCACCGTGCCCCACGCGGAGTCGAAGATCGTCCACGTGGATCCGGCCGCCGCGTGCCGGTAGCGGACGTACCCGCCCGGCGTCGCGCCCGTGCGGTCGTAGACGAGCAGCTGCCCGCCCTCCGGCACCTCGGCCGGCGTCGTGACGGTGAAGTCCAGCGCGTACTGCGAGAACTGCCGGTCGAGCTGCGTGTTGGCACCGTTCTTGACGCGGAGCACGTGGTCACCCGTGCCGTCGTCGACGATCGCGCGGTTGGCGTCGGTGGGCCAGCCGTTCGCCCCCGACTCGAAGTCGGTCCGGTGCAGCACGCCGTCGCCGGCGGCCACGGTGACCGTCATCTCGTCACGGATGGCCGGGTCGGCCTTCGACTCGACGGTCACGACCAGCTCGCCCGGCCCGATGGCGGTGAGCACGCCGGACGCGCTGACCGTCGCGACCTCCGGGTCGCTGGAGGCGTAGGCGACGGCCTGGTTCGTGGCGTTCCACGGCACGGCCTGCGCCGCCACCGAGAGCTCGTCGCCCAGCGTGATCGTGAGCTGGTCGCCCGGCAGGGCCAGGGACTCCAGCGCCACCTCGTCCGGGGTCTGGGAGTGCCCCACGTGCCCGTCGGTGCCGATCTCGTCGAACGGGATGGCCTCGAAACCGGGGATCTGGTCGAACACGGCGGCGTCGTCCCGGAAGGCGTAGTCGCCGCCCTCCGCGTCCACGAACCCGGGGTCGGTGTCCGTGACCCAGTTATCCCCGTAGTTGAGCAGGTTCTTGGTGTCGAGGGCGCCCTCGGCGTTGACGTCGGGGTTCCGGGACCGGTTCGGGTTCCAGATCACGTTCCGGCCGAACGAGCTCTTGTTCGGGAAGTAGTGGTTGTCCTCGAAGAAGTGCCCCAGCTCGGGGTACTTCGTCAGGTACGGCGTGCCGACGAAGTCGTCGTTGTCGGCGAACACCTTCTCCCACTTGGGCATGTACACGCGGTCGACGGTGTTGCCCTCGCCGTCGCCCATCCACTGCGTGTAGTTGTCGTACGGCACCGTGGTGTCGACGAACACGTTGTTCACGGCGTCGATGTAGTCGGCCGAGCCGGACTTGATCGCGTCGTTGCCCATGTTCACGAACACGTTCTGCTCGATGTTCAGGTCCCACGTGAAGTTGTCCGCGTAGATGCCCTCCACGCCGTGCTTCGTCAGGCCCACGTCGTGGAAGTAGTTCTGCCGGAACACGTGGCCACGCTGCTGCGGCGTCTCGCCCGAGTTCATGTAGATCGCGCCGAGGTCCTGGAACGTCTTGCAGACGTCGTAGACCTCGTTCTGCTCGAACAGGTGGTCGTTGCCGTGCACGATGATGCCCGGGTGCGGGGCGTCGTTGATCTCGTTCCCGCGCGCCACGTTGCCCACGCCGTCGAACATCACGCCCGGGTTGTAGGCCTTGTGGTAGTAGGCGAAGTCGTGGATGTGGGAGTCCTCGACCCGGTTGTTGCCGGGCGCCAGCGTGGTCTTGTTCCCACCCTGCAGCACCACGCCGACGCCGCCCACGTGGCGGATGTCGTTGGAGACGACGGCGTGGTCCGTGCCGCCGCGGTTCACCGGGATGCCGTCGTACGTGTACCGGCCGGGGGAGTTGATGAGCACCCCGCCGTCGGTGAAGTTCTGGATGTCGCTGTTCGAGACGGTCACGTGGCTGCCGCCGAGGATGACGGCCGCGTTGGCCCGGCCGTAGTCGAGCACCAGGTCGTCGAACGTCACGTACGAGGTGCCGTCCGTGCGGATCATCGGCTCGTCGAGCGTGGTCACCACCGGCGCGCCCCGCTCCGCCAGGAATGACGCGTTCGGCACCAGGTACAGCATGCCGGTGGCGCGGTCGATGTAGTACTCGCCGGGGGCGTCGAGCTCCTCCAGCAGGTTCTGCGCGAAGTGGAAGTCGGGGTACCAGGTCTTCATCAGGCCCGACATCTCGCCGTAGCGCAGCGTGATGGTGCGCGCGTCGGTGTCGATCGACTCGATCTTGTTGTACGACCACTCCCAGCTCTGGCCGAAGATGCCGTCCAGCCAGATGTCGTCGGCCTGGCCCCAGTGCTGCGGCCGGTCGTAGGAGTAGCTGAACGTGCCGCCCCGGTCCTGCAGGTCGGCGTCGTCCTTGGTGGGACCCGGGTCGATGATCTTGTTCATCTGCACGGTGTCCGCCACCGCGCCGGCGTTGGGCCAGCGGGCGAGCGTCATGTCCTGGCCGTCGACGTACAGCTCCATCGGCGGGGTGGTGCTGACGTCGTTGGCCTTCCAGTACCCGTGCCGGCTGAGCTGGCCGTAGTCGTCGATGCCGAGCTCGCCCAGGTCGATCTGCAGGATGTCGTCGCGCGCCGACGTCTCGATCACGCGGTCGAGCACGGCCTGGTCGGTCACGGGGGAGAAGCCGTCGTACGGCAGCTCCTTGCCGCCGGAGACGGTGGCGGTCTCGCCCGGGTAGGAGCGGTAGGTGATGGGCGCGTCGGCGGTCCCCGAGTCCTCGGCACCGAGCGTGAACGACGCCGACCGCTCGTAGGTGCCCTCGCGCAGGTAGACGGTGACGCCGTCGTCGGGGAGGTCGTCCGCGGCGCGAAGGGCGCGGATGGCGTCGCGGGCGGCCTCCAGCGTGGCGAGCGGGGCGGCCTCGGTGCCGGCGGCGCCGTCGTCGCCGTCCGGCGAGAGGTAGATGGTGCCCTGGGCCCCCGGGGCGTGCGGCCCCTTGCCGGGCTTCCCGGGCTTGGGCTTGCCCGGCTTCCCGTGGCCCTTGTCCTTGCCGTCCTGCTTGCCGGGGGAGGGTCTGTCGGGTCTGTCGTCGGTGGTGATGGCGGGCGCGTGCTGCGCCCCGGTCTGCGGGACCGTCGCGGCGGCCGCGCTGGTGGCTGCCGCGCCGACGACGCACGTGGCGACGGCGGCGGCGAGCAGGGCTGACAGTTGTCGCTTCATTGCGAGTGCTCCGACCTCTTCGGTGATGGTCACGGACTGCGGGTCGACGTCGACCTACGGCTGGCAGCGGGAGCGATGCTACATTAATCGATAATCGCTGACAATGAGGTGCCGGTGCTCCCGGTACGGTCGGACCTGTTCATCACACGAAGGAGTGCTCATGACCAGCGGTATCACCAGCGACATGACGAGCGGCAACGGCGTCGGGCGGCTCGTCTTCGTCGGCGACTCGATCACCGACGCCGGCCGCGACCGGGCGGACGCCGCGTCGCTCGGCGACGGCTACGTCAGCCTCGTCGCGGGGGACCTGCCCGGAGCGGAGGTGCGCAACCTCGGCATCGGGGGCGACCGCGCCGTCGACCTGGAGGCCCGCTGGGACCGGGACGTCGCCCCCTCGGCGCCCGACGTGCTCACCCTGTACGTGGGCGTCAACGACACGTGGCGCCGCTTCGACCGCGACGACCCCACGACCGCCGCGGATTTCGAGGCCGCCTACCGCCGGCTCCTGGACCGTGTGCCCGGCACCCCGCGCCTGGTGCTGATCGAGCCGTTCCTGCTGCCGGTTCGCGCCGAGCAGCACGACTGGCTCGACGACCTCGCGGGCAAGCGCGACGTCGTCACGCGCCTCGCCGCGGAGACCGGGGCCGCCCTGGTCCCGCTGCACGGCCTGCTCACCGCAGCGGCCGAGGCGGCAGGCCCCGCCGG
>NZ_KI911665.1:0-820 GCF_000515355.1 Promicromonospora kroppenstedtii DSM 19349 | reverse complement strand
CAGGCGCTGTTCCCCGAACCGGCCCGGCCGCACCCGCACCCGCCGGGCGCGGGTGGGGGACAGGTTGACCAGCGTCAGCTCCACGCGGCCCTGCGCCGGGCCACCGTCCAGGCGCGTGACCAGGGCCGAGACGTCGGGCGGCAGGCCCGGGCGTGACCGGTCGGCGTCGGAGTAGCTCACGGCGGCGAACGGCAGGCCCCCGTTGTAGAGCGTCTGCGGCGTGCCCGTGACGAGCTGCCCCAGCACCTCCGTGACCACGGGGTTGGCCCGCTGCCAGAAGTGCAGGTGCACGGTGTCCGGGTCCACGGGCTCTGCCTCCATCACCGCGACCCGGCGGGCGAGCTGCCCGAGCGCCATCGACAGCGCCCGCTCCGGGTAGTCCGGGAGCGCGCCGTCGAGGAACGTGAGCCACGGGCCCTCGTGCCCTGCCTCCACCTTGTCCCGGAACGGGCGCACCTCGCGGGCGCCGGGCGTGCCGTCGAGCACACGGTCCAGGCGCTCGCGGTCGCGGGGGTCGCGTGTCCACCACCACAGCCAGGTCGGCAGGTCGAGCTGCAGGGGGCCGAAGTCGAACCAGCCCTCGGCGCCGTACCGGTAGGGCACCAGCAGCGCGGGCTCGGCGGCGTGCGGGCCGAGCCGTTCCAGCCAGCTCCCGCGCAGGCTGAACGGGGTCTGCGTGACGGGCGCGGTGATCGCGTGCTCCAGCACCGTGTCGAGCATGGTGCGCACGAGGTCGAGCGGGCCGTCGTCGCGTGCCCCGGCCGCACCCGGACCGGCCGCCGCACCCGAGACGAACGACGCGTTGACGGCGCCGATCAGG
>NZ_KI911664.1:112441-117388 GCF_000515355.1 Promicromonospora kroppenstedtii DSM 19349 | reverse complement strand
ACGGCGGCCGCGCCGCCGAGGTCGCCACCGGCCCGTGCCGCGTCCCACTCCCGTGCGCTGACGACGACGTCCGTGACCCCACCGACGGCCGCGAGCCCGGCGGCCCGCTGGTCGGACGAGGTGGTGTCGGGCGGGACCAGGGTGGTCAGCGCCGTCTCGACGTCGTCCAGCACGCGGAGCTGGTCCAGCAGAGCGGTGTCGGCCATCGGCCCGGTCAGCCGTCCCCGGGAGAGCTGCTCGACGACGATCCGGGTGGTCTCGGCCGCCGAGCCCGCCTCGGACAGGGCATCGGCGATCGCCGCGCTCGCCTGCCCCGGCTCCTGGTGGCTGGCGACCGTGCACGAGGCCGTCCCGGCGAGCACGGTAGCGGCGACGGCGCCTCGCGCCACCCACCGCCACCGCATCACCCTCATGACCTCGATGTTCCTCGGCGGCGGCGGCACTCGCACGTCGTGCGTCGTCATGGCCTCACCGTGGCCCGTGGCCCGTGGCCACGGCCCGGCACGGCCCGGGACCGTGCGCTCAGCGGTTGGGCCGCGCCCTGGAGATGTCCGCGAGCGCGGAGTCCGGGTCCCGCTCGACGGCGAGGTCGCCGATCGAGACGATCCCGGCGAGCACGTTCCCGTCCAGGACGGGTGCGCGGCGGACGGCACCCGCGCGCATCACCTCGACCACGGTCTCCACGGGGTCACCGACACCGACGGTGATCACCTTGTCGGTCGTGACCTGCTGCACGGTCGCGTCGGCGTCCAGGCCGGCAGCGAGGCCGCGCACGACGAGGTCCCGGTCGGTGACGACACCGACGGCGGTGGGCCCGGCCCGGACGACCAGCACCCCCACGTCCTGCTCGGCCATCAGGCGGCCGGCTGCCTCGAGCGTCTCGGTCTGGTCGATGGTGGTGGGTGCCGGGGTCATGACATCTGCGGCGGTCTGCTTGGCCATGGTCGTGCCTCCTTGGCTGGGGGGCCGGCGGCGGTCTGCTGCACCGGCAGTCCTCACTGTCCCCCGCGGCTCCGGCACTCGCACGAGGGCCCCGCAGGAGGGCCGAGCCTGGTGTTGACCAGGCCCGATGGCCTAGAGTGGACAGCTCGGGGTCATGAAGCGGCTCTCGATCCTTGCCGGATCCGGAGGTTCCCCATGTCATCCATGAGCCGGGACAGCGTCATCGGACAGGTGGCCATCGAACGGGCGAAGTGTGTGATCGCCGTGGCGCGGGACGTCCAGGACGACGAGGCCCAGCAGGTCCTGCAGGACGCGGCCACGGAGGCCCAGGTCCCCGAGAGCGTGGCGGCGGTGCGGATCATGGCGGCGCTGGGGGCCGGCATCGACTCCGACGAGTCGGCCGCCGACATGCTGGAACGGGGACTCACCGCCGTCCGGCCGGTGCAGGCGACGGAACCGGCCGACGAGCCACCGGACGCCCTGCGCCCGCAGCCCGCCTGAACAGGCACGTCGCACCCTGCGGGGCCTAGAGCGCCCGGGCCCGCTCCAGCAGCGGGGCCGCCGCCTCCGCGAGGAACCGCTCCTGATGGTGGTCACCGACCTGTACGAAGGCGAGGTCGGTGAAGCCGGCCTCGAGGAACGGGCGGGCGCTCTCGGCGAGCTTGTCCAGGTCGGGCCCGCACGCGATCGACGCCGCGACGTCGTCGGGCCGCACGAACTGGGCGGCGGCCGTGAACCCGGCCGGCGTCGGCAGGTCCGCATTCACCGCCCACCCGCCGCCGAACCACCGGAACTCGGCGTGCGCCCGGGCGACCGCGGCGTCCTCGTCGGGGTCCCAGCACACCGGGACCTGACCGAAGACCCGCGTCGACCCCGGGTGACGCGCCCTCCAGCCGCGCACGACGTCGGCGTCGGGCGTGGTCTGGACGAGGTGGTCGGCGAGCGGGGCGAACCGCTCCACGCCACGCTCCCCCGACACGGCGACCCCGATCTGGACACCGGCGTCCGGGACGTCCCACAGGTGCCCGGACTCGATGCGGAAGTGCTGCCCCTCCCAGGTGACGAGCTCGCCCGTCAGCAGCTCGCGGATGACGTGGATCGCCTCCTCCAGGAGGTCGTGCCGCACGGCGACGCCGGGCCAGCCCTCGCCGATGACGTGCTCGTTGAGGTTCTCGCCGGCGCCGAGGCCCAGGGTGAACCGGCCGTCGGCCAGGAGCTGGAGCGTCGCCGCCTGCTGCGCCACGACCGCCGGGTGGTAGCGCATGGTCGGGCACGTCACGAAGCTCATCAGCTCGACCCGGCTCGTGGCCTGCGCCACCGCCCCCAGGAGCACCCACGCGTTAGGCGCGTGCCCCTGCTCCGCAAGCCAGGGCGAGAAGTGGTCGCTGGAGACCTCGAAGTCGAACCCGGCCTCCTCGGCCGCCGCGGCGTACCGGACCAGCTCGCGCGGCCCGCTCTGCTCGGTCATCAGGGTGTATCCGAAGCGCATGTCGTCGTCCCCTCCCCGTGCTGCCGCACGGCCGTCGTCTCCCGACCATAGGCAGGCCCTCGTCGGCTCGCGCCCCGGGTGACCAGCGGTTGCGAGGGACGCGGGTGAGGGGTCCGCTGGACGGATGACGTCCACCGACCGCATCGCGGAGCCCTGGGGTACGCGCACGCCGTACGGGCCGGGCCAGGACTGGCCCGTACGCACCGACTCCTTCCTCGCCGACGGCGTCGAGGAAGGGCAGGTCGACCGCTGGGTGCAGTCCGCGACGCTCCTGCACTCGAACGGCGACGCGCTCGACATCGCCGTCAAGGACGGCCGCATCGTGGGGGTCCGGGGACGGGCCGAGGACCGGGTGAACCACGGCCGGCTCGGTCCCAAGGACCTCTACGGATGGCAGGCCAACGCGTCGTCCGACCGGCTCACCAGGCCGTTGGTCCGCAGGGGCGGAACCCTGGTGGAGACCACCTGGGACGACGCGATGGACCGGGTGGTTGCCAGCACCCGGCGCCTCCTGGCGGAGCAGGGCGGGAGTGCGATCGGCTTCTACACCTCTGGCCAGCTCTTCCTGGAGGAGTACTACACGCTCGGCGTCGTGGCGCACGCGGGCATCGGCACCAACCACGTGGACGGCAACACGCGCCTGTGCACCGCGACCGCGGCCGAGGCCCTGAAGGAGTCGTTCGGCTCGGACGGCCAGCCCGGCTCCTACACGGACGTGGACCACGCCGACGTCATCGCCCTGTTCGGGCACAACATGGCCGAGACCCAGAGCGTGCTGTGGACCCGCGTGCTCGACCGGCTGGCGGGTCCCAACCCGCCCGCGGTGCTCTGCGTGGACCCACGGGCGACCCCCGTGGCCCGGGCCGCCACCGTGCACCTGGCACCACGCCCCGGCACCAACCTCGCCCTGATGAACGGCCTGCTGCACGAGATCGTCGCCCACGGATGGGTGGACCAGGAGTACGTCGACCGGCACACCATCGGACACACCGACCTGCTTCGGACGGTGCGGGAGTACCCGCCCGAGCGCGTGGCGCGGATCTGCGACGTGCCGGAGGCCGACCTGCGTGCGGCGGCGCGTCTGCTGGGCACGGCCGAACGGCTCCTGTCCACGGTGCTGCAGGGCTTCTACCAGGCCCACCAGGCCACCGCGGCCTCGGTCCAGGTGAACAACCTGCACCTGCTGCGCGGCATGCTCGGCCGGCCGGGGTGCGGCCTGCTGCAGATGAACGGCCAGCCCACGGCGGAGAACACCCGCGAGTGCGGGGCGGACGGCGACCTGGCCGGGTTCCGGAACTGGTCCAACAAGCAGCACGTCGACGAGCTGGCCCGGGTGTGGAACGTGGACCCGATGAGCATCCCGCACTACACCGCGCCCACCCACGCCATGCAGATCATGCGCTACGCCGAGCAGGGCTCGGTCCGGATGCTCTGGGTCCAGGCGACCAACCCCGCCGTCTCCCTGCCGGAGCTCGACCGGATCCGCGCGATCCTGGCGCAGGACCGGCTGTTCCTGGTGGTCCAGGACATCTTCCTGTCCGAGACGGCGCAGCTCGCCGACGTCGTCCTGCCCGCGGCGACGTGGGGCGAGAAGACCGGCACCTTCACCAACGCGGACCGGACGGTCCACCTGTCGGAGAAGGCCGTCGAGCCCCCGGGCGAGGCCCGGCCGGACCTCGAGATCTTCCTCGACTTCGCGCGGCGGATGGACCTGCGGGACAAGGACGGCGGGCCGCTGGTGCGCTGGCACGACCCGGAGTCCGCGTTCGAGGCCTGGAAGGAGTGCAGCCGAGGGCGGCCGTGCGACTACACCGGTCTGACCTACGACCGGCTGCGCGGCAGCGGCGTGCAGTGGCCCTGCACCGAGGAGCATCCCGAGGGCACCGAGCGGCTGTACGCCGACGGCCGCTTCTGGAGCCGCGGCGACGAGTGCGAGACCTACGGCCGGGACCTCGCCACGGGCGCGCCGCTCGACGCGACCGAGTACGCCGCGCTGAACCCGGACGGCCGCGCGATCCTCAAGCCCGCCGACTACGTCGAGCCGCACGAGGTGCCCGGCGCCCGGTACCCGCTGCAGCTCGTCACCGGGCGCACGCTCTACCACTTCCACACGCGCACCAAGACGGCGCGGGCCCCGCAGCTCCAGGCAGCGGCACCGGACGTGTGGGTGGAGGTCTCCGCGCACGACGCCGACGCGCTCGGACTCGCGGAGGGCGACCTCGCCGAGGTGTCCACGCCTCGGGGCGCGGTCCGGGCCCGGGTCCGGGTCAGCGGGGTGCGGCCCGGCGTGCTGTTCGTGCCCTTCCACTACGGCTACTGGGACGTCGAGGACGGCGGCGGCCATCACCGGGCGGCCAACGAGCTCACCATGACGGCCTGGGACCCGTGCTCCAAGCAGCCGCTCTTCAAGACCGCGGCGGCGCGGGTACGCAAGCTGGCGGACGCCGACGGCGCCCCGGCGCCCGCGCCGTCGACGGCCTCGGCCTCGGTCGTGCCTGGTGTGCCGCCCACGGCAG
>NZ_KI911664.1:107647-112341 GCF_000515355.1 Promicromonospora kroppenstedtii DSM 19349 | reverse complement strand
GTCCCGGTGCACGACGGCGTCCGGGTGCGGCAGGTGCGCCGGCTGCGGTCGGGCGTGGCGCTGCGCACCACACGTGGCACGGTGCTGGCCGAGCACGTGGTCCTGGCCACCGGCACCCCACCGGGGCGGCTCGGCGGTCTGTTCCTGCGGCTCGAAGCGGGCCGCAGCCTGCTGACCACCTGGGACGTACCCGACCCCGCCGCGCTCCCAGCGGGCTTCGCCGGGACGATGTCGATCACGGCCGGCTCCCCCACCCGCTCGCTGCGCATGGCCGGCGGGCTGCTCATGGTGGGCGGCGAAGGCTACCTCACCGGACGGGAGCCGAACCCGGCCGCGCGGCTGGCGACGCTCGACGACTGGACCCGCACGCACCTGCCCGTCGGGACCGCGCACCACGCGTGGGCCGCGCAGGACTACATCAGCGACACCGGCCTGCCGTTCGTCGGGCCGGCCGTCCCGGGCGACGAGCGGGTGCTCGTGGCGACGGGCTACGGCAAGTGGGGCCTGACGACCGGCGCCGGCGCCGGTCTGGCCCTGGCGGGCCGACTGCTCGGCGAACCGGTCGAGTGGGGCCCGGCCCTGGAACCGTGGGCCCGGCCGCCCGAGCCCACGTCCAGGTCGGTGGCCACCCTCGGTGAGCAGTCCAAGGGCTGGGCCTGTGCGGCGACCCGGCCCACGGGGGAAGCGCCCGCCGGGAGCGAGGTGTCGCGGGTGTGCCCGCACCTCGGCGCCGTCGTGCGGTGGAACGACCAGGAGCAGTCCTGGGACTGTCCCGTGCACGGCTCGCGCTTCGCCGCCGACGGGACGCTCCTGGAGGGCCCGGCGACGGAGAACCTCGCCCGGCGCTGAAGGCACCGTGCGGATGCGGGTGACCCGGCACCGGGTGAATCTTGCGGTCGTGCCTACCCCACCGCGCCTCCTCGTCGCCCTGCACCACCGCTGGTCACGCCACCCGCGCTGGGCGCTGGCGGTCAAGGGCTCGCTCGCGGCGTCGCTGGCGTGGGTCGTCGCGGTGCTCGCACCGGCGCCGTTCTCCGAGCAGCCGTACTATGCGCCGCTCGGGGCGATCATCGCGATGTCGAGCACGGCGGTCCGTTCGGTGCGGCAGTCGGCGCAGGCGACGGGCGCGGTGCTCGTCGGCGCCGTGCTCGCCCACGGCGTGGACCTCACGCTCGGCTCCAGCACGCTGTCCGTGGCCCTCGCGGTGGGGCTGGCCCTGCTGTGCTCCGGATGGAGGCTCTTCGGCGAGATGGGTGGCTGGGTGGCGACGTCGGCTCTGTTCGTGCTGATCCTGGGCGGGTCGGAACCGCTCGAGTTCATCACCGTCTACTCGGGCCTGATCGTCGTCGGCGCAGTGATCGGCACCGCCGTCAACCTCCTGTTCCCACCGCTGCCCCTCACGCCTTCGGAGGACGCGCTGGACCGGCTGCGCAGCGTGCTCGTCGACCAGGCCGAGGTGCTGGCCGACCGCCTCGAACGGTCGGGGCCCCTCGTCGCCGACGAGTGGCAGCGACGACGGCGAGCAGTGGTGCCGCCGAACGACAGGGCTCATGGAGCCGTCGCGCAGACCCGCGAGGCGATGCGGGTCAACCGTCGCGGGCACCGCTACAGCAGGTGGGCCGGTGCGCAGGCGGGGCGCGCGGAGGCACTGTGGGCCGCCGCCGACGTGCTCGACGAGGTGGTGCGGCTCCTGGCCGAGTGGGAGCACACGGACCGCGCGGACGTGGCACTCGGCCCGGAGATCCGCCCGGTCCTGGCCACGACGCTGCGCTCGTACGCCGCCGCGCTGCGGTCGGACCGGGAGGACGACTCCGCGGTCAGGGCCGCCGAGGCCGTCACCCGGCTGGCCGCCGCGGTGCGCGCTACCCAGCGGTCCTCGGGAGGCGACCTGTTCGTCGCCGGGGCGCTCGTCGTCGCCCTGCGCCGCGGCGTCGACGCGCTGGCTGCCGACGGTCCGGCTACAGCGGCCGACCACCGGTGACACCGATGGGAGCGCTGCCGGCTGCCGCTCGGCGTGCGAGTGCCGACGCACGGTGGTCACCATGGCCTTGCCGCTCGCCCCGGTGGATGTCGCGCTCCTTGCCGTCGCGACATACGCCGGGACGAGCGGACCAGGCGGTACGCCGCGCAAGCGGTCGCCACAGTGTCCGGTTCCCCTGACAACGGTTCTCCGATACGGTCGGTGCGGGTCATGACGCGGCTCGTCCGTGGATGAGACGTGTCAAAGGCGGTACACATGACCGAACCGATGGAGATCGAGCGAGCGCTGGCCCTGGGGGCCAACCACGTGGTGGGGCGGTACAGCTACGACCTGGCCGAGCAGGTGTGGTGGTGGTCGGACGAGACCTACCGCATCCACGGCTTCGAGCCCGGTGACGTGGTCCCGACCACCGCACTCGTGCTGGCGCACAAGCACCCGCAGGACCGCGCTCGCGTCTCGAAGGTCCTCCAGACCGCGGCACGGACCGGCGAGCCGTTCAGCAGCGTCCACCGCATCATGGACGCGCACGGCGACCAGAAGACCCTGACCGTCGTCGGGCAGGGCCGCATCGACCCCGACACGACGCAGGTGAGGGAGCTGACCGGCTTCTTCGTCGACATCACGGCCGGTATCGAGATCCAGGCGAACGAGGCCGCCTCGGCATCGATCCGCTCCGCCGCGGCCACCCGCGCCCCCATCGAACAGGCCAAGGGCATCATCTCCCTCGCGCTGCACGTCGACCCGGAGGAGGCGTTCGAGCGCCTGCGCTCCACCTCCAACCACACCAACGTCGCCGTCCGGGAGCTCGCTCGGAGCATCGTCGCGCTCGCCTCTGCCTCCGGCACCACCCCCGCAGACATAGCGGACGCCCTGGCCTGACCCTTGGCGCTCGACCGGCCGCTCCCGCGGACCGCGGACGTCGTCCGGCTCGGGCGCGCGGACCGGAACATCGCCCTCGCACGGCTGGATGCCCTGGCCTGGTGAGCATCCGGCCGTGCGAGAGCGGCCGGGTCAGGCCGGGGCCGGTCCGAGGGACCGCAGCAGCCGCCCCATCTCCCCGTACGCCTTGTTCCGGTACGCGACCAGCGCCTTGACCTGCTCCGGCGTGTAGTCCCGCAGCAGTCCCCGGCCGTTCTTCACACCCTTGCGGTCCCCCGCCACGGCGTCCTCGATGAGGGCGGGAGTTGCGAGGCGCTCGCCGAAGTTCTCCTCGAACGTGCGGAACCCGCCCGCGTAGACGTCGAGCCCCGCCTGGTCCGCGATCGCGAACGGGCCGAAGAATCCCAGGCGGAAGCCGAACGTCGTACGCACCACCGTGTCGATGTCCTCCGGGGACGCGATGCCCTCCTCCGCGATCGACATCGCCTCCTTCAGCAGCACGTACTGCAGGCGGTTCAGCACGAACCCCGGCACGTCGGCCACCAGCGCGCCCTGCCGGTCCGCACGGGCCAGCAGCTCGCGCACCACCGGCACCGCGCCCGGGTCCGTACGGTCGCTCAGCACGAGCTCGACCCCCGGGATGAAGGGCGCCGGGTTGGAGAAGTGCACGGTGAGGAACCGCTCCGGGTTCGTCACCGCCTCGACCAGCACCCGGGCCGGGATCGTCGAGGTGTTGCTGCCGATGATCGCGTCCGGACGGGCCGCCGCCGAGATCCGGCCCAGCACGTCGTGCTTGACCTCGACCGACTCGAACACCGCCTCCTCGATGAAGTCGGCGTGCGCGACCGCCTCCTCGATCGACGGTGCCGTGCTCAGGTTGGCGCGGATCGTCTCGGCCGCTCCGGGGTCGTACAGGCCCTGCTCCTCGAACTCCCGGGCCTCCACGAGGAGCCTCGCGTACGCGGCCTCGGTCGCCTCGGCCGAGACGTCCGCGATGACGACGGGCAGGCCCGCGAGCGCGAACGACTGCGCGATGCCCCCACCCATGTACCCGGCCCCGACGACGGCGACCGAACTGATGCTGCTGATCATGATGTCCTCTCCGACAGCCCTACTGAAACGTTTACGAACAGGCGTCAGCCGCAGGACGCCGGGTTGGACGCCGGGTCGCTCCCCGCGGCCTGGTCCTCGATCTCCCCGATCGCCATGACCTTGGGCGCCGACGGCGAAGCCGGGTCGAACCGGTAGCCGAGCCACTCGCGGGTCAGCCGGCGGGCCAGCTCGATGCCGACGACGCGCTGGCCGAAGCAGAGCACCTGGGCGTCGTTGGAGAGCACCGCGCGCTCGACCGAGAACGAGTCGTGCGCCGTCACCGCGCGCACGCCCGGCACCTTGTTGGCGGCGATCGCCACGCCGAGCCCGGTGCCGCACACGAGCAGGGCCCGGTCCGCCTCCCCGGCCCCGACCAGCCGGGCGGCGGCGGCACCCACGTAGGGGTACGGGGTGTGCTCGTCGCCGCGCACGCCGACGTCGACCACCGAGGCGACGCGCTCGTCCGCCTCCAGGTCCCGCTTCAGGATCTCCTTGTACTCGTACCCGGCGTCGTCGCAGCCGATCACCAGTCGCAGGCCGTCCACCATCAGGATTCCACCTTCGAGGTCGTGGGCACGGGGACGCCGGCCTCGGCGCCCGCCTCGCCCAGCAGGAGGGCGAGGGAGGTCGCCCCCGGGTCCGGGACGCCCAGGCTCTTGTCCCCGAGCACCCGCGCACGGCCTCGGCGGGCCGTGATGTTCTCGGTCGACGCCGCGCCCACCCGGGCCGCCAGGACCGCGGC
>NZ_KI911664.1:106079-107547 GCF_000515355.1 Promicromonospora kroppenstedtii DSM 19349 | reverse complement strand
TCGCGACCGCACGGGTCGAGACGCAGGACGCGTCGGTCTTCGTCCGCCACGGCGGGTCCGGCCCGCCCGTCCTGCTCCTGCACGGGCACCCGCGTACCTCGGCGACGTGGCACCGCGTGGCGCCCCGTCTGGTCGACGCCGGGTTCCGCGTGGTCTGCCCGGACCTGCGCGGCTACGGCCGGTCCCGTGGGCCCGCACCGAGTGCCGACCACGAGGCCCACTCCAAACGAGCGGTCGCCGGCGACATGGTGGCCGTCATGCGGGAGCTCGGCCACGAACACTTCCACCTGGTGGGACACGACCGCGGGAGCTACGTGGCCCTCCGGCTCGCGCTCGACCACCCTGGGGCGGTCGAGCGCCTCGTGCTGATCGACTGCCTGCCCGTGAGCGAGCACCTGCGCCGCGCCGACGCGGCCTTCGCCACGAGCTGGTGGCACTGGTTCTTCTTCGCCCAGCCGGACATCCCCGAGCGGGTGATCAACGCGGACCCCGCCGCCTGGTACGGGCCCAAGGCCGATCCCCGGACCATGGGCGCCGAGAACCACGCGGAGCTCATGGCCGCCGTCGCGGACCCCGACGTGGTGCGCTCGATGCTGGAGGACTACCGGGCCGGCCTGACGGTCGATCGCGCGCACGAAGAGGCGGACCGCGCGGCGGGCCGGCGCGTCACCGCCCCGCTGCGCGTGCTGTGGTCGCTCCGCGACGACCTCGAGGAGCTGTACGGGGACCCGCTGGCGATCTGGCGTGCCTGGGCGGACGACCTCGACGGGTACGGCATCGACTCCGGGCACCACGTGGCCGAGGAGAACCCGGAAGACCTCGTGCACGCCCTGGTCTCTCACTTCCGGCCCACCACACCCGGCCCGTAGGCGTCGTGCGAGTGCGGGTACCGCGTGCCAGCCTGAGGAGGCCGGCAGCGCGACACCCGACCACCGGCACAGGAGGCGCACCGTGAGCCAGGAGACCCCCGAAGCCGCAGGTGGGCAGGAGGGTCCGGGTGTCATGGCGCCCGGACCCCTGCGCGCGGACGTCGTCGTGGTGGGCGCCGGGATCACCGGCGTCGTGACCGCCCTGCTCCTCGCCGACGGCGGCGCCGACGTGGTGGTGCTGGACAAGGCCGCGGCAGGCGCCACCACGACCGCCCGGTCCACCGGCAAGCTCTCCGTGCTCCAGGGCGTGCAGCTCGCGCGCGTCGCGCACCACGGCGACGAGGCGGTGGGCAGCTACCTCGCGGCGGGGTTCGCGGGGCTCGGCTGGCTGCGCCGCGCGCTGGAGGACCTCGGCGTGCCCGTCGAGAACCGTGACGACCTCACCGTCGCCGCCACTGCCGCCCAGGCGCCCGACGTCGAGGCCGTGCTCTCGACCTGCTCCCGGCACGGGCTCGCGGCCACGTGGGAGGACGAACCGCCCTACCCCGTCCCCGCCTTCGGCGCCGTCCGCCTGCCGGGACAGGGCCAGGTCGACCCGC
>NZ_KI911664.1:83206-105979 GCF_000515355.1 Promicromonospora kroppenstedtii DSM 19349 | reverse complement strand
ATGCCCGCTACGGCGCCCGCCGCCGCGATGCCCTCCGGGGTGGTGGCGCGCACCAGCTCGGTCTCCGGCTCGGTGGGCAGCGGCGCGGGAACGGACGCGGGCGCGGGGCGCCATGCCCCGTGGTGGAAACCGGGCGTGTCGGCGGGGGCGAGCCACAGGCGCTCGAGCTCGTCGTCGAGCCACGTGACCGTCAGCGAGCAGCCGGCCATGTCCAGGCTGGTCACGTACTCGCCCACGAGCGGTGCGACGATCGTGACGCCGCGCTCCACCAGCAGGTCGTGCACGCTGTCCCACAGGACGAACAGCTCCTCGTACTTGACCTCGCCGAGGCCGTTGAGGAGCACCGCGGCCCGGCCGTCCGCGTCGGCGGGGCGTTCGGCGAGCACGCGGTCGACGAGCTCGACGGCGAGCGCGGCCGCCGTCGGCCTGGCCTCCTCCCCGACGCCGGGCTCGCCGTGGATGCCGAGCCCCCACCCGGCGGTGCCCGGCTCGAGGCTGAACAGGGCATGGTCCTGGCCGGGCAGCGTGCACCCGTCGAAAGCCACCCCGAACGACTGCGTGCGCTGGTTGCCCCGCGCGGCGAGGCGGTTCACCTCGGCCAGGTCGGCCCCTTCCTCGGCGGCGGCTCCCGCGAGCTTGAAGACGACGAGGTCGCCGGCCACGCCCCGGCGCTCGTGGGCGCGGTCGGCGGGGGCGGAGGCGACGTCGTCCGTCACCAGCAGGATCGAGACGTCCGTGCCCTGGGCGCGCAGGCGGCTGGCCGCGGCGCCGAAGTTGAGCACGTCGCCCGCATAGTTGCCGAAGGTGAGGAGCACCCCGGCCCCGGCGTCGGCGGCACGGCACACGTCCAGCACCTGGCGGGTGGACGGGGACGTGAAGATGTCGCCGCACACGGCGGCGTCGGCGAGGCCGTCGCCGACCAGCCCGGCGAACGCCGGGTAGTGGCCCGATCCCCCGCCGACGACGACCGCCACCTTGCCGGGGCGGGTGCCGTCCGCGCGGGCGATCCCGCCGGGGACCTGGCGGAGCCGGCCGGGGTGGGCCTTGACGAGGCCGCGCAGGGCCTCGGGGACGAAGTCTTGCGGTCTGTTGTGGACGTAGGTCATCTCACCTGCACCTTTGCTCGGGGACGTGGTTGCTGCTGACAGGGCTAGCGCCCGGCGCCGCGGAGCACCTCGCGGATGTACTCCCGGTTGATGGCGGCGACACCCAGGCTGTCGGAGCCGTAGTGCTCGCACACGAACACGCCCTCGAACCCCAGCTCCAGGGCCCGGCGGATCACCGCGCGATAGTTCACGACCCCCTGGACCAGGGGCGTCGGGTGCGTGGCGTAGGCGCCCGTCGCCGGGTCCTCGTCCCGCGTGTAGTTCTTGATGTGCCAGAAGTTGGTCAGGGGCAGGACCTTCTCGAACATCGTCGGGATGTCCTCGATCGGCCGGTGCAGCCGCACCAGGTTGCCGAGGTCGGGGTTGATGCCGACGTTGTCGCGGTCGACGTCCTGCACGAACCGCACCGCCAGGTCCGGCGTGCCGATGTAGGTGTCCTCGTACATCTCGAGGCTGACCTGCACCCCGAGGTCGCGGGCGTGGTCGGCGAGCTCGCGGATACGGCGCACGGCGAGGTCGTAGGCGTCCTTGTCGTCGAGGTCGTCGTGGTGCCCCTCGGCGAGCCAGAACCACAGGGCGCGCTCCTGGGCGGGCTTCAGGGCCTGCATGAAGCCGAAGTTGACGACCTCCGCCCCGAGCTCCGGGGCGCGGTCGATGATCGTGTGGCCGAAGCGCAGGTAGTCCTCGCCCCGCGCGGCGTCGATGACGCTGCGGCGGGTGGTGGACACGGACGGGACCGACAGCCCCGTCTCCTTCAGCACGGCGAGCAGCTCGGCGAACCGCGCGTCGCCCAGCTCGCCGATCGACAGCCAGGCGTCGGTGGGGTCGACGTGCGTGAAGCCCAGGTCGGCCACCTGCTGGAGCTGGTCCCGCCAGGACTCGGCCGGCGCGTCGACGTTGGGGGTGCCGTCCGGCGTCGTCGACCCGAAGGACAGCATGTTGGCCGCGACGGGCCAGTTCTCGGCTGTGCGCATGTGATCTCCATCGATCTGCGATGCCGCGCGGCATCGTGGTTCGGCCGCCGGACGGATCGCCCGGCGGGTGGTGCTGGGTCCGCCGGTCAAGCCCGGCGGCGGTTCAGCCCCGCGTGTCCCGGAGCAGCTCGGCCCGTGGCGGGGCGGTCGAGTCCCGGACGACGAACGTGGTGGCGATCTCGATGTGGTGGGAGTCGACCGGCTTGCCCTCGTGCAGCTGCTGCACGGTGAGCAGGGCCCGCCGGCCGATCTCCTCCAGCGGCTGCCGGACGGCGGTCAGCGGAGGGTTGGCCCACGACGCGAGCGGCGTGTCGTCGTAGGCCACGAGGCTGACGTCCTCCGGGACCCGCAGCCCCGCGCGCCGCGCAGCCTCCAGCACCCCCATCGCCTGCGCGTCGCTGCCCGCGAAGATCGCGGTGGGCGGGTCGGGCCGCTGGAACCACCGCTCCGCGACCTGGACGGCCTGGTCGTGGTCGAAGCGGATCGGACGGACCAGCTCGGGCTCGATCTCCACGCCCTGCTGCCGGCAGTACGTGAGAAAGCCGTCCAGGCGCGCGACGGCGCTGAGGGACTCCGCCGGCCCGGCCACCACCGCGAGGTGCCGGTGCCCGAGCCGGACCAGGTGCTCCGCCGCACTCCGGCCGCCGAGCCAGTTCGTGGACCCCACGGAGACCACGCCCTCCTCGGTGACGTCGAGCGGGTCGATCACCACGAGCGGGACGCGGGCGCGGGCGAGGCTCGCGTAGACGTCCGGGCCGAGCCCGGAGGTCAGCACGATCGCACCCACCCGCTCGGCGGCGGCGAGCCGCTGGGCCCAGGCGGCGCTCGACTCCGGCACCCCGTTCGCGGACCTGCGACGCACCCGCCCGACGACGACCTCCAGGCCCAGCTCCTCGGCCGCGAGCACCACGCCGCGCAGGATCTGCGACGCATAGGTGGTGTCCAGGGTGTCGACCATGAGCTCGACCGTGTGCGCCGTGGTGGTCCGGGACGGGCCCCGGTACCCGAGCGCGGTGATCGCCGTCTCGACCCGTTCCCGGGTGTCCTCGGCGACGTCCGGCCGCCCGTTCACGACCTTGGACGCCGTGGCGGTGGACACCCCCGCGTGCGCGGCCACGGCCGAGAGGTTGGGGCGTGCCGGCCCGGTCTTCTTCGTCAAGGCTGCCTCCTCGTTGCGACCGTTGTATCGCCTGGCCTCGAAAAGTACAAGGTGCCCTGCTCGCGCACCATCCCTCGACGATCGCGATCCACGCCCTCTTTTCGGCGGAAATCCAGGCCTGGACCCGCGCGAAGCGGAGCCGATGCTCCGAAACTTTTCGATCCGTCGCCCCGCCCCACAGCGCCCTATCCGCGCGCCGGGGTGATCGACAGCACCGCCCACGCCGGCAGCTCGAGGTCGAGGTCGAGCACGCCGTCCCCGGACACCGTGAGCGACGTGCGGCGCAGGGCGTCGGCACTCTCCCGCAGCTCGGCCACCTGGGCCGGGGTGAGGTTGAGCGGCTCCCCCATCCGGTGCCAGGCCTCGGCCACGTTCCCGTGGTCCCAGTCGATCGACTCCACCGCGAACACGGCACCCGGCGTGAGCCCCGCGACGGTGTGGCGGACCCGCCGGGCGGGACCCCTCTGCGCCAGACCACGGGTGGCCGCGTAGGTGAGCTCGGACCCGACCCCCTGGCGGCCCATGTCGTCCGGATAGTTGAAGAACAAGGCGGAGACCTCGTGCGTCGCCGAGTCCTGCGTGATCGCCCCGTAGGGCAGGGCCGCGAGGACCGTGTCCCCGAGCCGGGACAGCATCTCGAACGCATGGAACGTCGGCTTGTGCAGGCCCTGCTCGTTGACCATGCCGAACCCGCCGTGGAACGGTCCGATGCCCGCGCCGCCCTCCTCGAACACGTCGGTGAACGTCCAGTACGAGATCGAGTCCGCGAGCGCCGCGCCCCGCAGGTAGGCGCGCGTGATGTAGGTCGCGGCGAACAGGGTGTCGTGGATCGAGTCGCGGCTGGACGGCGAGCTCGACCACTCGGTGATGTGCAGCTCGGCGTCGGGGAACGGGCTGCCGGCGATGAGCTTGCGGAGGGCGACCAGGTCGTCGTGCGTCGCGTCCACGTGGCGGCGGATGTGCCGCATCTGCCCGTTGGCGCCGAAGGCCACGTCGGTCGGGTAGAGGTGGGTGGACAGGAAGTCGACGGGGACGTCGCGCGCGGCACACCAGTCGATGAGCTCCTGGATCCAGACGGGCCGCCAGTCGAGGGCGTCGACGTCCTCCGCCTCGGCGGTCGCGTGCTCGACGGACCGGTCCTCCCACTCGCCCCGGTAGCGGTCGTCGGGCACGAAGACGCTCGTGGACGGTCCGCCCACCTTGAGCTCCCGGTCGATCTCCTTGATCGCCAGGGCCGTGGCCTCGTAGAGCTCGAAGTACTGGGTGCGCGTCCCGGTCCAGAAGTGGGGCACGAGGTTGGGCTCGTTCCACACCTCGAAGCGCCACTGTCGCACCTCGTCGATGCCGTACCGGTCGATCCAGTGGGTGACGGTCGCGGTGACCAGCTCGACCCACCGGGCCATGTCCGTGGGCGGGCTGCAGTGGGCCTTCCACCAGAAGAGCGTCTCGGTCTCGGTGGCCAGCTCGCGCGGCATGAAGCCGAGCTCGACGAACGGGCGAGCGCCCGTCTCGAGGATGAAGTCGAACACCTTGTCGACGTAGCTGAACGTGTGGACGGGGGTGTCGAGCGGCACGGGCGGCCCGAAGCCGCCGCCGTCGTTGGCGCGGTAGACGAACATGTCGTCGTGGAACAGGCCGTGGAAGCGGACGAACCGCGCCCCTAGGCGGGTGACCGCCTCGCGGAAGTGGGCCTGCCAGTCGGCACGCAGCGCCTCGTTGGCGCGGCCCGCGCCGACGCACTCGTTCCAGATGTGTCGCAGCGGGACGGCGGTGGCCGCCTCGCCGTCGATCGTCAGGCCGGGGGTGGTGTGGGTGTGCAAGGTTCTCCTCTGTCTTCTTCTCTACGTGGGGTGCCCGTGGGCCTCGGGCCGGCCGCGGACGGCGTCAGCCCTTGACGGCGCCGAGGCTGAGGCCGGACTGCCAGAAGCGCTGCAGCGAGATGAACGCGATGATCAGCGGGATGATCGTCAGCAGCGACGACGTCACGACGAGGTTCTGGAGCAGCTCGCCGTTGCCGGCCGTGGAGGCCAGCTTGTTCCACTGGTTGATGCCGACGGTCAGCGGGTACCAGTCGGGGTCCTTGAGCATGATCAGCGGCAGGAAGTAGTTGTTCCAGATCGACACGAACGAGAACAGCAGCACGGTCACGGTGGCCGGGACGAGCATGGGGAGCGCGATCTGCCAGAAGGTGCGGAACTCCCCCGCGCCGTCGATCTTCGCGGCCTCCAGCAGCCCGGTGGGGACGGCCTCCGCGGCGAACACCCACATGAGGTACAGCCCGAACGGGTTGAGGAACGACGGGATCAGCACCGCCCACGGCGTGTTCGTCAGACCCAGCTGCGCGAACAGCAGGAACTGCGGGATGGCCAGGGCGATCCCCGGGACCGAGATGGCACCGAGCACCACGAACAGGAAGACCCGCTTGCCGGTGAACTCCAGCTTGGCGAGCGCGTATCCGCCGAGCGCGGCGAGGAACGTCGAGACGACCGCCCCGACGACCACGTACAGCACCGTGTTGAGCAGCCAGCGCGTGAAGATGCCGCCGTCGTAGGTGAAGACCTCGACGATGTTGTCGAACAGCGCGAACCGCTGGCCGAAGGAGAAGCCGAAGCTGGACACGAAGTCGGCCTGGGACTTGGTGGAGTTGATCGTGAGCCAGATCAGCGGCACCAGGCAGTAGAGGGTGAACAGCCCCGTCAGGAAGGTCAGCGTGCCGCTCTTGCGGGGGTTGGCGAGGGTGTGCAGGCGCGCGCGGCGCCGGACAACGGCAGTGGTCGTCATGAGAGGTCTCCGGCTGCTACTGGTCGAGGGCATCGCGCATGCCCCGGATCTGGACCGCGTACGCGATGGCGATGGTGAATGCGGCCATGACGAGCGCGAGAGCGGCCGCGTAGCCCTGCTGCGAGCCCGTGAACGCGAGGTTGAACGCGTAGAGGTTGGGCGTGTAGTAGGTGGTGATCCCGCTGTTGGCCACCATCGACGGGAGGATCTGCGGCTCGTTGAAGATCTGGAACGTGCCGATGATCGAGAAGATGACGGTGATCACGAGCGAGCCGCGCAGCGCGGGCAGCTTGATCGCCCGGATCACCCGGAACTCCCCTGCGCCGTCGATGGCGGCCGCCTCGTACAGCTCCTGCGGCACGGCCTTCAGCACGCTGTCGAAGATCAGCATGTTGTAGCCGGTGAAGGCCCAGGTGACCATGATCCCGATCGAGATCAGCGTGGTGCTCGGCCGGAACGGGTCGATGTCGGTGCCGAGCCAGCCGTTGATGCTCCCGAAGAGCCCGTACCGGACGCCGAGCATGAAGCCCCACATCAGCGTGGAGACGATGGCGGGCACGGCGTAGGGCAGGAAGATGGCCACCCGCATGAATCGCATGCCGCGTAGCCGCATGGAGTCCATCGCGAGCGCCAGCACCAGGGCCAGCACCAGCATGACGGGTACCTGGATCAGCGTGAACGAGACGACCCGGGTGACGCCGTCCCAGAACTGCGCGTCACCGAACAGCTTGGTGTAGTTGGCCAGGCCCACGAACGAGGGCCCGCCCACCATCCGGTCCTGGAAGAGGCTGAGGTAGGCGGCGTAGGTGATCGGCACGATGAACACCAGGGCGAACAGGATGCCGAAGGGCGCCACGAACGCCCAGCCGATCTGTCGCGTGCGTCGCCGCCGGTAGTGCTGCGGCGCCCCGCCGGGCACGGGCACGGCCACCGCAGGGCGGGTCATGCGCTCCGTCGCGCTCATGACTGGTCCTTTCTCGTCTGTCGGTCAGGTCGCCGGCGGCGTCTCGCGCTCGGACTGTCACGAGACGCCGCCGGGAGGCGGTCAGTCGACCTGGAACCCCTGCTCGTTGCCGTACTCGACCGAGCGCTGCTCCCACGTCTGCAGGACCTCGGCCAGCGAGCCCTTGCCCGAGGTGTAGAAGGGCGTGGCGATGTCGCCGTAGGTGCTGCGGGCCCACTCGAAGAACGGCGGGTACTGCCAGCCGACGGCGGCGATGTTCGAGGCCTCCGCCAGCACCTGGCCGGTCTTCTGGTCGCCGAAGTAGGGGTTCTTCACGTCCTGGAACTCCGGGCTGTCCAGCACCGACTTGTTCGGTACGAAGGCACCGGCCTCGACGCGGGGCTGCAGCCCGTCGCCGTGCGTGAAGTACTCGAGGAACTTGTAGGCCGCTTCCTTGTTGGCCGCGGCCTCCGGGATGCCGAAGGACGAGCCACCGTTCTCGGCGCCGACCTTCTCGCCCTCGCCCCACTGGGGCATCAGTGCCACCCGGAAGTCGCCCGCGGCGTCCGGCGCCCGCTCGGGCAGGGTCGAGGTGAGCCAGCCGCCCATGTTCTGCGAGGCGAGCGTGCCGTCGTTCAGGGCGCGGTTCCAGTCGTCCGACCAGGCGCTGATCTTCGTGTTGACCAGGTCCTCGTCGATCATCTTCTGCCAGAACGCGACCGCCTTCTGGGTCTCCGGGGCGGAGAAGTCGATGTGCACGGTGGTTCCGTCGACCTCGAACGGCCGCCCGCCGGCCTGCCAGATCAGCGAGAGCAGGAAGAACAGGTCGTTGGTGTCCTGGGTGATGTAGTAGTCGTCGCCCAGGGCCCGGATCTTCTTCGCGTCCTCGTAGTACTCGTCCCAGGTCGCCGGCGCCTCGTCGATCCCCGCCTTGGCGAAGGTCGCCTCGTTCCAGAACATGACGGCCGGCCCGAAGTCCGACGGCAGGGCGTAGACGCCGTCGCCGATCGTGACGTTGTTCCAGGCCGACGGGACGTAGTCGTCGGCCAGCTCGGCCGCACCCAGCGGGCCGAGGTCGGCGAGCTTGCCGGGGACCGCGAAGTACGGGACCGCGAAGTACTCGAACATCACCAGGTCCGGGACACCGGAACCGGCCTGGATCGCGTTGTCGAGCGCCTGGTACTCGTCGGTGGACGAGCCGGCGTTCACGACCTCGACCTCGATGCCGGGGTTGGCCTTCTCGAAGCCCGGGACCGCGAGCTCGACCGTGCCGTCCCAGCTCCACACCGTCAGCTTCACCGGCTGGTCGGCGCTGCCGCCGCCGGCGCTCGCCGCGGTCCCGCCCGTACCCGAGCACGCGGTGAGCGCGCCGGCCGTCACGAGCGCGACGCCGACCGCCCACGCCTTGGTAAGAAGCCTCATCACCCTGTCCCTCCTCGTTGAGAGGTTGCGAAATAGTTTCGCAACTTTATCGATCAAGCGGGACTGTAGCCGGGCCTTGTCCAGAGCGTCAACGGGTCCCGAGCGACCAATTGCGCCGATTGACGTCGCCCCGGGCGATCAGTAGTCTCCGAAATAGTTTCGACGAAGGGAATCCCATGGCTGGTCGGCCATCGAAGGAGCGGGCGACGCTCGCCGACGTCGCGCGGCACGCCGGCGTCTCCACGAGCACCGCGTCCAAGGCGCTCAACGGGCGCCACGACATCGCGCGGAGCACCCGTGAGCGCGTGCTGGAGGCCGTCGCCGCCCTCGGCTACCGACCGACCACCCAGTGGGAGCCGCCGCCCACCCGCACCATCGCCGCGGTGTTCGACGCGCTGGCCTCGCCCTACGTCGCGAACGTCCTGGACGGCGTCCTGGCCGCGGCCACGAGCGCCGAGACCAACCTCCTGGTGCGCTCCGCACCCGACCGCGCGGTGCGCGCCACCAAGGTCGCCGCCCGGGCGTGGGTGGCCGAGCAGAGGGAGTCGGGGGTGATCGGCATCGTCGGCATCACCCTCGCCAGACCCAACGCCGTGCTCCAGGCCGCGAAGGAGGTCGGCATGCCGTTCGTGATGATCGACCCCGTCGACGTGGAGGCGCCCGGGACGGTCAGCGTCGGGTCGGCCAACTGGGCGGGCGGGCGCACCGCGACGGAGCACCTGCTCGACCTCGGGCACCGCCGCATCGGATGGATCGGCGGCCCCGCCGCGTCGGCCGCCGCCCGGGAACGCCTCCACGGCTACCGGGCGGCGCTGGACTCCGCGGGCATCGAGCTGGAGCAGGAGCTGGTGCGCAGCGACTCGTTCTCGATCGACACGGGCCTGGTGCACGGCCGCGCGCTGCTCGCGCTGCCCGAACCGCCGACCGCGATCGTGACGGGCGACGACGAGATCGCCGTCGGCGTGCTCGCCGCGGCCCGGGAGCTGGACGTCCCGGTGCCAGGGCGGCTCAGCGTCGTGGGCTTCGACGACACGCCGCAGGCCGGCTGGACGTCGCCCCCGCTGACCTCGGTGCACCAGCCACTGGCCGGCATGGGGCGGATGGCCGTCGAGACGCTGCTGGCGATGGCGGACGGCGCCCAGCCCGCGTCACGTCACGTCCAGCTCGCCACCAGCCTCACCGTCCGCGACACGACGGCGCCGCCGGCCCGCCGCCGGTAGGGCAGACCCACGCAGCCGGACGCGACCGGCGGGCGAAACCTCGAGGGCGCCGTTGACACCTGGCGCCATCCCCCCTACTTTATCGATAAATATCACCGGGGTGGCCGGCTGCTCGAGGAAGAGAACCAGTGACCGATCGACTAATTAGACGTGCGAGCGAGCGTCGACTCGCGCACGACGATCCGGGCCGACATGACGGCCTCGACCACGTCGCCGGCCGCCGCCTCGCCCGTCTCCCCCGCCTCCACGCGCGCCAGGAGCAGCTCCATGATGCGCTCCGCCATCGAGTCGTTGTCCGGGTCCATGGTGGTCAGGCGCGGGATGAGGTACTCCCCCTCCGCGTCGTTGTCGAAGCCGACCACCTGGACGTCCTGCGGGACGCGCAGCCCGACGTCCGCCAGCGCCCGCAGCGCCCCCATGGCCGCCGCGTCGGTCAGCGCGAAGGCGCCGTCGAACGGGATGCCCTCGCGGTGCAGGCGCATGACCGCCGCGTAGCCGTCCTTCGTGGTGAACGAGGCGGCGTCCACCACGAGGCGCTCGTCGACCGGTACGCCGGCCTTGGCGTGCGCGCTGCGGTAGCCGCGGCTGCGCAGGGTCGGCATGCTGTCGACGCCGGTGTCCGGGCGGCCGCCGATCAGGGCGATGCGCCGCGCGCCGTGCTCCAGCAGGTGCGAGACCGCGAGCTCGGCGCCGCCGACGTTGTCCATCATCACGTGGTCGAACGAGCCGGCCAGCCGCCGCTCGCCGAGCAGGACCACCGGGACCTCGATGCCGGCCGCCCGTACGTCCGCTGTGTCGATCTGCACCGGGCTGAACACCACGCCCTCGTAGGGCCGCACCCGCTCGGGCGAGATGGCGTCGAGCTCCCCCTCCCGGCTGGCGCCGGTTCGCTCGATGATGACGTGGTAGCCCCGCGAGTGCGCCAGCGTGTCCAGCCGCGCCGCGAGGTGGGCGTAGTACGGCCCGTCCAGGTGCGGCACCAGGAGGCCGATGGCACCGCTGCGGCCCACGCGCAGCTGCCGCGCGGTGGCGTTCATCCGGTAGCCGAGCCGGGCCACCGCGTCGAGCACACGAGCACGGGTGTCCTCGCTGGCTCCCGGCCGCCCGTTGACGACATTCGAGACGGTCATCGTCGAGACGCCTGCTTCGTGTGCCACATCGCTCATCTTCACCACGCCGACCATCATGACACCCCGCGATCGACGACCTCGTCCAACCGCGCCGGCGTCACCCCGTGGCTCTGATCAAGGAGGATCCGGACCGCCGTGAAGCAGCTCCTGTACTCGAAGAGGCTTGCGCCCTACTTCTTCATCCTTCCGTTCCTCGTGACCCTCGCCGTGTTCTGGGTCGTCCCCCTGGGCCGCTCGTTCGTGATGAGCACCCAGGAGGTGCTCTACGGCCAGGCGACGTTCATCGGGCTCGACAACTACGAACGGCTCTGGCAGGACCGCATCTTCTGGCAGGCCCTGTTCAACAGCCTGCGCTACATGGTCCTCACCCTCGTGCTGCTCATCCCGATCCCGCTGGCACTCGCGGCGCTGATCAACTCGAACATCGGTAGCGCGCGGATCAAGGGGTTCTTCAAGGCCTCGATGTTCGTCCCCGCGCTGACCTCCGTGGTGGTCGCCGGCATCGTGTTCCGGCTCATCTTCGCCGAGTCCGACACCGCGATCATGAACCAGGTCGCCGAGTTCTTCGGCTTCGGCCCGGTGCGCTGGTTGCGCGGCGACATCACCGGTCTGGTGGCCCTGCTGGCCATCGCCCTGTGGCGGTGGACCGGCGTGAACATGATGTATTTCCTGGCCGGCATGCAGGCGATCCCGACCGAGTACTACGAGGCGGCCTCCATCGACGGGGCGAGCAGGTTCCGCCAGTTCCTGCACATCACCGTCCCGAACCTGCGGCCGACCATCGTCTACGTCGTCACGATCAGCGTCTACGGCGGACTGGCGATGTTCCTCGAGAGCTTCATGCTCTACGCCGGCAACAACTCGCCCAACAACCAGGGCCTCACGGTCGTCGGATACCTCTACCGCAAGGGCATCGAGGAGAACGACCTGGGCTTCGCCTCTGCCGTCGGCGTGGTGCTGCTCGTCATCGTGATGACGATCAACATCTCCTATCTCGTCGCCAGCGGCACCTTCAGGAAGGAGGCCGCGTGATGGCCGCTCTCCAGGAACAGGACCGGGTGACGACCGTTCCTGCCACCGCCGCCCGACGTCGCCGCGGGCCCTCCGCCGCCGCGTGGATCCAGTCGGTCTTCCTCGTCGTGATGGCGCTGATCTCGCTCGTACCGCTGCTGGCCATCCTCGTGGGCACGTTCCAGGACGGGAACGAGGTCATCCGGCGCGGCATGACCTTCGACGTCGACCTCGGCACGCTGAGCCTGGACAACTACGTGCTGCTGTTCACGGACTCCGGGCCGTACTTCCGCTGGTTCGCCAACACCCTCCTGCTGACGGTCGGGCAGGTCGCCGGGACCCTGCTGGTGAGCGCGTTCGTCGCCTACGGCTTCGCGATGTACGAGTTCCGGACCAAGACGCTGTGGTTCATCATGGTGCTCCTGGTCATGACCGTCCCGTTCGAGATGCTCATGCTCCCCCTGTACGTCCAGGTCAACGACATGGGGCTGGCCGACACGTACGTCGTGATCGCGCTCCCCTTCCTCGCCTCGGCGGTGACGATCTTCTTCTTCCGCCAGTACTTCCTGGGCATACCGAAGGAGATCCTCGAGGCCGGGCGCATGGACGGCGTGAGCGAGTTCGGCATCTTCTTCCGGCTCGTCCTGCCCATCACCAAGCCGGCCATGGCCGCCATGGCGATCCTCAACGGGATGCTCTGCTGGAACAACTTCCTCTGGCCGCTGCTGGTGCTGCGCAGCCCGGAGAAGTTCACGCTGCCGATCGGCCTGAACACGCTCCTGACGCCCTACGGCAACAACTACGAGCTGCTGATCATCGGGGCCTTCTTCTCGTTGATCCCCGTCCTCATCCTCTTTCTCGCCTTCCAGCGCTTTTTCATCGAAGGAATCACCGCGGGCGCGGTCAAAGGCTGACCACGCCTCAGAACTCAGATCGAACCTCAGATCGAACGGAGAAAACATGACCAGGCTACGGACGACGGTGTCCATGCTGACCGCCGCACTGGCGGTGACCGCACTCGCCGCATGCGGCGGGAGCCAGCCCGAGGCACCCGTCAAGAACGCGGACGGCTCCACGACGCTGAACATGTGGACGTTCGCCGACGTGCACGCGACCTACTACGAGGAGATGGCCGAGCGGTGGAACGAGGCCAACCCCGACCAGGAGATCCAGCTCGAGGTGACCGTCTACCCCTACGACGACATGCACAACAAGCTGCAGCTCGCGGTGAACTCCGGTGAGGGCCTGCCGGACGTCGTCGACATCGAGGTGAACAAGTTCGCCAACTTCGTCAAGGGCGAGAACCCGCCCCTGCTCGACCTGACGGAGGCCGCGGCCCCGTACAAGGACGACGTGGTCCAGGCCCGCCTCGACCTGTACAGCAAGGACGGCAAGATCTACGGCTTCCCGACGCACGTCGGCGCGTTCACCACGTTCTACAACACCGAGGCGCTCGAGGGCGCCGGCATCGACTACTCGACCATCAAGACCTGGGACGACTTCCAGGAGGCCGGGGTCAAGTACCACGAGGAGACCGGCAAGGCGTTCGGAGTCGCGAGCACCAGCGTCATGTTCCTCGAGCCCCTGATCACCGCGCAGCTCGGCGGGCAGTACATCGACACCGACGGCAACGTGCAGGTGAACAGCCCCGAGGTCGTCGAGGCCCTGTCGATGATGAAGGACATGCAGGACGCCGGGGCCATCTCCACGATCCCCGGCGGCAGCCCCGACTCCGAGGAGGCGTACGGCGCGATCAACGACGGCGACTACGCCGCGATCGTCTACCCGGCGTGGTACACCTCCCGGTTCGTCGACTACATGCCCGACCTCGCGGGCAAGGTGGCCATCGCTCCGGCGCCGGTCCCGGACGACGCCGTGGTGCAGACCATCGGTGGTGGCGGCACCGGGGCGGCCGTGCCGGCCGTCTCGCCGAACAAGGACCTCGCCGCGCAGTGGCTCGCGTTCGCCAAGCTGTCCCCCGAGGCGAACGTCGCCGTGTGGGAGGTGCTGGGCTTCGACCCGGTGAACATGGCCGTCTGGGAGGACGAGGCCGTCACCAAGAACCCGGACAACAAGTTCAACAAGTACTTCCAGACCAACCTGTTCGACGTGCTGAACGAGGTCAAGGACGGCATCGGGCACTTCGAGTCGTTCAGCGACCCCAACTGGCCCACCGTCGACGACACGTTCCGCACGGTCACGCTCAACGAGATCTACGAGAACGGGACGCCGGTCCAGGAGGCCTTGGACCAGACCCAGGCCGACCTGCAGAACCAGCTGGGGCAGTAGGTCCCCGCACGTCCGATCACGCAGGCGGGGCGGCCACCGTGGCCGTCGTCACGGCAGCCGCCCCGCCTGCGCGAAGCATGCCCTCACGCACCGACCACCGAGGAGTACCACCCATGCTGTCCGCATCCGTCACCATCGACCCGGCGTTCGTCGTCGGGCCGGTACGCCCCCGTACGTTCGGCTCGTTCGTCGAGCACCTGGGCCGCAGCGTCTACACGGGGCTGCACGAGCCCGGCCACCCGACGGCGGACGCCGACGGGTTCCGGGGCGACGTCGTCGAGCTCACGCGGGAGCTGGGCGTGACGACGGTGCGCTACCCCGGCGGCAACTTCGTCTCGGGCTACCGCTGGGAGGACGGGATCGGACCGGTCGCGCAGCGTCCGCGCCGCCTGGACCTGGCCTGGCACTCGACCGACCCCAATCTCGTGGGCGTCGACGAGTTCATGCGGTGGTGCGCCCGGACCGGCGTCGAGCCGATGATGGCCGTCAACCTCGGGACGCGCGGCGTCCAGGAGGCCCTCGACCTGCTGGAGTACTGCAACGTGCCGGGCGGCACCACCTGGAGCGACCTGCGCCGGGCCAACGGCGCCGAGGACCCGTACCGGATCAAGATGTGGTGCCTGGGCAACGAGATGGACGGCCCGTGGCAGATCGGCCACAAGACCGCGCAGGAGTACGGGCGTCTCGCGGCCGAGACGGCGCGGGCGATGCGGATGGTCGACCCCGACCTCGAGCTCGTCGCCTGCGGCTCGTCGGGATCGCAGATGCCCACCTTCGGCGACTGGGAGCACACGGTGCTCACCGAGGCCTACGAGCACGTCGACCACATCTCGGCGCACGCCTACTACTGGGAGGAGGACGGCGACCTCGCCTCGTTCCTGGCCTCCGCGGTGAACATGGACCACTTCGTGGACTCCGTCGCCGCGACCGCCGACGCCGTCCGCGCCGCGGGCAAGCACACCAAGCACATCCACGTCTCGTTCGACGAGTGGAACGTCTGGTACCAGAAGCGCGCGGAGTCGCGCCCGCCGTCGGGCGACGACTGGCCCGTGGCCCCGGTGCTGCTGGAGGACCGCTACAACGTGGCCGACGCCGTCGTGGTCGGCAACCTGCTCATCTCGCTGCTGCGGCACACCGACCGCGTCCACGCCGCGTCGCTGGCCCAGCTCGTCAACGTCATCGCGCCGATCATGACCGAGCCGGGCGGCCGCTCCTGGCGGCAGACGACGTTCCACCCCTTCGCGCTCACCGCGCGGCACGCGGCCGGCGAGGTGCTGCGCCTCGCGGTGGACGCGCCGGTCCAGGAGACGGCGAAGTTCGGCCCCGTCCCCGTGCTCGACGCGGTGGCCACCCACGACCCGGAGACCGGCGCCGTCGTCGTGCTGGCGGTCAACCGGTCGCTCACCGACGACGTGGCGCTCGACGTCGACCTGCGCGGCTTCCCGGGACTCCGGGTGGCCGAGGCGCTCACGCTGGCCAACCCCGACCACACCTGGTCGGCCACGGCCGACGACGCCACCTCGGTGCTGCCGCGGACGAACACGACGGCCAAGGTCGCCGACGAGCGCGCGCACGTCGACCTGCCGCCGGTCTCGTGGTCGATGATCCGGCTCGAACGGGTCTGACTCGATCAGGCCTGATCAGGAGCGCGCCGACGGCGCGTCCTCCCGCCCGCGCTCACGCCGGCGAGAGGACGCGCCGTCCGCCCCCGGGAGGGCCTAGCGCTGGAGCGTCAACAGCCCCGGCCGGTACGGGAGCAGGCCGTAGTCCACCCCGTCCGAGCTGGGGGAACGACCCTGGTACAGGAGCTGCAGGTTGCAGGGGTCGACCGTCATGGTCTGGTCGGCGGAGGTCCGCAGCAGCTCGCCATGGCTGATGTCGTTGGTCCAGGTGGCGCCGCTGTTCGCCTTGCCGGCGAACGGGTTGCTCTCCGTAGCGGCCTGCGGTGTCCACGACCCGGAGAGGCTGCTCGCCGTGAACGAGCGGAAGTACCGTCCGTTGGCGCCGATCGCCTCGACGATCATCAGGTACTTGTTCTGGTCCTTGAGCTTGTAGACCTGCGGCGCCTCGAACAGGTTGTTCGTGGTGTCGCTCATGATGGTCTGGTACGAGCTGCCGAAGCTGCCCGGGAAGTTGCCGATCGGCATGCTGGCCCGGTAGATCTTCCCGTTGTCCCCGGCGAAGAACAGGTACATGTTCGTACCGTCACCGATGATCGTCTGGTCGATGGGGCCGGTGTTGGAGCCGGAGATCGATCCGGTGAACAGCGGGCTCGCGGCCGACCAGCCGTTCGGGTTCGTCGGGTCGCTGGAGGTCCGGTACATGAACGGGGACGGACCCCACTGGTAGGTGAGCACCCAGATGTTCCGCGGGGCGAAGTAGAACAGCGACGGGGCCACCGTCGCGGACGACATCGTGTTCTGCGTGGCGCCGGCCATGCCCGACCAGCTGCCGAACAGGCTGAAGTTCATCGAGCCCCACGACGTGCCCGTGTCGTGCGTCGTCGCATAGACGAGCTGCTGGCCGTTGTATGGAGCCACGGTGAAGTCCTTGAGCGAGACCCAGCCGGACCTGGGCGTGGCCAGGACCCCGGTCGACGTCCAGCGGTAGGTCGACGGCAGGTCGCAGGCCGAGGCCGTGTTGCTCACGAGCGAGGCGTCGTCGACGTAGAGACCGTCCGTGCCCGCCGCCGTCTCCACGTAGAAGGTGGCGGACGAGAGCGTCCCGGACCAGGACACCGTCGCGGTCCCGGTCAGCTGCGTCCAGCCCGAGGAGCTCACCGCGCCCTGGGCGAGGTTGACGTAGCTCGTCGTTCCGCCCGCGGTCACGGCCAGCGTGACCCGGCCGGTCGGCGTGCCGCTCTGGGAGCGCACCCACACGCTCGCCGTGTAGCTGGTGTTGTTGGTGAGCACGGACGTCACGGTCTGGGCCGGGCCGTTCCACGCCGCGGTGCGACCGGACCGCAGCAGCGACCGGGTCCCGCCGTGGACCGGGCTCGTGCTGGACACCACCGTCCCGGCGCCGAAGGCCGACCAGCCGGTCGTACCGTTCTCCAGATCCCCGTTCGTGAGCAGGTTGCTGCTCGCCGCGGCCGCCGGTGGGACCTCGGCGGGCCCCGCGACTCCCGGGACCAGCGCCAGGGCCGCGACCAGCCCGAGCACGAGACGTGCGATGGACTTCCTCATCCTTCGCTCCTTTGCCTGTTGGGACGCGGCCGCCGTCGGCCACGCCTGGGCATTGCGCGCCACCACCACCGATGGTGCGGTCAGCACCGAGGCTCCGGCGGAGCCTGCTGCACGGGCCAGTACATGTGAGCGCTAACACCGTTGTTGCACGCAGGTCCATGAGTGGCGGCAAATTTATCGATACAGTAGCGCGCGATTCACGTCACACACAAGACATATGCGGCAAAAACCCCTCGGCGACCTGACTGGAACAAGGCCTTGTCGCACCTCGTATTTATCGTTAAAGTTCGGACTGACCGGACCGCACTCGTGCAAGGGAGCACGTGGATGGCTCACGAGTCGGGCGATCCGGGTTGGCCGCAGCACCTGGGCCAGCAGTCCGGCCCTGGTACGAGGCAGCACACCGCCCCGCACCCGCCACCAACGTGACAGAGGTACATCGGTCATGCGCGAGGCACGGCGAGGTGCCGGTCCTCGTGTCGAAGGTCAACGAGTCCGAACGAGAGGAAAGTCGATGGCGATGGAATCTCAGGCAAGGCCCGCCCACCCGATCCGGCGAGGACGACGAGCGGTCGCGACCGCGGCCGCGACCGCGGTGGTGACGGCGGCGGTGCTCGCCGCGCCGCACGCCGCCGCGCAGGCGGTGAGCGCCGACCCGTGGGTGAGCGAGGTGGCGGACAACCCGATCTCCGACGTCTACCGCTTCACGGTGCCCCGGGCCGCGGTGACCGAGGCGACCGGCATCGGGAGCGGCCCTGTCGCGGTGCAGGGGAACTTCGGCCCGGGCAAGGCGTGGACCGACCTCAACATGGGAACCAGCGGATCGGACCTGACCGCCACGCTCGGCCCCCTCGAGCCGGGCCTCTACTACTACCAGTACGCCGCCCGCCCCGCGGCGGACCAGGACGCGGTCGCCTTCCGCAACCCCGCCGTACCCCAGGAGGTGACGTCGAAGCCCACCTACAGCACCATGTTCGTCCCCGGGCCGGGCGCCGAGTGGCTCGACGACGTGGACGGCGGCGGCGAGCTCGAGACGATCGAGTACGGCAAGGGACCGAAGCACAAGAAGGAAGCGCTCGTGTGGACGCCCCCGGGCTACGACGCGGACCGCGCGGACGAGTACCCGGTGCTGTACCTGCTGCAGGACGAGGGGCAGAGCTACCGCGAGTGGGTGGAGCTGGGCCGGCTGGGCCAGATCATGGACAACCTGACGCTCGACGGCGACGCCGAGCCGATGGTGGTCGTGATGGGCGACGCCGGCACGCCGGGCCCCGCCGGCGTGACGAAGGAGCTGCTGCCCGCCGTCGAGCGCGCGTTCAACGTCTCCGACAAGGGGTCGGACCGCGCGATCGCCGGGATCGGCCGTGGTGGGGAGGCGGCCCTGAGCGCCGTGGTGGACAAGCCGCGCGAGTTCGCGGGCGTCGGCTCGTTCTCGGCCGGTTACGACAAGCCGATCTCGCGGGGCAAGGCCACGCAGATCAACCACTCGACCGACGTCGTCCGCGTGTACGCGGGCAACGTCACCGACCCCGCGTACGACGACACGGTCGCGCTGGCCGACAGGCTGACGAAGGCGGGCGTGCGGTTCCAGTCCGACGGCTCGGACCCCGAGACCGGCGGCACGTGGGACACGTGGCAGAAGAACCTGCACGACTTCGCCGGGCGCATCTTCCAGGACGTCGACGACGAGGGCCCGAGCGAGGGTCACCTGCCGTTCGTGAAGCACGAGCTCCCGCCGGCGGGTACGACCCCGACACCATGGATCGACGAGAACAGCGTGGTCACCTTCGAGCTCGGCACCGAGTTCGCCGACGCGAACAACATCACCGTCTGGGGCAACTTCGGCCCGGCCGGAAGCTGGCCGCGCACCCACATGGTCCAGCAGGCCGACGGTTCGTGGCGGCTCTCGCTGGCCGTCGAGGGCGGCTCCTACTACTACAAGTTCGTGGTCGACGGCGTCGACCACAAGGACGCCGGCAACCCCACGAAGGTGCTCTCGGAGCCGACGTGGAGCACCTTCACCGCCGACGGCGACACGGTGCGCGCCCAGTACACCGCCGAGGTTCCGCCCGAGGCGCGCGGGGAGGTCAGCGTCATGAGCTACACCAGCACCGCAGGCGGCGGTACCCAGCGCTCGGCGTACGTGTGGACTCCCCCGGACTACGACGCGGACCGCGCCGAGGAGTACCCGGTCTTCTACCTGCAGCACGGTGGCGGGCAGACGTGGACCGACTGGGTCGAGGTGGGATACGTCCAGCGCATCCTCGACAACCACTACCTGCGGGGCACCATGGAGCCGATGGTGGTCGTCATGGCCAACGGGAACGGCGTGGACTTCCCCACGGAGATCACGACGCGCATCGTGCCGGCCGCCGAGGAGCAGTTCAACATCAGCTCCGAGGGTGACCAGCGCGCTCTGGCGGGCCTCTCGATGGGCTCGGGCCACACGCTCAGCACCCTGTGGGCGCACCCGGGCGAGTTCGGCTACATCGGCGCCATGTCGGCGTTCGGCGCGCCGCCGGCCACCGCGGACGTCAACGCCATCAACGAGGGCACGAAGCTGCTGCGCGTCTACTCCGGTGACCAGCAGGACTTCACCTACGGCGCGACGCTGCAGCTGATCGCCGCCATGGAGAGCCGGGGGGTGAACCATGAGTTCGCGCCCATCGTCCCGGGCCCGCACAGCTGGGACGTCTGGCAGAAGTCGCTGATCGACTTCCTCCCCCGGTTGTTCACGGAGGACACGGGCGCCTGACGCCGACGGGCGACGGTGCGGTCGGCGGTTCCACCCCGCCGACCGCACCGCGTCGTCGGAGTGCCGTGGATCCGGCCACGACGAACGGCCTTCGGACGCCTCACCCGATCGATCTAGGTGACCCACGGCGGCAGGCCGCTGCGGAGGATCAGCCGTGGCCGGCCACGACCTCGGCCGGCTCAGCTCGGCGGTCGAGCTCGTCGCCGGCCGTCGTGGTCACCGACAGATGGGGTGGAGAACATGGTGGAACAGTTCAACGGCCGTCCTCGCGCATCGTGCTCGCGGCGCTGTCGAGCTCCTTCACGCTCGTGTTCCTGCTGATCATGCGTACCCCGTACGCACTGCCGCTCGCCGTCTTCGTGGGCGTGGTGTCGCAGTTCGTCCCGACGATCGGCACCTATCTGGGCGGTGCCCTGCCGGTCGCGGTCGCGCTGACGTCGCAGGGGCTGCCTGATCGAGTCGCACATGCTGCGGGACCCCGGCAGGTGGCGCGAGGTCGACGGCGGCACCGGCGGGCGTCGTCGTGGGGCGAGGACGGAGCCTTGGGGAAGCAGCGTGCCGCGGGCGCGTCGCGATGACGGGGGCCAGTGCGTTCCCCGGCTGCGGCGGCGAGGATGTCGGAGTCGTAGCGGTCCGCGTGCTCGACGGCCGGCTCGCCGAGAGTGCTCCGACGGCTTGATCCCCTCCGGCCCCGTCCCGTTCGGTCAGGAGCCGATGATCGCGGTGACCCGGATCTCGACGCGCATCCCCGGCGCTCCGAGGGCCGGCACACCGGTCTCGGTCCAGATCGGCGCGCGGTCACCCGTGCGCGCCCGGAGCTGCTCGACCATGACCCGGTTGTGGGTCTCACCGATGAAGCCGGGCGTCTCGGGCACGTGGTAGGAGTTGACGTGCACGACGTCACGCCACGTGGCACCCGCGGTCAGGAGGGTCCGTTCGACGTTGTCGAACGCCTGGACGATCTCGTCCTCCAGGTCGGCCGGGAAGTCGAGGTCGTCGTCCCAGCCGCCCTGGCCGGAGGTCTCGACGCGGTCCCCGATGCGGATGGCCTGGCTGTATCCCATCCGCGCCAGCTGCCGGTCGCCGTACCCCGGCGTCACGAAGAACCGCGGCCCGGCTTCGGCCGGCTCGGCAGGACGGTCGCCGACGACGGCGGTCGCCTCGATCTCGACCAGGTGCTCAGAGACGTCCAGGGCCGCGACACCGATCAGCGTGGCGGGCGGCGTCGCGGTGGAACCGAGGCGGTTCGCGGCACGGGACAGTCCGTCCAGGAGCGCGGGCATCTTGTCCGGCGTCCAGTCCACGACATAGAACGTGAGCCGGACCAGGTCGTCGACACCCGCTCCGGCATGGCGAAGCGCCGTGGCGACGTTCGCGTAGCTCTGCTCGACCTGGGCAGCCAGGTCGCCGACGCCGACGGTGACGCCGTCGGCGTCCCACGAGACCTGGCCGGCGACGAAGACCTGCCGGGTGCCGGTGGCCACGGCGACCTGGTGGTAGACGTCGACCCGGGGCAGGTCCTGCGGGTTGGTGAGTGTGACAGCCATGGTGTGGATCCCTCGCGCATCGTGGTGAGTTCAGGTCGCCTCCCTGGGCAGCCTGAGTCACTTCTAGTGACTCAGGAACCATAAGAGAGTTAACCTCGGTGCGGAAGAACGCACTTCTCAGTGACGGAGGCACCAGATGGTGACCGCTCAGGCCGGCAGCCCGGCCGCCCAGGACGACATCATGCGCGCCGGGACGCTGGCGCGAGAGATCTTCTCGGACGTCGCCAACAAGTGGGCACTGCTGATCATCGAGACGCTGGGTGACGAGACCCGGCGGTTCAGCGAGCTGCGCGACGCGCTCGAGGGCATCAGCCACAAGATGCTCACGCAGAACCTGCGCATGATGGAGCGCAACGGCCTCGTCGAGCGGACGGTGCACCCCGTGGTGCCCCCTCGGGTCGAGTACCGGCTCACCGGTCCCGGCCGTGGGCTGCGGGCGACGGTCGACCTGATGTGCGAGTGGACGCGGCAGAACATGGACCACATCGAGGCCGCGCGCGACGAGTTCGACGAAACGACACCCCGCCAGGGCTGAGTGCGTGACGCGAGTCGTCGGTCGGCCGAGCGGCACCACCCGGAGGGTCGCCGCTCGTCGCGCCTCCGCAGGGGCGCGAGACGTACGACGTACCCGGGTACGTCGATGCCACCGTCGACCGGCTCGCAGGTTCTGCACCGAGCACCTGTAGAAGAAGGCCCTACCCGACGGTCAGGACGGTCTTCCCGTACGTCCGTCCCGCGCCGGCCGCGAAGGCATCCGGCAGCTCGTGCCACGGGCGCACCGCTGAGACCACCGGGTCGAGCCGCCCCTCGTGGATCTCGTGCGCGAGCCAGGTCATGTCGGGGCCGAGGTCCACCTCGGCCCCGAGGAAGAAGGTCGTCAGGGAGCGGTCGTGCCGGGCGGCGTCGCCGAACAGGTCGCCGTACGCGAAGCGCTCCCCCTCGCCTGCGGCGTGCCCCAGCGCGACGAGAGTGCCGCCCGGTGCGAGCCGGGCGAACGCCCGCACCAGATGGGAGCCGCCCAGCAGGTCGAGCACACCCGACACGTCGGCGCCCAGGTCGGACGGCGAGGTGACCACCTCGTGCGCGCCGAGCTCGATCAGCCGCTCCCGCGCGGCAGGGTTCCTGGTGGTGGCGACGACCTCCGCCCCGCTGCGCGCGGCGAGCTGCACCGCGAACAGGCCGACGGCGCTCGTACCGCCCAGCACCAGCACGCGACGGCCGAGGACCGGGCCGAGGCGGCGGAGCCCGCGC
>NZ_KI911664.1:80806-83106 GCF_000515355.1 Promicromonospora kroppenstedtii DSM 19349 | reverse complement strand
GCCGTGGCCCCGTGCCGTCGAGCGCCTCGGCCACGACGACGCCGGCGGCGTCCCAGCCCGGGACGGCGCCGGCGGGCACACCCGGCAGGGACTCGAGGTCGCCGTGGTTCGGCGCGAAGGCGCGCACCTCGATGACCCCGTCATGGGGCCCGGGCGCCGGATCGGGCACCTCGCGCAGGCTGAGGTGGCTGGGTGAGGCGTGATCGACCGTCCATGCGAGCATGGCGCTACTGTATGCCAACTGCCGCTGAGTGCCAGTTCGCTATGATGGCAGCATGACGACACCGACCACCGCCGGCACGCTCCGCAGCAGGCGTATTGCCCGCTGCCGGCAGCGCCTGGTGGAGGTCGCGCTGCCGGCCTTCGCCGAACGCGGGTACGACGCGGTGACCGTCGACTGGCTGTGCGACCAGGCCGAGGTGTCCAAGCGCAGCTTCTTCCGCTACTTCGCGGGCAAGGAAGACCTCGCTCTGACCCCGCTGAACGACGTCTGGCGGACCCTGATCGCCGAGCTCGACGAGGTGCTCGCCCGGCGCGGTCCGCTGCTGGAGGTCGTCGGCGACGCCCTCGTGGAGGTCGTCGAGCGGATGCCGCCCGGCTGGGAGCGTCCCGCGGTGCTGAGCGCGCGCCTGAGCGGCACCCACCCGGTCGTCGACGCCGCGGGCATGCTGGTGTGCGAACGCTTCACCCAGCAGGTCGTCGACGCGATCGTGGAACGGCTGGACGGCGCGCCCGCCGCGGACCTCTCGGCGCGGGTCGTGTGCGCGATCGTGGTCACCGCCCACCGGGCCGCCGTGGACGCCTGGTGCTCACCGCCCGACGCCGCGACGAGCGCGAGCCGTGCCGAGCTGTGCGCGCTGATCCGCACGTCGCTCACCGCCGCGCCGGCCGCCCTGGAGCTCACGCTCGACTGACCGCAGGTGAGGACCGGCGACCAGGTCGAACGTCAGCCGTTCGTCAGGTCCGCCGGCATCACGTTCGCGGCGGCCGGCCGCGACGATGGAACCGTGGCGGAATCACCGAGACACGAGCCCACATCGACCCGACAGACCGGGCTTCCCCCTGCCGCCGACCCGGCGCCTCCTGCCGGCGGGACCTGGTGGCAGAGGCACGGACCGGTGGCGGCACTGTCCGTCTGGGCGGCGTCGATCCCTGCGCTCTGGCTTGTCGGCGCGGTGCTGCGGTCCGCGAGCGACGTGCCGCTGCTGACCGGTGCCGAGCCCTTCGTCGGGCACTGGGTGCTGCGCACGGGGCCGGGTCTCCTCACGGCGCTCACGCTGCTGGTCGCGGTCGTCCGGTTCGGGACCGCGCTTGCGGCGCTCCTGCCCTGGCGGGTGCTCCTGCTCGTGTCCTGGGCCACCGCCGCCGCGTGGGCGGCCGCGCTGGCAATCCTCACCTCGTGGGACGATCTCACGGAGCCGGTCCGCGGCGAGCACGAATACCTCCCGGCCGTGCCGGTCGCAGCAGCCGACCCAGCGGCCTTTCTCGCGGGCTTCGTCGACGACCTGCCCGGCTATCCCATTCACGTCAGGGGCCATCCGCCGGGCCTCGTGCTGCTGCTCGCCCTGCTGGACCGGGTAGGCCTGGGAGGCTCCGGCTGGGCAGCCACCCTGTTCGTCCTCGGCGGCGCGGCGGCCGTACCCGCGGTACTGATCACGCTGCGGACGCTCGGTCTCGTCCAGGCGGCCGGACCGCCCGGCGGAGCCGCTGCCGAGCGCGTCGCCCGCGCCGTCGCCCCCGCACTCGTCCTGGCCCCCGCCGCGCTCTGGGTGGCGACCTCGGCCGACGCGTTCTTCGCCGGGATACTCGCCTGGGGCGTCGCGTTCCTCGCGCTCGCCACCGACCGGGAACGGCGCGGCGCCGCGCGGTGGACGTACGCGGTGGCCGCGGGTCTCCTCCTGGGTGCCTGCCCGATCCTGTCGTACGGGCTGCTCCACATGGGCCTGATCGCCCTCGCGCCGCTGATCGTGTCGCGACGGGTAGCCGCCACGGCCCTGGCGGGGGTCGTCACGGTCGGCGTGGTCGTCGCCTTCGGCGCGGGCGGGTTCTGGGTGTGGGACGGCGTGGCCGCCACGCACGAGGTCTGGGCCCCGGTGGGCCATGCCCGGCCCTACCTCTATTTCCTGCTCGTGGACCTCGCCGTCCTCGGCGCCCTCGTCGGTCCCGCGGCCGTCGGCGGCCTGACCCGGTTGCGCCGTGTCGATCGCGCCACCCGCGTGCTGGTGGGCCTCGCGCTCGCCGCCGCGCTGTCAGGCGCGCTGCTCGGCTTCGAACGCGGCGAGGTGGAGCGCATCTGGCTC
>NZ_KI911664.1:70723-80706 GCF_000515355.1 Promicromonospora kroppenstedtii DSM 19349 | reverse complement strand
GGCTGGAGAGGGCCCCGCGGCGGCCCTGCCGGACGTCGCCCGCGGCCGGCCGACCGCTCTGCCCGCGTCCTGGCTGTGGGCCCAGGGCGGCCTGGCCGTCCTGCTCAACACGATCCTGGAGTCACCATGGTGAGACGTCCGTTGTCCGACATCCGTCCGGCGTGGCTACGACTACCCGAACCGAGCGACTTCCGGTCGCCGGTGCACGACCAACGGGTGGTCGCCCGCCTGGGCGTGTACCTCGGTGGGGCGATCCTGATCCTGTTCGTCACCGGCTTGGTCTCGCACCTGCACCAGCACCCCGTCTCGTGGCTGCCCTTCGGACCGGAACCGGCCTGGGCCTACCGGCTCAACCAGGGCCTGCACGTCGCGGTGGGCTTCGCCAGCCTGCCCCTGGTCCTCGCCAAGCTCTACACGGTCTACCCGCAGTTCTTCGTCCGGCCCCCGGTCACCGGATGGAAGCACGCGCTCGAGCGCGCGTCGGTAGGCGTGCTCGTGGCGTCGACCGTCTTCCAGGTCGTGACCGGCATCCTGAACGTCTTCAAGCTCTACGTCTTCGGTTTCAGCTTCACGACCGTCCACTACGCCACGGCCTGGCTCGCGTTCGGAGCGGCCCTGGTGCACGTGGGGATCAAGCTCCCGGTGGTGGTCCGGTCCCTCGCTGCCGGCGCCCGCGACCTCGACGCCGCCCGCCCCGGCCCTGACAGCCCGCCGAACGGTGACACCGCCGACGGCACGACCGGGGACGGCACGACCCGACGCGGGTTCCTCGGGTCGGTGGCCGTCGCCGCCCTGTTCGTCACGGCACTGACGGTGGGACAGACCGTCACCCCGCTGCGCGCCATCGCCCTGCTGGCACCACGCGACCCGCTCGACGGTCCGCAGGGCCTGGCCGTCAACAAGACGGCGAGGGCCGCGCGGGTCGAGGAGCTGGCGACCGACCCGGACTGGGCGCTGGAGCTGGTCGGGCCCGGCGGGACCACGCACCTGACGCGCGCGGACCTGCTGGCCATGAGCCAGCACGAGGCGGTGCTGCCGATCGCCTGCGTGGAGGGCTGGAGCGCCACGGCGCGGTGGACCGGCGTCCGGATACGGGACCTCGCGACCCTGTCCGGCGGGCAGCCCGACGACCCCGTCCACGTGGTGAGCCTGCAACCCGCGGGTACCTTCTACTCGACCTCCGACCTGCCGGGTGCCTACGTCGCCCACGACGACACCCTCCTGGCCCTCACCCTGGCCGGGGAGGACCTCGACCTGGACCACGGCTTCCCCGCGCGGATCATCGCGCCCAACCGTCCGGGGGTGCTGCAGACCAAGTGGGTCTCGCGCCTCGTCGTCGGGAACCCGACGTGAGCGCGGCGACGTGGACGCGCCGGGTGCTGGTCATGGCCGGCGTCGCCTGCATGGGCTGGTGGGCCTGGTTGGCGCTCACCTCGATCCCGGCGCAGTGGTGGCTGCCCTGGGGCATCTGGCTGGCCGGGTCCGTGGCGCTGAACGACGCCGTCATCGCCCCGCTGGTGATCGTGCTCGGCTGGCTCGTGCTGGTCCGCCTGCCGGCGCTCGTGCGCACGCGGTCCGAGGGACGGGTCCGCGCGAGCGGCCCGGCGAACGTCTGGGCCGGCGTCGCCCTTCGGGGAGCCGTCATGGTGCTCGGTACGCTGCTGCTGGTGTGGCTCGTGGCACTCTGGAGCGCGAACCGCTGAGGGAAGGAGCGCGTCCGGACCGTCGCGGCGGACGTCCGGACGTGCCCTCAGCCCTGCTCGACGGCGCCTGGCGTGCGCACCGAGACCACCACCCGGCCGGCCAGCTCCCACTCCTCCGAGACGATCATCCCGAGCTCACCACCGAGCGTCCGCAGCACCCGGCTGCCCGCACGCGCCCACGGCATCGGACGGGAACGTCGTCCGTCCTCGGCGTGCAGCACCAACGGCCCGGAGATGTCCGTGTCGGGGTCGGGATCGGCCTCCACGAGCAACAGGCCGCCCGGCCGGGCCAGGTCGCGGCAGCGCTCCAGCAGGGCGCGCGGATCACCACCGATGCCGATGTTGCCGTCCGCCAGCAGCACGGTCCCCCAACGCCCCTCCCCCGGGAGCGGCCCCTCGACGGCACGCCGCAGCGCCACGGCACCGCGGGCCCTCGCCCGGCGCACCGCCGCATGCGAGACGTCGATACCGAGCGCGGGTACCCCGCGGGCCGCCAGCGCCGCGGCGAACCGCCCCGGTCCACACCCCACGTCCAGCACCGGCCCCTCGCACAGCGCGACGATCGCTTCGTCCACGGCGTCCCGTTCCGCGGTCCAGGCCTCGACGTCCACCGGCACGGGGTCGGAGACGTGTGTCGCGGTCACCAGCAACCCCCTCAGTGCCGCCTCGAAGAGGATCAACGGGCTCACCGGGTCGGGCGAGGCGGTAGCAGTCACGCGCGGCCCTCCGCGACGTCTCCGGCCGACACCCGGTGCGCTACCCCGGACCACGTGCGGGCGAACCGCGTCCCGGGCGCCGCCCGGGCCACGGCGGCTGCGTCGCGCACCGTGTCGACGTCGCGCAGCGTAGGCAGGAGCCGGACCGTGAGCCCCGCTCCCCGCAGCCGTGCGAGCTGCGCCTCCCCGGTCACCGGTTCGGACATCGGCACGCCGTGGAACAGCGCGGGGTCCGCTTGCCGCAGACCGACTGCCCAGTACCCACCGTCGTCGGCGAGCCCGAGCACCGCGTCGTGCCCGGCGAAGTCCACCGCCGGCAGGACCGGACCGAGCTGCGGCGTGTCCATGCCGACCAGCAGCGCGGGTCCCGGATACCCCTGCGGACCGAGAGCATGGTCGAAGGCCGCGGCGATCCGACGGTCCAGACCACCGCCGACCTGCGGAACCACGACGAAGCCCGGGAGGACCCAGGGGCCCGCCCGGCCGTCCAGCACCAGCAGCCGGCGCACCCCGGGCAGGTCGTCGACCGCCTTCAGCGTGTCCGCGAGCGCCGCCTGCGCCAGCGCGGCGGCCTCCGCGGCCGTCAGGTCTCCGATCAGCCGGGTCTTGACCTTGCCGGGCCGCGGCTCCTTGGCCAGCACCATGACGGTGCGGGGCAATGTCGTGCCGGTCATGATGCCAGCACCTTCGACATGTCCTGGACGGCGTGCCATGCGCCGAGCGGCGTGCCGGTCACCTTCGACCTGCCGCGCCGTCTGCGATACGGCACGTCGACCTCTGCGACACGCCAGCCGGCCTCGGCGGCCGCCACCAGCGTTTCCAGGGGATAGCCGCTGCGTCGGTCACGCAGGCCGAGGGCCCGCAGCGGCTCCCGTCGGGCGGCACGCATCGGCCCGATGTCGTGGACGCGCACGCCGGTACGGCGGCGCACCCGGCGCGCCAGCTCGGCGTTCGCGAGGCGGAGGTGCCACGGCCACGCGCCCGGCTCCGGGCGCCGTCGCCCCAGGACGAGGTCGGTGTGTCCGGAGAGCACCGGTCCGGTGACCCGGGTCAGGTCCTTCGGGTCGAGGCTGGCATCCGCGTCGCAGAACGCGACGACGTCGGCGCTCGCAGCGTCGAGCCCGGCGGAGCAGGCCGCGCCGTAGCCGCGCTGCGGGGCATGGACGACCAGGGCGCCGTGGTCGCGCGCGATGTCGGCTGAACCGTCGGTGGACCCGTTGTCCACGACCACCGCCCGCATCCCGTCCGGGAGCCGCGGCAGCAACCATGCGAGGCCCTCGGCCTCGTCGAGGCAGGGCAGGACGACGTCCACTGTCCGCAACATGATCCTGACGTTAGGCGCCGGGCCGCCGCGTGGGCACGGCGAGGCACCTGACCGATACCTGACGTCCGGCGGGCCGAGGCCCCGACATGGACGAGCGGGCGCCCCGGCCGACCTGCCCTCGATATGGTTTCCGTATGACAAAGGTTCTCGTGGTCGACGACGACGCCCTGGTCGCCTCGAGCGTCGCCGCGTACCTGGCCAAGGCCGGCCACGACCCGCGTACCGCCACCGACGCCGTCGAGGGCGAGCACACGTGGCGCGTGTGGCAGCCGGACGCGGTGGTCCTGGACGTCCTCCTGCCCGGCAGCTCGGGCCTGGAGATGCTGACCCGGCGCCGGCACGACGGGGATGCCACCCCGGTGCTCTTGCTGTCCGGTCTGGCCAGCGCCGATGATCGGGTGATCGGCCTGGAGCACGGTGCCGACGACTACGTGACCAAGCCGTTCGACGCCCGTGAGCTGGTGCTGCGCGTCGAGGCGCTGCTGCGTCGGGGACCGTTCGACGTGCAGCAGGCACCGGTCCGGCTCGAGGCGGGAGGCCTCGAGCTCGACGGGGCCGCTCGCACCGCCAGATACCGGGACAGGGTCGTGGAGCTCACGCCTCGCGAGTTCGCGCTGCTGAGCTTCCTGGCCCAGCGCCCGGGCCATCCGTTCGGCCGCCGGGAGCTGCTGCGCCGCGTCTGGGGCTGGACGTTCGGCGACGACTCGACCGTCATGGTCCACATCCGGCGGCTGCGCAAGAAGCTCGAGGACGACCCGGCTCGCCCGGAGCTGATCGTGAACCTGCGCGGAAGCGGGTACGCGCTGGTGACGGACGCCGACGCGGAAGTCGCTCCGGGACCTCGGGAGACCGTGCGATGACCGACGTCCAGTTCATGGTGCTGGTCACCGTCGCATGCTCGGTCGTGGCCGCGGTCGTGGGGCTGGTCGCGATCCGCGCGGCCCGCCGCAGGTCGCTGATGCTCGCCCTGCTGCTCGCGGCGCTGTTCCCGGTCGCGGCGGTGGTCGCTGCCCTGGCCGTCAACGTGTCGGCCATGTTCATCTCGCCGCACGACGCCTCGGTGGTGTGGCTCGTGCTCGGCACGGCGTCCGTGCTCGAGATCCTGCTGGCCCTGGCGCTGGGCCGGATCGTCGCGCGGGAGGTCCAGCTCGTCGTCGACGGTGCCCGGGAGCTCGGGCAGGTCCCCGCGCTCGACGTGCCCGGCGCCGGTACGTCCCGCTCCGGCGTGGCCGCCCCCGAGACCGCGGAGCTGGCGGCGGTGATGGCCGAGCTGGAGGCCACGCGGGAGCGGCTCTCGGCGTCTCGCGCCGCCGAACGTGCAGCCCGGGACGCGCGGCGGCAGATCCTCGGCTTCGTGAGCCACGACCTGGTCTCTCCGTTGTCGGGCATCCGCGCGGCGACCGACGGGCTGCGCGACGGCATCTTTCCCGACCCGGCGACGGCGCTGGACGGGATCGAGGCGGCGGTGGGCCGGATGTCCCGGATGGTCGGCGACCTGGGCGAGCTGTCCCGGTCGGACGACCTGCCCCGCCGGGCCGAGCCGGGCCTGGTGGACATGGCCGCAGTGCTTCAGGGCGTCCTCGCCCATGCCCGCCCGGCCGCCGCGGAGAACGGGGTGGAGCTCGACGAGTCCGTCGCAGGTGACGTACACGTTCGGGGTGACCAGGACGAGCTGAGCCGCGTCCTGGACAACCTGGTGTCGAACGCGGTCCGGTCGAGCGGGCCCGGCGGCCGCGTGCTGGTCGGGGTGGTGAGCCAGGACGGCTTCGCCCGCCTGTCCGTGCGCGACACGTGCGGCGGGATTCCTGACGACGAGGTGCCGCACATGTTCCGTGCGGGCTTCCAGGGCGGCAAGGCGGGCGGCTCGGGGCTGGGGCTCGCCTTCGTCGACCGGGTGGTCGACGAGCACGGCGGGAAGGTGTCGGTGCGGAGCACCGGGGCCGGCTGCGACGTGGAGGTGCGCCTGCCCGCCGCGGAGTGACGGGGGCAGGACGCACCCGGGCTCAGGCCAGGGTGGCCAGTCCCTCCTCCAGTCCTGTGCGGGCGCGCCAGCCGAGTGCCTGCGCCGCCGCCTCGCTCGACGCGGTGACGTGTCGCACGTCACCGAGCCGGTAGCCGCCGGTCACCACGGGCTCGGGGCCGGCGAGCAGCTTGGACGTGACCTGCGCCATCTCGCCGACGGTGGTCACCACCCCGGACCCGACGTTGAGCGGCACCACTCTGCCCGCCGTACGAGGCTGGGCGACCGCCGCCGCCACAGCACGTGCGACGTCGGTCACGTGGACGAAGTCGCGGCGCTGCTGACCGTCCTCCAGGACGGTTGGCGCCTCGCCGCGTTCCACGGCGGACCGGAACAGCGCGGCGACGCCTGCGTACGGCGTGTCACGGGGCATCCCGGGGCCGTAGACGTTGTGGAACCGCAGGGCAGTGGCACCGGCGCCGGTCTGCCGCGCCCATGCGGCCAGGAGCATCTCGCCGTGGGCCTTGGTCGCGGCGTAGACGTTCCGCGGATCCAGCCGGGCGTCCTCGGTGACCAGGCCGGGCCGCAGCGGTGCCGAACAGACCGGGCACCGCGGCTCGAACAGCCCGGCCTCCAGGTCTTCCGCGCGACGCGGCGACGGCGCGACCTGTCCGTGCTCCCGGCAGTCGTACCGGCCCTCGCCGTAGACGACCATGGAGCTGGCGTACACGATGTGGGGCACCTCCGCGGCACGCAGCAGCACCGCGGTCCCGAGGTCGTTCGAGGACACATAGTCGTCGATGTCGGCCAGGGAGACCCCCAGACCGACCTTCGCCGCCAGGTGCACCACGGCGTCGCACCCGGTCAGAGCCCGTTCCACCGCTCCCGGGTCACGGACGTCGCCGACGACGGTGCGCTCGTCGGCGACCGCCGCTGGACCGTGCACGTCCTCGCGCAGCGAATCGAGCACCACCACGTCGTCCCCCCGCGCGGACAGCTCCGCGACCACCTCCCGGCCGATGAACCCGGCCCCTCCCGTCACCAGCACACGCATCTTCGCTCCGTTCCCTCGACGACTCCTCCGCTGTCGAGTCAACCGCCGCGACCAGGCGAGCGCGAGCGCCCGAACCTGACCGTCTGCTGACGGTCGGCCCGCGGACCCGGCCGGGTGCCGCCGTCCGCCCTAGCCTGGAGCACATGAGCGCACCTATCGGGATCATCGGCGGATCTGGCATGTACGAGCTGCTGACGGAGACGGAACCGGTCGTCGTCGACACCCCTTACGGCCCGCCGTCCCAGGCGCCCGCTCGTGGTGTGCTCGGTGGACGTGAGGTGGTGTTCCTCCCCCGGCACGGCGCCGACCACCGGTTCGCGCCGCACCGCATCCCGTACCGGGCGAACCTCTGGGCCCTCCGTGCGCTGGGAGTCCGGCAGGTCGTGACGTCGTGCGCGGTGGGCGGGCTCGTGCCGGAGCTGGCCGCGGGGACCGTCGTGGTGCCGGACCAGGTGATCGACCGCACGTGGGACCGCGCGCACACGTACTACGACGCCGAGGGTCCGGTGGTGCACGTCCCGTTCGCCGATCCGTACTGCCCGCGCGGTCGCGCCGCCGCCGTGGCCGCGGCACAGGCCGGGCCGCTGCCCGCCGTGGACGGCGGCACGATGGTCGTGATCCAGGGACCCCGGTTCTCGTCCCGGGCGGAGTCGCGACGCAACGCCCGCGACGGCGGGACCGTCGTCAACATGACTGCGATGCCGGAGACGGCGCTGGCTCGTGAGCTGGCCCTGTGCTGTACCACCCTCGCGCTCGTCACGGACGCCGACGCGGGCGTCGAAGGTGGCGAGCACGTGACCCAGGAGGCCGTGCTGGAGCTGTTCGCCGCCAACGTGTCCAAGCTCTCGGGGATCCTGGAGGCCACGGTGGCAGCGCTCCCCGAGGACGAGTGCTCCTGCCAGCAGGTCCTCGACGGCCAGAAGCTGCCGCTCACACTGCCGTGAGCCAGGTCGAGATCGCGGACTACGGGCTGCTGTCGGATCGCCACTCCGCAGCCCTGGTCGGCCGCGACGGCTCGGTCGACTGGCTGGGCTTCCCGCGCTTCGACAGCCCGTCCGTCTTCGGCCGGCTCCTCGATGCCGGGGCCGGGACATGGCGGATCCGGCCGGCCGGCTCCTCCACCACGGACGGCACGGCCGACCATGGCGTCGAGGTCGAGCGAAGCTACGTGCCCGGCACGCTGGTTCTCCGGACGGTCTTCACCACGCCCACGGGATCGGTCGAGCTGACCGACGCACTGGCCGTGACCGACCCCCGGCAGGACGCCGCCGACGTCACCGCGGAGGACCCGCACCAGCTCGGCGAACACGCACCGCACACGATGGTCCGCCGTCTCCGCGGGATCAGCGGAGTGGTCGAGCTCGAGGTGTTGGTACGGCCCCGACCCGAGTACGGGCTGATCGTCCCGCTGCTGACCCGTGTCGACGGAGCGGTGGGCTGCTCCGGCGGCGCGAGCCGGCTCCTGCTCTCCTCGGACGCCGACTGGGCCATCGGCGGCGGCGCGGCGTGGGCGACCGTACGCGTGGCCGCCGGCCGGACGGTCGGATTCGCCCTGCAGCACGCACACCTTTCCGACCCGCCGCTCCGGCCGTACACGCCCGACCAGATCTCTGCGTCCCTGCGGACGACGATAGAGGCCTGGCAGGGCTGGTCCGCCGAGCACCAGACCTACGACGGGCCGTGGCGCGACCTGGTGCTGCAGTCCGGCCGGGTGCTGCAGGGGCTGAGCTACCGGCCGTCCGGGGCGATCGTGGCCGCGGCGACCACCTCGCTCCCCGAGGAGATCGGCGGGGAGCGCAACTGGGACTACCGCTACTCCTGGGTACGCGACGCGAGCTTCACGATGGACGCCCTGTGGGTCGCGGCCTGCCCGCACGAGGCGGACGAGTTCTTCGAGTTCATGGCCGCGGCCGCGGCGCACGGCGCCGGCGGATCGCTGCAGATCATGTACGGCATCGGCGGCGAGCACGACCTCACCGAACGAACGCTGCCCCACCTCTCCGGCTGGCGAGACAGCCGACCGGTCCGGGTCGGCAACGATGCCTGGACGCAACCGCAGCTCGACGTCTACGGCGAGCTGCTCGCCTCCGCGTATCGGCTGCGGCACCAGCTCAAGACCCCGTCCGCGGCGACGCGGAACTTTCTGGTCGGCCTCGCCGACACGGCTGCCGCCCTGTGGGAACAGCCCGACAACGGGATCTGGGAGGTGCGCGGCGAGCCCCGCCATTTCCTCTTCTCCAAGCTCATGTGCTGGGTAGCCCTGGACCGGGCGGCAGCCCTGGCCGGGCAGCTGCGCGCCGAGGACAGGAGCGAGCGTTGGCGGACGGTCGCCGGCGAGATCAGGTCCGCGATCCTCGAGAAGGGATGGAGCCCCGACGTCGGCGCGTTCACCCAGTCGTTCGGTTCATCGGACCTGGACGCATCAGCCCTGATGATCCCCATCGTCGGGTTCCTGCCGGGGGACGATCCTCGAGTGCTGTCCACGATCGACGCCGTCGCCGCCCGGCTGACGGACGACCAGGGCCTGGTCTACCGCTATCGGACCTCGACCGGTGTGGACGGGCTCGCCGGCGAGGAGGGCAGCTTCCTGCTGTGCACGTTCTGGCTGGCCCAGGCCCAGGCCCAGGCGGGACGGCTGGAGCAGGCCACGGCGACGTTCGAGCGGGCCAGCCGCTACGCCAACGACCTCGGGCTGCTCGCCGAGGAGGTCTCCGACGGGGAACTGATCGGCAACTTCCCGCAGGCATTCAGCCACATCGGCCTGATCAACGCCGCCTGGGCGATCCACGAGGCCACCGCAGCCCGGCCCCGGGTCCGGCACTAGGCGACCCACGGATGCGAGTGACAGACCGCACGGTGGACAGTCGAGCTGCCGGCCGTCCACCGGGGGCTTCCGGCTCAGGACAAGGAGCCATGACATGAGCGTCACCACTGCCGTCCCAGGCACACCGACCATCCTCCTGGTGCACGGAGCCTTCGCCGACTCGTCCAGCTGGAACGGTGTCATCGCCACTCTGCTGGCTGACGGGTTTCCCGTGAGGTGACAACCGCCCGGGCACGAGGCGTGCACCTGGCGCCGGTACGCGTCGACCTGCTCCGGAACACCGCGCCCGTTCTGGACCACCAGCGCCGGCTCGTGGAACGCGGGGCTCTCACGCTGCGCGTCGCCGAGGAGCTGCCCGCCGCCGCCGCGGTCACCGCGCACCGGCGGCTCGAGGCGGGCGGC
>NZ_KI911664.1:67582-70623 GCF_000515355.1 Promicromonospora kroppenstedtii DSM 19349 | reverse complement strand
GGCAGCCTGTTGACGTATCCCCACAGGACCAGCGGCTGCATCGCCTCGATCAGCTGCTCGCCCAGGGGGGTGAGCTCGTACTCGGAGTAGGCGGGGGTCGTGGGCACGATGGTGCGCGTGACCAGGCCGTGTGCGGCCAGCTCCTTGAGCCGCTGGGAGAGCAGCCGGTCCGACAGCCCGTCGACCAGGCGCAGGATCTGGCCGAACCGGCGCGCTCCCCGGGAGATCGCGAGCATGATGGCACCGGTCCACCGCTTGCCCACGATGTCCATCGCACCCTGGAACGCCCGGCACGCCTCGTCGTCGAGGATCTGAGCCGGATCGGGCCCGCCTCCGGTGTGTCGTTGACTGGTCATACTTACGAATAGTAAGGACCTAATGGGCCCCTTGGCAACGGGGGCGCTGCTGCGGATCATCAGTGACATGACCGACTACGGACAGACCCTCCGGTTCGGCGTCAGCATCGACCCGACCGCCACCGACTACCCCCAGGCTCTTCGGCTCGCCCAGCAGGCCGACGCCGTGGGCCTCGACCTGCTCGCCGTGCAGGACCACCCCTACCAGCCCACGCACCTCGACGCGTGGACCCTGATCGGCCAGCTCGCCGCCCGCACGGAGCAGATCTCCGTGATGGGCGACGTCCTGGACCTCCAGCTGCGCCCGCCGACGCTCACCGCGAAGGCCGCCGCCTCGCTCGCCACCATGAACGGCGGCCGCGTCCACCTGGGCGTGGGCGGCGGGGCGAGTGCGCAGGGCGTCGCCGCGATGGGCGGCCGCCCTCGCACCGGTGGCGAGACCATCCAGTTCACCGAAGAGGCGATCCGGATCATGCGCCGCGCCCTGGACGGCGACGCCGTCCAGGCGGACACCGCGGAGCACCAGGTCGCCGGCTACCAGGCCGGTCCCGTCCCGTCCGGGCACGTGAGCATCTGGCTCGGCGGCCAGCGGCCACGCATGCTCCGCGTCGCTGGGCGTGCGGCGGACGGCTGGATCTCTCCCCTGAACATCTACGTCGCGCCGCACGAGGTCCCCGAGAAGCAGCAGATCATCGACGACGCGGCCCGCAAGGCTGGGCGCGACCCGCGCGACGTGCGCCGCATCTACAACGTCATCGGCGCGATCGGCCCGTTCCGCGGCGGGCAAGGGCTCGTCGGGCCCGTGCAGGAGTGGGTGGAGACCCTCACGTCCTGGGCCGTCGACCTGGGCTTCGATACGTTCGTCTTCTGGCCGATCACCGACCCGGAGAACCAGCTGCGCGTCTTCACCGACGAGGTGGTGCCCGCCGTCCGCGAGCGGGTCGCCGCACACCGCGCCGAGCAGGTCGCCGGCCCGGCCGACAGCACGATGTCCGAGAGGAACCACGCATGACCGGCCTGAACCTTCCGCGCTCTCTCGCCGACCAGGCCGTGTGGCCCGGTGGCCGGCGGTGGGAGGCGCTGCGGTCCACCTACACGACGGTGCACTCCCCCGCCGTCGTGCTGCTGCCCCGCACGGCCGACGAGGTGGCCGAGGCCCTGACCTGGGCGGGCGGCACCGATCTGCCCGTCTCGGTCCGCAGCGGCGGCCACGGGCTGCACGGCCGCTCCTCGAACGACGGCGGCGTGGTGATCGACCTGTCGCAGCTCGACGCCGTCGACCTCCTCGACCGGGAGACCGGCCTGGTGCGCCTGCAGGCCGGTGCTCGTTGGGGGCAGGTCGCCGAGCGGCTCGCCCACGACGGACTGGCCATCAGCTCCGGCGACCACGGCAACGTGGGCGTCGGCGGCCTGGCCACCGCGGGTGGCATGGGCTGGCTCACCCGCACGTACGGCCTGACCGTCGACCACGTGCGCGCCGCGACCGTGGTCCTGCCCGACGGCCGCGTCGTGCGGACCGACGCCGAGCACGAGCCCGACCTGCTCTGGGCGGTCCGTGGAGCGGCCGACAGCGTCGGGATCGTCACCGACCTGGAGATCGACGCGATGCCGCTGGAGACCATCGGCATCGCGCAGGTCACCGTCGAGGCCGACGCCGCCACCCTGCAACGCTGGTCGGAGCACGTGGCCGCCGCACCGCGCGACCTGACGGTCAACGGGATGCTCGGCGGCGGCCGCGGTGGTCTCGTGCTGCAGATGACAGCAGTCGTCGCGGACGAGAACCCGGACCGCGTCCGCGAGCTCGTCGAACCGCTCGGAGACCTCGGCACCCGCACGCTCGGCATGCAGGCCCAGCTCGGCCCGTACACCGCGCTGGTCTCGTCCGACCACCTGCACGGCAACCACGGACAGCAGCCGGCGGTCACGACGAACCTGCTCCTGCCCACGCTGACCAGCGAGAGTGCCCGCGCCCTCGTGGCGGGAGCCACGCACCGGGCAGGGCCGTTCGTCCAGCTCCGGTCGCTCGGCGGCGCGATGCACGACCTCCGCCCGGACGAGACCTCGTTCGCCCACCGCGACGTCGAGCTGATGACCACCTTCACGGTGTTCCCACCCCGGCCCGGTTCGGACCTCGACGCCGCCGTCGCTCGCCTGCGACCCTTCTCCCGGGGCGCCTACCGCAGCTTCGAGAGCCGGCCCGACGAGCGAACCTTCGACGAGACCTACCCCGGTACGACCGGTGAGCGCGTCCGCGAGATGCGCACCAAGTACGACCCGGACGGCGTCCTGCGCCGGCTGGACGACGTGGACCGTGACCGCACCGCGTCGAGAGCTCTCGGATGACGATCGTGGCCACGCTCTAGCTGGTGTCCGTCCGCATGCCGGCGGCCGGGCGATCGCCGTACCGCTCCCAGCGGCCCGCGACCGCCTCCCGGTCAGCGTCCGGCGGTCACCGACGAGACTCGCTCCACCACCATGCCGACCACCCCGACGGCCACCTCGCCTGGCGTGGAACGGAGGCCGACCACCTGGACCGGTGGCTGCGCTCCGCCCTCACGACCGGTCACCGCCCATGACGGACCCGGGTCCGGGCACGCGGCCCCGGGGACGGCCGCGCAGCAGCGAGGCGGACGTCGCCATCCTGCGCGCCGCGCGCGAGCTGCTCGCGTCCGACGGCGTGGCGGG
>NZ_KI911664.1:30299-67482 GCF_000515355.1 Promicromonospora kroppenstedtii DSM 19349 | reverse complement strand
GCATGGAACAGGTCGCGCGGCGCGCCGGCGTCAGCAAGGTCACCGTCTACCGGCGGTGGAGCACCAAGGAGAAGCTGCTGGCCGCGGCGTTCGAGTCGGCCGGCACGGGCCTGCCGGCACGGACGCTGGGAGACCAGCCCGACCCGCCGTCGTCGTACGACGACCTGACCTACGACCAGATGACACACCTGATCGGCAACGCCCTGCCCACCGCCGCCGGCCTGCTGGCCGACCCGCAGTACCGGGCGCTCCTGGCGGCCGTGTTCGGGGCACGGTTCACGCACCCCGACCTCATGGAAGTCTTCTGGGACAACCACATCGTGCCTCGCCGCCGCACCGCCCTTGTCGTCCTCGAGCGCGCCGTGGCCGAGGGGCACCTGCCGCGCAAGACCGACGTCGAGGTGCTCCTGGACATGACCGTCGGGGCGCTGATCTACCGGCTGCTGCAACCCGGCGACCTCGACCGCGATGTCCTGCTCGACTACCTGCGTCGGGTCTACCGGCAGGCCGGGCTGCTGGCGCCGGCCTGATCGCACGGGCGGCAGCGTGGGCGGTGTGCCGTTCGGCTCGCCGTCGCGACGTGTCGCGCCGCACGGCCGATGTCGAGAAGCGTGGCGTGGCTCCGTCCTAGGGTCGGAAGCGCCGAGAGGCGGCGCGACAGCTCCAGGAGGACGACATGACACGCTCGACCGGCCGCACCGTGACCGCCAACCTCAGCCTCGCCCTCGACGGCCGTTACCACGGCGCGGGTGGGCCGGCGGACTTCGCCACCTTCGTGCCCTACGTCACCAGCGACACCGCCCGTGACCACATGAGCCGCATGTGGGCCGACGCGACGACGGCAGTACTCGCCCGCGGCAACGCCGAAGGATTCATGGGGTTCTGGCCGTCCGTCGCAGACGACCCGGACGCCGACCCCCGTGACCGGGAGTACGCCCGGTGGCTGGTCCGGACGCAGAAGGTCGTCCTGTCCACCACTCTGACCGACGCACCGTGGGAGCGCACCCGGATCGTGAACGCACCCGCGGCCGACGTCGTGCGCGAGCTCAAGAACGAGGGCGAGGGCGAGGGCGACATCCTGGTCAACACCAGCCCGAGCATCGTCAAGCCGCTGCTCGCCGCCGACCTGGTCGACCGGCTCTACCTCATGGTCCTGCCGGAGATCGCCGGTGGTGGACAGCGCCTGTTCGAGGACGGGCTCCCGGCCTCCACCTGGGCACTGACCCACCAGGAGACCGGCGCGTCGGGAGAGCTCGCCCTGGTCTACGACCGGGTCCGCTGACTCAGCCTCCCCAGGCGGCGGGGAGTGCCGGCCGCGCGGCGTGAGACGTCGCCGAGACATGCCCGCGCCTGCGATACCCACCCTGCAGGCGCGGGCAGAACCGCGGGTAAGGCCGTAGTGTCGTTTGCGGCGTCGACACCGCGAACCGGAGTGGCAGCTGACAGATGACACAGAACGAGCTCATCGCCGTCCTGGCGGCGAGCGGCATCCTCACGGACACCGCGGAAGACCTGACGGTGGCAGAGCTGCTCGTCGAGCGCTACCCCCTGGCCGTACCCGTCATAGCCAGCTGGATCCGGCGCGCCTATGTCGCCGGAGCGATCGACGCCGGCCCGGCCGATCCGACCTAGGGAGACGTCCGGACCGCCGGGAGCGTCACGAAGCGGCGGTCAGTCATCGTCGCTGACGAGTCCTCGCCGCTGGAGGACGTCCTGAGCGACGGAGAGCAAGCGCGCCGACCTCGCGAACGCGCGCGCCCGGATCAGCGCGGATGCGTCATCGGGCCGGATGCGCAGCTGCATGGCGACCATCCCGGTGGCCTGATGGAACGGCGCGTTGGTGGACCAGTCAAGAAGCTCGAAGTTGCTCAGCAGGTCGGCTCCGACGACGTCGGCCGCGAACTGCAGGTCGCCCAGGTCCCAGCCCGACGGCGTATCGGTCACGTACAGGCTGAGGACACCGATCACGTGCGGCCCTACCCGCATCGGCACCGCGTAGAGCGTCACGCCGTCGCCGATGGCTCCGGCAAGGTGGGAGAAGACGGGATACTCGTCCACCATGGCCTCGACGCGCATGACCACCAGCCGGTCCACGGCCAGTGCCCGTGGCACCGGGCCCTCTCCCAGGACCTCCTGGAGGGGTTCGAGCTTTTCGAACGCGCCTCGTGTACTCACCGCGATCTGGTCTCCCGGGCCGGCCGATACGGTCAGCGCCCCACCCTGCGCATGAAATGTGTCGACACACGTCTCACACAGACGCACCGGCAACGGTCGGTCGGAGTCGGTGTCGGCGAAGGACCGCGCGAGCAGGCTGAGGACTTCCGGCGGATCCATAGGGTTCGCTCACCTCCCCTCCCACGGTGGCATCACGACTCTTCAGTCGCACTGTCGGCCGTGTCACCGTGCTCCAGCCCGCGTCCGATCGCAGCCGGATGCGAACCCGGCCCACGGACCGTCAGTGGTCGCCTGGTGCAGTCAGGTCGGCCAGGAACGTGTTGATGGCCTCCCGCGTGGGGAATTCCGTCACGTTCGGTCCCGAGAACATGTGGACCAGGGTGGCGGCGATGTCACGGACGGCGATGTTCGCCCGGTTGGAGGTCTGACGCAGCAGAGCGAACGCCTCGTCCTCGTCGACGCCGTGGACGACCATGAGGACACCCTTGGCCTGCTCGATGACGGATCGGTTCTCCGCTGATGCCCGGATCGACGCCGACGCCTCGCGCGCCGCCGCGTCGCGTTGCACATCGGTGACGTCGATGAAGTAGCCGAACAGCTCGACCAGCTGACCGGTGGCCTGGTCACGTCGCCCTTGGCCGGTCACGGCAAGCGTGCGCGTCTTGCCGGTGGCATCGATGATCCGGTGCACCGAGCTGAACGGGAGACCGGTCTCCGCCGCCCGGCGCAGGATCCCGTCGACCCTGCTTCGGTCGTCCGGGTGCTTGTGCGACAGCATCAACGGCGTGGTCGGCACGATGTCGCCCGGCTCGAACCCATGCATCGCGAACACCTCGTCCGACCAGGTCCACTCCCCCGTCGCCAGGTCGAGGCGGTATCGCCCGACCGGCGGCCTCGCACCACCGGCAAGCACCTCCTCGAGGTCAGCATGCAGCGGCATCTGGCCGGGCTCAGGTGTGGGAGTCACGTGGGTCCTCTTTCAGGGCAGAGTTGCGCGGCCTGCGCCCTACTAGGAAGTGCGGCCTGTGGGCGTCACCATAGCGCGCGACCTGCGCCGGCGACGCGTCCGACCGGCCGGACGGGTACGTCGCCACCGCGCGTGAGCGCCGGGCCGGCCTGGCGTGCAGGACCGACGAGCCGAGCGTCGCGCCCAGGTCGTCGATCAGCGATGGTCAGCCGATGATCGGCGCGCTCTCCGGACGCCGGTACAGGCGCCGGCGGGCGCGGAGTACCAGCGCGGTCCCGAGCGTGATCGGCCCGAGCCGCCCGATGAACATCAGTACGCACAGCACCACCTGGTGATACCACGCGAGCTGTGCCGTGATCCCCGTCGACAGGCCTGTCGTGGTGAACGCCGAGGTCACCTCGAACAGGATCTCGTCCACCTGGAACGGCGAGAGCGCCGTCATCCACAGCGAGGGCAGGACGACGATCGCCACCGTGAGCAGGGCCACGGAGAGCGCCTGCCGCTGGGTGGCCGCCGAGATGCGCCGGTCGAAGGCGTCCGCGTCCGGGTCGCCGCGCAGCTCCGACCAGATCACCACCGCGAGCACGGCGAACGTCGTCACCTTGATGCCGCCGCCGGTGCCACCGGTGCCCGCGCCGATGAACATCAAGATGATCGTGCCGAGCCAGGTCTCGGTGTGCATCGCGCCGGTGTCCACGGAGTTGAACCCGGCCGTGCGGGCGTTGGCGGCCTGGGTGAAGGAGGCAAGCACCCGGTCCGCGGCGCTCAGCGTCCCCATGGTCGCCGCGTTGTCCCACTCGGTGACCAGGAAGAACCCCGTGCCACCGACCAGCAGCAGGCCCGTCATGAGCACAGTGATCTTGGTGTGCACGCTCCACCGTCCCGGACGACGGCGATTGCGCAGGACTTCCAGGAGCACCGGCAGGCCCAGGCCGCCCACGATCGTGGCGACCGCGATGGGCACGCAGATCCAGGGGTCGGTCACGAAGTCGATCAGCGACGTCGAGAACAGGGCGAAGCCCGCGTTGTTGTACCCGGACACGGCGTGGAAGACGCCGTCCCACAGCGCCCGGCCCGGTGACTCGCCGTAGGCGACGACGAAACGCACCGTGAGCACCAGGGCGACGGCCGCCTCGACGATCAGCGCGATCACCACCACGCGGACCAGGGTGCGGCGCACGTCGCCGAGGCTCACGGTGCGGGTGGACGCCGCGGCCACCAGACGGGAGCTCAGGTCCAGACGCCGCGTGACCAGGACGCCGAGCAGCGACGCGACGGTCATCACGCCCAGGCCGCCGATCTGGATGAGCACCAGGATCACCGCCTGCCCGAACCCGGACCAGAACACGGGGGTGTCCGTGACGATCAGGCCCGTGACACAGACGGCCGAGGTCGCGGTGAACACGGCCTGCATGAACGAGGCCGGCTCCCCCGACGCCGAAACGGGGAGCAGCAGGAGCAGCGTGCCGACCACTATGGCGCCGACGAAGCCGACGATCACGAGCTGGCCCGGCCGCCGCTGCAGAGCGATGCCCCGTCCCCGTTCCCGCCCGACCGGACTGCTGAACCGCATCTCGCTCCCGTCGCCGTTGTTCGTCCGTCACGGCACACGTCGCAGACCGGTGCAGGCCGGTCCCGTGATGCCCAGGGTCACGGTAGCCCGTGAGACCCACCGCCAGGCTCGGCGCGATCGCGGCGAGCGATGAGGTCACCCTTCGACCAGCGCAGGCCTTCGGCACCGGACCGCAGGCAAGCCGCTCGCTCTCGACGCAAGAGCCGCGCGAGACCTGGACGACTTCGTCCGCAGCCGCTCAATGGCTCGGATCCCCAAGGGAAGTGAACCTCAATCCTCTGGACCTCATCCGCCGCGTCCTGACCGGCGCCATCGCGTTCCTGATCTTGGCCACGACCAGCCTCATCCGGGGCCGGCTTCATGAACATGAGGTGTCCCGGTCCAGGGCCAGGACACCTCATGTTCGCCGGTGCGAAACCGGTGCGTGAATTCTCAAGCACTCGAATCTATGTGCGGCAGGCAAAACTCAGCACGGATCGATCCGGTCATACGGCAACGGGTAGAACGAATACGGTTCCACGCGAGGTGCGAACGCGAGAGTCGGAGCGCCCGGGCCGGTGAACCGGACCGTAGCGCCGGGACTCTGACGGTTGGTAATCGCACCAGCATCAATGAAGTTGGTCAACGTGCGCGTGTCACAGTGGTACAGGAAGAAGACGGTATGGCGGCCGTCTCCCTGTCCGACAGCGACGCACGCGTAAAGACGCGGACAGTTGTGCAGCGCAGCGTTCCGGTCGGCGGTCGTCAGATTGCGGCCGGCGGCCTCCTGCGAGAGGAGCGGGGACACGTTCGGTGTCCAGGCCGCAGGCGCCACCTCGCCGGTGCTCGCGCCGTTCGTCGCACCGGCGATGCGGTTGCCGCCCGGGGCGGTGAGGCCTGGGTCGTCGTACGCCTGCGCTGCCTGGGTACCACCGACGACGCAGAGAAACGCCATCAGCGCACTCGACAGCGTGGCGAGCCAGCGCTTCCGGAGTGTCATCTGGATCCCCTTCCTGTTCCGCGCCGAGTTTCACCGGGCACGGCACCTGGCGTTACGCGGAACACGGCGAACCTAGAACTCGGTCGCTCAGGCCTGCCACAAACTTCGGCGGCAACCGAAAAGCCGTGCGTTGCCATATCACGGTGAGGCAGCGATCGATGCGGATGGAGGCGTCGGGTTGGGCAGCTTGGATCAGCGACCTAGCGATTGCGGGAGAGGCTGCTGGACGGGATGGACGCCAACTGCTGGGCCCCCGACAGACATTGCCGGCAACTCGAAGAATGGCGTGTTGAATGCGGCTTCACAGAACTGCCGGTGGACGAAGGTCACGACGTTGTCGCGTGGCTATTCGGCACCGGCCGAAGTAGGTTGCCGAGCGCCCGGTCTCGTCCAAGGCTCACCCGCATGAACACTCATACCTCTGTCCGATCCATACGTCTCGGAGTCGCTCTGGCCACGGCCTCCCTCATCGCAGTCGCCACATCTGTGAGCCCGACGGCGAGCAGCGCCAACACGCCCAGCTCGACGGCTCAGTCTGAAAGCGCCGACCTCACCACGCTGTCCCCGACGGAGATGGCGGCGGCTACGCCGGTGGTGGTCCAGGCGGAGTCCGACTACAGCATCTTGAAGGACTACAACCCGAGGACGAGCCCGACCGCCGCGCAGATCCGCGAGTACCAGCCGGACACCCAGCCTGTCTGCTCCCCCGGCTACGTCTGTCAGAAAGTTCCGATGTGGGACGGCACGGACCCGGAGATGCGGGAGTTCTGGTTCTACGACTACGGCCTCTACTCCGTCTACCAGTGGACCGGAATTGGTCGTTACCTCAACCGGCAGACCGGTGGAGCCTCCTACCGGACGTACAACTCCGCGGGCAACCAGATCGACTGCACCGGGAGCGGTTCGGACGGCTACTACGGCGGCGGGAACAACCTGGACCCCGTGTATTACGTGCGCCTCTCGGCGACACGCTGCTGACGAACAGCCGCAAAAGGCGACCCCATGGGCCTCGATCGAGACCAGGAGGATGAGTCCCGTGACATCAATACGGTCCTTGGAGTCGTCGTGCGCCCCTTGATCCTCCGACACAGCCTGTCCCTTGACGGGATTGCCGCAGCACCCGCGGGCGTACGCGACGACTTCTTCCTCGAGTACGACGAGGACGCGGAGTTCGTCGCACACATGGCCACCGTGCTCGGCTCGGCCGGCGTTCACGCCATGGGCTCCCGCACCTACCGGGACATGACCGGCTACTGGCCGTTCCAGAGGGGACCTGAGGCCGACGCGATGAACACCATCCCCAAGGCCGTCTTCTCCCGTTCGCCGATCGAGGACCCGTGGGCGACGACGACCATCTGCTCCGGGGACCTGGCCACCGAAGTCGCCCGGTTGAAGGCCCAGGACGACGGCTCGATCCTCGCGCACGAGCGGCGTGCGGTTCGCCCGGGCGCTCGTCCTCGCGGACCTCGTCGACGAGTACCACCTGCTGGTCAGCCCCTTCGCCCACGGCGGAGGCAGCCCGCTGTTCACCGAGCTCACCAGGCTGCAGCTGATCGACGTCAAGTCATTCCCCAGGGGCAAACCTCGCACTGACCTACTCGCGCTCGAACGCGGCCTCCTCCTGAGGCGGAGAAGCGGTCGATCTGACCTGGAGATCGTGGCAACTCCCTCAAGGTGCCGAGCCGGGCCACAGACAAATAACGCCACACCTACTCGACCTACGGCCGGGGCATCCAGGAGTTCCACTACGGCATCCCGTGGCTCGATCTCACGGCCCTCGGCCGCCAGGAGACATCGGAAGGGCCTCGCGGCGCGCCTTCGCGCTCGGCCGCCAGGTCGGCGGCCCGGACCTGCGCTACCCGGACGATTACGACCAACCGTCCGCGACGCACCAGCACCACCACGGATGACTGCGGGAACCGGGGCCCTCCTCAGGCCCTCACGGCTCCCGGCCGCCGAACGGTGAGTGCCGCCAGGACCGCCGCCGCGAAGAACAGCAGGGCGCAGATCCTGATCGCGGCATGGAACGCGGTCAGGAAGACGGCGGGGTCGGTGTACGCCGTGCTGGTGAGTCCCGCGGCTGCCGGGATGGCGGCCACGGCCAGCAGGTGTGCTGCCCGCGCGACGGCGTTGTTGACGCCGGAGGCGATCCCGGCATGTCCCACGGGCGCGGCGGCCAGTGCGGCGGAGGTGAGCGGTGCGACCATGACGGCCAAGCCGCACCCGAAGGCGACGGTGATAGGAACGACATCGGTGAGGTAGCTGCTGTCGGCCTGAAGCCTGAGCCCGAGAAGCATGGCGAGGCCTAGCACGAGCGGTCCTGCCGTCACCTGGACCCGGGGGCCGATCCGGCTGGCCAGGGCACCGCTGCGCGCGGAGAAGATCAGGACGACCATCGTGATCGGCAGGAGAGCCGAGCCCGCGACGAGGGGGCTGAACCCCGACACCACCTGGAGCTGGAGCACGAGCAGGAACAGGCTCGCGCCGATCGCGCCGTACACGAGGAACGTCACCGCGTTGATGGCACGGAACTGGGACGACCCGAACAGGTTCGGCGGCAGCATCGGGTTGCGCACACCGCGCTCGATCAGCACGAAGGCGATGAGCCCTGCGAGCCCCAGACAGGCCGGGAGGATGACGCCGATCGAGCCGGTACCGGACGCGGGGACGGAGATCAGTGCATAGGAGATGCCGCCGAGCCCGACGACACCGGCGAGCGCACCGGCGATATCGAGGCGACCGCCGGCCGCGGGATCCCGGGTCTCCGGAACGCGCTTGAGGCAGAGCCAGATCACCAGCGCCGCCAGGGGCACGTTGAGGAGAAAGATGTACCGCCACGAGCCGGCCTCGATCAACCAGCCGCCCAGGAACGGGCCGAGCGCGGAAGCCACACCGCTGAAGCCTGCCCAGGTGCCCACGGCGCGCGCCCGGTCAACCTCGGTGTAGGTCGCCTGGATGATCGCCAGGCTCGCCGGGGTGAGCAGGGCGGCGCCGAAGCCTTGGAGGGCGCGGGCGCCGACGAGCAGTCCCTCCGTCGGAGCGACGGCGCACAGCAGGGATGCGATGGCAAACCAGACGATGCCCACGAGGAAGACCCGTCGGCGTCCGAACCGGTCGCCCGCCGCGCCGCCCAGCAGGATGAACGACGCCAGGGTCAGCGTGTAGGCCGTGAGCGTCCACTGCAGTCCGGAGAATTCCATCTCGAGGTCGTGGCCGATGGCCGGGAGCGCGACGTTGACGACGGTCGCGTCGATCGACGCCAGGCTGGACCCCAGGATGGTCGCGGTCAGCAGCCACCGACCCTGGGTGCTGGCGAGGCGGACCGAGGGAGGAACCACGTGCGGGGGGCAGACGACGTTGAGGTCAACCATTGCTCAGTCCTTGTGGCAGCTTCGGTGGGGTGGGCTCCGCGGCTCGGTCGCCTCCGCCGCGGTGGCCACCCACCGCCGCGGTTCCTGGAGGCGACCGGGTCGTCAGACGGTGGTGACCATGCCGCCGTCGATCAGCACGTCGGCCCCGGTGATGTTGCCGGCTGTGCCGGACGCGAGCAGCAGCACGACCTGCGCGACCTCGTCGGGTCGGGTGAACCGCCCGGTCGGTGTGCCGGCGACGGCTGCATCGCGGACGGCGCCGGGGTCGACGCCCTGGGCCTGGCCGAGGGTCTCGGCCACTCCGCCGGGCCCGAGCCACAGCGCTGTCTCCACCGGGCCGGGGCTGACGGTGTTGACCCGGACGCCGGAGGGGCCGACCTCCTTGGACAGCGACTTGCTGAAGCTGCGCAGCGCGGCCTTCGCGGCGCTGTAGTCGATGACCCCGGGGTCCGGCAGGGTCGCGTTGACCGAGCAGATCGTCACGACGGCCGACGGCGCCGCCGCGAGCAGGTGCGGCAGCGCCGCCCTGGTCGCGCGTACGGCGGAGAGCAGGTTCACCTGCAGCGCCCACTCCCAGTCGGCGTCGGAGACGCCCAGGAAGCCGTTCGTGCGCGGGCGCACCCCGCCGACGTTGTTGACGAGCAGGTCGACTCCGCCGAAGCGGTCCATGGCCTGGTCCACGAGCGCCTGACAGCCCGACGCGGTGGTCAGGTCGCCGAGCACAGTGACGACCCCTTGGTCGGCCAGGGCGCTCAGCTCGGCGGACTCGCTGCGTGCCCCCGCGGCCACCTGCGCGCCCTCGTCCGCCAGGGCACGGACCACGGCGAGACCGATGCCCTTGCTCGCACCGGTCACCACCGCCCGGCGGCCGGCCAGGTCGAGCTTCACAGCTCCTGCTTCTTCAGCCAGACCAGGCACGTCTCCGCGATCTCCGCCCAGCCCGAATCGATCGTCAGCGAGTGTCCCCGGTCCGGGAATGTGGTCAAGTCGGTGACCGCCTCCGAGTGTCGGTACTGCTTGAGCGTCGCGCGCGTCACCGCCTCGGGAACGGTGTTGTCCTTGCCGCTGGCGATCAGCAGGAGCGGCCCGCGGGACTGGTTTTCGGTGTCGACCTTCGCCGGTGAGTGCGGGTCGAAGTTGGCTGCGGCCGCCTCGAACAGGGGCTTGCCGGGTGCCGGGATCGTCCATCGCTCGAACAGCTCGTCCGACTCCGCCTCGGAGACGGCGTTCCCGAAGGCGAAGCGGAACTGCTCGGCGGTCAACGAGACGGCCCGGTGCTTGTTGGCGGGGTTCTTGAACACCGGCAACGTCGCGCGCAGCGCCGAGAGGGGCAGGGGCAGCACGCCCTTGATCTGAGCGGCGTCGATCGCGATCGCAGCCCTGGCGAGGTCCTGGCCCAGCAGCTTCTGGGCGATCATCCCGCCGAACGAGTGCCCGATCAGGATCGGCGGCTCGGGGAGCTCGTCGATGATCGCGGCGAAATGGGCCACGACGTCGTCGATGCCGTGGTCGCCGATCGTCTCCGGGCTCTGCCGCGAGGCTGGCACGGTCTCCGCGTCACCGGGCCAACCCGGCGCCTGCGGCGCGTATCCCTCGTCGCGGAACCGCGTCTCCCATGATCCCCAAGAGCTGGCGTGCAGCCACAGCCCGTGGATGAAGAGCACTGGTGTTGCCACGGTTGCCTCCTTGCTCGGTCCCCTGTGCTGGTCGCACCAGGGCGTACTCGGAGGTTAGGACGGCCGGGACACCGCCGACTTCAGTCGGATGACTGTACTTGGTTCGGCGCGTCCGGGCCGGCGGGGTCACGGGCCAGCATGCCCGCGAGCTGCTGGCGGCTCGTGACGCCAAGCTTGGGAAAGATGCGGTAGAGGTGCGAGGCCACGGTCCGGTGCGAGAGGAAGAGCCGTTGGCCGATCTCCCGGTTGGACAGGCCCTGCGCGGCGAGGTCGGCGATCTGGCCCTCCTGCGGAGACAGCTGCGGGCGGGCGCCGTCCGCGGGTTGCCAGCCGCGTTCGCCGGTCGCCCGCAGCTCCTGGTCGGCCTGTTGCGCCCAGGGTCTGGCACCCAGGGCGTCGAACGCCGTGCGAGCTGCCCTGAGCGGGTCGCGGGACTCGGCCACCCGTCGCCGGCGGCGCAGCCACGAACCGTAGGCGAGCTGGGCCCGGGCATGGTGCCACGGGAAGCGTCCGGCGCCGGCGAGCGCGCGATGGAAGAGCTGCTCGGCGGTGGCGTCGTCCGCGAGCACGGCATGTGAGTACGCGAGAGCGAGCTCCGTGCCGACGGCGGCAGACCCGTTCGCCATCTCCTCGACGGAGACGGTCAACGCTCGCGCCTCGTCCCGGCGGCCGATCCGGACGGCGGCCTCAGCCAGGTAGCTGATCGTCCAGACCTGTTGCACGCGCTGATATGCCGGGTCGTCCGGGTCGAACACACGGAGCAGCTCGCCGTACGCCTGCTCGGGCCGGTCGGCCGCCAGCTCGCCGATCCCGCGCACGAGCTGCGCGCCCGCCAGCAGCGACGAGCTCGCGTTCGGCAGCTGGAGCGCGGTCTGCTCGGCCTCGGCGAGCAGGCGATGGCGCCCGTCCCAGCTCCCGCCGACCGCATCGACGAAAGCCAGCGCGAGCCGCGCCGTCCCGGCCCACACCCGTTGGCCGGTCTCGTCGGAGAGGCGCATGCCCTCGTCGGCTGACCGAGCCCGGTCGAAGACGCCCAGGTTGATCTCTGCCCAGGCCCGGATCGAGAGCGCCTCGGCGAGGAGGCTCAGGCGACCCTCGGCGCGAAAGCCGTGGATCGCGGTCGAGAGCGACGAGTCCGCGCGCACGAAGTCGCCCGCGCAGAACGCGGCGATGCCCAGGAGTGCCGCGACGTCGGGCTGCCCGTGACCATCAACCGGTGAGTAGGCCAGATGCTCCATCACCCGCCCGCTCAGCTCGAGGGACTCCGCAAGGCCGAGCACGGCCAGCACCCTCGGGTCCGCGGCAGGTAGCGGGACCGCGCGCGCGGCACGGACGATCTCCTGCCGGACCGCCGGGCCGGGGTCTCGCCACCAGACTCTGCGGGCCGCTCCGAACAGCAGCTGCATCGTCAGCTCCACGTCCGCCTCGGCCGTGGCATGCCGCGCCAGGTCCACCAGGTGGCTGACATCGGCAGGATCACTGGTGGCGCCGTCATGGAACGCGCCCGTCAACCAGGTGAGCCGTGACCGGTCCCTGGGCCGCAGCGTCATCCGGGAGACCTGGCCCTTGAGCCGTTCGACCTCCGTGAACCTGCCGAGCTCGAAACCCACCTCGGCCGCGCTGAGCAGGCGGGCGGCCCGGTCGAGCGGATCCGGGCTGAGAACTGCCGCTCGCTCGAGCCAGGTGAGCGCGGTGGGAAAGGCGCCGCGTCGACGGGCCTCTGCGGCCGCGAGCTCGAGCTGTGCCGCGACGGGCTCGTCACGTCCGGACATCGCGCCGGCCCGGTGCCAGGCGGCGCGTTCGAGGTTGGCCGAGAGGACGGCTGCCAGAGCACCATGCCCCTGCTCACGTCGTTCGTGCGACATCGACTGCCGGACTGCCGAGCCGATCAGGGGGTGCGTGAAGGTGTAGGTCGGCCCCGCCACGGCCAGCAGACCGAGCGTCACCGCAGGCCGCACGTCGTCGGGGCCGACGTCGGCGCCACACAGGATTGCAGCGGCCGCGACGACCTCGTCGAGATCGTCCCCCTCGTCGAGAGCCGCGACGTCGACGATCGCGCGGGCGACCGGCTCCAGCTCACCGGCTCGCGCAGCGAATGCCCGCTCGAGGCGCAAGGTCATCGGAAGCTCGTCGTCCAGCTCGGTCCAACCAGGAGTCCCTGCGCTCAACGCACCGGCGAACTCCACGAGCGCTAGCGGGTTGCCGCCGGCCTGCGTGACCACTCGGTCGTGCAGGGCCGGGTTGAGGCCCGGCGCACGTGACCGCAGCAGTGCGTCCGCGGCGTCCACGGGCAGTCCCTTCAGCTCGGTCCAGGTCACGACCTGTTCGTCACCGAGAAGCTGTGGGTCCGGTCGCCGCGACGTCGACAGCAGGACCACCCGCTCGGTGTCGATGCGGCGGGCGACGAACGCCAACGCGTCGACGGACGGTCGGTCCATCCAGTGCAGGTCGTCGAGGCACACCACGACCGGCGCCTCGTCGGCCAGCTCGGACAGCAGGTTCAGGACAGCGAGCGAGGTGAAGAACCGGTTGGCCACCACGTCGTCGACCATGCCGAAACAAGCGAGCAACGACTGACGCTGCTGAGCCGGCAGCCCGTCGGCCCGCCCGAGGACCGGCCGCAACAGCTGGTGCAGGCTGGCGTACGGCAGGTGTGACTCCGCCTTGCTGCCCCTCGCACCGATGACGGTCGAGCCCGAGTTCGCGGCGTGCTTCATAACCTGCCTCAGCACCGCGCTCTTGCCCACTCCCGGCTCACCGCTGAGCCCGATCGCGAACCCACCGGTCTCGACGACCTGGTCCAGATCATGGATCAGTCGGCGGAGCACATCCTCGCGGCCGTACAGCGGCCCGGTTTCGACCGCAGTCACACCATCATCATGGGCTACGGCGCTGTGCCGGTCCACACTCCGGTCGGGGGTTCACCCGACGGGCCGACGTCGGACGAGGCCGGCCGCAGCCCTCTCACCGGGGAACGGGACGCCGAGCACCTGCGCAGACGCTAGTGCACACCTGCACGAACGCCTCAGGCCCCGTGGGAGATGCGGTGGGACGGGCGGCCTCGCAGGGCCGCTCCCGTCCGCCGCAGTCCCACGGGACCCGAGGCGACACTTCAGATCAGACATGGAACTGTGCATTGTGGCTCTGACCTGCATGGTTACCGATCGCGGGGAGCGAAGGGAGCACCAGCGGGGTTTCAGGGCCAGGTTGTTTGTTCTCGCCACGGGCCGAGGCCGGCGAGAGCGGCGGGTCTCCCGGTGGGAGTGTGTTCGCCAATGGCGAGGCGGGTACCCCGCGCGGACTCAGGAGACGGCGGTCTCGGCGCAAGCACGGGTGGGGTCGTGTTCCTCGACTCAGCACCCAATGGGAAGCACACCCTGATACCGGGTTCGAGGTTACCTGCTGACCGGGCAGGCTGCTCACTACCTGAGGTACCTGTCACCTATCGGTGCAGCAGTCCCCGCCAGCTCAAGCGCGCGCTCCAACCCGGAGGAGCGCACCGGCGCTTCGTCGTTCAGGTGAGTGTCGAGATGCATGGCATTCCTCTCGTGTGGGCGAAGGGAGTCGGGCCTCTCCGCTGGCTTCGAACTACCTCCACCCTCATCGCCCAGGCGGCAACCCAGGAACTCGCCCGGCGGAACTAGCCCCGAAGATCACCCTTCAGACTGGCGCCCGAGTCGAGGCCCGTCACGAGCCGAGCATCGGAACCGCCCCATGGCCGGACACTTGGGCAGCATCGCCCTCCCTGGGCGGGCCGCCGGTCCGCGAACCCGCGTGCACCGGCGACGCGGGGCGAGAAGCGGGGTGAGAAGCGCGGCAGTTCGACGAACAAAGAACCGGCGGCCCCGAGTATTGAATCGTCGACGGGCGGTACGCATCGCGAGCCGCCACCGAGACGCCTACCAGCGAGAAGTCCCCCGCGAAGTAAGGAACCCGATGAACCAACTGACCCAGACCCTCAACCACCGGGGCCGCGGGCACTGCATGACAAGCCCGATCGCCCGCGTCGCCGACTGACACGACACGACACAATCCCCAGAAAGCCCCATGCTCCCCGTCACGGTCTACTGGCTCACGCTCGAGATCTTCTTCCTCGTCGCCTACGTCCTCGTCCTGTCCCAGGTGCTCCTCGATGTGCTCCGCGACCGTCACCTCGGCGGCCTCGCCCAGGCACTATGGGTCTTCTTCCTGCTGCTCGTCCCGCTGGGCGGACTCCTCGCGTACCTCGTGGCCCGCGGGCCTCGCATGGCGCACAGGCGAAAGGCCACCGTCCTGGACATCAAGGTCGCGACCCCGGAGTACGTTCGCGCGGTCGCAGGCACCGACGCAGCCCAACAGATCAGTATCGCCAGAGACCTCCGCGACGACGGGACGATCAACGCCGAGGAATTCCTCCGTCTGAAGACCGCAGCGCTTGCCACCACGGCTTAAGGCTGCAGCAGGGCAGCGCGCCCACATGCTTGACCCCGATCACGTTACAACTCCGATCGTGGAGCGTGTCTTTGCCGAGTTCATCGCGGGGAGGCGGTCCGAGCCATCACTGTTGGCTTGGTCGCAGACGACATCCCGTCGCCGTCGGCCGATGACCCGGCTCGTAGGATGCGCTGGCGTGGCACCGACCAGGGGATCCACCCCGCGATCGTCGACGTCGCAACCTACGAGAAGGGGCTCGCCCGGTTCAACGCGCAGCGACGCGGTCCCGGACAACAGCGCCCGAAGGCTTCTGCGACAGGTCGCGTCTACACGCTCGCCGGCCGCTGTTGGCAGAGGACCTGGAGATCGTGGGCGGCTCCCTCAAGGTGCTGAACCGCGCCACAGACAAAGAACGCCGAGACCTCGACGAGGCACTCGGCGTTCAGATCGACTTCGACTTCGACGCCGTAGCGTCACGTGTCGTTCTCAGTGTGTCGCCCCTGGTCACGCCAAGGCGTTACGACGAAAGTCTCCGGAGGGGGACTTGGCAGGTATCGTCACGCCCTTATCTGCTTACGAGGGCAGCGTGACCTGCAACTTTGCGACCAGCCGTTCGCGCTCCCACCCCGCTCCTCAGGAGGTTGGGTGAACTTGAGCGCCCGGCAGCATCGCGGGTGCCGCGAAGATCGAGTTTCGCCCCTCACCATCGTGACGTAACCCGAGCGCGGTGCGAATTTCGACGTCGGTCGACCGCTCAAGGTTGGTTCCGGGCAGTAGGCACGACGTGCCAAATGTATTCCGGGTTGCTGCCTCCGAAAGGCAACCTCCTTCTCGGGAGGCGGCCTTTCGCGTGGCCGACACCGGGTCCGCCGTGGCTCGCCCAGCGTCGACACATTGCGCGTCCTAGCCGCTCATATGCCCGCCCACGCGCGACGTCGGTGGTGCGAGAACGTTCAGGATTAGCGGTCTCACCGCGAGCCAGGGGTGGACCCTTGTTCCTCGACTCAGCACCCGATGGAAAGCACACCCTGCTGCTGAGCCAGGAGGCTACCCGGGTTCGAGCAACTCCGCTGGATAAGACGCCCCAGAGATGTCCTTCAGAGCGGCTCGGTCGTCTAGGTGCCGGGTGATCTTATGGTCGGACCCGAGGTGTTCGAGGGCACTGGCGTGGGTGTCGCGCAAGTCTCGATTGCTATATTCGTCGCTGGCGACCGCCTGGACGTAGCCAACTGCGTCCTGACAGATAAAGGTGCGCGGATCTTCCTGGCCGAGCCGATCCGCTGTCCGCGCTGCGGGCCGCGGGCTGCGGAGCGTTTCGACCATCGGCACCAACGCAAGGACGCGTTCGAAGCAGCCCTCGGCCAGGGTGCGCTCTGGGACGAGATGGGGTGACGACACCGCTTTGAACGTGCGGGAGGATCTCGGTGCTTGGGATCCCCGGGCGACGCTTCGGGAGGTAGATGGTTCGCGCAACAACGGTGTCACCGACCAACGACAGTTCGTAGTCAGTGCGGTTGAACGTTGAGCTGCCGAAGGAGCGCCACGAGTCGTGCACGTCGAGTGCAACGCGACCGCCGGGCCACTTCAGCAGACCTTCCGCAAGAAGTACGTGCAATGGCTCGACCATGACCGCTGCCGCTTTTCGCTGAGGTCCGGAACCCCCACCTCGTTTGGTGGACACGCTGATTCTGGATCCCGGAACCAGATAAGCGAGCTCTGTTACCTATGCCAATGAAGGCCATCCCGAGGAATCCAAGGCCGATGCTGTGGCCCTGCACGATTTGCCCCCGGGGGGCCGCGATCAAGGACATTGCCCGTTTGTCGGTCTTAAGCGCCATATGGTCTGAATGGCGGGCCGTCAAGGTCAAGCAAGACGTCAGAGAATAGACTCGAATCGACCTGTCTCGTCTTGATCTTCCACAGAAACTCCGCGGCACCCATCTCATGCCGCTCCCAGCGCTGCCCCTCCTCGCTGCCAATAATTATCGGATAATTGGCGTCCGCCATCGACTCATCAACCCACCAATAAATCTCCTCGCCGCCACCCGTTGACGCCCACGCAATGAGTTGGACGTTCTCTGGCATCGGGTCGATGGGTGGAGACCCGCCCCCGCGCCAGAAATCCTGCAGGTCTTTGAAACCGTAGACCGAATCCAGGAGATTGTTGTCACCCCATTCGCCCCCTGGGCCATAAAGCGTGACGTAGTCGAACCACACCCCACCACCTCCAGCCTCCAAGAGCTCGCGAAAGTCCTGTGGAATGTCAATACCAAGCACGTCTCGAACTTCGCCCCAGTCGAAGGCGTTAGGGGTTGCAAAATTGGCCCCCTCGGCAAGCATTTCGACGTATGGATTCATGCCTTACCTCCAACCGAACCTGAGGCCACCACTTGATGCAGGCGGCGGCTTCAAACTAGACAGCCTTGGCATACCCGGCCTGTTGAAAAGGGAAACATCCAAGTGATAGCCACCAGAACCACGGGCACGGAAGACAAGTGCAAGCGGAACCTCCGCCGCACCATCATAGATCGGAGTTACCGAGTAGAACACATCCTCGCCGGCCTCGACAACCCCTCGAACCTCGTCCTCGATCGCGCGCTGCCACGGATTGTTGGACCGCTTGAACTGTGACACGAAATTCAACCGGTGGGTGTTGGAGCCTCCGAGTTGCGCCCCATGCAGATGGCCAGCCTGATGAACACTGGAGTCATAACCAAGAGGCCGAACGCCGGGGTTGGTATTTCCGCCAATAGTGTTCCTGGTCAGGATCGCCTGAATCCCACTCGGTCGCCCGAGGGCATCACTGCTGTAGCTCGCCCCTACGGGGCAATTGTGAACAAGGACTGCAGTCGCATCCGTCGACGGCGGACCGCGGGTAGTCCCGGCGTCGACATCGGCGCCGGCAGCAACTACAGAGTACGTGTGTAGCCCCTGGACCGTGAGGTTCCACGCCGGCTCGAATGCCACCTCCTCGGTTAGAACGGCGTGGACCTCCATCGTGCCACCGTCTGCGGTCAGCACCAGCTCGCCCGGGTCGAGCTCGTCGGCACGCTGGAACTCGCGCTCCGTCTGTGACCAGAACGGGTGGTCCTCCGTGGTCCGAATCTCTTGTCGTTCACCCGTGGACGTGATCAGTACGAGGGTGAGCACCACGTCGTCGTGCCCATGGGTCGCCTCGACGCGCTTGGCCTCCTTCTCACCCGTCTCGGGGTCAGTCGCCAGCACCTCGTCACCCGGTTCGACCTGATCGATCGCCTTGACCGTGCCATCCGCCATCAGCACGCCCGTAGAACCCGCGAACGAGCAGCCCGCCCCGCTGATGCGCTGCTTCAGGCTCGACACAGCACTCGTGATCCGCTGTCGCGCAGCCGCCGCCGCAGCCGTGGCCTTGTTCCGCGAGATTGCGGCCGCCATCTGGGTAGCACGCTGAGTAGCGGCACTCGTAACGGACCTGATCGCGTTCGACGCCGCGGCCGTAGCCGTCGGTGCGATACGGCCGGCGATCGCGCCCAGTGCTCCGCCGCCGATCGCTCCGGATGCCGCGCCCAACGCTGTCTCTGTGATGAACCCCTTCCACGTGAAGGGTTCCTTCTTCTGCACCTTGGTGCGCCACAGGTTCGAGACCGCACCACCGACCGCGCCAGCGGCGACAGCACAGCCGATCGATCCTGCTCCGGCGGTGATCGCCATGCACCCGGCGAACACGGCCACGCCGGCTACACCGCCGATGATCGCGGCCTGGTGCTTCTTGACGAACCCGCCGACTGCGGATCCGGCCTTCTTGATCCCGTTGCCGATGTTGGAGAGCCAGGACAGGCCCGACGGGTCGGAGTACGTCACCGGGTTGTTCCCGGAGTACACGTACGCGTTGAACTGCGCCGGCGTCCCCGGGTCCAGCTGCGGGTCCACACTCAGGAACCGCCCGATCACCGGGTCGTAGTACCGAGCACCCAACAACACCAGTCCGGTGCCGCTGTCCTCGATACCGCCCGCAGCACCAAGGAACCGGCGGTCGCCGGGCAGCCTCTCGGCACCGGTCAGCTCTTCCCCCGTGTCCGGGTCGGTCGTCGCCGGTGTGCGATCGCCGCCGAACGGATCGGTGTACAGCCGCGTGACCGAGTCCCGCGTCCACACCGTGTTGGGCACGGCAGCCACAGGAGTGCCCTGCTGGTCACAGACCAGTGAGGTGACACCCCCGAGACCCCGACCGTCACGCACCGCGACGGTCTGGCCGGCGAAGCTGTAGTACCGCGTCGCCGCCACAGCACCCGCGGGGTCGACGTGCACCTCCTGCCCACCGGGCAGGTACACCGTCGTGCCTGCGGCGTCGGTGCGCGTGATCCGCTCGCCCTCAGCCGAGTAGACGTACGACGCCTCGCCGGCCTCGGTGGTGTTCTCCCCCTCGGTGCCCTCGCCGCTCGTCGCGACGGTGGCCAGCTCACCCTCGCCGTCCCAGCCCAGCAGCTGAGTGGTTTCCACCGCGCCGTCACCGTCGAGGTCGTCCTCCACCTGAGCCGGGTCCGAGGTGTCGACCGGCTCGGAGAAGTTCCGCGTGGCCTGGTTGCCTGCGGTGTCGTAGGTGAACCCCGCTACGGTCTTGTGCGGCGCGGTGTCGATCGTCGCCAGCAGACCGGTCTGCTTGCTCATCGACGTCACCTGGTGCGGCCCGGCACCGCTGCCGGCGTGCTGATAACTCGTCCGCACGACGTTCGTGCCACCGTCGAGCACGTGCTCGGTGAGCGACCTTCGGTTACCCACCGCGTCGTAGGTGTACTCGTGCCAGTACGGGGCGGCACTGTTGTCGGGAGTTCCGACATCGGCGGGAGTCACCGCACCGATCGACGCCGCGCAGGTGCCATCGACGTCGGTCCAGGCCCCCACCAGCCTGCCCAGACCGTCCAGGTCGAAGCACTGGTTGTCATCGTTGATCTGCCCGTTGCCGTTCGCGGGGTCCCCGACAGCCGGCTTGTTGCTGATCGAGAGCACGTTGCCCGCGTCGTCATACCCATACCTGATGGCGACGTCCCGCCCGGAGAACCGCTCCCGGTCGAGGTTGATCCCGTCCAGCCGGCCGGACTTGTAGTCCCAGTCGTAGGTGACGACCGCGCCGTAGGTGTTGCCCAGGTCCATCGCCAGCGGCTTGCCGTCAGCGGTGAACTGCGAGTCCGCCACGTAGGTGCCCCAGCCGAACCCGCCACCCATCCACACCGGCATGCCGGCGTCGTCGTAGAACGTGGTCACGTGCTCAGCGCCCAGCACCAGAGCACCGGCAGTCGATGCGCCGTCCGCGGTGGCGGTCACACCGGGCAGCACCTGCTGGCGCACCGACCCGTCGAGCCGGTACTCGTACGACGTCGTGAACTCACGCTCGTAGAGCCCGGTCAGTCCCGGCAGATCGTCCGGCAGCACCATCGTGGTCGACGTCGGCCGGTAGGCCGCATCGTAGGCGTCGACCTTGGTCGTGTAGGACTTCTGGTCCTGGATCCGGGTCGAGCTCGACGCCAGACCAAGAGCAGGCTTCCCGCCCGGCCCCGGGGTGACGTCGTAAGTCCACGACGAGCGCACCGTGCCGGCGCCGTCCGCGACCTGGGTGGAGCGCCCAAGGTTGTCGTAGGAGTAGACGAGGGTGTTGGCCTTCTTGACCGCGTCACTGGCCCCGGCCGCGTTGCCGTTCCCGTTGACGGTGCGGGAGACCTGCCCCACCTGGTCGTACTCGGTCGTCGTCGTCCCGGCGTCCGGGTCCGTGGCCTTGATCTGGCGTCCGCCGAAGTCGTAGCCATAGGTCCAGCTGTTGCCGCCCGGGTCCTTCATGGACGTGAGCTGGCCGAAGCGGTCGAAGGCGTAGGTCGTCGCCTGGTAGGTCGACGTGTCGAGGGTCCGCGGGTTGAACCCCGGCAGTGTCGACGGCACGTACCAGTGACCGTCCGCCAGGTCGGAGGACACAGCCGGGCGACTCTTGTGCTCCCAGAGCGCGGTGGTCCGGCCACGACCGTCGGTCATCGTCGTCGTGGCGGTGCCGCCGTCGGGCGGGACGACCGTGGTGTACGGGGCGTCGTACCGCGTGACCGTCCGGGACTCCTCGTAGAGGTGGTTGTCCTCGACACCGGTGTAGAAGATCTGGTCGACGACGCGACCGGCACGGTCGTACGAGTAGACCGTGGCCGAGGGTGCGACCAGCGTCGGCTGGACGGGCTTGTTCGACACCACTCCCGTGGCGTACTGGGTGCCGGACTCCTTCCACACCCGCCCGGCCGTGTCGTAGAACACCTGCGTGACCCGGCGCCCTCGTGTGGCGGGGTCGTCCTGCCGGGCCTCGCCGGTGTCCAGTACCTCGTCCTGCGTCTGGAAGACCCGCATCAGCCCGTCGTAGAACTCCGCGGTGGCGTGCTGGACCGGCTTGTCGTCGCTGTCCGCACCGAGAGTGCGAGTCAGCACGACGTTCAAGCCGTTGGTGCGCGTCGTGTATTCGTACGCGACCGAGGGCAGGGAGAGGCCGGCGTGCTCCGGGTAGACGACCGTCCGCAGGCGACCTAGCGAGTCATAGGTCCCGCTGGTCGCCTGACCGTTGGCGTCCTTGCTCGACGTCATGAGTCCTGTGACCTTGTCGAAGGTCACCGAGGAGGACATCCGGCCCTTGGGGCCGCTGCCGTCCGGGTCGGGTGTGGTGGTCGTGACCGTCGTGGGGATCACCGCGGCGGCAGGTGAGTACGCAGTGGTCGTCTCGGCGCCCGTGATGTCCTTGACGCTGGTCACTCGTCCGTAGCCGTCGTAGCCCAGCGTCTGGGTGGTGATGTAGCCCGCCCCAGAACCGTCGCCCACGGTCGCGGTTGCGCGATCGAGCTCGGGGTCCAGCCCACGCACCGACGTCACCAGCCCGAGGCTGTTGTACGCAGTCGCCTGGTCGCTGATCACGTCGTCCGGGCGAGAGACCTCACCAGCGGTCACCTTGGCGCACGACGCCGCGTACGTCTGAGTACGGGAGACGAGGGCAACCATGTTCGCCTCGGCCAGCGCGGTGTCAGTCTTATGGGCGTAGGCGATATGCGCACACGTGTCGTCGGTTGCGGTGGTCGCGTCCCCGAGATCTTCAGCCCGGATCACCTGACCCCACTCGTCGGTCGACGTGGCAGACCGGGTGCGGATGGCAACGTCCCCGGCGGCGTTCATCTCGTACCCGAAGGCCGTAGATCCAGCCTGCCGGGTCACCTTCGTACCGTCAGTTCCCGTGGCTGCGATGACGGGAGCCTTGGGAACGGTCACGCTCCAGGCCACAGCGTCGTCACCGCTACCGCCCTCATGCGTGATCTCCTCGACAGCCGTGCCGGCATGCGCCTCGTGGTCGGTCACCGTCGTGCGGTACCCGGCGGGCCCGACCTCGAAATCGCCATCGGAAGTGAGCCCACGCAGGTACCTGGTGGTGGTCGAGGACGCCTGCGAGCCTTCACCTTCCGTCGTCACGACGGTGCGGTACCCGCGGAACTCCGACCAGGTGACCTCGTCCTTCTTCGTCATGGGCCCGGTGGGCTTGACCCACTTCGCACCGCCGGAGTAGGCGTACTTCGTGACCACCTCGCCGGAACCTGTGACGATCTCGTTCGTCCCCGAGATCGAGGCGCCGTTCTGCGTCACAGCGTCCACCACGTATTTGTGGAACCAGTCCGTCGGCAGGTCCTCGCCCTGCCAATCGACCGGGAAGCACAACTCATCGTTCCCGGACAACGCGGCATCCGAACCGCCGGGCACGTCCCCCGGACCACACTCGGTGCGGTAGTTCGGGCTGATGACCGCACCGGACTCGGTGCGAACTCCCGTCATCCGAGGCCGATACATCGGCGGCAAGCCGTCCGTCCCGGAGTCGATGCGGTTGGCCATCATCTCCCGGCTGAACTTCACCGGGTTGTTCAGCAGGTCGTCCGACGTCGCCGTCGTGCCGCCGTGACCAGTGTGCCGGATCGAGCCGAGCCACATGACCTTGCCCGACCCGTCGCCGAGTGAACCGTCACCCGGCGAGACGAAGGACTGGTTCAGCTTCCACGAGTCCACCGGTTTGTACGCGCTGCCGTCGTGCACCCGGGTCACGACTCGGTCGAGCCGGTACAGCGTGTAGAAGGCGGGCGAGATCGCATCGATCCCGCACGAGCTCGCGGTCTTGTAGCAGAGCAGGTCACCCGGCACGTCCGGCCATGCGGCCAGGTTCTGCTTGACCCGTCCGGCGTCACAGTTGACGCCAGAGCCGGGGACACAGCGGCTGGCGTACTCCAGGTCCGCCCGGACCGGGGCCGTCCCCGACTCGGCACCTGACCGGGTCCCGTAGAGAATCCGGGAGAGGTATCCGCCGGCGGTGTACGAAGCTGCGCCGTCGTCCAGGTTGTACGTGTACTTCCGGGTTTCCTTCGTGTAGACGTACGTCATCGTGCCGCCGGTCGGCTCGGCGACGTGCTCGAGCATCCAGCGGTATGTCTGAGTAGTCCGCGACGCGGCGAACCCCCCGTCCGCCGATGCCTTGTAGCCGGCCTCGCCCGAGTGGTTGCCGTACACCGGCATCGTCCACGAGCTGCCCGTGGCCAGCCCGTCCGAGGCTCGCTTGCCGCGTCCGAAGGTGTACTTCGTGCCCTCGGCGGTGGTGACGAGCCAGTACTCGCCCTCCTCGTCGCCGTTGTCGGCACCGGTCTTCCGCTCGACCTTCGTGCCGTCGACGCGCTTCGACATCCAGCCGTCGGCCGTCTTGACCAGGTCGACCGCCGACCCGTTCAGCACCATCGTCGCGTTGTCCTCACCGATGCACATGTCACCGGTGGTGTGGTCCGCGTTGTTCGCCGTCTTGCCGTCCACTGCGTCCTGGTCGTCCGCGCACGGGACGAAGGTGCGCTCGATGTAGGACTCGGTCAGCGACCAGCCCTCCCCGACCACGCTGGTCTGGTTGTTCGTCGAGGCCACCCGGCCGTCCGACGCAGCCGAGTTGTAAGAGAGGTCCAGCTGCGGGCCCGGCCCGGTGACCTGCGGCATCTTCAACGGATAGGACCAGGTGAAGGCACCGGTGTTGCCGCCCACGCCCCAGGAGGCCGAGGGCGCGAGTGACGTCGCTCCCCAGTCGCCGCCACCGCCAGAGCCAGCCGCCATCATCATCAGAGTGGTCGGCTCGCCGGCAGCCAGGTCGACGGGTGCGGACACGGTCGCGCTGTCCGCGTCGTTGACCGCACCCCGCACCGCTGTCATGACGCAGTCCGACGACTCGTCGACACAGTCCGACACCTCGACCAAGGTCAGGCGCGATGTCCAGTCGCCACCAGGGGTCTGACCACTCTCGGCCAGGCTTTCAGCCAGCTCCGCGTACGAGACCTCGACCTCGACGGCCCCGGGCACGACAGGTTCATCCGCGTCAGCTGCGGCGGGTTCATCGACGTCGGGTACGTCGACGTCGGCGTCAGGTGCGGCGGACCGCTCAACGTCCGCACCGTTGCCGGCGTCCTTCTCGGAGCTGCCCTCCACAGCAGGTGTCGTCGCCGCACCGATCTGGACCAGAACGGCCGGGGCACCATTCTCGGTGTCGATCGTCTCCGCAGCGACGTCAATCGTGCCCTTGTCCTCGGGCTCGACAGGAGCGACAGTGATGGCGACACCGTCCGCCACGATCTCCTGCCGGCCATCAGTCAGATCCACTGCCGTCGGGCCAGTCGGCGCCTCGCCAGCAGCAGGCTCGGCGAGCGTCCGAAGCGAAGCCGCCGTGAGCCCTGCCGGCTCCGCAGGGACGTCCTCGACCGGTTCGGTCGCAGCCTCACCGCCAGGAGCGTCAGCGACCGGAGCCGAGTTCGCCTCTGGCAGCACTTCCTCGGGTGCCTCGGATGGCCCGGGCACGGGTTCCCAGGGCTCCGCGGTCAGGTCCGTCGCCGGGACCTGCTCCTCGACCTCGCGCTCGGCGTTGTCGAAGTTGGCCGCTCGCGCTTCCAAGGTATCGACCTCGACTTCCGCGGCCGCCTCCAGCGCGACGATCTGCCCGACGGCGGGCGCGGCCGTAGCCGGGTCAGCCCCGAGGAGTGCCACCAGGACGCCGGCGACCACGCTTACTCCCGCGGCCACCCACCGGGGCCGTCCAACACCCGTATAGCTACTCATGCCCGCCCTCATCGAAGTCCGCCCGCCGGTTCCGTACCCGTCGCTGCCACGTCGCCCGCTCACCGGTCGACCTCGTTCTCACCGGCGTCGTCGCCCCAGGTGGGATCGACGTCGTCCACGCCGTTGCCACCGACATATGACGACGCCTCGGCGCCCTGGCAGAGCCGGCGAATCTTGGCCTGGGCCAGGACCTCGCCGCGGAAGATGCGGACGTTGTCGATCGGCCCGTTCCAGTAGTGCGCTGGCGATCCGTCGATGAAGCCCCGACCCACGACGAAGCGTCCGGGAGACGCCGGCTGGTTCGACGTCATGTCTGACTCAGCCAGGATCGGTTCTCCGACGGCGGGCTCTTCCGGCGTACCGGCATCGCAGACGTACAGCCGGATCTTCCCCTCGGGCTTGTCGTACTCGCCCAGCAGATGCACCCACTGCCCGAACTTCACCGGTACGGCGGACCTCGCGTAGACCGGGCTGTTCGCTCCGAGCTCCCGGTTGACGCCGAACATCCAGCACCCGCCGTCCGACGTCGGGCACGAATTAGGCCGGTAGCCCAACCGGAATCCGTTGTACAGCGGTGCTTCCTGGGACAGCGCGGTGTAGAACGCGGTCGGGTCCGTATCCGTGTCCAGCTTCACGTGCGCCGAGACCACGAACGATTTCGTGGTGTCGATCACCGGCGCCTCGGACCACGCGATCTTCGAGCCGCGCGCGGTCAGAGCGGAGTCACCGTCCCGGGCGCCGAACTCCTGGTGCGGCCCGACCGAGAACACAGGAGTGGTCGAGAGACTGAGCTGACCAGCAGAGAGGTACTCGTTGCGATCGGCATCGAACACCGCCGTGTCCTCGCCACGGTCATCGGCGTTGTCGAACGTCCATACGCCGTCCTCCCGGGCGGCCGCGACATCGAAATCGAAGTCCGCCTCCGACGTCAGGCCCGCCTTGTCAGCCACCTTCGCGTAGATGAATTTCGGCCCGGCCCCGCCAGGAGCGATACAGAACTCTGTGCGTCGCGTGGTGTCGAGTACGACCTTCTCCAAATTCGTACGCGTCTCGTAGCCCCACCAGATCGTCGTGGAATCCGTGGAGGGAGCGTAGACCTCGAAGCAACCCTTCAGGCCGACACCGCCGCGCTCCTTGTCGGTCTCGTAGTACGCCTGCGCGTCGGGGTGATCACGCAACGGAGTGATTACTGGCTCCGCAGGGGCGGTGATATCGACCCGGAAATAGCAGTGCTTGGAGTCGGCGTACCCGGTGATGGCATTGCTCGCGTCCTGGATTCGCGCCTGCCACCAGTAGGTCGTGCCGGTGGCAAGCTCGTTCCCTTCGGTGACGCGCTTGCTCAGCCGGACCCCAGCGGTTCCGGGCGACTGCCACGTCGACCAGTCCGACTCCCAGACCTGCTTGTTGTCCGCGGCCGTCAGCACCCGGAACTGCATCCGGACCTGCTGCTTGTCCTTGTCGTTCCCTATCGCGCTGAAGAACGGGCGGAGCGAGCGTGAGGTCTTGGGTGCGGATGCGCTGGTGCTGCACCCCACGTTCACTGCGTCGACCAGCGTCTGGTGACCCGACGGCATCAACGGCGCACGGTTGTACTCGACCGAGAAGCGTGCGTCGTAGCGCAGCTTCTTCCACGTGGCCATGTCAGAGGTCGACGTGCCCTTCAGGCCCAGGTGGATGCCGTCCCACCCGTTGAGGGCGATGACCTTGGCTGCCTCGGTCGCGTCCCACTCCGTCCAGTGCGGCCCTCCGCACGCCGAGGAGTAGTAGGCATCGCTGGTACTGCTCAGGAGATACGACGAGTCCCACCTGCTGGCCTGGTTCGACCAGTTGGTCGACGAGTTGATCGAGGGCGTCCGGTACAACTGCATCGTTGTCTTGGTGCAGTTGTAGGAGTGGGTTCCATACGCGCGGAACGAAGCACTCACCACGTCGGCCGACGTCAAGGCACCCACGAACGACATCCCGGTGAACCGCCAGATCAGACGCTGAACTCCCGAACGCTGGCAGACCAGGTCGAGATTGACGTTGCAGTACCCCACCCCGGACGAGCCGGTGAACTTCCAACCGGCCGTGCTCGTGGGCCACGCTTCCTTGATCGAGGTCCACGAGTGCCGGCTACCCGACACCGCCGGGTCGACGAAGACAGGAAAGCTCCCATGCTGGTCGGTGACCATCTCGTGGTCAGCCCGGATGACAGCGCTGCGACCGTCGTCCGCGATCACCGTCTCCAACGCGACGGCATCATCGCCCACCTCCGCGACGTCAGCAGGATCGAGCTCAGCAGCGTTCGTGGCAACTCCGTCGTCCACCACAGCCAGCTCCTGGGTCGCGTCCTGCGACCTGGCAGCCACAACCGGATCGATCTCCGAGTCCCACTGCCATGCCGGGGCGCCCGTGAATGTCAGCGTCCCCGTCGGATCGACCGCATAGAACCCCTCGACCGCGTCAGCCTCGTCGGCCGCAGCAATGGCGGCTTCGCCGTCGAGCCGGCTCGCGTCCGTCGAGCGCGCAGCCGACGACGGCTCCTCCCAGGCTCCGTCAGGCGTGCCGTCCTCGGGGACGGGGTCGGGGGCCATATTCGGGTCGGTCGGGGCCTCGTCCGTCAGCGCGAGGCCGCCCGCGACGTCCACCACGAACCCGAGTCCGTCTTCACCAGCCGCTTCGACCAGGGCCTCACCCGCACCTGCGTTCTCGACCCGAAGCACCGGCGTGAAGCCTGTGGCGTCGGGGTGGATCGTCAGGATCAGGTCAGCGCCCTCGATCTCCTGTCCGCCCGAGGTCTGGACTGGATAGATCACGCGGGACTCGTCCGCCTGATCCAGCTCCGGACTACCTAGTCCAAGGCCGTCTGGCAGACCCATCGAGAGCGCCAGTCCGTCGGAGCGCATCGTCATGAACGGACCGGAGCCTGTCACGTCGCCAGCCAGGTCCATGTCGTAGACCGGCGCGGCTACCTGCGGAATACCTGATTCATCGAGGCTGAGGCTCGGGTCCGTCGTCTGCCAGCTGCCCTCGAGATCGGTCCGGACCGCACCCGAGGATGCCTCAGCCCGTACCGTCTGCCTCGGCGTCGCCCAGAACGTGTCGTACACGGTCCGCAGCGGCTCGATCTCGATGTCCTTGCCGCACGCCTCGGCCAGCTCGAAAGCCAGCACCTCGGTTCGCGCCGAGGAGGCCGAGCAGTCGGCCACGACGTTGCCCTCCGCCCGGACGGCTTCGACGGCAAGAGTGCCGCCCGCCGCCAGCGCGATCGCAACCACACCAGCGACCAGGTCACTCCCACCGGCTCCAAGCCGCACCGCCATCGCCACGCCTCCCACTCACGGACGCAGCGCCGAACGGTGCCGCAAACCAGACCTGGAGGAACATAAGGGACAACAAGGGGCGAGCAAGACCAAGTTCAGACCTCGAGCGGGTGATTCTCGAAGATCACCCACACCTCACCGCGGGACTCAACGACCGAGCACACGGTGCCGAAGGTCTGAGCAGGCGAGCCCGGTCTTACCCGACCCCGGCCGGTCACAGGCCAAGGGGACGGCTTGAGGTGTTGGGCGGGTGCGTCGATCGGCCGCGTTTAGTGTCCGACCAGGGTCGAGACGTCGCGATGCCGAGTCCGTGCGGCGATCCGGTCCAGCGAAACGCTGGCCATCGCCGCGATGGTTGCGTGTCAGGCACGTAGCGAGTGACCCCCGACCTGCTTGCCGTGGATACCTGCGACCCGGCGCGGGCTCGGACGATCCGGGCGACGATGTGTGCGCCAATCGGTTCGGTGGTGGCCCGGCCGGGGTAGCGTACGCGCGTGAACACGCTTCCCGCACGTGTTCCGCGAACAGCGATCCATGCAAGGCGCGCGGCCAGCGGGGCGGTGGCAGTGTGCTCCCCGGCCACGACGGCTACGAACTGCCCTTCACCGTCCTGGTCTCCCTTGGATCGGCGCGCTGTCAGCACCGGTAGGACCCGGGTCCCTGCTAGCGGGTCGACACGCAGCGCAAGCGGATCGTCGAGGCTACAAAGTAGTTCGAGAACCTCGTTCGCGTCTTTGCAAGCGGCCTCACCGCTGAGGCGATCACCACCGCGCTCGTCACGAAGGATCGTCAACGGATCGCTCAGCGTCCTTGACCGTGCCACAAACAAAGAACGCCGAGACCTCTGCAAGGCACTCGGCGTTCAGATCGACTCGACACCGCAGCGTCACGAGTCGTTCTCAGTGTGTCATCCCTGGTCACACCAGGGCGTGAGGATAAAAGTGTCCGGAGGGGGACTTGAACCCCCACGCCCGATAAAGGGCACTAGCACCTCAAGCTAGCGCGTCTGCCATTCCGCCACCCGGACAGGTGACCCGTTCTCGGCGTTTCCGCCTTCCCGGTGCGTGGAAAAACATAGCACGCAGACCGGGTCGGGTCCGAATCGAAAAGCGTGTGACCTGGGCCGCTCTGGGAACCGGGCGCCCGGACGACGCCCGGACCCCGGTGACGGCGGCCCAGGCCGGGCCCGGCGACCGGCCGACCAGGCGCTTCGTCTCAGCCCAGGAGCTGCTCCGTGACCGCCCAGAGCCGCGCCTCACGGTCCCGGTCGTGCGCGAAAGGTTCCACCTCACGCTCCGCGGTCTTCACCACGAACGCGCCGTCGCGCAGGTGCGCCCAGCGGTCGTCCAGCGCCATGGCAGCGAGCAACGGTCCCGACCGCTCCGGCGTCGAGACGCCGGGGACGCGGCCGACCGCACGCCCGATGCGCTGCATCGCGGGACCGTGGTCGCGGGACAGGCCGCTGCCCGGCATGAAGCCCGGCTCGAAGACCGACACGGCGACGCCGTCGGGCAGCCGGCGCTGCAGCTCGTGCGCGTAGTACAGGATCGCGAGCTTCGAGTTCGAGTAGGCGGTCCCGGCGTCCCGGGTGCCGGACGGCGACCCGGCCGGTGTCGGCCGGGCGAGGTCCAGCGGGTCGCGCCAGGCGGCCGGAGGCACGCCGAGCAGGCGGCGCGGAGTGTTCAGGTAGTAGGTGTTGGAGCCGAGCAGCACGATCCGGGCCGGCGCCGCGAGCGCCCCGGCCAGGTCGTGCACGAGCTGGGCGTGCGCCAGGTGGTTGATCGCGAAGGTGAGCTCGTGCCCGTCGGCGGAGGCCGTGTGGGTGTCGGCCATGGACACCCCGGCGTTGCCGATGATCGCGTGCAGCGGCCGGACGGCGCCGTCGTCGAGCAGCCGCCTGGCCTCCTTGGCTGCCGCGCGGACGTCGGTGAGGCTTCCCAGGTCCGCGCCGACGGCGTGGGCGGTGGCTCCTGCCGCCCTGGCCTGGGCGGTGATCGCGTCCAGGCGGGGTCCGGGGCGTCCGACCAGGAGCAGGTCGGGCCGGTGTTCGGGGCCGCGGCGGGCCATCGCCAGGACGGTGGAGCGGCCGAGGCCGCCGGTCGGTCCGGTGATGAGCACGGTTCCGGTGCGTGAGGTCGTCATACGGTCATCGTGGGCCGCCGGCGCGGCCGGAGGCAGTCGTCGCCCTGTCGTAGGACTGGCAGGGCCACCACAAGGAGCAGGAGCGGAGCGCAGACTGGGGGCCATGGAGCTCGGACCGGCTGTACGACACTGGCGCGACCGGGTCTCCCCCGCCTCGGTGGGGGTGCCCGTCGGTGCCCGACGGCGCGCGGCGGGGCTGCGTCGCGAGGAGCTGGCCCAGCTCGCCGGCATCTCGGTCGACTACCTCACACGCTTGGAGCAGGGGCGGGCCACGGCGCCGTCGGACCAGGTGGTGGAGGCGCTCGCGCGGGGGCTCCGGCTGAGCGATCCCGAGCGGGAGCTGCTGTTCCGGCTCGCCGGGCTGACGGCGCCGGGGCCCGGCATGGTCTCCGGGCGCATCCCGGCCAGCGTGCAGCGGCTGCTCGACCGGTTCGACGGGCACCCCGCGGTCGTCCACGACGCCATGTGGAACCTGGTGACGGCCAATGCCGCCTACGACGCCCTGATGGGCCGGACCACGGCGTGGCGGGGCCTGGAGCGCAACGCGGTGTGGCGGCACCTGCTCGGGCCCGCTTCCCGGGTGGTCCACACCGACCAGGAGGAGGCCGAGCTGGTCGCGGGCCTGGTCGCCGACCTGCGGCTGACGGCCAGTCGCTACCCGGCGGACCCGCGCCTCCGCCGGCTCGTGTCGGAGCTGCGCGCGCAGAGTGCCGAATTCACACGGCTGTGGGAGGCGATCGACCTGCCCCCGCAGGAGTCACCGGCGCGGCTGAAGGTGGTGGACCACCCCGAGGTGGGGCGCATCCGCACCGACTGCGACACCCTCGTGGTGGCCGGCGACGATCTGCGGATCATGGTCTACACGTGCGAGCCCGGGTCTCTGGACGCCGAGCGGCTCGCACTGGCGATCGTGCTGGGTACCCAGGCGATGGACGAGGTGCGTCGCGTGGTCCCGTGACTCGGGTCAGCTCGGCCACGGCGAGCCGAGCACGCGCTCGACCGTCGTCGTGCGCCGGTAGCCGGGCAGGAGGTGTTCCAGGATGTCGGCGTTCACGGTGCCGTTGGCGGTCTCCGGCCGGTTCCGCAACCCGTCCACGGTGGCGCGCAGGAAGTCGTCCTTGAAGTTCCCGCGCGGGTGGGCGGCCACGATCTCGGCGACCTGGTCGCGGTCCAGCACGTCCAGCCCGCGGCCGACGACGTCGGTCAGGACGCCCAGGTTCAGGGTCGCGACCTCCGGCCCCATCCGGGCGGGGATCCCGGGCGTGGTGTGCAGCGCGACGGCCGTCCAGACGGTCCGTGCGGCGGACGCCGAGAAGCCCCGCTCCCGCAGGAACGCCTCGGCATGGTCGGCGCCGTCGACCTCGAAGCGCTGCTCGACCTCGGAGAACGGCGTCAGCAGGCCCGCGTCGTGGAACAAGGCCGCCACGTAGAGCAGCTCGGGGTCGGGACGCACGCCGAGCCGCCGCGCGTGCAGCAGGGCGAAGAGGTACACGCGCCGGGAGTGCTGGAACAGCGCGGGCGTGGTCATCCCACGGACGCGCTCGGTCGCCTCGGCGGCCGCCGTCGTACCTGGGACCGCCAGGCCCGCGACAACCTCCGGGGAAGCCGGTACAGGGTCGGGTGCGGGGTCGGGCATGGACTCATCTTGCCGCGCCGCCCGAGCCCGTGCCGCCTGCTACCGGCGCCGGACCGGTTGCGCCGGGTCGCCGTCGACGTAGACCTCCAGGTCGGCGTTCTTCTCCGGCCAGAAGCAGACCATCCCGGCGATCCGCAGCCCTTCGCGCAGCGGCGTGTCGTAGCCCCAGGCGACGTCGCGCAGCACCTTGCCGCCGGCGACGACGCTCCAGTACGCGGCCGTGCCCTTGTAGGCGCAGAAGCTCACGGTCCCGGTGGGCCGCAGCAGGTCCATCCGCACGTCGACCCGTGGCAGGTAGTACCTGGGCGGCTGCCCGGTCTGGACCAGGACGACGGGGCGGCGCGACTCCGCGACGACCTCGCCGCCCACCACCACGCGCACGTGCCGGCCGGACGGCATCGCGTCGACCCGCACGTACGGGTCGCGCGCGTGCGTGTGGATCACCTCCTCCTCGGCGAGCCAGGTGTCCAAGGCCGCCCAGTCGAGCGTCACCGCGTCACGCAGGTCCTCGACCGGTGCCTCCGGGTAGCGCCGGGCGGCGCCCGTCAGCACCGTGTCACCCACGACGACGTCGAACAGCTCGCAGACGCCGAGGCTCCGCGACCTCGGCCCCGGACCCGCCGGGCGCAGGCCGGCCGGCACGTCGTCGGGCGCGAAGAAGTACTGGGGGTAGTAGCTGTGCTCCCAGACCAGCAGCGGCGGGTCGGCGTCGGCCACCAGCACGCCCGCGCTGTAGGCGCGCACCCGCACCGACCCGGCCTCGACCGTCCCCGGCGCCGTGACCGCCCGGTGCCCGGCCGCCTCCGGCAGCACCAGGGCGCCCGTGGTCTCCCGCTCGGCGATGTCGCTCATCTCGTTCGTCCCCTCTCGTCGTCCGTCCCTCTCGTCCCTCTGACCGGCAGGTGCAGCGATCCGTGACGGCGGGTGACAGCGATCGGGTGTTCCCTTGACCCATGGACGGACCAACTCAGAGACCCGCGGGCGGCCCGAACACGGTGAGGAAGACGCGGACGACGCCGACCCGGTTCGCGATCGACGCGGTCACCGCGCTGCGGCTGGTGCGTGAGGACCCGGGCGCCGGGGCCCACGTGCCGCTGGTCGCGCCCGTGGTGCTGCGGAGCCACGCCATGTCGATGCTCTACCACGACGCGGCCGCCGGCCTCCTGGACGATCGGGCGGCGCGGCGCCTGCTCGACCGGCTCGCCACGCTCAAGATCCGCCTGCTCGGTGACCGGGTCTCGCGCGCGACCGCGTGGAAGGTCGCGCGGCAGCTCGGCTGGGCGGACACCGCCCAGGCCGAGTACCTCGCGGTGGCCACCCTGCAGGCCGACGTCCTGGTCGCCGGGGACCACCACATCGCGGAGGCGGCGGCCGGGCTGGTGCCCCTGGCCACGTACGACGACCTGCGGCGGGCCTGACCCCCCGGGAACCGCGTGCGCCACACTTCTCGCGTGACAACCCGCAGCTTCGTTCTCACCACCTCCGTCCCGGTCGGCCCGCACGAGGCCATCGACTTCCTGACCGACCTCGCGCGGCACCGCGGCCTGCACCCCTACCTGGTGTCCGCCGAGATCGTCGCGAGCGGCACAGGGCCCGACGGGCCCTGGCAGGACTGGCAGGTCGTCGAGCGGCCCCGGCTCGGCCCGCTGCGGTACACCCTGCGCTTCCCGGCCCGCGTGGAGCGTTCGGCGGACGACGTCATGACGTCGTCGGTGCACGCCGCACCAGGCTGCACGCTGCGCACGGTGACCCGGGCGACGCCGGACCCCGACGGAGCCGTGCTGACCGAGAACACCGAGGTCGCCGCGCCCTGGCCTGTGGCCGGGTACATGACCAGGCACGCCCGCGCGGCCCACGTGCGCACGTTCGAGCTGCTGCCGGCCGAGCTGGGGCGCTGACCACCCCGCCGCGCGATGTCGCGCTCCGCGGTTCGGGGGCATCATGAGGAGCACAGGGGGCCGCCTGATTCTCGCGGGAGGAGCACGGCATGTCCCTGTCCCAGAGGGCTCGCGCGGCGCAGGAGGCGATCGAGCCCGTCACGTCGTTCTTCCTGTCGCTGCGGGCCCTGGACGGCCAGCCCGGCGTCGTCGACCTGACGTTCGGCGACCCGCACGAGATGCCGCTGCCCGGACTGGTCGACGCCCTGCGGGCCAACGTGGAGCCGCGGTCCGAGGACTGGTTCGCGTACAAGACGAGCCTCGCGCCGGCACGGGAGACGATCGCGGCGGGCCTGGACGCGGAGCTGGGTGTGCCGTTCGCGCCGGAGGACATCGCGATGACGCAGGGCGCGTTCGGGGCCATCGCGGTCGCGTTCCGGCTGGTGGCCGACGCCGGCGACGAGGTGGTGGTCCCTGAGCCCGGCTGGTTCTACGCCCCGATGCTCCGGGCCGCCGACCTCGTCCCGGTCCGGGCGCCGCTGGCGGCGGGCAGCTTCGACCTGGACGTCGAGGCGGTCGCACGGGCGATCACGCCGCGCACGCGCGTCGTCGTCGTGAACTCGCCCGCCAACCCGACCGGCCGGGTGTACGGCCGGGACCGGCTGGACGAGCTCGCCACGGTGCTGGAGGCGGCGTCGGCGCGCACGGGCCGCCGTATCTGGCTGCTGTCGGACGAGCCCTACCGCCGGATCAGGTTCGACGGGATCGGCTTCACGAGCCCCGCCGAGTGCTACCCGTGGACCCTGGTGGACTACAGCTACGGCAAGGTCCTGCTCGCGCCGGGCCAGCGGCTGGGCTACCTCGCGCTGTCGCCGCGGATCCCCGGGGCCGAGCGCGCCGAGCTGCGCTCGGCCCTGGTGCCGCTGCAGATGGGCCTGGGCTGGGGCTTCCCCGACGCGGTGATGCAGTACTCGGTGCCGGCCCTGGAGAAGGTGTCGATCGACGTGCCCGAGCTCACGCGGCGACGGGACCTGATGGTGGGCGCCCTGGGCGCGGCCGGGTACGACCTCACCGTGCCCGAGGGCACGTTCTACCTGTGGAGCGTCGCGCCCGGCGGCGACGCCGTCGCCTTCGCGGGCGCGCTCGCCGAACGTGGCGTGTACGTGCTGCCGGGCACGGTGTTCGACCGCCCGGGGCACTTCCGGATCAGCCTGACCGCCACCGCGGACATGCTGGAGCGGGCGCTGCCGGCGCTGCGGGAGCTCGCCGGCTAGCGACCCGGCCGCCCGGGAGACGCGGGCGTCGCGGGTGTCGGTGTCGGCTGGCACACTGGCCGCCATGACTCACCCGGACACCGCCGCGCCCGAGCTCGACGGGAGCGCGTCCGCGCTCGATCTGGCGCCGACGCCGCTCGACGTGCTGCGCGACGTGTTCGGCTACGACTCGTTCCGCGGCGACCAGCAGGACATCATCGAGACGGTGGCGGGCGGCAGCGACGCCCTGGTGCTGATGCCGACGGGCGGCGGCAAGTCGCTGTGCTACCAGATCCCCGCGCTGGTGCGCCGGGGCACGGGCGTGGTCATCTCCCCGCTGATCGCCCTGATGCAGGACCAGGTCGACGCCCTGGAGGCGCTCGGGGTGCGCGCCGGGTTCCTCAACTCCACGCAGGACGCCGACCAGCGCCGCCAGGTGGAGCAGGCCTACCGCTCGGGCGAGCTGGACCTGCTGTACCTGGCCCCGGAGCGGCTCGGCGTCGAGTCGACGGCGCGGCTGCTCGACCAGGGCACGATCGCGCTGTTCGCCATCGACGAGGCGCACTGCGTGTCCCAGTGGGGGCACGACTTCCGGCCCGACTACCTGCGCCTCGGCGCGCTGGCCGAACGCTGGCCCGGGGTGCCGCGCATCGCGCTGACCGCGACGGCCACCCAGCACACCCGCGAGGAGATCGCGGAGCGCCTGGGCCTGGTCCAGGCGCGGCACTTCGTGTCGAGCTTCGACCGGCCCAACATCACCTACCGGGTGGCCCCCAAGGACAGCCCGTTCAAGCAGCTGCTGAACCTGCTGCGCACCGAGCACGAGGGCGACGCCGGGATCGTGTACTGCCTGTCGCGCGCGTCGGTCGAGAGGACCGCGCAACAGCTCACCGAGCAGGGCGTCCGCGCCCTGCCGTACCACGCGGGCCTGCCCGCCCAGGTGCGCGCGGCCAACCAGGCCACCTTCCTGCGGGAGGACGGCGTGGTCATGGTCGCGACCATCGCGTTCGGCATGGGCATCGACAAGCCCGACGTGCGGTTCGTGGCGCACCTCGACCTGCCCAAGTCCGTCGAGGGCTACTACCAGGAGACGGGCCGTGCCGGGCGCGACGGCCTGCCGTCGACGGCGTGGCTCGCCTACGGCCTGGCCGACGTCGTGCAGCAGCGCAAGATGATCGCCGAGTCCGAGGGCGACCTGGCGCACCGGCGCCGGCTGTCGTCCCACCTCGACGCGATGCTGGCCCTCTGCGAGACGGTCGAGTGCCGCCGCGCGCAGCTGCTGCGCTACTTCGGCCAGGAACATCCGGGCGCCTGCGGCGCGTGCGACACCTGCCAGAACCCGCCCGAGGCCTGGGACGGCACGGTCGCCGCCCAGAAGCTCCTGTCCGCGGTGTTGCGGCTCGACCGCGAGCGCAACCAGCGGTTCGGTGTCGGGCACGTGGTGGACATCCTGCGGGGCAAGGCCACGCCCAAGATCACGCAGTGGGGCCACGACCAGCTCACCGTGTTCGGCGTGGGCGAGGACCTGTCGGACGGCGAGTGGCGGTCCGTGGCGCGTCAGCTCCTGGCGCAGGGGTTGCTGGAGGTGGACTCCAACCACGGCACGCTGCTCCTGACCGAGGACAGCGGCGATGTGCTGGGCCGGCGCCGCGAGGTGCGGATGCGGCGCGACCCGGCCCCGGCGGCGGGCGCCCGGCGGCCGG
>NZ_KI911664.1:27267-30199 GCF_000515355.1 Promicromonospora kroppenstedtii DSM 19349 | reverse complement strand
CGGCCCGGGCGGAGGCCGCGTGCAGCACCCGCCCGAACCGGGCGAGCAGGTCGACCGGCGCCGTCCGGTAGATCGCGAGGCGGGCGACGTCGGCGTCCCGCCGGGTCCACCCGGGGTGCAGGTCGGCGACGGCCGTCGTCAGCTCTCTCGGGTGGTAGCCGTCCGGCTCGGCGACCACGTTCGCGCCGCGCGGGCGCTCGCGCAGCCGCTCCAGAGCCTCGGACCCGCTGTCCCGCAGCACGTGGTCGACCGCCAGGTCGAAGACCTGGGCCACCTTCAGCGGCGCCAGGCAGTCCCGTACCGCGTCCACCAGGCCCGACACCACGTCGTCGGTGGCCTCCCGGCCAGCCGCTTCCCCATCGAATAAGTACATATCGGGATCTTATGGGCGGGGTCTGACATGCCCGGTCCCGCCCGCCGCGAGCAGGAACCGGTCGGATCCCGGGGACTTCCCGACCACACCCGAGCGTCATATATGATGTACGACGTGCCGACGACGCCTCCCGCCCTGACCGCTCTGCCCTCCCGGACGGAGCACGCCCTCGCGACCATCAAGGAGGGCATCCTCAGCGGCCGGCTCGCCGCCGGGCAGGCGCTCGTCGAGGCGGAGCTCGCGCAGGAGCTGGCGATGTCCAAGACGCCGGTCCGTGAGGCGCTCAAGACTTTGGAGTTGAGCGGGCTCGTCGTCGTGCGGCCCTACGTCGGCGTGCGGGTGCGCGAGCTGACGCAGGCGGACGCCGTCGCCATCTACGAGACGCGGCTGCTGCTGGAGCCAGAGGCGACCCGGCGCAGCGTCCTGCGCGGCATGGACACCGCCGCGGCGCGGGCGGCGCTGGAGCGCGCGGCCGAGGTCACGGAGCCGGCACAGCGCAGCCTCGCCAACCGGGCCTTCCACGCGGCGCTCTGGGGCGCGGCCGGCAACACGATCCTGACCGGCATGCTGGAGGGCCTGCGGGACCAGACGGCGCTCGCCGCCGTCACCACGTGGGCCAAGGAGCCGAGCTGGCGGGAGGAGGCGCGCGAGCACGAACAGATCCTTGCCGCTGCCGAGGCCGGCGACGCCGACCTCGCCGCGGACCTGACCCGCCGGCACATCGCCGGCTTCCTCGACCGGCTCCGCCAGGGAGGTGCGACCGCCTGACCCGCAGGACCTGAGCAAGCGGGCCTGGGCAAGCCGGGACCGCAGCAGACGAGGTGCAGCCCGTTCACCGCCAAGTTCCCGGGCCGCACCTCTGCAACGAGTGCTCCATGACGGAGCACGCACGTCACTCGATGAAGGAGCAACGATGCTCAATAGTACAAAGCAGCCCGTGGCTGTCGCGGCCCGCGCGCGGCGCAGCCAGATGCGCTGGACGATCGTCGCGTTCTCGGCGCTCGGCCTGACCATCGCCTACCTCGACCGCGCCGCCCTCAGCGTCGCGCTGCCGTTCATCTCGGAGGACTTCCACATCAGCCCGGCCGTCCAGGGCGTGCTGCTGTCGTCGTTCTTCTGGACCTACGCCCTGTTCCAGGTGCCGTCGGGCTGGCTCCTGGACAAGTTCGGGCCGCGCGTCATCTACCCGATCGCCGTGGGCTGGTGGTCGGTCTGGACGGCGCTGACCGCCTTCGCGACGGGCGTCACGAGCCTGATCGTCTTCCGGCTCGGCCTCGGTATCGGCGAGGCGCCGGTGCAGCCGGCGAACATCAAGGTGGTCTCCACCTGGTTCCCGCGCCGTGAACGAGCGTTCGCCTCCAGCCTGTTCGACATGGGCCAGCAGATCGGCTCCGCACTGTCCATCCCGATCGTCACGTCGATCGCGGTCTTCGCGGGCTGGCGCTGGACGTTCGTGGTGATCGGCGCCGTCGGCCTGCTCTGGATCCTGGGCTGGCTCGCGATCTACCGCGCCCCGCAGAACCACAAGCGCGTCAACGCCGCCGAGCTCGACCACATCCGCTCCGACCAGGCCGAGATGGTGCGGCACAGCGGCGAGGAGGTGCGCTGGAGCACGCTGCTGCGCGACAACCAGACCTGGGCGCTCCTGCTCGGCTACGTCTTCCGGTCGCTCGCCGGTGCGTTCTTCCTGACCTGGTACCCCAGCTATCTGCTCAACGAGCGCGGGTTCACCGAGGCCGAGTTCGGCATGGTCGGCGCGCTGCCCGCCGTGATCGGCATCGGGTCCACGGTGCTGGGCGGCATCGTCTCCGACCGCATGCTCGCGAGCGGCCTGTCTCCGAACGTCGCGCGCAAGGTGCCGATCATCTCGGGCCTCGTCCTCAGCGCGTGCATCGGGTTCAGCCCGTTCGTGGAGAGCAACGTGGTGCTCATGGTGGTCCTCACGGTCTCCAGCGCCGCGCACTCCTTCGCGGGTGCGGCCATCCTCAGCCTCCCCGCCGAGGTCTCCCCCAGCCCCGACCGCGTCGGCTCGCTGGCCGGCTTCCAGAACTTCGGCTCACAGCTCGGCAACCTGATCAGCCCGATCGCCATCGGCCTGGCCCTGACGGCGTCCGACGGCTCCTACCTGTGGCCGCTCGTGTTCGCCGCGATCAGCTGCCTGGTCAGTGCCGCCGTCTACGGCTTCTGGGTGCGTATCAAGCCCGTCGAGCAGCAGGACGGCCGGACGGGCACCGAGACGCCCGCCGACCCGCAGGACCCCGCCGGATCCCCGCGGACCGGCACCCCTCAGAACGGAGAATCATGACCGGGTACCACGACATCGTCGAACGCCTGCGGACGGTCGTCGGCATCCCCGTCGTCCCCTACGCGCCCGACGGCGCCGTCGACCTCGCCCTGACCGGGCGGCTCGCCGGCCGCCTGGTCGACGCCGGGCTCGGCGCGATCACGCCCAACGGCAACACCGGCGAGTTCTACGCCCTGACCCCGAGGGAGCGGGCCGACGTCGCCCGCACGGTCACCGACGCCGCGGGCGACCGCGCGGTCGTCGTCGTCGGCGTG
>NZ_KI911664.1:26990-27167 GCF_000515355.1 Promicromonospora kroppenstedtii DSM 19349 | reverse complement strand
AACCGTTCGAGGATCGTCAGGACCATCGCCCGCAAGTCGACGGCGTCCTCATCCGGGTGCCGCCTGCCGTCGCCGCCGTCGAGGTACTCGTCCGCGAGGTCGGGACGCTCGGCGAACAGCGGCCACCAGCGGTCGGCGTCCTCGGGCGTCAGGACGGCTCCGACCTTCCGGCCCCGT
>NZ_KI911664.1:22801-26890 GCF_000515355.1 Promicromonospora kroppenstedtii DSM 19349 | reverse complement strand
GAGGCGGCCGGTCCCCCTGTGCCCGCCGCCGGCCCGCCCGCCGGGGCCGCGACGTCCGGCTACGCCACGGTGACCGACGAGGGTGCGTCCTCGGCCACGGGCCCGGGTGCGATCGTGGTCGGGGCCGACGGGTTCGACGACGTGTCGATCCGCAGCCGCGGCCAGCGCAACATCGTCACCTACGACGACTCGAACGTCGTGATCGGGGGTTCCGGCCCGGTCAACACCCAGATCGGCGACAGCGACACCGGGGGCGCCGTCGTGATGGGCGTGCACGGCTCGGACGTGCGGGCGGGGTGCGAGGGCGACCTCTGCTACTCCGACTGATGCCGGGGTCGCCCGCCGCCGCACCACGACAGCGGGCGACCCTGCCCACCGGTATAGCCGTGGCCGCCCCGCGGACCTACGCTGGAGAGGTACCCCTTCCGCGACGACGACGTGGCGGTGCCACCATGGTCTGGTCGTTCCTGACGCGCCCGAAGCCGGCGCCCGACCCGCTGGTGACCCTGCGGCTGCAGGCTCGCCTCGGGCAGCTCGCGGCCGAGCTGCGCCACGTCGAGGAGGACCCCGGCCTGTACGCCCGCGCCCACCACTGGTTCGCGGTGCAGGGCGCGTACGACGCGCTGCTGCGCGAGGCGTGCCGACTCGCCGACCTGCCCACGGACGCCGACCCCCTGCGCGCGGACGAACGCTCCGCGGCCGACGAACGCCTGCGGGAGGAGCTGGAGCTCAGCTCCCGCGGCTGGTCGTGGTGAGGCCCCGGCGCGGGCGGACGATCAGGCCGGGGCGGCCTCGCCGGCCCACGCTCGCAGGCCGCGCATCGCCGCAGGCCGTCCGGCCCGGTGATGCGCAGATCGCGGCGTGCTCCGCCGTCCGCACCCGAGGTTCTGTTCAGCCCACGAGCTCCCGCCCGCAGGAACGCGCTTGAAACGTTGCAGCCTCGTGGCTTGAACACAACCTCGGCAGTCGGCCGGCGAGAACGAGGGAGCACTAAGGTCAGGGCATGTTCCCCTGGCTAGAGATCGCCGGCTGGGTCGGCTCCGCGCTCGTCGTGCTGTCGCTGACGCAGGCGCGGGTGTTCCGCTTCCGCTGGCTCAACCTGACCGGCTCCCTGATCGCGACCACGTACAACGCGATCCTCGGGATCTGGCCGTTCTTCGCGATGAACGCCGCGATCAGCCTCATCAACATCTACTGGCTGCGCCGCCTGACCCGCGAGCGCCACGACGCCGCCGTCTACGAGGTGGTGGAGGTGGCGCCGGACGACGCGTACCTGCTGCACGTGCTGCGCACGCACGCGGCGGACATCGCGGGCTTCGCGCCGGGGTTCGTGGCGCAGCCGGAGCCGGGCGAGCAGCGGTCGGCGTTCCTGGTGCAGCGCGGCGACGAGACCGTGGGCGTGGTGGAGGTGCGCGACGCCGGGAACGGCGCGGGTGTCGTCGAGCTCGACTGGGTGTCCAAGCGGTTCCGCGACCTGACTCCGGGCGAGTTCGTGTACCGGCGCAGCGGGATCTTCGCGGCCAAGGGGTTCGACCGGGTCGTGGTGCCGCACGCCGCGCAGGGCGAGCAGGCGTACCTGCGCGGCGTGGGCTTCCGCCCGGAGGGCGACACGTGGGTGCGGGAGGTCACTGCCGGCTCGGGGTGAAAGCTCCGCCGCGCCTTGACAGTGCACAGCGCCGCTGGGAAAACTCACTTCTGCCGCTGGTCTGCATCGAGGCAATCCGGCGCTGCCGACACCGACGTCCGGGAGAGAACGTGCACCTGCCCTCAGGCAACCGAAACAGCGGCAGACCGCGAGACCCGCGCAGACGTCGCCAGGCGCCGGCCGCGGTGGCCGCCGCCCTGGCGATCCTGCTGCCCGCAGTCGTCGCGACCGCGGCCCCGGCGGCCGCGCAGGACACGGCGCAGGAGGCCGGAGCGCTCGCCGGCTGGACCGTGTCCTCGCCGGACCGCTCGATCGAGGCGGCCGTCGACGTCGTCGACGGCACCCTGATGTACCAGGTCGTGCGGGACGGGACCACCACCGTCGTCGCGCCGTCGGGCCTGGGGCTCACGCTGCGCGAGCCCGCGGTGGACCTGACCGAGGGCCTGGCCGTCACCTCCACCCAGCGCGACGTCGTCGACGAGACCTGGACGCCGGCCTGGGGCAACGACGCCCGGGTGCAGAACCACGCCAACGAGCTCACGGTGCACGCCGTGCACGAGACCTCGGGCGTCGAGCTGGACGTGGTCTTCCGGGTGTTCGACGACGGCGTCGGCTTCCGGTACGTCTTCCCGGAGCAGGACGCGCTCGGCGACGGCGTCGTCGTGTCCGGCGAGACCACGCAGTTCGCGCTGCCCGCCGACCTCACGGCGTACTCCATCCCGGCGGGCACGCGATGGAGCGCGGACGAGCAGCACTACCGCACGCAGCCGCTGCCCGACGTCGCCTCCGCGCAGACACCGATCACGATGTCCCGGGATGACGGCCTCTTCCTGGCCCTGCACGAGGCGGCCCTGATCGACTTCCCGAGCATGACGGTGGTCCGCGGCACGACGCCGGGCACCCTCGTCTCGGACCTCATCGCGCTGCCGAACGGCGACAAGGCCGTGATCGACGTGGACGCGGACGGTTTCGGCACGCCCTGGCGCACGCTCACCGTGGGCCGGAGCGCGGACGACCTCGCAGCGTCGCACCTCATCGAGAACCTGAACGCCCCGTGCGCCATCTGCGACGTCGACTCCGACGACGACGGCGCCGCGGACACCACCGACTGGATCGACCCCGGCACGTACGTCGGGGTGTGGTGGGAGCTGCAGCGGCGCGACACCACCTGGAACGCCGGGCCCAAGCACGGCGCCACCACGGCGCGCATCAAGGAGTACGTCGACCTGGCCGTGGAGTCCGGCGCCAAGTACGTGCTGGCCGAGGGCTGGAACCAGAACGCGGGCGGCGAGTGGAAGGGGCAGGACTTCGTCACGCCCCAGGCCGACGTCGACATCGACGAGGTGCTGGCGTACGCCAAGGAGAACGGCGTCGGGTTCATGGCGCACAACGAGACACGCGGCTACGTCGACTACTACGACGCGCACATGGACGAGATCTTCGACCAGTACCAGGAGTGGGGCATCCACGCCCTGAAGACGGGGTACGCCACGCGGTTCGAGCTGGGCGGCGTGAACCGCAGCCACTACGACCAGGAGGCGGTCAAGCACTACCAGCGGGTCATCGAGTCCGCGGCCCGGCACGAGATCTCGATCAACGCCCACGAGGCCATCAAGCCGACCGGGCTGTCGCGCACCTACCCCAACATGATGACGGGCGAGGGCGTGGCAGGCATGGAGCAGCACAACTACATGGGCGCGAGCGGCAACCCGCCCGAGCAGGCCACGATCCTGCCGTTCACCCGGTGGATGGGCGGGCCCGCCGACTACACGCCGGGCGTGCTGGCCGTGACGTGGGACCCGGCGAACCTCAAGACCCGCGTGCAGACCACGACGACGGCTCAGCTCGCGCTCTACCCGACGTTCTCCAGCCCACTGCAGATGCTGGCCGACACCCCGGAGAACTACGCCGAGCACGCCGCGGCCTTCGCCTACCTCAAGGACATGCCGACCGTCTGGGACGAGTCCCACGTGCTCGACGCCGTCCTGGGCGACCACACCGTGACGGCGCGCCGCAGCGGCACCACCTGGTACCTCGGGTCGGTCACCGACGAGAAGGACCGCACCGTCCAGGTGCCGCTGGAGTTCCTCGACGAGGGCACCACCTACGTGGCCGACGTCTACGCCGACGCCGGCGACGCCTCCTGGAAGGGCAACCCGACAGCCGTCGAGGTGACGCACTCGCTGGTGGACTCGACCGACACGATCTCGGCCTCCATGGTGGGCGGTGGCGGACACGCCGTGAAGCTGCGGCCGGCCACGCCCGAGGACCTCGCGGACCTGTCCGACTACGCGCCGCCGGTGTTCACGCTGGAGGCGGCGCCGGAGGTCGCCTACGACCCGACGGCCGGGACCGTGACGGTCACCGCGACCGTCCACAACGACGGCACCACGGCGGCGCAGGCCCGGATCGCCGTCGACGGCGAGACCGTCGGCGCGGCGGCG
>NZ_KI911664.1:19478-22701 GCF_000515355.1 Promicromonospora kroppenstedtii DSM 19349 | reverse complement strand
TGCGCGTGTCGCGCGGCGTGTCGCAGCGGGGCGAACCTAGGTCCGCGGGGTGTGTTGCCCTGCGTAGACATTGTCTACACAGCGCAACCCACCCCGGGTACATACGGTCGCCCCGCTGCGACACGCCGCGCGACATGCGCAGCACCCGCCCCGGGCGGAGCGGGGCGGGTGCACCTCAGACCAGCGGCTGAGCCTCGACCAGCTCGCGCAGCGCCTCGACCACGAGGGCGTGGTCGTCCTGCTGAGCCAGTCCGGACACGGTCACCACGCCGACGATCCCCACGTCCGTCACACGGACCGGGAACGCCCCGCCGTGCGCCGAGTACTCCTGGAACGGCAGGCCGTGCGTGGCGTTGAAGTCGGTGCCCTTGGCCTTGGCCCGCAGCCCCACGAGGTAGGACGACGCGCCGAACCGGTAGACCACTGCCACCTTGCGCTGGACCCACGAGTCGTTGTCGGGCGTGGTGCCCGGCCGGGCCGCGTGGAACACCTGCTGGGTGCCCTTGCGGACGTCGATCGTCACAGGCAGGTCGCGCTCGACCGCGAGCTCGACGAGCAGGCTGCCGAGGCGCCAGGCCTGGTCGTGCGTGAAGGAGGGCAGCACCAGCTCGGCCTCCTGGGCCTCGACCTCGCTGATGATCGCGGAGACATCGGATTCGCTCATGGGGCCATCCTGCCCTGCCGGCCTTGTCGTGCCGACCCTGTCCTGCCCCGCTGCGCCGTGCCCTGCTGGCAACCCAGCCGCCGGCCCCCGGCTCTCGACCCCCGCCGTCGACCCCGCCGTCGCCCCCCGTCGACCCCGCCGTCGACCCCGCCGTCGACCCGCGCCGTCGACCCCCGCCTTTGAGGCCTAAGTTTCTTGTCTTTGGACCGGTCCAAAGACAAGAAACTTAGGCCTCGAAGGAGATCGCCCCGATCGGGCGGGCGGACCAGTCGGGCGGAACGGTCAGACCGAGAGGTCGAGCGGAGCGGTCAGGACGTCTCGTACGTCGCCGTCACGTGGTAGACGCCGCCGCCCCAGCCGTCGGCCGGGAAGGCGTCGGACACCCGGACGTAGGCGGCGTTGTCGTCACCGAGGTGCTCGGTCAGGTCGAGCGTGTGCTCGGCCCGGTTGGAGCCGTCCCGGATCTGCTCGTCCTCGGTGAGCACCGTGGTCCAGGACTCGCCGTCCGGCCCCACCTCGACGACGTACTGGTTGTCGATCTCCAGGGCCACCTGGGCCGACGTCGTGCCCTCGGGGAACGGGAACCGGTAGACGAACGCGCTCTCGCCGTCGGCGTAGCGGCTGCCGCCGCCGCTGAAACCGGACCCGCCGGCGTCCCAGAGCCAGGGAATCTCCTCGGGCGAGCCGGCCGCGAAGTCGACGACGCCCGCGACCAGCACCTCCGCGCGCGCGGTGTAGGTCAGACCCGAGCGGGCGGTGACGGTGACGCTCACCGGGTAGCTGCCGTCGGCGGTGCCGACGGGAACCCGCACGTCCACGGGCACGGTCGCCCGTGCCGGAGAGGCGTGCCCGGTCGGGCTCAGCCGCAGCGTCCGGTCGGCCGTCACCTTCCAGCCACGCGGTCCGGAGGTCCGCACGGTCAGCGGCAGCGCCTCCGGCCGGGCCGACGTCGCCGCCACCGCGACGTCGAGGCCCACCCGAGTGGCCGTACCGGAGGCGGGCAGCACCGCCACCACCGCGGGCGAGGCCGCGGCGGAGATAGTGCGGCGGGGCTGCTCCTGCGGCACGTCGGCGATCAGTGCGCTCAGGGCGCTGGCCTGCGTGCGCCAGTCGAACACGTTGGGCTGGGTGTCGGTCGCTCCGGCCCAGCGCAGGCCGAGCCGGCCCACGACGTCGCGGTCGTTCGCCCAGATCGAGTCCGCCTGGTCCGCGACGAACTGCTGGTAGGCGGGCTCACCCGTGGTGTCCGCCAGCTCCATCAGGTAGCGCGCGAAGATGCCCTTGAACTGCTTCTGGTTGTCGTCGCAGCTGCGACCGGCGGCCTCGCACCACTCGGTCAGCACGCCGTCCTTGACGAGCACGTCGGACCCCAGCGCGGAGTCGGCCAGGTAGCGGGCCTGCTCGAGGAGCTCCGGGTCGCCCGTGGCCCGCCACAGCTCCAGCGCCGCGCCGATGCCGAGGCCCTGGTTGTAGGTCCACACGGTGTCGTTGTTGCTGGAGCAGTCGTCGCGCAGCCCGTCATGGACCAGCCCGTCGGAGTTGATCATGCCGCTGGCCACGTACCAGTCCCACGCCTCCTGGGAGCGGTCCAGCCAGAGGGTGTCGCCGGGCAGGCGGTTGTGCAGCTCTGCGGTCAGCCGGATCCACTGGCCGTTGGTGACGGCGTTCTTGTAGGTGCGCTCCTCGTTCCACCAGATGCCACCGCCGCAGGTGCTGGTGTCCCAGAACTCGTTCATGAACTCGCCGATGGTGAGGGCCATGTCGAGGTACTTCTCGTCGCCGGTCAGGTCGTACGCGGTGACCCAGTTGAGCCCCCACCAGCCCGAGTCGTCGATGGCGCGGCTGGTGAAGTTGCCGTAGATCTCGTCGGTGGACCGCTCCCCCGCCGGGAACGGGCCCTTGTTGGTCTCGAAGCTGTGGTCCAGCTCGTCCAGGTAGCTCTGGTCGCCCGTGCGCTTCATGTAGTCGCCGATGGTCTGCAGCGCGACGGCGGAGTTCCACCAGCTCGACGCGAACCACGCCTTCTCCGGGTCGTAGGAGTCCATCAGCACGTCGGCGGAGACCCGGGCGTCGGCCACGGCGGTGGCGGCGTCGACGTCGTCCGCCTGTGGTGCGGCGGACACCGGCACGGATTCGGTGGGTGGTGGCCCGGCATGCGCCAGGGCGACCGGTTGCAGGCCGGCGATCACGGCTACGGCCAGCAGGACACGTCGGGTACGACGGAACATCGACATCGATGGGCTCCTCCCCCTGGGCGCAACGTTGCCCCCAGGCGCTCGTGATTTCACCCAAAACCTACCGGAGAAATGGCAGCAATACACCTATTCAGCACAGACCAACCCGTTCGAGATGAGGGCCGCGGGCAGGCCCGCGCGCAGGTGCGCTTCTACCCAGTCATTGCGCCCGGGATCCACGTGGGTTTCGGGCCTAAAGACTGGGTAGAAGCGCACTTTCGTTACGGGCGCGGGCGGGGCGGGTCAGCCGGGCACGCCTCGGCCGCGAGCTGCTCCGGGTCGACGACGGCGGCCGGGTCTGCCGCGCACGTCGCCCCGTCCGGCC
>NZ_KI911664.1:9910-19378 GCF_000515355.1 Promicromonospora kroppenstedtii DSM 19349 | reverse complement strand
GGGCAGTCGCCGCCCGCCGCCGGGTCGGCCGGGCAGTCGTCGCCCGCCGCCGACACCCCGGACACCCCCGTCGCCGCCGTAACAGCCAGCCGGCGGTCCGGGTCGAGCCTCGTGAGGATCGCGAACGCGAGCCGCGCCAGGTCGTCGACGTCGCCCTCGGACAGCCCGTCGAGGATCATGCTCGACACCGCGTCGGCGTACAGCCCCGTGCCGTCCCGGTAGACCTGACGACCCTGGTCGGTGAGCACCGCGTTGGTCGCCCGCGCGTCCTCGGGGCAGGGCGCGCGCCGCACGAGGCCCTTGCGCTCCAGGCCCGTGACCACGCGCGACAGCCGGGCGAGCGTGGCGTTGGTGCGCGAGGCGAGGGCACTGAGCCGCAGCTTGCCGCCGTCGGCCTCCGCGAGCGCCTCCAGCAGCGTGAACTCGAACGACGTGAGTCCGGCGGGCTGCATGCGCTTGTCCAGCGCCGTGGGCAGCAGCTCCAGCAGCGCGTGCAGGCGCGCGACGGCCACCCGTTCGGGGTACCGCAGCTGCCGTTCGCTCATGCCCTCACCCTACCAGGTAGTTGCACCTACAACTAAATGGGTCTATGGTCAGTGCTTGTAGGTACAACAATCTGGTTCGGGCACCCCGGACCGTGTCCGAAGGAGCAGCACATGGCCAGCATCACGATCATCGGCACCGGCGCGATGGCGAACGCGATCGGCGGCGTCCTCGCCGGGGGCGGGCACGACGTCGCCCACATCGCCAAGGGCGAGGTCGGCACCGCGCCCGTCACCGGCGACATCGTGGTCCTCGCCGTCCCCTACCCCGCGCTGGACGGCATCGCGTCCGCCTACGCCGAGCAGCTCGCCGGCAAGGTCGTCGTGGACATCACCAACCCCCTGAACTTCGAGACCTTCGACTCGCTGGTCGTGCCCGCGGGCTCCTCGGCCGCCGCAGAGCTCCAGGCCAAGCTGCCCGCCAGCCACGTGCTCAAGGCCTTCAACACCACGTTCGCCGCGACGCTCGGCGCCAAGCGCGTGGGCGACCTGCCCACCACCGTGCTGGTCGCCGGGGACGACGCCGCCGCCAAGCAGGCGCTGATGTCGGCCGTCACGTCCTCCGGCCTCGCCGCGATCGACGCCGGCTCGCTGGAGCGTGCGCACGAGCTGGAGGCCATCGGGTTCCTGCAGCTCACCCTCGCCGTCGGCGAGCAGCTCCCCTGGACCGGCGGCCTCGCCGTCGCCCGCTGAGCCTCACCCGCTGAGCCTCGCCCGCTGAGCCTCGCCCGCTGAGCCTCGCCCGCTGAGCCGAACCAGGCTTCACGCGCCGAGCCACCGACCCCCACCGACCCGGACTGGAGCACCCGATGGACCGCCCGACCGAACCGCCCGCCGTGCACGAGCGGGTCATCACCCCGGCCATGGCCATGGACGCCGTCACCCTGCGGGTCGGCGACCTGGACGTGATGTCCGGCTACTACGGCTCGGCGTTCGCGCTCGAGCCGCTGCAGGAACGCAGCCACGGCCGCGAGGTGCACCGTGTGCTGGGGCGGGGCAGCACGCCGATGCTGCGCCTGGTGCACACCCCCGACCTGCCCGCGGGCGACCAGCGGCAGGCCGGGCTGTTCCACACGGCCCTCCTGTTCGACGACGCCGCGGCCCTGGCCGCCACCGTCTACCGCGCGGCGCAGGATCCCCGGGGCATGTTCACCGGCTCCAGCGACCACCTGGTCAGCGAGGCGTTCTACTTCACCGACCCCGAGGGCAACGGCGTCGAGCTGTATGTCGACCGGCCGCGTGACCAGTGGGTCCGCGAGCGCGGCCAGATCAAGATGGGCAGCGCGTGGCTGGACCCGAACGCGTACCTGCGCTCGCACCTGACCGAGGCCGAGCTGGCGGCGGCGCCCAGCCGGTCCGGCCAGGTGGGCCACGTGCACCTGCAGGTGGGCGACATCCCGACCGCGCGGGCGTTCTACGTCGACGCGCTCGGCCTGGAGGCCACGCTCGCGGACTTCCCCGGCGCGCTGTTCGCCTCGGCGGGCGGGTACCACCACCACATCGCCATGAACACCTGGAACAGCGCGGGCGCCGGGCCGCGCGCCGCCAGCCTGGGTCTGGGCGACGTCGCGATCACGGTGCCCGGCCGCGAGGACCTCGACGCCCTCGCCGCCCGCCTGCGGGCGGCGTCGCTCCCCTTCGCCGACGACGGCCGCTCGGTGACCGTCGCCGACCCGTGGGACACCCAGGTGACCGTGTCGGTGCCGGGCACGTCCGTCGAGGACCTGCTCACCCGCCCCACGTCCTGACGGCCGCCGGCCGCGGTCCCGAATCGGGCCCCGCCCAGAAGATCAGCGCGTCGAGCTGCCCGGCACCAGCTCGGTCGGCAGCGTCACCTTGGTGACCTGCCCGGCGTCACGGAGCTGGGCCAGCACGAGCCGCACGGCGTCGGCGCCCATGCGCGCCTCGTCCTGGCGGACGTGCGTGAAGCGGTAGCGGGCCTGGTCGTAGAAGGCGTCCGGGTGGTCGAAGCAGACGATGCCGAGATCGCCTGGGACGTCCCGGCCGGCCCGCTGCGCGGCCTCCCGCAGCAGCACCGCGATGTTGTACTCCGTGGCGACCACGCCGGTCAGGCCCGGGTTCGCGGCGAGGAACTTCTCCAGCTCGGCGATGTCCTCCTCGGGCGCCACGCCGCTGCCCGGCACCGTGGAGCGCACCTGCCGGAACTGGTGCGCCGGGTCGAACGGCACGTGCCGGGTCGCGTGCGCGGCGACGACGCCGTCGAGCCGGTCCTGCACGGTCGAGACCGTGCTCGCCGCCGAGACCAGGCCCACGTGGTCGTACCCGGCGGCGAACAACGTCTCGGCCGCCTGGCGGCCCGCCGAGACGTTGTCGGAGCAGACCGAGGACACCGGGACGCCGTCGAACACGCGGTCCAGGATGGTCACCGGGAACTGCTGGGTGATCAGCTCCAGGACCGCCGGGGGCACGTACTGCGACGAGCTGGGCTCCAGGATCAGGCCCTGGACACCGTCCGCGACCAGCGAGCGCACCAGGTCGTCCTCGGCCTGGCCGTCACCCAGGCTGCGCTTGACCACGAGGTTGGCGGTGGTGCCCGACGCGTCGAGCAGCCCCGCCAGCACCCGCGTGCCGAACGTGTCGTCGAAGTCGGTGAGCACGCACCCGATCAGCGGGCTGGGCCTGCCGCCCGGACCGGCGTCGTTCGTGGCGGTCTCGCTCACCACGACCGTGCCGAGCCGCGGGCGGCGCGTGATGTAGCCGTCGTCGCGCAGCAGGTCCATGGCGCGCTTGAGGGTGATGGCGCTGACCCCGAGCTGCTTGGTGAGCTCGGCCTCGGCGGGCATCCGGTCACCGACGCGGTACGTGCCCGCGTGGATCGCGTCACGGAGCTTCTCGTACACCTCGAGGTAGAGCGGCTGGCTCACGGATGCCCTTTCACCGAATGGATATGACAGCGGAATCTACCCTGGCCAGGTCACCGCGCCGCTTCGATCGCGGCGCGCTGCTCCAGCGCCATGATCGCGCTGACCTGCGTCGAGTAGTGCACGGGTGGCTGTGCGGGCAGCCGCCAGTCGTCCCCGGCGAGCAGCGACCCGTCCCGCTGCCCCGTGGCCCACAGCGCGTCGGTGCTCGTGCGGACGAAGCCCACCAGCGGCGCGGCGTCGGGCGAGTCGAGGCCGATCCTCCCCAGCAGCGTCCCGAGGTAGCGGTAGAGCACCCCCTTGAAGAGGCCCTCGTCGCCGCCGGACCCCTCGCTGCCGACGACGCCGTGCGGCGCGAGCTCACGGATCGCCGTCGTCGCCGTCCGCACGGCCGCGGCCACGAGCTCCGGCCGGTGCAGCACGGCGTCGAGCGCCACCGCGGCCCCCACGTACAGGCCCTGGTTGTAGGTGAAGCGCCACTGCGTGTCGATGCGGCCGTCGCCCTCGCGGTTGATGCCGTCCTCGACGAACCCGTCGGGCCCCACGAGCGTGGCGGTGATCCAGTCGAACGCGACGGTGCCGTGGTCCAGGTAGCGCGGGTCCGGGTCGTGCCCGTGCAGCCGTGCGGACAGGATGACGAACGGCCCGTTGGCCGGCGTGTTCTTGTAGTAGAGCTGCTGCTTGCGCCACGCGACGCTCGCCCCGTGGGTCTCGGTCCACCCGTGCTCGACGACGTGCGCCCAGATGGCGCGGGCGTCGTCCAGGGGCTCCTGCCGGCCGGTGGCCCGCGCCAGCCGCTCCAGGGCGAGCGCGTACCAGAGCATGTCGTCGAAGTAGTCGTTGAACAGCGAGCCGTCGTTCCGCGAGCGCAGGTTGGCGCTGGTCGCCTCGGCCGCCGCGAGCCACTCCTGTTCCCCCGTGCGCTCGTAGGCGTCCAGCCGGGCGTCGATGACGTGCGCGAGCCACCAGTAGTTGAACGTCGAGTTGTCCCCGACCGGGTAGGTGTTGTCGAACAGCTGCGGCTCCGGCGCGCCGAAGAAGTGGTCCAGGCCGCGCTGGGCCAGGTCGGCGCGGGCGGGCCAGGGGTTGGGGTCGGTCACGGGGCTCCTCTGTGCTGGTGCGCGGTCGTGGTGCGGGACGGGCGTGTGCCGCGCGCCCCGTGGGGACGCGCGGCACACGGCTGGGTCACTGCGCGTTGTCGGCCAGGATCCGGTCGCCGAGCTCCTGGGCCTCCTTCAGCGCCGTGGCGGCGTCGGTCTCGCCACCGAGGAACTTCTCGAGGGCGGGGATCAGGGCCTTGCCCTCGACGTCGGACGCGCCGGGGATGCTGGACCGCACCTGGGCGTACTCCATCGTCTCGATGAAGGCCTGGTACCGGTCGTCCTGCGTGAAGTACGGGTCGTTGGCGGCCTCGACGTTCGCGGGGATCCAGCCGGAGATCTTCGCGAAGTCGACGCCGTTCTCGGGCTGGGTGGTCCACCACTTGATGAACTCCCAGGCGCCGTCGGGCTGCTGCGCCCCGGAGGGGATGACCAGGCCGAACCCGCCCATGCCGGCGCCCTGGTCGCCGTCGGGGCCGACGGGCGGCCGCACGATCCCGTAGTCCACCTCGGCCTCGTCCAGCGCGGTCAGGGCCCACGGCCCGTCGTACTTGATGGCGGTGGAGCCCTCCGCGAAGGAGTCGACGCCCTCGCCGAAGCCGGGCTCGTAGACGCCCGCGTCGAGCAGCCCCTGCCAGAACTCCAGGACCTCCAGCCCTTCGGGGCTGTTGAACGCCGTGGTGGCGCCGTCGTCGCTGAACATCTGCCCGCCGGCCTGCCGGAGCCAGATGTTGAACAGGCCCGGGTCGTCCAGGGCGAAGCCGGCCACGCTCAGCTTGCCGCCGTCACGCTCGGTCACGGCCTCGGCGGCGTCCTTCAGCGAGTCCCAGTCGGTGGGCGGCTCGACGCCGGCGTCCGCGAGGAGCTCGGTGTTGTAGAACAGCGACCGGTTGTCCACGAGCAGCGGCAGCCCGTAGGTCTCCCCCTCGACGACGAGCTCGCCCATGGCCTGGTCGTAGAACTGGGTGGTGTCGACGCCGTCGGCCTCGATGTACTCGTCGAGCGGCGAGAGCGCGTTCTTCGGCACGTACAGCGGGGTGTTGTAGCGGTCCCAGAGGACGACGTCGGGCACGCTGCCCGACGCGAGCGCCGTCAGCAGCTTCTCCTCGACGAGCTCCTGCGCCACGTACTTGACCTCGTACTCGTCCTGGGCGGCGTTGAAGGCGTCGGCCTGCGCCTGGAGCTGCTTGGCCTGGTCGCCCGACCAGGAGCCCCAGAAGGTGACCTCCTCGGGCCCGCCGCCCGAGCCGCCGTCGGACGCGCCGCCGCAGGCGCTCAGCGCCCCGGCCATGACTGCCGCCGCGACGAGGGCCCCGGCGATCCGTGTTGCTGACCTCATGACTCTGCTCCTTTGCAGGGTGCTCACTTCGTACCCGAGTGGGCGAAGTTCTCGATGATGTAGCGCTGGGCCACGACGAAGACCAGCAGGACCGGCAGGCTCGCCAGGATCGTGCCGGCCAGCAGCGGCCCGTACTGCGTCTGGTACTCGTTGACGTATCCCGCCAGGCCCACCTGGACGGTGAGCATCTCAGGGTCGTTGAGGGCGATGAGCGGCCACAGGAAGCTGTTCCAGCCCGCCTGGAAGGTCAGCACGCCCAGCACCGCGAGGCCCGCGCGGGCCAGCGGCAGGTAGATGTTCCAGAAGATGCGGAACTCGCTCGCGCCGTCGATGCGGGCGGCGTCGCCGAGCTCGTCGGGCAGCGCCTGGAAGAACTGGCGCATGAAGAACACGGCGAACGGTCCGGCGGCGAACGGGATGAGCACGGCGCCGTAGCTGTTGATGAAGCCCGCCCCGCCCTCGCCGAACAGGTCGTTCCCGCCCACCAGCGGGAAGCGGCGCAGCACCAGGAACGTGGGGACCATCGTGATGATGCCCGGCACCATCATGGAGCCCAGGAACAGCGAGAAGACGACGCCGCGGCCGCGGAAGCGCAGCTTGGCCAGGGCGTACCCGGCCAGGCCGCCGAAGAACAGGTTGGTGGCCACGCCGCCGAGCGCGATGACCGCCGAGTTGGCCAGGTAGCGGCCGAACGGGCCGTCCGTGAACAGCGCCACGTAGTTGGCCAGGGTGGGGTTGTCGGGCACCACCTGGAGGTAGGACGAGAGGATCTCGCCCTCCGGCTTGAGCGACGTGGACAGCGTCCAGACCAGCGGCAGCACGGTGGTCACGCTGATCAGCACGACGGCGACGGTCCACACGACCTTGCCGACGACGCTCCGGGCGGTCAGGGGCCGCTTCTCCGACACCGGCGCGGGCCTGGTCGCAAGGGCGGGTCCGGTCCGGACGGGGCCGGCCGTCACGGCGCTCATCGGTCGTTCTCCCGTCCGGTGATCCGGGCGTTGGCCACGGAGAAGACGAGGATGACCAGGAACAGCACGAAGGACAGCGCCGAGGCGTAGCCCATCTCCAGCCGTCCGAAGCCCCGGTCGTAGATGTAGTAGACGAGGGTCAGCGTCGAGTTGCCCGGGCCGCCCTTGGTCAGCACGTACGCCTGGTCGAACACCTGGAACGCGGCGATCAGCAGCAGCGTCAGGATGAGGAACGTGGCGCGCGAGATCGCCGGGCGCGTCACGTGCCAGAACACCCGGAAGGCCCCGGCGCCGTCGACGCGGGCGGCGTCGACCAGCTCGCCCGGCACGCCCTGGAGGGCGCCCAGGTAGATGATCATGTTGGCGCCGAACCCCGCCCAGACGCTCATCATGACGATGGCGACCATGGCCCACCGCGACTCGTACAGCCACGCCGGCCCGTCGATGCCCACCCAGCCGAGCACCGCGTTGAGCAGCCCGTACTGAGGGTTGAGCAGCCAGAACCAGATGGCTGCCGTGGCCACGGTCGAGGACACCACCGGGATGTAGAACAGGGTGCGGAAGACGCGGGCGGTGCGCGTGCTGCGGTTGAGGAGCAGCGCGGTGCCGAGCGCGACCACCAGGCCGGCCGGGACGTACAGCACCGTGTAGAGCGCGGTGTTGCGCACGGCCACCCAGAAGATGGGGTCGCCCGCGATGCGCGCGTAGTTGTCCAGGCCCACCCACTCGAAGTCGCCGATGACGGCGTAGTCGGTCAGGCTCAGCCCGACCGCCATGACGACCGGCAGCAGCAGGAACACCGCGAACAGCGCGACCGGCACGGCCAGGAAGATCCACGCGCTGACGGTCTGCTGCCGCCGGGTGGCGCTGACGGCGGCGCTCACGGTCTGCTCGCAGGTGCCGGACGGCGGTGCGTGCGCAGCCCCGCGACCTCCAGGGCCAGCTCGCAGAACATCGAGTTGGCCCACGAGAACCACTCGCGCGTCCAGGTGCCCGGGTCGTCCGCGTGGAACGACTCGTGCACCGCGCCCGTGCCGTCGTCCGTGGCCAGGATGAGGTCCAGCAGGGCGCGCTGCTCGGCCGGGTCGGTGCTGGTCAGCCCCTGGATCGCCAGCGCGATCGGCCACACGTGCCCCTCGGGCGTGTGCGGGCTGCCGATGCCGGAGGCCGCCGTGCCGCGGTAGTAGTACGGGTTGGCGTCGCTGAGCACCAGGGCGCGGGTCGCGGTGTAGAGCGGGTCGTCGGGGCTGCACCAGCCGGTCAGTGGCAGGGACAACAGGCTCGGGGTGTTCGCGTCGTCAGCCAGGAGCACGCCGCCCAGACCGTCCACCTCGTACGCGTAGACGGGCGAACCGGCCGGTCCGGTCACCACGCCGTGCTCGCGGATGCCGCGCTCGATGTCGTCGCGCAAGGCGTCCGCCCGGGCGGCCAGGTCGACGTCGTGCAGCACCTCTGTGGCGAGCTCCGCCAGCTGCCGCAGCGCCGTCGCCGCGAGCGCGTTGCCCGGCACGTTGTAGCCGTAGGTGCAGGCGTCGTCGCTGGGCCGGAAGCCCGCCCAGGTCATGCCCGTGAACCCGGTCTCGGGGCCGCGCCCGTCGCGCACCAGGGTGTCGGTGGGCGGGCAGTCGGCGCGCTCGAACGTGTACGACGACGCCTCCGCGTGCCGCTGCTCCGTGGTCCACAGCTCGACGACCGTGTGCCCCACGGGGCCGAGGTCGGCGAGGTGGTCGGTGCGGCCCGTAGCCTTCCACAGGTCGTGGGCGAGCTGCACCGGGTAGGCCAGGGAGTCGATCTCGTACTTGCGCTCCCAGACCCACGGCGACTGGCCCGTGACCGGGTCGCCCGTGCGGTCCCGGTGCCCGGCACCGGTGGGCCCGTCGTTGAAGGCGTTGGCGTACGGGTCGCGCAGGATCGACGCCTGCTGCCGCCGCGAGACGGCCGCGATCGTGTCCGCCAGGCGCTCGTCGGCCGCGGCCAGGTGCAGGAACGGCGCGAGCTGCGTCGTCGAGTCCCGCAGCCACATGGCCGGGATGTCGCCGGTGATCACGAAGGCGGTGCCGTCCGGGTGCGGCGTGATCGTCCGCGCGAGCGTGTCGGCCATGCAACGCTCGACGGCGTCCGCCACCTCGCTGCCCAGCCGTTCGCCCACCCGCGCGACCAGGTCCGCCAGGACGCCCGGGTCGTAGAGCGCGGCCGTACCGGAGGCCGGTGCCGCGCTGCCTGTCACGTAGCTCATTCGAACCCCATCGTTCGTCGCTGCTGCTTCGTCGGTGCTGCTTCGTCGGTGCTGTCGGCCGGGACCACGCCGGCCCGGCCTGCGTGAACAGTAGGAGCGAATAACTTCTATGTCAACGTTGGCAATAGGGGTAATAGGAGAAGACGTCGGCGGGGCGCTCGCGGAATACTCGTTGGTGCCCCCTCGACGACGAGGGCGGCCGTCTCGACGAGGAGCCGTCATGTCAGAACGCGAGACCTCCCCCGTCCCCACCGCCGACCTGTTCGTCGACGGGCGGTACGTCCCCGCGGAGGGCGGGCGATACACCGACTTCGTGCAGGCCCTGACCGGCCGGACCGTCGCCCGGGTGGCCGCCGCGTCGGTCGCGGACGCGAACCGGGCCGCCGACGCCGCGGCCG
>NZ_KI911664.1:4162-9810 GCF_000515355.1 Promicromonospora kroppenstedtii DSM 19349 | reverse complement strand
CGCGGCCGGCGTCGACCCGCTCGCCCGCGTAGATGCCGCTGGCGACCACGACGCCGGTCGCTGCCCCGCGCCAGTCCGGCCCGGTGGTGAGCACCCGGGTATTCCCGTCGGCGAGCTCGACGTGCAGCTGCACGGCCGCGGCCGGCTGCTCCCCGTAGAAGGTGCGGGCGGCGCCGTGGAACCCGTACCTCTCGGTCCACCACCCGCCGGCCAGCCGGACGCCGACGGCGTTCGCGCCCGCCCGCACCAGTGCGGTCACGTCGGTGGCCTCGTGCACCAGCCGGTGCTGATAGGCCGTCCAGCCGGGCTTGAGCACGGCGTCGTCGACGTCCTGGCCGTTGATCTCGACCTGGTAGACACCGTGTGCGGACGCGTAGAGCGTGGCGCGGACCACGTCGCCGGGCAGGTCGAGCTCGACGCGCAGCAGGCCGGGCGTCGCGGGCTCCACGGGATCGGCGAGGCCCACGTAGGCGGCGGCCCACTCGCCGTCGGCCAGGAAGGTGCTGCGCACCGTGACGGGCTCGCTCCAGGGCGTCACCGCTCCGTCCGTGCCCGTGACCCGCACCTCCAGGGTGTGCCGGGCGTGCGGCGCGAGCGGTTCGAACGGCCAGGGCACGAACCGCGACTCGTCGGTGTCCAGGCGGAGCGCGGGCCCGCCGTCGAGCCGCACCTCGGCGGCGGCCTGCCACCAGCCGGGCACGTCCGACTCCACGGTCCAGCTCAGCCGTGGGTCGGGGACGTCGGCGAAGGCGCCGTCGGTGCGGCGCTCCACGCGCACCTCGCGGACACGGGTGGGGTTGGTCTCCATCGGGTGGCCCCTCTCAGCCCTTGACCGCACCGGACGTCATGCCGGCCACGATCTGGCGGTTGAAGAAGATGTACATGACCAGCGGCGGCACCGTGATCAGGAGGATGTCCATGAACAGCAGGTTGAACTGGCTGACCATCTGGCTCTGGAAGTTGTAGAGCGTGAGCTGCACGGTCGCGTTCTCGTCGCCGGGCAGGAAGTACAGCGGGTTGGTGAAGTCGTTGAACACGTTGACGGCCTGCACCACGACGATCGTGATGATCACCGGCCGCAGCAGAGGCAGGATGACGGCGAAGAAGAGCCGCAGCGGCCCGGCGCCGTCGATGATCGCCGCCTCGTCGAGCTCGCGCGGGATGGTCGCCACGAATGCGCGGAACAGCAGGATGCAGAACGACAGTCCGAACGTGGCCTCGACGAGGATGAGGCCGGGCATCGTCTTGAACAGGCCGGTCTGCTGGAGCACCCAGATGGTCGGCACCACGGCGGGCGGCACGATCAACCCCGCCAGCACGAGGAAGTTCACCACCGGGTTGAGCCGGGACCGCCGCCGCTGGAGCAGGTACCCGACCATGGCCGCGAGCACCACCATGACGGCGACGCTCACCACGGTCAGCACCGTGCTGTTGAGGAACGCCCGCACCACGATGCCGTCGCGGGTGGTGAGCACCTCCGTCAGGTTCTCGGTGAACGCCCACTGCGTGGGCCACGAGAACTGGAGCCGCGACGCCTCCGACGCGTCCTTCGAGGCCGTCACGAAGATGAACCCGAACGGCACCAGGAACACCACCACCGACACGGCGATGGCCACGATCCCCGTGGCCCACGAACCGGCGCGCCTCATCGGTCCACCTCTTTGCGGTTCAGCAGCAGGGAGACCGGCACCATGATCGCCGTGACCACGAGGAACAGGATCACGTTGCCCGCGGTGGACAGCCCGTAGAACCCGGCCTGGTACTGCTTGTAGATGACGGACCCGATGACGTCGCTGGTGAACCCGGGGCCGCCGCCCGTGGTGGCCCAGATGAGGTCGAACGACCGCAGGCCGCCGATCAGGGACAGGATGATCACGGTGGCCGTCGCGGGCTGGACCAGCGGCAGCGTGATGGAGCGGAACTGCTGCCACCGGCCCGCGCCGTCGACCCGGGCGGCCTCGTAGTACTCCTGCGGGATCGCGACGATGCCCGCGATGTAGATGAGCGTCGCGATGCCGAGGCCCTTCCAGACGTCGACGGCCGCGATGGTCAGCAGCGCCTGGTTCGGGTCGGTGAACCAGCCCGGCCCCTCGATGCCGAGCGTGGCGAGCATCGTGTTGACCACGCCGTCGAACGGGTCGAGCAGAGCCTTGAAGGTGATGCCGACGCCGATCGTCGAGACGAGCACCGGGAAGAACACGACCGACCGCAGGTACCCGCGGCCCACGAGCTGCGAGGTGAGCAGCACCGCGAGCGCCAGCCCGAGCACCACCTTGGCGGCCGACGTGACGAACCCGTAGATCAGCGTGTTCACGAACCCCTGCGAGAGCTGCGGTTCTGCGAAGAACTGGATGAAGTTGTCCAGGCCGATGAACTCGGTGTCGAACAGGGTCCAGCGGGTGAGGCTGAACCAGAACGACGCGAACGTGGGAACCGCGAAGAAGACCAGGTAGAGCACGCCGGCCGGCAGGTAGAACCACGAGGGGTAGACGCTGCGCTGGGTGGCCGAGGTGGAGCCCGCCGTCCGACGGCGGCGGGCGGGCCGCGCCTCGGCCATGGTCGCCACCACGGGTGGCCTACCAGCCCTCGAGGCCGAGCTGGCGGGCCTGGTTCTCGACGTCCTGGTCGTAGAACTCGGCGGCCTCCTCGGCGGTCTTGATGCCGGAGCCCACCTCGACCGTGACCTTCTCCAGGTTCGGGCCCTTGACGGGCGAGCTGAACTCCAGGGCGTTGGCGGTGTCGCCGGCGTCGAAGTAGGCCTGGATGTCGCCCAGGAGCGCCGGGGCGGTGTCCAGCGCCTCGCATGTGCCCGCGTAGGGGCCGGCGGGCGGCAGGAGCTCGTTCTGGATCGCGCAGCCGGCCTCGCTGTTCGCGAACGCGACGAGCTCCTTGGCGGCCTCCAGCTCCGCGCCCTCGGTGGACCTCGGCACGTAGAGCGCGTTGGGCTGCCAGATGGTGGCCCGGGTGTTCGCGGCGTCCTCGGCGGGCAGCGCGAAGAAGCCGATGTCGTCGACGGCGTCCGGGGTGTTCTGCAGGATGGTCTGGATGACGCTGGAGAGCATCGGGTAGTGCGCACCCTCGCCCTCGGCGACCATGCGGGCGCCGTCCTGGAAGGCCGCGGACGGGAAGTCCTCGTTGAAGTAGCCGGCCTCGGCGACCTCCTGCTGGTGCTGGAAGCCCAGCAGGGCGGGCTCCTCGGCGTAGGAGCGCTGGTGCGCCGTGTACTGGTCGGCCCACTCGGGGTCGACGGCGAGCACGTTGGCGAAGTCGCCCAGCACGAAGAGCTGGCTGGTCCAGGTCTCGCCGTAGGTCTGGATGACCGGGGCGACGCCGTCGGCCTCGGCGGCGATCGTCGCGTTGTTCGCCATGAACTCGTCCCAGGTCTCCGGGACGGTCAGGCCGAGCTCTTCGTAGAGCGGCTTGTTGTAGACGATGCCGCCCGCGAAGGAGGCGCCCAGCGGCGCGCCGTACAGCCCGTTGTCGGTACTGACGACGGGGGTGAACTCCTCGGTGAGCGAACCCACCCACTCCTGGTCGTTCAGGTCCACCAGGGTGGAGTCCGGGTTGAGGGCCTGGAGCAGCGAGCCCGAGTTGTAGTAGAAGACGTCGGCCATCTCGCCGGTGGACAGGCGAGTCTTGACCAGGTTGTCGCCCTCGGTGCCGCCGGGGCGGATCTCGACGGTGACCGTGATGTCGGGGTGCTCCTCCTCGAAGGCGGCGGCCAGGGCCTCCGCCGTCTCCGGGTTGGGGGCGTCGTTCGAGGTGAGGAACGTGATCTCGGTGGTGCCGTCGCCGCCGGACGCGGCGCAGCCGGTCAGGGCTCCGCCGGCCACGGCGAGGGCGGCTGCTGTCGCGAGAACCTTGCGGCTGGTGGGAAGTGCACGGGACATCTCTCTACCTCCTTGTAGAGACGGATGGGACGATGGCGTGTAGAGCGATCTACACTCGCACCGATGAATCCTTTCAGTGGGAGCACGCTAGCGGGGCGCCATTTCTGGTGTCAACCGATCTACACGGGCAGGATGGCCTCACGATGAGCACCGAACCGACGCGCCGCCCGCGGCCCTCGACCATCCAGGACGTGGCTCGCGAGGCCGGCGTCTCCCGGGCCGCGGTGTCCAAGGTGATCCGCAACGCCTACGGCGTGAGCGACCACATGCGGGCCCAGGTGACCGCTGCGATCGAGCGGCTGGAGTACCGGCCGCGGGTCGCCGCGCGGGCCATGCGCGGGGCGAGCTTCACGCTCGGGTTCGAGATCCCGCAGGTGGGCAACGACTTCCTGACGATGATCGTGGACGGCGCCACGGAGGCACTGGCGGACACCCCGTACCAGATGATCATCGCGCCGCTCGGCCGGGACCAGAAGGGCGACGTGGCGATCAACAGCCTCGCCGACCGCCAGGTCGACGGCATCGTGGCGATCTCGCCGCGCGTGGACCCGGCCTGGCTCGAACGGGTCGCCGAGCGCACGCCGCTCGTGATGATCGGGCGGCACGACCGCTCCGACCGCTACGACACGATCACGGGCGACGACCGGTCCGGTGCCGAGCAGGTCATGTCACACCTGCTGGGTCTTGGCCACCGCCGGATCGTTCACCTGACGATCCACCCGTCTCGGCCGGAGCCGCCGTGGGCGGGGCAGGCGGGCGCCGAGCCGCACGTGGTGCGCACCGCCGTCTACCGCGAGCGCATGGCCGTGGCCGGGCTGGAGCCACAAGTGGTGCACACGCTGTTCGACGGGTCCGAGGCGCACGCCGCGACGCTTGGTCTGCTGGCCTCCCCCGACCGCCCGACGGCGATCTTCGCGGGCAACGACACGCTGGCGATCGGCGTGCTCAGCGCCGTCGCCGAGGCGGGGCTCGGCGCGCGGGACGTGTCTGTGGTCGGGTACGACGACGTGCCGATCGCCCGGCACCCGCTGATCGGCCTGACCAGCGTGGACCAGAGCGGCATCGAGCTGGGACGCGAGGCGGTGCGGCTGCTGCTGGAACGCCTGGAGGGCCGCACGGAGGCGGTGCGGTACGAGGCAGAGGCGGTGCTGCGGGTGCGTCGGTCGAGCGGGGCGGTGCGGGAGGAGTGAGCGGGCGGGGTGAGCGGGAGCGGGTAGCACTGGGATCGGCAGGTCGCCGCGCGGCAATCGGCACGTTGCCCGAAGCTTCGGCAGTTGGCACTGAGATCGGTCCAGGCCTGTGCCGATCTCAATGCCAACTGCCGAGTCTGTGAGGCAAACTGCCGTGCCTGTAGGGCGACCTGCCACAGCGTGTGGGCAGACTGCCAAGCCTGTTGGGCAAACTGCCGACCAGCCGCGGATCAGGGCAGCAGGACCGTGCGGATCGCGGTGATCAGGCCATCCGCGACGAGTACCCGGATGAGCGCGACAGGCGCGCCGTCGCGCGTTGCGACGAGCGCCATCCCGTCGTCCAGGAGCAGCGGAGCCAGGGTCCAGCCCGACGTCGGGCCCAGGTAGCGCAGGGAGCCGGCGGCGACCCGCTCGGCGCCGACGTCGAACCCGACGCGCACGCCCCGCAACGTCGCCCAGCCCGAGACCTCGGGGTGCAGGATCCGCGCCAGGGCCGCGAGGTCTCCCCCGGCGCACGCCGCGATGAAGGCGTCCGTGACGCGCTGCAGCTCGGGGTCGGCGCGCGGTC
>NZ_KI911664.1:3295-4062 GCF_000515355.1 Promicromonospora kroppenstedtii DSM 19349 | reverse complement strand
GCCGCCACCGGCCGCCGGGGCGAAGCGCGCACGGCGGCCGGCTGAACACTGGCTGAACGCTCACCCAGCGGGCCCGGCGAGCCCGACGAGCCCGACGAGCCCGGCGAGCCCGACGAGTGCGATCAGCCCTGACCGCACTCGACGCGCGCGTCGGCCCAGTCGGCATGGTCGAAGTTCTTGCCGTCCGACCCCTCGTCCGCGACCAGCCGCAGCCGGCGGACCCCGGTGACGTCGACGTCGAGCGCCACGGCGCCGTCGTCGTTGGACAGCACCGGCGTCTCGGCGAGCAGCTCGCCGTCGCCGTAGACGGCGAACCGCACCGAGCCGACGCCGGTGTCGCCGGGCTTGTCGAGGACCTCGTCGTCGATGCCCACCTGCGCGCTGAACGCGGTGCAGGCGCCGCCGAGCCAGGCGGTCACCGAGCCGGTCGCGTGCATGCCGATGCCCTTGTCGTAGGTGACGCCGGCGATCCGGAGCGGGTTGCCGTCGCCGCCCGCGGCCTCGCCGTTGGACCGGTCGCGCTCGACCGGGCCATAGCCGTTGGACTGCTCCGTCCAGTCGAGGTCGGAGACGTACGGGCTGCCGGTCGGCGCGGGCGGCGTGACCCACAGGGTCGCCTGGTTCGCCGCGAGGTACTCGTGGCCGGCGGCCCGGTAGGCGACGTCGACCGGCACCTCGAAGGTGCCCGTGGCGCCCTCGGCGGGCACCCGGACCTGCCACGCGACGTGCGCGGTCCGCCCGGGGGCCAGCCGCGCGACGGTCTGGGT
>NZ_KI911664.1:1347-3195 GCF_000515355.1 Promicromonospora kroppenstedtii DSM 19349 | reverse complement strand
GGCCCGCACCTCGACGGTGCTGCCGGGCTCGACGTCGGCCTCGGCCGGCTCGACGGTGATCATGGCGTCCGGCCGGGTCTCGACCGGGTCCAGGCAGGACTCGCGCCCGCCGGTCGCCGCGCAGACGACCGCGACGAACCCGCCGTTGGTCGCGGTCGGGACGCGCAGGGTGTCGCCTGCGTTGGTGCGCACCGTGGAGTGCACCGTGGCGGACCCGTCGGCGCCGTCGTCGGTCAGCAGGTCGACCTGCACCTTGCCGCCGCGCGTCAGGCCCGCCAGCGGGAGCAGCAGCGGGTCCCCGGAGCCGGCGCGCATGCCGCCCACGAACCAGCGGTCGCCGGACCGGCGCGCGAGCACGGCGTCCTTCCCCGGCGTGCCGCTCAGCAGCCGCACCTCGTCCCAGGTCGCCGGGATGTTCCGCAGGAACGGCAGCGCGTTGGGCTCGTCGTCGTACCCCTCGGGCTTGTCGGAGATGTGCTGCCAGCCCGACTCGTACGCGACCGCCATCGCCGCCTGCTGCGCCTTGGACGTCCTGTCGTTGTCGCGGGAGAAGACGACGGGCGTGAAGTCCATGGACCCCAGCACGTTGCGGGTGAACGGCACGATCAGGCTGCGCTCGGGGCTGATGCCGTTCTCCATGCCGCGCACCGCCTCGTAGCTCATGATGTGCGGCCAGGTGCGCTGCAGGCCGGTGGGCAGGGCGGCGCCGTGGAAGTTGACCATCAGCTCGTACCGGGCGGTGTCGCGGGCCACGTCGTCGTACCACTGGTGGATCTCCTGCGAGTCGGAGTCCATGAAGTCGACCTTGATGCCGCTCACGCCCCACGACTTCAGGCGCGGCAGCCACTCGTCGCGCTGCTCCTGGGTGCGCAGGTCGCGGCTGTGGAACCAGACGATGACGTCGACGCCACGGGTGTGCGCGTAGCGGACCGTGCGCGGCACCCAGCTCGCGTCCCAGCCCTCGTCGAGCAGCACGTACTCCCAGCCGTTGCGGGCGGACAGGTCGACGAAGTCGCGCTGCCGCGCCTCGTCGCGCGGGCTGCTCCCGTCGGTCAGCCAGCTCCAGCTCGACCGGCCAGGCCTGATCCAGTCGGCGGCCGGGTCCAGGGCGGCGGGCGTCGCGAGGTCGTCCACCAGCGTGGAGGCGACGACGCCCGGCAAGTCACCGACGATCGCGACCCGCCACGGCGTCGACAGGTCGCCGGTGGTGGTGACGGGGCGGCCCTCGAAGAGGTCGACGTCGTAGCGCAGCGCGCCGGCCTCGTGGGTCAGGTGGGAGCCCGAGTAGTCGCCGTGCAGGTCGGCCTCGGTGACCAGCACGTACCGGTCGCCCTGCCCGAACAGCACCGGGTACCCGACGCTGCCGGAGCCGTTGCCCGCCGCGGTGGTCGTGGTGCTCCACTCGGCCTCGTAGTTGACGGCGTAGGAGCGCTGCATCCACGCGGGGCCGTCGGCGGCCGGCTCCCAGGCGCCGGACTCGTCGTCGACCCGGTGCTCGCCCGGGCCGTCCAGGAGGTAGCGGTAGGCGACGCCGTCGTCGGACACGCGGACCGCGATCTTGAACCGGCCGCCGTCCGCAGCCGTGAAGGTGAAGACCGACTCGCGGTGCGTGTAGGTGCGCTGCCGGCTCTTGCCCGTGGACATGGCGTAGCTGTCGGAGACCGTGCGGTCGGCCCGGCCCGCGAACGTGAGGCCCGTGGTGAGGTCGCCGTCGCTGCCCCGCAGGCCCAGGCGCGTGGCCGAGACCACGGCGTCCCCCTCGTCGAGCACGTCGAGCGTGACCTGGCCGGCGCCGTCCAGGCTCAGCAGCCCGTCGAGGCGCGAGCCGCGCGGACCGTCCACGCGCCA
>NZ_KI911664.1:867-1247 GCF_000515355.1 Promicromonospora kroppenstedtii DSM 19349 | reverse complement strand
CGGGCCCACGCGCAGCACTCCCGCGCCCCAGGCCCCGCAGCCCCACCCGCGACGCCGACGCCGACACCAGCCCGTCTGCCCTCTCGCGCTCCGGCTCCCCCAGCGCCGCGACCGGCAACCCGAACGGGAGCAGCAGCACCCGCATGCGCCGCTTGAGGTCGCGCATCTGGTCCACGGCCGCGGTGCAGAACACGCACCCCAGCACGTGCGCGTCGACGCGGTGGTGCACCGGCACGGCCAGCGTCTGCTCGACGTACCGGGCCAGGTGCGGCGCGTAGTCCTCGCACCCGGGCGCCACGCGGTCCTGGTGGGACTGCAGGTACTCCCGCCGCAGCCGAGCACGGGCGCGGCGCGCGAGCGACGACACCGCGTTCGGCGAG
>NZ_KI911664.1:0-767 GCF_000515355.1 Promicromonospora kroppenstedtii DSM 19349 | reverse complement strand
CCGGCGGCAGGGCCGCGAACGCCTGCCGCACGCGGCGGTCGTCGTCGGCCAGCAGCACCGGGTCGGGGTCGTGGTGCGGGCGGTCGATCAGCTCCGCCTCGGCGGGCACCGCCCGGCCCTGCGCGCGCAGCACCCCGATCGCGGTGTTGCGCACCGTGGTCAGCAGGTAGGAGCGCACGTTGCTCGACGGGCCGCCGCCGTTGCGCACGGCGGCGAGAAGGGAGGTGAAGGACTCGGCGACGACGTCGTCGACCGTGGGACCCGCGCCCACGAGGTGCCGGGCGATCCCGGCGGCGGTGCGGTGGTAACGCTCGTACAGCTCACCGAACGCCTCGTCACGGCCGGAGCGGAGATCTGCCAGGAGCCGTTCGTCGGAGGCGGGAGGCGCGCCGTCGGGCCGCCGCTCAGGGGTGGAACCGGTCGTCTCGACCATCCGAAGAGCGCTCCCCTTGGCACATCGATGTAGTTGTCCCGTTTGGGTGGAATACTACGGGCAAAAGGGGGTAACTGCGCAGATCACAGGGGTGATCTGGGGGGTGATCCGGACAGTTTCAGCCTGATTCCGGTTGCGGCGTCACCACCTGCCTGTGTCACCGTCTAGCCCGGCGATGAACACGGGACCGGCAGGAGACGACGCACTCGGCACGCTGTGCGCGCGATGGCGCAGACGCACGGTCGCCGAGGGCTGGCGCATGCCCGAGGACTGGGCGTCGCCCGCCGTCGTGCCGCTCGCGAGCGCCGTCCTGGGCGGTCTGCCCGCCGAGGGG
>NZ_AZXR01001568.1 GCF_000515355.1 Promicromonospora kroppenstedtii DSM 19349 | reverse complement strand
CGGCGTCGGGCCCGACTGCCGCGTGCGGGGCCCGACTGCCGCGTGCGGGGCCCGACTGCCGCGTGCGTGGCGCGGCTACCGCCGCAGGAAGTCGGTCACCACGGCGAGGAACTCGTCCGGGGCCTCGTCGTGCACCATGTGGCCCACGCGGATCTCGACGAGCCGGCCGTGGGCCACACCGTCCGCGAGCTCCGCGAGGTCGGCCTGGTCCACGTTGCTCGTCGGGCCGCCCGCGACCACGAGCACGGGCGCCTCGATCCCCAGCGCGTCGTCCCACCAGGCCGGGTCGGGGTCGCCGCGCTGGGCGCGCAGCGCGTTGACGAGCGGCCAGTCGAACGGGACGGGGTGGTCCGGTTCGTCGAACGGCTCGAACCGCGGCCCGCCCGGCCGGGGCGGGGCGGCGTCCTCGAGGACGAGGCGGGTGACGGGGGCCGTTGTCGCCTCGGTGGTGGCCGGCTGGGAGGCGGCCGGTCGGGTGGTGTCCGCCTCGGCGGCCGGTGGGGTGGCGTTCAGGGCGGTGGTGACGAGAGCCGCGGTGACGGCGCCCATCGAGTGCCCGACGATCGCGAGGCCCCCCGGGGCGGTGATGTCGAGTGCGGCGCAGAACGCGAGGGTGTCGGCCGTCATCAGCTCGTACGAGTACTGCCCGGGCCGCTCGCTCTCGCCGTGGCCCCGCGCGTCGGGGGCCAGGACCCGGTAGCCGAGCGCCGCCAGGTCGTCGAGCAGGGGATCCCACGACAGCGAGCTCTCCCCGAGGGCGTGCAGCAGGAGCAGCACCGGGGCGGCGGGGTCCCCGGCCTCGCGGTAGGCGAGGCGCAGGCGCGTGGTCGCGGCGGGCTCGACGGCGTCGTCGGGCCGGAGGGCTGCGTGGTGGATGTCGACGTGGCGGACCGGGTGCTGGGCTGCGGTGGTCATCCGCGCAAGTATGCCGAGCCCGCGACCGGCCGCTGACCAGCGGGAACAACCCGGCCCGAAAATCCGCTGACCGCGTAGCGCCCCGGCAGCTACGGTCGGGCGTCGCTGACGCACCGGACGGAGGTGAGACGCGTGAGCAGCAACAAGAAGAACCGCACCCGGTACAAGCACGCACTACCGGCCGAGGCGGTGCGGGAGCGCGCCGAGCACGCCCGCTCGGGCGCGGCCGGTGTGCACGTCGACCAGCAGGCCCGGGCCTACCGCACCGGCGCCACCAACCGCGTGGGTTCGCGCTCGGCACGGGTGCGCGCCGCGATCCGAACCGACCTGCGCTGACCGCGCCGGGGCTGCCGGCCGAAGTGCGCTTCTACCCAGCCATTGGGCCCGGAACCACCGGGAGCTCTGCTCCTGATGACTGGGTAGATGCGCACTTCCAGCCTGGCCTGGACGGCGTCCCGGCTCCCGCCCCGTCAGTGGTCGTGGGGCGCCCCCGCCACCACCGGTGTCGCGCCCGGGCGGGACCACTGCGCGGCCGGGCGGCCGCCGGACCAGCTGTTGCCGGTGCCGTCCTCGTCCGTGCGCCAGAACCAGCCCGGGACCTTGCCCTCCGGCCAGCCCTCGGGTGAGTCCTGCCAGGACTCCAGGCGGCCGCGCGCCGTCATGTCGAGCAGCGCCAGCGCCGGCATCGTGGCCTCCGCACCGCGCCCCGTCACGGAGTTGGTCAGGAACACCCGGTCACCCTGGCGCAGGAAGCACAGCCAGGTGCCGAACTCGCCGCCGCCCAGCACGTCCTCCGTCGTCGCCAGCACCGAGTACCAGTGCCGCGGGTACCCCATGAACTCCACGAACGGCGCGAGCTCCCCGTACGGCGCCTTCGCCACGACCGCGAACGAGACGCCGCGCGCGTTCAGGTACGCCGGGTCCTGCACCGCGAAGTACGTCAGCGTGCAGCCCTCGCACTGGTTCTCGAACGGCTCGCCCGCGTGCCACATGTGCTTGTAGACGACCAGCTCCTCGCGGCCGGCGAACAGGTCCAGCAGCGTGGCCTCGCCGTCCGGCCCGACGACGACGGCGCCCGCGTCGACCTCCGTCATCGGCAGCCGGCGCCGCGCCGCCGCGATCGCGTCGCCCTCGTGC
>NZ_KI911663.1:25170-30216 GCF_000515355.1 Promicromonospora kroppenstedtii DSM 19349 | reverse complement strand
CGGCCAGCGCGAGCGCCGTGCCCGCCAGGCTGATCGCGGGGACCGGCGGCTCCGGGTCCTCCGTGACGGTGACGGTCACGGTCGCCTCCACCTCGACGCCGTCCGGCCCGGTCACCCGGTAGGTGAAGGTGTCCGTGCCGGTGAAGCCGGCCGGCGGGGTGTAGGTGACGGTCCCGTCGCCGTTGTCGACGACGGTGCCGCCCTCGGCCGTGGTGGTGTCCACGTCCCAGCCGGTCGAGCCCTCGGGAATGGTGTCGTTCTCGTCGATGTCCACCGTGACCGGGGTGTCGGCCGGGGTCGAGGCCGAGTCGTCGACCAGCACCGCCGGCTCGCACGCGAACTCGCCGGTGAACTGGGCGAGGAAGCCCTCGGCGCCGGGCGAGCTGGCGATCTGGACGATGATCGAGTTGCGGCCGGTCTGCCAGCCGTCGGACAGTGCCACGGACGCCTGGCCGCCCTCGACGAAGCCGCCGTTGTAGTACGGGTTGTTCGCCCACGGGGAGTTGGTGATCGCCGGCAGGCTCGGGTTGGTCGGGCTCTGCGCCTGCCCGTTGACCCAGACCTCCATCACGGTGTTGTCCGCGAAGAAGTCCAGGCCGACGGTCTCCAGTCCTACCCCGGGCGCGAGGTCGAAGTCGTACCGGTAGTAGTACATCTCCCCGTCGAAGTTGGCGGGATCCGGGGTGCCGTCGGGGTTGAACCCGTAGTCGGCGTGCACCCCGTCGGCGGTGCGCGAGATGTACTGGGCATCGCCGACGTCCGTGCCGCCCGTCCACGCAGGGTGCCGGACCACGTACGCGTCCTCCCAGGTCGCACCCGCCGGGGGGAGCGCGACCGTCCGTGGCGGGTTCGCCACTCCGTAGGACTGCGCGTACGGGACGTCGTAGTACGGTCCCGTGGTCTGCCAGTGCAGGTCCGTGCTTCCGTCGGCCAGGATCTGCCCGGCCGACGAGTCGTAGCCCGTGTTGAAGATCGTCGGATCGGTCGAGCAGTCGAGCGTCGGGGCGGTGGCGGCACTCGCCGTACCGCTGAACGCGACGCCGAGCCCGCCCACCAGGACACCGGCCAGCACGCCCACCGCTGCGAGACGGCGTCCGCGGGCCGGGCCCCGGACAGTTGTCGTTCGGGTCATGAGAGAACTCCCTTGCTCGTGCGCCCCGGCGGAGCGCGCTTGCGGCACGGCTGAGGTCCGCGCACGGGAGGTCAGACGCGACGTACGGGAGGCGGTGACGTTGCCAGTCGGCGCAGGCGACCGCGAACGTAGGGTTCGTCGGCGCCAGAGCGCTCATGCGCCGACGAACCCTACGTTCGCCGCCGCGGGCCGACGGCGGCGAGGGGTCAGTCGACGACGGCGGCGACCGCCTCGAGCTCCACGAGCTGGTCGGCGTAGCCCAACACCGTGACGCCGAGGAGCGTGCTCGGTACGTCGTGCCCGCCGAACGCGTCCCGGACCGCTCCCCACGCGGCCACCAGGTCCGCCCGCTCGGACGACGCCACGAGCACCCGCGTGCTGATCACGTCCTCGATCGTCGCTCCCGCGGCCGCGAGCGCCTGGGTCATGGTCTCGACGCAGGCAGCCGCCTGACCGGCGTAGTCACCGACGGCGACGGTGGCCCCATCGGCGTCCAGGGGGCATGACCCCGCCAGGAAGATCAGCCGGGCGTGCGACGGTGCGGTCGCCGCGTACGCGTACTCGGCGTCGGCGAGGTTCGAGGAACGGATCAGTTGTACGGAGCTCGACATGCCGCCGATCGTGCCAGAGCAGCCAACCTGCCGCCGGCATCGACGCACGCGTCGTCGGACGTAGGCATCGTCGGCGCAACGGCGCTCATGCGGCGACGAACCCTACGTTCGCCGTCGCAGGTCTGGACCGCCGGCGCCGCGCCGACGGCGGATCACCCGTCACCGGCGCGCGGGCATCCCGTCAAACCCTGTGCGAGCCGCGACACCGCCGTACCTCAGCGTCGCGGACGCACACAGGAAGGGAACACACATGAGCAACACCTCTCATCAGATCAAGGCCGGCCGCTCGCGGCTGGCCGCCGTCGGCCTGGGCGCCTCGCTCCTGCTCGGCGCCGGCGCGATGACCGCCTCGGCGGCGCCGGTGACCGAGCCGGTGAACTGGGCGTCGAACTCGGGCACCACCGCCAGCGGTGTCAGCTGGACCGGCCGGGGCGGCGTGGCCGGCACCAACGGCAACGTCCGGGACGACGTGACCCGTACGCTCACGTTCAGCGAGCCCGTCACCGCGACGTTCGACGTGCACAACCTCAACGGGTGGGACGGGGCGTCGCGCGAGTGCGTCCAGCTCTCCTCCGACGTCGTGCTGGTCAGGCTCGACCCGGACAACACCTGGAACCCGAACACCCGCCAGCTCTGCTTCCGCGGGCCCCAGGGCAGCTCGGCCGACGGGAACACCAACGGCAACACCATCTCGTCCTTCCGCACGAGCCAGCCCGTCACGCAGCTCGCCCTCACCGGGACCAGTGGCGGCAACCGCCAGAGCACCATCCGGGACCTGTACGTCACGAGCGACGAGGCGCCGCCGGTCCCGATGGTCGCCCCGGCCTTCGGGCTCGCGGGTCTGCTCGCCACCGGTGCCCTCGCCGGCGTCCGCCGCGTGCGCAGCGCCAAGCGGGAGAACGTGACCACCACGCAGGCCTGACCAGGCTGGCCACGAACCTACGGGCGAACCACCCCCTCGACCCGTAGACCGACGCCCCGTCGCTCTCCTCCACGAGCGGCGGGGCGTCGTGCGTCCGGCGGCCCGGCAGGCGACCGTCACCGGCACCTGCCACCACCGTCAGTACCGGACGTGAGCACCGTGATCGTCCCGCGCCCGACGACGGGCCCGCCGAACCAGCCCCCGGACCAGCCGCCCTCGCCGCCGCCGGAGAGCCGGCCGGGCAGGCCCCGGCGAGCCCCCCTGCCGTCGGTGTATTTCCGCGCGGTGGACGGCCTGCGCGGCGTCGCCGTCCTGTCGGTGCTGATGTACCACACGGGCCTCTACGAGAACGGCCTGTTCGGCGTCGACCTGTTCATGGTGCTGTCGGGCTACCTGATCACGCTGACGCTGCTGCGCGAGGAGTCGCGCAGGGGCCGCATCCGGCTGGGCGAGTTCTACCGGCGCCGGGCCAAGCGGCTGCTGGTGCCGCTGCTGGTGACCCTGGGCGCGACCGGGATCGCGGTGTCTCGCCTGGGCCGACCGGAGGAGGCCGACCGGGTGCTGCAGCAGGGTCTCGCGTCGCTGCTGCAGGTCGCCAACTGGGAGCAGATCGCGCGCGGCGAGTCGTACTGGGACGCGATGGGCGTGCCGGGGCCGCTGGCCCACATGTGGTCGCTGTCGCTGACCGAGCAGTTCTACCTGGTCTGGCCGCCGCTGCTGGCCCTGGTGTGCGTGGTCGTGGCCCGCCGGCGGCGCGCCACGATCGCCTGGCTCGCGGGGCTGTTGGCCGTCGCGATAACCGCCGCGACCGTGCTGCAGTACGACGGCGCCAACGCCGACCTGCTCTACCTCGGCACGCACTCGCACGGCGTCGGACTCATGGTGGGCGCGTGCGCCGCGCTGGTGACGGCGGCCCTGCCGGTCCGCCGCGTGGACGGGCATCCGCGGCGCCGCCTGTCCCGCCCGGCCGCGACCCTCGTATCGCTCGGGCTGCTGGCCGCGGTCGTGCTGGTCTCGGTGGGCACCGACACCTACGAGGCACCGTGGCTGTACGAGCGCGGCGGCCTGACGGTGGTGGCCGTGCTGGCCGCCGCGCTGATCCTGTCGCTCACCCGCGAGGACACCCTCGTGGCCCGGGTGTTCATGACGACGCCGCTGGTCGAGGTCGGCAAGGCGTCCTACTCGCTGTACCTGGTGCACGTGCCCGTGTTCTGGGTGCTGCAGCGCACCCTGGAGGCGCCCAGCCCCGTTGTCGTCGCGCTGGTCGGCGTGCCGCTGTCCACGGTCCTCGCCCTGTTCCTGCACCACATCGTGGGCGAGCCGGTGCGGCTGCGGCGCTGGAACCGCGCGGGCGGCACGGCGTTCGCGCTGCTCGCCGCCGCCGCCTGCACGGCGCTGGTGGTCTCCCCCACGCTGGTGCGGCAGGAGTCGGGCTCGGGCGGTACGCGGGTGCTGGTGCTGGGCGACTCGCTGGGCCACGACTTCGCGACAGCCCTGACCACGTTCGCCGCCGACGACTTCGCCGTCACCGACGGCGCGTTCAACGGCTGCGGCGTCTTCAGCCCGGAGACGAGCCGCACCACCGCCGTCGAGCAGGGGCCCGCACCCGGCTGCCTGCCCTGGGAGGACCGGTGGCGGTCCGCCGTGCGGGGGTCCGCGCCCGACGTCGTACTGGTCAACCTCGCCTGGGACGGCGCCGAGCAGCGGGTCGACGGCCGGTGGCTGCGCCCGTGCTCGGCCGGCTACGCCGCCCGGTACCGCGACCAGCTCGGCACCGCGCTGGAGATCCTGACGGCGGACGGCGCCCCGCGCCGCGTGCTGCTGGCGACCTCCCGCGCGTTCACGCCCATCGCCACACCCGAGGACGCCGCCTGCCACACCGAGCTGCTGCGGGCCTTCGCCGCGGAGCACCGCTCGGTCGTGTCCGTGCTGGAGCTCGACGCGTTCGTCTGCACGGACACGGCCTGCCGCCAGGAGACACCGGACGGCGCTCCCGCATACCTCGACACCGTGCACTTCACACGCGCCGGCATGCGCTGGATCGCGCCGTGGCTGGTCACGAACATCCAGGACGTCACCGACCCGCCGTCACGCACCCCGTGACCCGGCCCACAGAACCGGACCGTCGTCGCCGCCCGCCGGCTGCGTCTGTCCCACGAGGAGGGCCGCGACCCGCGCAGCCCGCGCACCGAGAGGAACCACGCATGTACAACACCCCGGGTATCGGCAGCGGCGTCGCGACCGGCGTCGTCGGCGCCGGCACGCTCGCCCAGACCGGCTTCGACGGCCTGTGGCTCGCCGTCGCCGCCGTCACGTGCGTCGTGGGCGGGTTCATCCTGATCCGTGCGAGCCGGTCGGCCCGCCACGTCGAGGCGGCGGGC
>NZ_KI911663.1:20665-25070 GCF_000515355.1 Promicromonospora kroppenstedtii DSM 19349 | reverse complement strand
GCCGACGGCGCCGGCACGCAGCCGGCCTGGGGCGGCGAGCCGACGCCGGACGAGCTGGCCCGCCTGCGCGAGCAGCTGCTGGCGCTGACGATCCTCGACGACTGACGCCGTCAGCCCGCCGTGCTCCCCCGGTCGAACTGGGCGCGGCTGTCGCGGACCACCTGTCCGTGGTCCTGCGCCCAGTCGACGAACCCGTGGGCCAGGTCCATGAGCTTCCAGCCGAGCGGGGTCAGCTCGTACTCGACGCGCGGCGGCACCTCGGCGTAGGCGGTGCGCGTGACCATCCCGTCGCGCACCAGGCCGCGGAGGGTCTTGCTGAGCATCCGGTGCGAGACGCCGGCCACGACGGCCTGGATGGTGGAGAACCGCTGCGGACCGTCGGAGAGGGACACCACGACCAGGAGCGTCCAGCGGTCGGCCACCTGGCCCATGAGGTCCCGGGTCAGCTCGTGCGTGTCGCTGTCGCACGGCGACTCCGGCCCGCCGGGCATCCGCGCCGCCAGGGACTCAAGACGCGCGTCGCGCGAGATCGGCGTCATGCCGCAATGCTTCCTCTCCGGTTACCGACGAACTCCAAAGTGCGTATCGGAAAGCCGGATTACCCGCTTCTCCGCACTGTTGTGTCACGTGGACCAACCAGCCCGGGCCCGCGTTCGTTCCCGCGCCGAGCAGGTCCGTCAACGGCACTCCGGAAGCGAAGGACCAGCAATGCTCAAGATCGGAATCATCCTCGGCAGCACCCGCCCCGGGCGAAACGGCGAGGCCGTGGCCAAGTGGGTCTACGAGATCGCCGCGCAGCGCACCGACGCCCAGTTCGAGCTCGTCGACCTGGCCGACTACCCCCTGCCCCACCTCGACGAGCCCATGTCGCCGGCGATGGGCCAGTACGCGCACGACCACACCAAGGAGTGGGCCGCCAAGGTCGCCGAGTTCGACGGCTACGTGTTCGTGACGCCGGAGTACAACCACTCCACGTCGGGCGTGCTGAAGAACGCGCTCGACTTCGTCTACGGCGAGTGGAACAACAAGGCCGCGGGCATCGTGTCCTACGGCGGGGTGGGCGGGGCCCGCGCCGCCGAGCACCTGCGGCTGATCCTCGCGGAGCTGCAGGTCGCGACGGTGCGCCAGCAGGTCGCGCTGTCGCTGATGACCGAGTTCGAGAACTACTCGGTGTTCAAGCCGGGCGAGCACCTGATCCCCGCCCTGGAGACGCTGCTCGACCAGACGGTCGCGTGGTCCAGGGCGCTGGAGCCGCTGCACGCCTGAGCCGCGGCGCCCGAGCACGGGGCCGCGGCGCACCACCCGGGTGCGCCGCGGCCGCCGTCCGCCCTCAGCGGGGTGAGAACGAGCGCAGCCGCAGGCTGTTGCCGACCACGAACACGCTGGAGAACGCCATCGCGGCGCCGGCCAGCATGGGGTTCAGCAGCCCGAGCGCCGCCAGCGGGATCGCCGCGACGTTGTAGCCGAAGGCCCAGAACAGGTTGGTCCGGATGGTGCCCAGCGTCCGCCGGGACAGCCGGATCGCGTCGGCCGCCGAGGTCAGGTCACCCCGCACCAGCGTGATGTCCGCCGCCTCGATCGCCGCGTCCGTGCCGGTGCCCATCGCCAGGCCCAGGTCGGCCTGCGCGAGCGCCGGGGCGTCGTTGACGCCGTCGCCCACCATGGCGACGACCCTGCCCTCGGCCTGCAGCTTGGCCACGACGTCGGCCTTGTCCTGCGGCAGCACCTCGGCGATCACCCGGCCGATGCCCACCTGGGCGCCGACCTGCTCGGCCACGGCCCGGTTGTCGCCGGTGAGCAGCACGGGCGTGAGCCCGAGCCCCACGAGCCGGGCCACGGCGTCCGCACTGGTCCGCTTGACCTGGTCGGCCACCACGAGGATGCCGCGGGCCTCCCCGTCCCAGCCGACCGCCACCACGGTCCGGCCCGCGCCCTCCGCGTGCGCCTTCGCCTCGGCGAGGTCCGCGGGCAGGTACTGCGACCAGTCCGCCAGCAGGCTCTCGCGGCCCACCACGACGGCATGCCCGTCGACGACGCCCTGCACGCCCAGCCCCTGGACGCTCTCGAACGACTCCACCGCCGGCAGGCCGCCGACCTCCTGGGTCGCGCCCGTGGCCACGGCCTGCGCCACGGGGTGCTCGGACGCGTCCTCCAGTGCGCCCGCGAGCCGGAGCAGCTCGGTGCGCGTGGTGCCGTCGGCCGGGACGGCCTCCAGCAGCGCCATCTTCCCGGTGGTGACGGTGCCGGTCTTGTCGAGCACCACGGTGTCGACCTTGCGCGTGGACTCCAGCACCTCGGGCCCCTTGATCAGGATGCCGAGCTGGGCGCCGCGCCCGGTGCCGACCAGCAGCGCGGTGGGCGTGGCCAGCCCGAGCGCGCAGGGGCACGCGATGATCAGCACGGCGACGGCCGCCGTCAGACCGGCCGTGGCGGGGAACCCGGCGCCCAGCCAGGCGCCGAGGGTCGCCACCGCGATCGCGATGACCACCGGCACGAAGATCCCGGACACGCGGTCGGCCAGACGCTGGATCTCGGCCTTGCCGGACTGCGCGTCCTCGACCAGCCGGGCGATCCGCGCGAGCTGCGTGCCCGCGCCCACCTGGGTGGCCCGGACCACGAGCCGGCCGCCCGAGTTCACCGTCGCGCCCGCCACGGAGTCGCCCACGCCGACCTCGACCGGCACGGACTCCCCGGTGAGCAGCGACGCGTCGATCGCGGAGGAGCCGGCCACGACCACGCCGTCGGTCGCGACCTTCTCCCCCGGCCGCACCACGAACTCGTCGCCCACGGCCAGGCTGTCGACCGGCACCCGCGTCTCGGCGCCGTCTCGCAGCACCGCGACGTCCTTGGCACCGAGCTCCAGCAGTGCGCGGAGCGCGGCCCCGGCGCGACGCTTGGACCGCTTCTCGAAGTACCGCCCGGCCAGCACGAACATCGTGACGCCGGTGGCTACCTCCAGGTAGATGTTCGCTGCGCCGTCGGACGGCGCGACGGTCAGCTCGAACCCGTGCGTCATGCCCGGTACGCCCGCCGTGCCGAGGAACAGCGCGTACACCGACCAGCCGAAGCCGGCCAGCACGCCGAGCGAGACCAGGGTGTCCATGGTGGCCGCGCCGTGCCGCAGGTTGGTCCACGCCGCCCGGTGGAACGGCCACGCCGCCCACAGGGCCACGGGGGTCGCCAGCACGAGCGACGCCCACTGCCAGTACGTGACCTGCCACGCCGGGACCATCGCGAGCGCGATCACCGGGACGGCCAGCACGACCGACGTGATCAGCCGGTTGCGGAGCGCGGTCAGCTCCGTGTCGCGCGGGTCGGCGGCGCCGTCCGCCGTCGTCTCCTTCGGGGCGGGCAGTGCGGCGGTGTAGCCGGTCTTCTCCACCTCCGCGACCACCGCGGCCAGGTCGTACCCGGCGGGCGTGGTGACGGTCGCCTTCTCGGTGGCGTAGTTGACGCTGGCGGTCACGCCGTCGAGCCGGTTCAGCTTCTTCTCGATCCGCATGGCGCACGACGCGCAGGTCATGCCGCCGATCTCGAGGTCGACGGTGGTACCCGCCGCCTCCGTGCGGGACGTGGTGCCCATCAGTGGCTCCCGTGGGTGTCCAGGACGAAGCGCGCGGTGTGCACGTCCCCGTCGACCTTGAAGTCCAGGTACAGCAGGTAGCGGCCCGGCGTCGGTGCCTGGGTCATGAAGGCGACGTCCGGCCCGGAGACGGAGCCCGGCCCGGGCTCGTCGCCCTCCGGGTGCACGTGCAGGTAGGCCAGGTCGCCCGCGCGCAGCGCGACCAGGTGCCCGTACGCGCCGAGGTACGGCTCCAGGTCCGTGACGGGCTCGCCGTCCTTCGTGACGGTCGCCGTCAGCGTCGACTCCCCGGTCGCGCTCAGCTTCCCCGCGAGCGTGGCGGTGTAGCCGCCCGTCGTGTCGGACGCCGACACCGCCACCGGCGGCCGCGGGGTGACCCGGCCGGCGACGTCGACCGCGCGGCTGAGCGTGACGTTCTCACCGGTCGCCTCGGGGACGAAGTCGGCGAACACCCGGTAGCTGCCCGCCTCGGCCCACGTCCACGGGATCGACCAGACGCCGTCGGCAGACATGGCCGGGTGCACGTGGCGGAACTGCTCGCCGTCGGACCGCACCACTATCAGGTGCAGCTCCTTGTCGTGCTCGGTCTCGAAGCCGGTCACCGCCGCGCCGTCGGTGTCCAGGACAGAGAAGGAGAGCGTGCCCCGCTCGCCGGTCTCGTCCGGGACGCTCACAGGGCTCAGGAGCAGGCCGTCCTGTTCGAGCGACAGCCCGCGGACCTGCGCCGGGGCGCCGTCCGCACCCGCCGCGTGAGTGCCGGCGTCCTGCCCGTGAGCGCCGCCCGCGGCGGCGTCGGGCCTCTCGTCGCCGGGCATCTCCATG
>NZ_KI911663.1:15070-20565 GCF_000515355.1 Promicromonospora kroppenstedtii DSM 19349 | reverse complement strand
TCGACGTGACGCCGTCCAAGAACATGCCGCCCAAGATCACGGGCCGGCCCGTGCTGAAGGTCGCGGCGGCCGAGGAGGCCGACGTCGACCTGTCGCGGTACGTCACGGACCCCGACAAGGACCCCCTGACCTTCGACGTCAAGGGCGTCGACGGCGTCACCACCACGGTGTCGGGCGCGGTCGTGACCGGCGAGGTCGACGCCTCGGTGCCCAAGGGCACCTTCCGCGAGCTGCCGATGACCGTCTCGGACGGCAAGAACCCGGCGGTCGAGACCGTGCTGACCGTCCAGGTGGTGCCGTCGACCAGGCAGCTCGCCAAGACCGCGCAGGACGTGGTGCTGGACGCCCACCAGGGCGAGGCCACCACGATCCCGGTGCTGGCCAACGACACCAACCCGTTCCCCGACAAGCCGCTCAAGGTGGTCGGTGCGGAGAAGGAGACCGGCACGGGCGAGGTCAGGTTCGACGACTCCGAGGTGGTCGTCACGCCCGGCGACGACTTCACCGGCGTCATGACGGTGCGCTACCGCGTGCAGGACGCGACCGGCGACCCCGACCGCGAGGTCGACGGCATCGCCAAGCTCACCGTCCTCGGCAAGCCCGAGGCGCCCCGCGCGCCGCGGGTCGAGGAGGTGCGTTCCGAGACCGTGGTGCTGAGCTGGGACCAGCCCAACAACAACGGCTCCGACATCACCGGCTACACCCTGCGGACGCAGAACGGTCAGGAGCACGCGTGCACCACGACCACCTGCACGTTCGACGGGCTCAAGAACAACGTGAAGTACACGTTCACCGTCACCGCCACCAACGCGGTGGGCGACTCCGTGCCGTCCCCGGCCTCCCGTGAGGTCCGGCCGGACGCGAAGCCGGACCAGCCCGCGCCGCCGACGCTCAAGTTCGGCGACAAGAAGCTGACCGTGACCTGGAAGAACAAGGCGTACACGGACCGGTCCCCGATCGAGTGCGTCAACCTGGAGATCAGCCCCGCTCCGGCTGACAACGTGACCCAGAAGACCTGCCAGGCCGGGAGCAGCGTCACGTGGAGCGGGCTGGAGAACGGCACGGCCTACACCGTGCGGGTCCAGGCCAAGAACAAGGCGCCGGAGCCGTCGGAGTGGTCCGAGCAGTCCGCACCGGAGACCCCGGCAGCGCCCCCGTCCGCGCCGGCCGCGCCGACCGCCACCCGGGTGAACACCGCCGTGGGCGGCCAGATCACGGTCAAGTGGACGGCGCCGGCCAACAACGGCGACGCGATCTCCAAGTACTGGCTCGGGGTCTACACGGGCGGCGAACTGGTCAAGGCGATCGACACGACCCGGACGACGCAGACCGTCCAGGAGCTGTCGACCGACTCGACCTACACGTTCCGGGTCCGGGCGATCAACAAGGCCGGCCATGGCGACGCGAGCCCGTTCTCGAACGAGGTGGTGCCGTACGGCGTCCCCGACGTCCCGGGCAAGCCCACCGCGAAGCTCGGCTCCACCACGAGCGGCCAGGCCGACGTGAGCTGGAGCCGGGTCTCGGAGTTCCGGGGCACCGGTGCGCGGTACGAGGTCTCGGCCAACGGCACGGGCAACCCGAGCGCGGGCAACAACAACACCTACACGTACAAGGGCCTGAACAACGGCACGGAGTACACCTTCCGGGTGCGGGCGTGCAACGCCAACGCCTGCTCGGACTGGTCGGCCGCCTCGAACGCGGTGACGCCGTACGGCCCGCCGCCCACGCCGAAGATCACCGCCACCGGTGAGGGCGGCAAGGTGACGTTCACCTGGGACGCGCGCGCCGAGAACGGCCGGCCCACCACCGTCAGCGTGACGGGCGCGATCACCAGCACGTCGAAGAGCGGCACCAAGTCGGCCACGGCCGGCGCCGGGGTGACCAAGAAGGCCTGCGTGACGGTGACCGATTCCGTGGGCGGCACGTCCAGCGCCTGCGACTCGGCGGCGGGCCTGACGCCGAAGGCCTGGGTGACCGTGGGAGGCAACAGCGGCGACTGCTCCACCTGCCGCAACTGGGTGCTGAACTGGTCGGGGTTCGACTCGGGCAACCACCAGGTGGCCTGCTGGGCGGGCAACACGCAGAAGTACGACCAGGACAGCCCGACCTACTGGCACGACATCCACGAGCCGCACTCGCGCACCTGGGCGGGGAGCACCAAGTACCCGATGAACGGGTCCAGCGGGACCCGGACGCTCTCGTGCTTCATGAGCTCCAAGTACAACGGGGCGGAGGTCGCGTTCCGGGTGGACGACAAGCTGTACCAGATCTCGAACTGGAACAGCTGACGTCGGCACGGCGGTGACGCGGGGCGCACGGGCAACCGGGCGCCCCGCGGTCGCGTGACGCCGTGAGTTGGACGCTTGCCCAGGCGAATTGCCCTACTTGTCGTTACGCTGCCGCCGAAGCCGGGTTCGACCAGTTGGTCCGCTCTGCACTGTGTCGTGACCACGACCTGGATCTCGAAAGTAAGGACCGCAATGCTCGCGCAGGCATTCACCGCACGCCTGATGGACGGCAAGCTGACCGTCGGCAGCGACCACGAGACCTCCCTCTGCCGGCACTACGGCAGCCACCCCGGAGTCCGGACCACCTCCGAGCACGGCGAGTACTGCGCCGTCGTCGACCACACGCCGCTCCCACCGGCCCGTGCGGAGGGCGAGACGAGCGTGTTCCGCGGGGCGGCCGTGGACATCGGCGACCGGTGGGCCTTCTTCGACAGCCTCGCGCCGGCGGCCGGGTTCGTCCGGGCCGGGCTGCTGTCCAACCTCGCGCCCTCGTGGGACCTGTTCGAGGCCGCCGAGGTGCGCTCCTACTGCACCGAGCACTGCTGCGACGAGCTGGCCCTCGTGCTCGGGCGGCAGGTCTACGACGAGGCCGAGATCGACGAGTTCTTCTCGCAGTTCGCCGCCTCGACGGCCGCGTAGAGCGCTCGGACAGATCTCCGGCCCGGTACGAAGCAGGTTCGTACCGGGCCGGACGGCGCCTCGGCTGACCGGCTACTGCGCGTCTGCCGCCAGGCGCTGCGCGACCTGCGCCGCCTCGGCGGCCTTGACCTGCGCCTTCTCGGCCTTGCGCGCGGCCCGGGCGGCCCGCTTGGGCGTGCTGCCCTCCGAGCGCCGCTCGAACAGCGTGTAGATCACGGGCACCACGTACAGGGTCAGCAGCGTCGAGGACACGAGCCCGCCGATCACCACGAGCGCCAGCGGCTGCGAGATGAAGGCGCCGCCGCCGGTCAGGCCGAACGCCATCGGGGTCAGCGCCAGGATCGTCGCCGCCGCCGTCATCACGATCGGCCGCAGGCGCTGGCGCGAGCCCTCCCGTACCGCCTCGTCCAGCGGCCGGCCCTCGGCGCGGTACTGGTTGATCAGGTCGATCAGCACGATCGCGTTGGAGACCACGATGCCCACCAGCATCAGCACGCCGATGAGCGCGGCGACGTCCAGCGGCGTGCCGGTCAGCAGCAGCGCCAGCAGCGCACCCGTGGCCGCGAAGGGCACGGAGACCAGGAGGATCAGCGGCTGGCCGATGCTCCGGAACGTCGCGACCATGACCAGGTACACGATGAGGATGGCCGCCAGCAGCGCCAGCCCGAGGTCCGCGAAGGCGTCGGCCTGGTCGGACGCCACGCCGCCGATGGTCACGTCCGCGCCGCCCGGCAGGTCCAGGCCGTCGATCTCCTCGGTGAGGGCCACCGTCAGGGTGCCCAGGTCCTGCCCGGCCGGGGTGACCGCGACCGTGGCGCTGCGCTCCCCGTCCACGCGGGTGACCGACGCCGGGGCCGAGACCTCTTCGACGGTGACCAGGTCGCTCAGCGGCACCATGCCCGCCGCGGTCGGGACGTCGACCTTCTTGATCTCGGCCGCCGTGGCGGGCACGTCGCCCGCCACCACGACGTCGAGATTCGTGCCGTCCAGGTCGACGGTGCCGATGCTCGACTCGTTCATCGCGCCGGCCAGCAGGCCCGACACCGCGGCCTCGGTCAGCCCGGCCTCCGCCGCGGCGTCCCGGTCCACCGTCACCTGCACGGTCGACTGCTCGGCGGCGAGGTTGTTGGTCACGCTCTCGACGCCGTCGAGGTCCGTGACGGCGTCCTCGACGGTGCTCGCGGCGTCGGCCAGGTCGTCGGCGTCGGGCGCGGTGACCACCAGGTCCACGGTGGTGCTGGAGAACCCGGCGTCGCCGCCGGCCACGGTGACCTCGCCGTCCAGGTCGGCCGCGGCGATCGCGTCGCGGACGTCGTCCTGCACCGCCTCGCCGTCGGCGTCCTCGGCCAGGGTCATCGCGAAGGACGCGCTGGCGCCCGCCCCGCCCATGCCGAAGGCGGCGGCCATGCCGTCGCCCGACCCGACGGTGGTCTGCACGGTCTCGATGCCGTCGACGCCGGCGAGGACCTCCTCGACCTCCTTGGCGGCCGCGTCCTGGTTCTCCAGCGACGTGCCCGGCTCGAACTCCTGGGTGACCGACAGCGTGTCCTGCCCGGCCGCCCCGATGAAGTTGGTCTCCATGCGCGGCACCAGCGCGAGCGTGCCGCCCAGCAGCGCGATCGCGACGGTCAGCGTGACCGCCGGGTGCCGCAGCGCGGCGGCCAGCGACGGCACGTAGGCGCGCTGCCAGACGCCGCGGCGCTCCTTGAGCTCGGCGGCCTCGCGCATCGCGGCACCGCCGTCGACCGAGACCGGCACCTTGATGAACCAGTAGGCGAGCACCGGCACCACGACCAGCGCGACGACCAGCGAGGCACCCATGGCGATCGCCACGGTGACGGCGAACGGCTGGAACAGCTCCCCCGCCATGCCGCCCACCAGGGCGATCGGGGCGAACACCGCGATGGTGCAGATCGTCGAGGCGGTGATGGCCGCGCCCACCTCGCGGACGGCGGTGACGATCGCGTCCACGCGGTCCTCGCCGTAGGACAGGTGCCGCTTGATGTTCTCGATCACGACGATCGAGTCGTCCACGATGCGCCCGATGGAGATGGTCATGGCCGCGAGCGTGAGGATGTTCAGCGTGTAGCCGGTCAGGTTCATCGCCGCGAACGTGACGGCCAGCGACAGCGGGATCGAGATCGCCGAGACCAGAGTGGCCCGCAGCGAGGCCAGGAACACCAGGATGACGAGCACGGCGAACAGCAGGCCCAGCCCGCCCTCGGTGGTCAGGCCCTCGATCGACTCCTCGATGAACGGCGCCTGGTCGAACGTGACGGCGGTGCTCACGCCGGCGTCGTCGAGCTCGTCCTCGACGTCGGCCAGCACGTCCTGCACGGCGTGCGAGACGTCCACGGTGTTGCCGTCGGGCGTCTTGGTCATGGCGATGGCCAGGGACGGCTCGCCGTCCAGGCGCGAGAACGACGTGGGGTCGACGTCCTTGACGCTCACCTTCGCGACGTCGCCCAGGTGGACGACCTCGGGCGAGCCGGCCTCGGCCTCCGGCGACTGGCCGGTGGCGCCCGGAGCGCCTGCCGCGCCCGCTGCTGCGGCGGCGTCGGCTCCGGC
>NZ_KI911663.1:14871-14970 GCF_000515355.1 Promicromonospora kroppenstedtii DSM 19349 | reverse complement strand
AGGCAGGCCCGCACGTCGCGCAGGCCGTTGACCTCCACGGCGCAGTCGAAGCAGACGCCGATGCCGCAGAACACGCCGCGCGGGGCGCCGTCCTGGTTG
>NZ_KI911663.1:14301-14771 GCF_000515355.1 Promicromonospora kroppenstedtii DSM 19349 | reverse complement strand
GCCCGAGCAGCCCGGCGGCCAGCAGGTCGCCGGTCGCGGGGGCCAGGCCGACGCCCGCGCCCTCGTGCCCGGTCGCGAACCACAGCCCGGCAAGTGCCGGGTCGGCGCCGACCACCGGCAGGTGGTCCGGCATGTACGGCCGGAAGCCCAGGTAGGAGCGCATCACGTTGGTCTGCGCGAGGAACGGGAACACGGCCACGGCCCGGCGCGCCATCTGCCGGAGCACCTCGGCGCGGAACCGCTCGTCGAACCCGACCTGCTCCCGGCTCGACCCGATCAGCACGGTCCCGCCGCGCGTCGACTCGATCACGGCGGAGGTCTGCAGCTGGGCGCCCGCGGACTGGGTCGCGGCGAAGTAGTCGCCGTCGTACACCTTGTGGTGGATGCGCTCGCGCATCGGGGTGGTCACCAGCACCGTGCCGCGCCGCGGCCGCACCGGCAGCCACGCGCCGAGCCGCTCGGCGACCTCC
>NZ_KI911663.1:11976-14201 GCF_000515355.1 Promicromonospora kroppenstedtii DSM 19349 | reverse complement strand
CGCCGCGGCCGTGCGGGCCACGTCGTCGACGGTGCGGTCGGGTGCGGACGCCGCGGTGGCGGTCATGTCTGGGCTCCTCATGGAAAGGCCGGGATCGAAAGACAGGGTCAGAAGACGAAACCCGTGGGGAACGGGTCGCTGGGGTCGAGCAGGTAGTTCGCGGTGCCGGTCACCCAGGCACGGCCGGTGATCGTGGGCAGCACGGCGGGCAGGCCCGCGACCGTGGTCTCCCCCACCAGGCGCCCGACGAACCGGCTGCCGATGAACGACTCGTTGACGAAGTCGGTCTCCAGCGCCAGCTCGCCGCGCGCCCAGAGCTCGGCCATGCGGGCGGAGGTGCCGGTGCCGCACGGCGACCGGTCGAACCAGCCCGGGTAGATGGCCATGGCGTGCCGGGACAGCGTGGCGTCCGAGCCGGGCGCGATCAGCTCCACGTGGTGGCAGCCCTCGACGCCGTCGAGCTCCGGGTGCTTCGGCATGGCGGTCTCGTTGATCGCGTCCATGATCGCGAGCCCGGCGGACAGCAGGTCCTGCTGCCGCTCGCGGTCGAACGGGAGCTTCAGGTCGTCGAGGTCGACCAGCGCGTAGAAGTTGCCGCCGAACGCCATGGAGTACGGCACGGTGCCGTAGCCCGGCACCTCGACCGTCTGGTCGAGCGCGGTGACGAAGCTGGGCACGTTCTCGATGGTCACGGAGTCGGCGTGGCCGTCGCTGACGGCGACCTTGGCCACCACCAGCCCGGCGGGCGTGTCGAGCCGGATCTCGGTGACCGGCTCGACGACGTCGACCATGCCCGTCTCGACGAGCACGGTGGCCACACCGATGGTGCCGTGGCCGCACATGGGCAGGCAGCCGGACACCTCGATGTAGACGACGCCCCAGTCGCAGTCGGGCCGCGTGGGCGGCTGCAGGATGGCGCCGCTCATCGCGGCGTGCCCCCGCGGCTCGTTCATCAGGAAGTGCCGCAGCTCGTCCATGTGCTCCATGAAGTACAGCCGCCGGTCGTTCATGGTCTCGCCCGGGATGGGGCCCACCCCGCCGGTGACGACGCGGGTGGGCATGCCCTCGGTGTGCGAGTCGACGGCGGTGATGGTCCTGCTGCTGCGCATGTCGCTCCTGTGCTCGTTCCGTGGGGGCCGGTGGGTCAGCGCGAGGCGATGTAGCTGAGCGCGGCCTCGGTGTCCTTGCGCACCTGCGCCTCGTGCTCCGCGGACAGCGGGCCGCGCGGCGGGCGGGTGGGCCCACCGTAGCTCTGCCCGGCCATGTCGATCGAGAGCTTGATGGCCTGGACGAACTCGGTGCGCGAGTCCCAGCGGAACACGGCCACGAGGTGGCGGTACAGCTCGCGGGCCTCGTCGATCTTGCCCTCGGTGACCAGCGTGTAGATCTCGACGGCCTCGCGCGGGAACGCGTTCGGGTAGCCGGCGAACCAGCCGACGGCGCCCGCGACGAGCGACTCGAACAGCAGGTCGTCGGCCCCGGCGATGACGTCCAGGTCGGGGGCGAGCTCCTTGATCTCCAGCACACGGCGCACGTCGCCGGAGAACTCCTTGACGGCCACGACGTTCTCGAGCTGGGCGAGCTCGGCCAGGATGCTGGGCGTGAGGTCGACCTTGGTGTCGATCGGGTTGTTGTAGATCATGATCGGCAGGCCGACCTCGTTGACCGCGGCGTAGTGGGCGATCACCTCGGAGCGGTTGGCGCGGTAGATCGTGGGCGGCAGCAGCAGCACGCCGTCGGCGCCGTCCTCCGCGGCGAGCTCGGCCCAGTGCTTGGCCTGGTGCGAGCCCACGCCGTGCACGCCGGCGACGACCAGCCCGCGGCCGTCCACCGCCTTGACGGCGGTCTGGATCACCTTGCGGCGCTCGTCGTCGGTCAGCGACGAGTACTCACCGAGCGACCCGTTCGGGCCGACGCCGCGGCAGCCGTTGTCGATCAGGAACTCGCAGTGCGCGGCGAACTTGTCGTAGTCGACGGCCAGGCCGGCCGGCGCGGACTCGTCGGGCGTGAAGGCGAGCGTGGTGGCGACGATGACGCCGCCGAGGTCGAATCGCTGGTTCATGTCAGGTCTCCTGTGGTTGCGATGCTGCGGAAAGAGAAGTCGTGGGCGGGGAAGGATCGAGCGGGGAGGCGGACGGGGCGGGCAGCGCGGCCAGGTCGCCGAGGCGGACCGGCACGACGATCGGACGGCGGTCCACGCCGGGCGCCGGCCCACCGCAGGCGTC
>NZ_KI911663.1:11710-11876 GCF_000515355.1 Promicromonospora kroppenstedtii DSM 19349 | reverse complement strand
CAGCAGCTCCTGGAGCGTGCGGCCGCACATGCGGGCCTGGCACGGGCCGAGCCCGGCGCGGCTGGTGAGCTTCACGGAGCGGGTCTCGCGCGAGCCGGTCAGGTCGACCACCTCGCGCAGTCGCCCGTAGGTGGTCTCCTCGCACCGGCAGACGACGGTGTCGTCC
>NZ_KI911663.1:7812-11610 GCF_000515355.1 Promicromonospora kroppenstedtii DSM 19349 | reverse complement strand
GGCGGCACCAGCCGCCGGCGCCCTCCGGGCGGGTGCCGGCGGTACCTGGCAGGTCCTGCGCCGCGACGTCGGCGCGATGCTCGGCCTCGGCTACATCGTGCTCGTCACGCTCGTCGCGATCCTCGCGCCCGTCCTGACCGCGATCAGCGGCTGGACCCCGTACGAGTTCGACCAGACCGCGATCGACCCCAACCTCGGTGGCATGCCGATCGGCCCCTGGGGCGGCGTGAGCGCCGAGCACTGGTTCGGCGTCGAACCGGGCAGCGGCCGCGACATCTTCGCCCGCATCGTCTACGGCGCGCGGGTGTCCATGAGCATCGCGCTGTCCGCCACCGCGCTGACCACCGTGCTCGGCGTCTCGCTCGGGCTCGTGGCCGGCTACTTCGGCGGCCGGGTCGACCTGGTGATCTCGCGCGTCATGGACTTCCTCATGGCGTTCCCCGCGCTCATCTTCATGATCGCGGTGCTCTCGGCGCTGCCGGCGGGCAACCGGTCCACGCTCCTGGTGGTCGTGATCTCCGTTTTCGGCTGGCCCTACCTGGCCCGCATCGTGCGCGGGCAGACCATGTCGCTCGCGCAGCGGGAGTTCGTCGAGGCCGCCCGCGCCGCCGGGGCGAGCGGCACGCGCATCGTGTTCCGCGAGATCCTGCCCAACCTGCGCTCCACGATCATCGTGATGGCCACCCTCGCCGTGCCCGGCTACGTCGGCACCGAGGCCGGGCTGTCCTTCCTCGGCGTCGGCGTCGTACCGCCCGAGCCGAGCTGGGGCCAGATGATCGCCGCGTCAGTGAAGTGGTACGCCGTCGATCCCGCGTACTTCGTCTTCCCCGGCGTCTGCCTGTTCCTGCTCGTGCTCTCGTTCACCGTGCTCGGCGACCGACTGCGCGCCGTCGTCGACGCCCAGGAGGGCCGCTGATGCCCCGGTTCCTGATCACCCGAGTCGCCTCCGGCCTCGGCGTGCTGCTGCTGGTCTGCCTGTTCACGTACCTGATCTTCTTCGCGCTGTCGCCGGACCCGGCCGTGCAGATCTGCGGCAAGAACTGCACGCCGGAGGTCATCGACCAGATCCGCGGCAACCTCGGGCTGGACCAGCCGTTCTGGACGCAGTTCTTCCACTTCGTCGTCGGCATCTTCGCGGGCCGCACGTACGGCGAGGGGGCCGGCGCCGTCGAGTGCGCCGCGCCCTGCCTCGGCTACTCGTTCCAGTCCAGCCAGGCCGTCTGGGACATGATCATCCAGCGCCTGCCGGTCTCCGCGACGATTGCCGTGGGCGCCGCCGTGCTGTGGCTGCTCGCCGGGCTGGCCGGCGGCCTGCTCAGCGCCGTCAAGGAGGGCACCTTCCTCGACCGGTTCACCACCGGCCTGACGCTGACCAGCATGTCCATCCCCAACTACGTGCTGGCGCTGGTGCTGCAGTACGTGCTGGTGGTCAAGCTGCAGTGGCTGCCGTTCCCGCAGGCCGTCGCCTTCGCCGACGACCCCGGGCAGTGGTTCGCGAACTTCGTCATGCCGTGGATCGTGCTCGCCGTCGGCTACGCGGCCGCCTACACCCGGCTGACACGCGCCAACGTGCTCGACGTGCTGCGCGAGAACTACGTGCGCACGGCCTACGCGAAGGGCCTGGCCCAGCCGCTGGTCTGGCGCCGGCACGCCCTGCGCCCCGCCCTGACGCCGATCGTGACGATCTTCGGGATGGACTTCGCCGGCCTGCTCGGCGGCGCGCTCATCACCGAGACCGTCTTCGGCATCAACGGCGTCGGCAAGATGGCCGCCGACTCGATCGCCCGGAACGACCAGCCGGTGATCATGGGCGTCACCCTGCTGGCCGGGTTCCTCGTCGTCGTCGGCAACATCGTGGTCGACGTCGTCTACACCGCCATCGACCCGAGAGTGCGGGTGAACGCATGACGCTCCTGCAGGTACGCGACCTCACCGTCACCTTCCCCACCCCGCGCGGCCCCCTGGACGCCGTCCGCTCGCTCGACCTCGACCTGGAGCCCGGCGGCGCACTGGGCATCGTGGGCGAGTCCGGCTCCGGCAAGTCCATGACCAGCCTGGCGATCATGGGCCTGCAGCCGCGGGCCGCACAGCGCACCGGCAGCGTGCGCCTGCACGACCAGGAGCTGGTCGGGCTGTCCGAGGCCGAGCTGCGCCGCGTGCGCGGCGACCGTATCGCGATGGTCTTCCAGGACCCGCTCTCCTCGCTGAACCCGTACTACACGGTCGGGCTCCAGATCGAGGAGGCGTACCGCGCCCACCGCCCCGGCACCACGCGCCGCGTGGCCCGGCGGGTCGCGGTCGAGGCGCTGGAACGAGTGCACATCCGCGACGCCGCCCGGCGCGTGGACCACTACCCGCACCAGTTCTCCGGCGGCATGCGCCAGCGCGTCATGATCGCCATGGCCCTGAGCACCGAGCCCGAGCTGCTCATCGCCGACGAGCCCACGACCGCGCTGGACGTCACCGTGCAGGCGCAGATCCTCGATCTGCTGCAGGAGATCCGGCGTGAGACCGGCACCGGCCTGGTGCTGATCACGCACGACCTCGCCGTGGTCAGCGAGGTCACCGACCACATCGTCGTCATGAAGGACGGCGTGTGCGTCGAGCGCGGGCCCGTCGAGCAGATCTTCACCGACCCGCGGCACGCGTACACCCAGGCGCTGCTCGACGCCGTGCCGCGCATCGACGACGAGATCGGCGAGCTGCGCGCGGTGACACCCGGCGCAGCCGGCGACGTCGGGCAGCGGAACGAGCAGAACGGAGGCGCTGCATGAGCACGCCGCTCCTGAGAGCCACGAACCTCGTCAAGGAGTTCCCGGTGCTGGGCACCGGCGGGCTGCTGCGCCGCCCGGACACGTTCCGGGCCGTGGACGACGTGAGCTTCGAGATCAGCGCGGGCGACACGCTCGCCCTCGTGGGCGAGTCGGGGTCGGGCAAGTCGACGACGGCGCGCCTGGCCGCCCGCCTGCTCGACGTCACCTCGGGCACCGTCGAGCTCGACGGCGAGGACGTCACCCGGCTGGGCCGTGCCGACCTGCGCCGGTTCCGCAGCGAGGTGCAGGTGGTCTTCCAGGACCCCTACTCCTCGCTCAACCCGCGGCACACCGTGGAGCGCATCGTCACCGCCCCCCTGCTCTACCAGCAGCGCAGCATCCCGGGCGGGGCGCGCGCGTTCACCCGCGCGCTCATGGAGCGGGTCGGGCTGGACCCGGACCACTCCGAGAAGTACCCCGCGCAGTTCTCCGGCGGGCAGGCGCAGCGCATCGGCATCGCCCGCGCGCTGGCCGTCGGCCCGCGCGTCGTCGTGTGCGACGAGGCGGTCTCGGCCCTGGACGTCTCCGTCCAGGCCCAGGTGATCAACCTGCTGCGCGAGCTGCAGCGCGAGGAGGGCCTGACCTACCTCTTCATCGCGCACGACCTCGCCGTGGTGCGGCAGATCGCCACGCGGGTCGCGGTGATGACCCAGGGCCGGATCGTCGAGGAGGGCGAGCGGGACGCCGTCTTCGACGCGCCGCAGCACGAGTACACGCGCAAGCTGCTCGACGCCGTACCCCGCATCCGCCCCGAGTGGGAGCGGGAACGACGGCGCAACGCGGCCCTCGCGGCGGGAGCCACCGCATGAGCGCGGGCTGGAGCAGCTACCTGCTGCCGGGCATCGGCGTCCGCGAGCGCCGCCTCGCGGTGCCGCTGGACCGGAGCGGTCGCCTGCGCGGCGAGGTGGAGCTGCTGGTCCGTGAGCTGGTGGACCCGACGCGCGCCGACGAGGACCTGCCGCTGCTGTTGTACCTGCAGGGCGGG
>NZ_KI911663.1:4158-7712 GCF_000515355.1 Promicromonospora kroppenstedtii DSM 19349 | reverse complement strand
CCGACGTCGGCGAGCCGGTCGTCGAGGTCCGCGTCGGCGACGAACCCTGGACGCCCGCCGGTCAGGAACCGCTGGTCCTGTCCGACGGCGTGCACACGGTCACCGCGCGCGCCGTCGACGAGGCGGGGCGGGAGCGCCGCGTCGTCCGCGAGGTCAGCGTGGACACCCGGCCGCCGCGGACCACGGTCACGACCAGGCGGCTCGGCCCGCGGGGCGTCGAGATCAACCTCGCCGCCGTCGACGACGTCTCGGGCGTGGACAGCATCCGGTGGAAGGGGCCCGACACGTTCTGGGCCACGTTCGCCGAGCCGTTCAGCCGGGCGCTGTCCGACGTGCCCCAGGTGATCGAGTTCGCCGCGACCGACCGGGCGGGCAACCAGGAGCCGGTACGCACCCTGGTGCTCCCGCCCGCGGACGCCGACTGACCCACCCGCGTGTCAGACGTACGGGTCACCCGGGTGACCTGTACGTCTGGCACGGCCGGCCGGTCGATGTCAGTGCCGGCGTCTACCGTCGGGCCATGAGCGACCTCCGGCCCTTCACCGTCCACGTCCCCGACCAGGTCCTCACCGACCTGCGCGACCGCCTGGCGCGCAGCCGGATCCCCGCCGACTCGCCCCGGCGTCCGCCGTCCGGCATGACGGCGGCCTACCTGCGCGAGCTCGTGGACCACTGGATCAGCTGGGACTGGCGCGCGCGGGAGGCCTGGCTGAACGCCCACCCGCAGTTCGTCGCCACGATCGACGACGCGGACGTGCACTTCGTGCACCGGCGCTCCGCGGAGCCGGACGCGCCCGCGCTGCTCGTGATGCACGGGTGGCCGCACACGTTCGCCCTGCAGCTCGACTTCGCGGACCTGCTGCCCGACTTCCATGTCGTGGTGGCGAGCCTGCCCGGCTTCGCGTTCTCGACGCCGTACGCGGACGACCCGATGTCCGAGAAGCGGCTGGCGGGCACGATGCACGCGCTGATGACCGACGTGCTCGGCTACGGGCGGTACCTCACCTACGGCGAGGACGTCACGGCGAACGTCAGCGACCTCATCGCGGCCCGGTACCCGGAGCACGTCGCGGGCATCGTCGCCACGCACGCGCACTTCCCGACCACGTCGGAGCGGGCGGCGCTCGAGGACCCCGAGGCCCGGAAGTTCTTCGACGGCATCGCCGCGCGGCACCAGACCGACGGCGCCTACGGCCACGTCCAGGCCACGCGGCCCGACACGCTCGCCACGGCCCTCAACGACTCCCCCGCCGGGCTGCTGGCATGGCTCACCGAGAAGCTCGTCGAGTGGAGCGACACCCCGCCCGGCGACCCGCGCGCGGTGGAGCAGCGCATCTCGCGCGACCGGATCCTCACCGAGGCGACGATCTACTGGGCCACCCAGACCATCGGATCGTCGTTCCGGCCCTACTACGAGGGGGCCGACCAGCCCGGCCCGATCGCGCCGACGACGGTACCGGCAGCGGTGTTCGTCCAGCGGCACGAGGCCGGCTACCCCGAGTCGCTCGCGCGCCGCCACTACCTCGACCTGCGCGTGTTCGACCGCCTGGAACAGGGCGGTCACTTCACGGTGGGCGAGGTGCCCGAGGAGATGGCGGCGCGCGTGCGGGCGTTCGTCCGGTCGGTCGGCCCGAGCTGACCGGGTCAGGCCTTGGGCTCGAGCCGGATCACCGGGAACTTGCGGTCGGTGTGGGTCTCGTACACCTTGGCGTCGGGCCAGTACGCGGCCCAGATCCCGTAGAGCCGCTCCCACTCGGGCGACGTCGGGCGCACGACCGTGGTGGTGGCCCGGAGGGTCTGGTCGCCCACCTCGATGGTGGTCTCGCCGGCGCCGTCCTCCACGTTGGCCACCCACGTCGGGTCCTTGGGCGCGCCGCCCATCGAGCCCACGACCAGGTAGGCGTCGCCGTCCGTGGCGGCCACCAGCGGTGTCACGTACTGCTTGCCGCTGACGCGGCCCACGTGGTGCAGCAGCACCAGCCGCTTGCCCAGGAAGTGCCCGCCGGCGACGTCCTCGCCGAGCACGCCCGCGTTCGCGCGGAACGCCTCGATGACCCCGGTGTTCATGTCTGTCATGTCGTCCTCCAGAGACCTGTGCCGACCCCCTGGCCGACCAAACGGACTTTACCCCGCTTACGCTCCGCCGGATAGCATCCGGACATGAGCACGCCGATGACGTGGGGCACACCGCGGCCGGAGCGGGCCGACGCCGCGCGCAACCGGCAGCTGCTGCTCGCCAGCGCGCGGGAGCTCCTGGCAGAGGTGGGGCCCGAGTGCCTCACGATGGACCTCCTCGCCGAGCGCTCCGGGCTCGGCAAGGGCACGGTCTTCCGGCGGTTCGGGTCGCGGGCGGGCATCTTCCAGGCGCTGCTCGACGATGCCGAGCGCGACCTGCAGCAGCAGGTGCTCAGCGGTCCGCCGCCGCTCGGCCCCGGGGCGCCGCCGGTCGACCGGATCGTCGCGTACGGCACGGCCCGGGTGCGGTTCCTCGCCGAGCACCACGCCGTCGCCCGCGCCACGCTCGACGGGCGCCACGCGGCCGGGCGGCGTCGGCCGCTGTCCGAGATCCACCTGCGGGTGCTCCTGCGGGAGGTGGACCTGCCGGGCGCAGACATCGAGGTGCTCGCGGGCCAGCTCGCGTACGCGCTGGACGGCCCGCTGCTGCTCCGGCTCTTCGCGGGCCCGGAGCTGGCAGGCCCGGAGCCGACGGCCCGGTTCGAGGCGGGCTGGCGCGACCTGGTCGAGCGGGTGTGCGGGGTCTCCGGGGTGTAACCAAGCCGCCGGTCGAGCCCGACGAGACCCCGGTCGCGACAAGCCCAGCGCGCATCAGGCGTGCGTCGGCGCCTCGTGCCGGGCGTGCTCTGCCGGTTCGAGCTGGAACGTCGAGTGCTCCACGCGCACGTCGAACTGCGTGGCCACGCACTTCTGCAGGGCGTCGAGGACGGGCGGCGCCTGCCCGTCGCGGAAGCACACGTCGCGCACCACGACGTGGGCGCTGATGGTCGGCAGTCCTGTCGCGACGAGCGACGCGTGCAGGTCGTGGACCTCCTCGACGTGCTCCACCTCCAGCAGCCGGGCCCGGACCTCGTCCAGGTCCATGCCGGGCGGGGTCGACTCCAGCAGCACGCTCGCAGAGTCGGCCAGCAGCCGGGCGGCCCGCGGCAGGATCAGCACGGCGATGACCAGGCCGGCGACGGCGTCGGCGCGCTGCCAGCCGGTCGTCGCGATCACGACGGCGGCCGCGATCACCGCGACCGAGCCCAGCGCGTCGTTGACCACCTCCAGGAACGCGGCGCGCAGGTTGAACGACTTCGAGCGCCCGCCCGCGAGCACGAGCAGCGCCACGACGTTGCCCACCAGGCCGACGACGCCGAACACCAGCAGGCCCGGACCGGGCGCCTCCGCCGGGCCGAACAGTCGGCTCACGCCCTCGATCAGCGCGTAGACGCCGACGGCGAGCAGCACCGCGGCCTGGGCCAGCGCGGCCAGGATCTCGGCGCGACGGAACCCCCAGGTGCGACGCGGTGACGGCGGCCGCAGCGCGAGCGACGCCG
>NZ_KI911663.1:1503-4058 GCF_000515355.1 Promicromonospora kroppenstedtii DSM 19349 | reverse complement strand
GCCCGCTGACCGACCCGCCCGCCGCCGTCAGGCAACGACGTCGACCACAGCAGTTGCTGCCGGGCGGGACGGAATTCCGGCAGCAACTGCTGTGGTCGACATCGCGCCTGGGCCGGCCGGCCCGCGGGTCAGCGCGGGGGCTTGACCGCCAGGACCGGGCGGTCGGCCTGGAGCAGGATGCGCTGCGCCACCGAGCCCATGATGAACTTGCCGACCGTGCTGCGGCGGCGCAGGCCGATCACGATCAGCGAGGCGTCGTGCTGGTCGGCCAGGTCCAGGATCTCGTCGGTGAAGTCGTCCCGGTGCGTGCCGCGCACCACCTTGGCCGCCACGCCCGCCGCGGCGGCCTGCTCGACCACCCGGTCCAGGTCCTCCTCGGCCGCGACGGTGGTCTCGACCACCGCGCCCTCGCGGGCCGAGTTGATCACCAGGAGGTCCTCGCCCCTCAGCGCGGCCTCGGCGGTCGCCGCCCTGACGGCGGCCTCCCCCGCGGGCGTGGGCACGTAGCCGACGACGATGCTCATACTGACTCTTCCTCTCGGTTCTTCGCCGACGCACCGTCGGACGACCCACCAGCGGCCCGGGCACCAGCCGGCACCGCGGCCGCCCGCCGCTCGCGGACGGCACGGATCAGCGGCAGCACGGCCACCACCACGAACACCACCAGCAGCGTCGCGGAGATGGGCCGGGTGAAGAAGCCCGCGGCCGAACCGTCGAACATCAGCAGCGAGCGCCGCAGGCTGGACTCCAGCAGCGAGCCCAGCACGAACGCCAGGACGAGCGGCCCTGGCTCGAAGCCGAACTTCTTCATCAGGTACCCGACCGCCCCGAAGACGACGACCAGCAGGACGTCGAACACGGAGTTGTTGATGGTGTAGGCGCCGATCATGGTGATCAGGGCCGTGACCGGCGCCAGGATCGCCGCGCGAACCCGCAGGATGCGGACGAACACGCCGACCAGCGGGATCGACATGATCAGAAGCAGCACGTTGCCGATGTACATCGAGTTGACGACGCCCCAGAACAGCTCGGGGTGCTCGGACACGAGCTGCGGGCCGGGTGTGATGCCCTGGATGAGCAGCGCGCCGAACATGAGCGCCATCGTCGCGTTGGCGGGGATGCCGAGCGTGAGCAGCGGGATGAAGGAGCTTGTGGCGGCGGCGTTGTTCGCCGTCTCCGGCCCGGCCACGCCCTCGATGGCGCCCTTGCCGAACCGGCTCGGGTCCTTGGCGCGCTTCTTCTCGGCCGCGTAGGCGGCCATGGACGCGATGGTCGCGCCGCCGCCGGGCAGGATGCCGAGGAAGAACCCGAGCACCGACCCGCGAGCGACGGCGCCCGACGACTCCTTGAGGTCCTTGCGCGACGGCCAGACGTTGGCGACCTTGCCGGGCGCGTGCACGGCGCGGTGCCGCTCCTCCAGGTTGTAGAGGATCTCGCCGAGGCCGAACAGACCCATCGCGACGGGCACGAAGTCGATGCCGTCGGCCAGGCTCAGGCTGTCGAACGTGAAGCGTTCGGCGCCCGTGAAGGCGTCGCGTCCGACGGTGGCCAGCAGCAGGCCGATCGCGGCGGCGATGAGCGCCTTGACCTTGGCGCCGGACGCGATGGTCGAGACCAGGAGGATGCCCAGCAGCGCCAGGGCGGCGTACTCGGGCGGCCCGAAGTCGAGGGCGAAGCCCGCCACGACGGGGGCCAGGAAGGTCAGTCCGACGATGGCGACGGTGCCACCGATGAACGACCCGACGGCGGCGACGCCCAGCGCCGTGCCGGCCTTGCCCTTCCTGGCGAGCGCGTGCCCGTCCAGGACCGTGACCACCGAGCTGGCCTCGCCCGGCAGGCGCAGCAGCACGGACGTGATGGTGCCGCCGTACTGGGCGCCGTAGAAGATCCCGGCGAGCATGATGATGGCGGTGACCGGCTCCACGCCGTAGGTGAGCGGGAGCAGGATGGCGATGGTGGCCGCCGGGCCGAGGCCCGGCAGCACCCCGATGAGCATGCCGATGACCACCCCGACGAGGCAGTACAGCAGGTTCGTCGGTTCGAGCACGACGGCGAACCCGGCGGCTACGTTCTGCAGTGATTCCACGTGCGTCTCCCTTGCGGATCAGACCTGCGGTGCGGTCAGAAGAGGTGCGGGACGTTGGTGCCGAGCGCGCCGACGAAGACCCCGTACAGCACCCCGACCACGAGCACCGAGTACAGGACGGCGGAGCGCCAGGACTCGCCGCCGAGGAACTTCATCCAGACGAGGCTCAGCACCAGGGCGGGGATCTCGAAGCCGATCACGGGCAGCAGCGCCACAAGTCCCAGCAGGGTCGCGAGACCCACCAGGGAGAGCCACGAGTACCGGGAGAACTTCTCGCCGTCGCCGCCCCGGCGTCCGATGAACACCTGGGCGAGGGACAGGACGATCACGGCGACGCTGATCGCCAGCGGCCACAGCCCCGCGCCGGGCTGGTTCAGGGTGCCGAGGCCCAGACCGAGCGCCGTCACCGCCCCGAGGACGCCGACGCCGGCCGTGACCAGGCCGGCCGCGAGGTTCGCGACCGGGCCCG
>NZ_KI911663.1:0-1403 GCF_000515355.1 Promicromonospora kroppenstedtii DSM 19349 | reverse complement strand
GGGCTGCTGCGGCGGCCCGCCGGCCCGGTCGCGGCCGGGGCGATGGCGAGCTCGTACGTGAACGCGGGCAACATCGGCGTGCCGATCGCGCTCTACGCGGTGGGGACGGCGGCCCCGGTGGTCTCCGTGCTGATCGCGCAGCTGCTGGTGGTCGCGCCGGTGTACCTGTCGGTGTTCGCCTGGTGCCGGTACCGGACGGCGCGGGCGGCGCGGTTCGCGGACGACGACGCCGGCGTCGTCCCCGGGAGCACCTCACGCTCGCTGGGCGCGACCCTGGGGCGGTCGCTGGCCAACCCGGTGACGGTCGCGACAGGGCTGGGCCTGCTGGCCGCGGCGGTCTCCCTGAACCTTCCGGTGGTGCTGGCACAGCCGGTCGAGATGCTGGGCGCGGCATCGGTGCCGCTGCTCCTGCTGCTGTTCGGCATGTCGCTGCGCGGTCAGCGCCCCCTGGGCCGCGCCGCCCGGGCCGAGGTGGTGCTGGGGACCGTCCTCAAGTGCCTGGTCATGCCGGTGCTGGCCTGGGTGGTGGGCCGGTTCCTGTTCGGCCTGGACGGCCTGGACCTGCTCGGCGTCGTGCTGATGGCGGCGCTGCCCACGGCACAGAACGTGTTCCTGTTCGCTGGCCACTTCCGCCTGGCGACGACGTCGGTCCGCGACGTCACGCTGCTGAGCATGCTGCTGGCGCTGCCGGTGTCGCTCCTGGTCACCCTGCTCCTGGGCTGAGGCCGACGGCGACACCGCCGAACGTAGGGGTAGTCGCACTCCGCGCACCCATCAGGCGATCAGACCTACGTTCACCGGCGGCCGCCCGGCGGCACCGCCGTCAGGGGCGGGTGATGCCCGTCAGCACGTTCTGCACCAGGGCATCCGCGAACGCCTCCGTGACCGGCTCGTCCGGGACCAGCAGCCGGTGGTAGACCGCGCCCCAGAGCTGGTCGACCACCACCTGCACGTCGACGTCGTCCCGTACCTGCCCCGCCTCCTGCGCCGCCCGCAGACGTTCGGCCGCGAGCCGCCGCCGCTCGGAGGAGTACAGCGTGCGGTAGGCGACGGCGAGGTCCGGGTCCGTCTGTGACTGGCCGATCAGCTCCGCGAGGATACGGCCTGCGGGCGTCGCGGTCATGAGGTGCACGAACGCGCGGAGCTGGTCGCGCAGGTCGGCGCGGATGTCGCCCGTGTCGGGAAAGGCGAGGGTGTGCTGCACCGCGTGGAAGTAGCCGTCCAGGGCCAGCGCCCCCTTGGAGGGCCACCACTTGTACAGGGTCGTCTTGCTGACGCCGGACAGGCGCGCTACCCGCTCGAACGTCAGGTCGGCGATGCCCTCGCTCAGCAGCACCTCGCCGGCGGTGCGCAGCACGTCGGCGCGCACCTCGTCGGCGGGCCGCCGCCCGCGGCCCCGGGCG
>NZ_KI911662.1:1929-2953 GCF_000515355.1 Promicromonospora kroppenstedtii DSM 19349 | reverse complement strand
CGGCCACGCGCGTGCGGCTCGACCCGGAGTCGGTGCTGGCCCTCGGCACGGAGCGCCGGGCCGAGCTCGCGGCCGACCTGGAGCGGGCGGCCGAGCTGGGGGCGTTCACGCTCAAGTCCTCGTCGAGCCCGTGGTTCGGCGCGCACATCCTGACCGACGACGACGCCCGCTCCGCCCTCGCGCGCGTGACCCGCCTGGGCGAGCACACGCTGCCGGAGCTGCGCAAGCAGATCGAGTACGTCTCCAGGGTGACGGGCCTGGTCGAGGCCTCGACGGCGCGGCAGTGGGGCGAGCAGCTCCGGATGCTCGGCGGCATGCGGGGCACGCTCGACGTGTTCCAGCCGATGGTCTTCGAGCGCACCGCGGCCGACATGGTGCAGGCCACCGCGTCGCGCAAGCAGCGTGCCGACCAGGGCGCGGAGATGGGCTGGCTGGAGCGGCGTCGGCTCAAGCGGCGCGCACGCGAGATGGTGCGCCCCGGCGTGCGGGTGCCGGACATGCACGCGGCCCTCGTCGAGGTGCAGCGGCAGCGCGAGGTCTGGCAGGCGCAGTGCCCGCGCGGCGGCTGGCCCACGCTCCCCGAAGGGCTCGCGGGCGTGGAGGAGACCTACGAGGCGGTGCGCATCGACCTCGAGGCGCTCGAGCCCGTGCTGCGCTCGTCGCAGGCGGGCGGCGGGCTGCTCGACCTCGACCTGTTCGCCCTGGTCCAGCGCCTCGCCGCGCTGTCCGAGACGCAGGAAGCGCTGGCCCCGCTCCCCGAGCGGACGGCACTGCTGCGGCGCCTGCGCACCTCGGGGCTCGACGAGCTGGTCGACGACCTGGGGGAGCGCCGCGTCGAGGCGGACCTCGTGGGCCCGGAGCTGGAGCTGTCGTGGTGGTCGTCGGTGTTCGAGCAGATCCTGGCCCTCGAGCCGGACCTCGCCGGGCAGGACGGCGCCGGGCTGGACGCGCTCGCGGGCCGGTTCCGCGAGCTCGACCGCCGGCACGTGGACTCGCTGTCCGCGCCCGTCCGGGCGGCGGTGCG
>NZ_KI911662.1:0-1829 GCF_000515355.1 Promicromonospora kroppenstedtii DSM 19349 | reverse complement strand
CAGCGCGGGGCCGCCTGGCTCGGGCGGCCGTCCGGGCGCCCGTTCCAGCAGGTCGTCCGGGCCCGTGTAGTCCGCCCAGTCGCGGGCCAGGCCGGCCCCGAGCACAGGGAGCAGCGCGCGGACGCCACGGTTCGAGAGACGCTCCAGGAGGGGCAGCATGCCGGGTTCCGCGCTGCGGGCCGCGTACGCCGCGACGCATCCGGCGTCGCGCACCTCGGGGATGGACTCGATGACGTCGGCGAGCATCTCGGCGGCCTCCGCCCGGCGTCGGACGGACCGGAGACCACGCTGGGCGCGGATCGCTCGACGCAGCTCCTCCTTGGCGTCGCCCGTCTCCATCCCGGGTTGGACGGGGTAGGGCTGTGGCGTCGGAACAGAGATGCCGCTCATGACCGCTATTGTGCCAAGACTCCGAGACTGGATTGTTACGAACAGCGTACGAAGAAGGCGAGAACATGACCGAGCGGCTGCTCGACGGGTCACAGGCCACCGAGCGTGGTAGACCCTCCTCCAGCGGGGGATTCGTCATGGGACGTGGCAGGGGGCGAACGATGTTGCCGTCGAGTAAGTCGGACGTGCCGGAAGGCACCACAGGTAAGTTCGTGAAGGGGTGGACGGTGGCCAAGCCATGGCCGGTGACGCTGCGTGAAGACACGCCGTCGGGGACTGTCGTGCTGCGCCCGCTCCGGCGCCGGGACGCGACCGACTGGTCGCGCCTGCGGGCCGAGAACGCGGCCTGGCTCGAGCGCTGGGAGGCGACGTCGCCCGGCGCGAACCGGTACATCGCCTCCACGTTCGGCGAGTACGTGCGGTCCCTCTCGGCGCAGGCCCGCGCGGGGACGTCGCTCCCGTTCGGTGTGGAGCTCGACGGCGCCCTCGTGGGCCAGCTGACGGTCGCGTCCATCACCTGGGGCTCCATGTGCTCCGCGAGCATCGGCTACTGGGTGAGCCAGAGCGTGGCCGGCCGCGGCGTCATCCCCACGGGGGTCGCGATGGCCACGGACTATGCCTTCTTCCTGGGCCTGCACCGCATCGAGATCAACATCCGGCCCGAGAACAAGCCCAGCCTGCGCGTGGTGGAGAAGCTCGGTCTGCGGGACGAGGGCGTGCGCGAGCGGTTCCTGCACATCCAGGGGCAGTGGCGCGACCACCGCACCTTCGCGGTGACGCGCGAGGAAGTCCCGGAGGGGCTGCTGGCCCGCTGGCAGCGCACGCGTGAGGCGTTGTAACGGTGGGACACGCCGTACGCGCTGCGGCCGGGCGTGCCGATGCTCGCCTAACGTCGTGTCGTGGAATCGACCGCGGGACTCACAGCCGTAGCGCTGTTCGTCCTGTGGCTGGGCTACTGGATGCCGAGCATGGTGCGTCGCCGGGCGGAGCTCGCCGACGCGCGGGTGCCGGACCGGTTTTCAGGAGGGCTGCGCATCGTCGCGATGAGCGGCTCGGGTAGGAGAGGAGGGGCGATGGTCAACGACGGCAACCGGCGAGGTAGCGGCCAGGGCGTGCCGCGCGTCGCCCACCCGACCCCGCGGCAGGGCCTCCCGCTGCAGATCATGGTGCGCGGTCGCCCGCTGACGGCGGAGCGCATCCGCAGGGTGGAGCGCCGTGCGCGGCGGGCCGCGCGGGCGCGCCGTCGCTTCATCGTGTCGATCTTCCTGCTGGTGGCCAGCATCGTCGCGTGGGCGCTCGTCGGGTTCGACCAGTTGCACTGGGGCGCTGCCGTCACGACGTCGGCCATGCTGCTGTTCGTCCTGTTCCTGGGGCGCCGCGCGGCCCGAGCGGCCCGTAGGGCGGACGCCCGCTGGCACGCGACCGTGCGCGCCGCCCGG
>NZ_KI911661.1:164-1742 GCF_000515355.1 Promicromonospora kroppenstedtii DSM 19349 | reverse complement strand
GCGAGGCGGGCCCGGGCGGGACGGGAGCGCGCCGGACGGGAGCGCGCCGGACGCGCCGTCGTCCGCCGACGTCGTCACCATCCGCGACCTCGTCAAGGAGTACCGGGTGCGCGGGCGCGGCGGGGTGCTGCGCGCCGTCGACGACGTGTCCTTCTCCGTGCCGCGCGGCGGTACCACCGCTCTGGTGGGCGAGTCCGGCTCGGGCAAGACGACGGTCTCGCGCATCCTGCTCGGGCTGGAGGCCCCGACGTCGGGCGAGGCGCTCGTGGACGGCCGCAGCATCTCGGGGGCGGGTCGCGCCGAGCGGCGCGCCCTGCGTCGCCGGGTGCAGCCGGTGTTCCAGGACCCGTACGCGTCGCTCGACCCGACCCACACCGTGGAGCGGGTGGTCGACGAGCCGCTGCGGATCTTCGGCATCGGCGACCGGTCCTCGCGCCGGGCGCGGGTTGCCGAGCTGCTGGACCAGGTGGCGCTCCCCCGGGACGTCGCTCACCGGCACCCGGGCGCGCTGTCCGGCGGGCAGCGCCAGCGCGTGGCGATCGCGCGGGCACTGGCCCCGGGGCCGGAGCTGCTCGTGCTCGACGAGGCGGTCTCCGCGCTCGACGTGCTGGTCCAGGAGCAGATCCTGGAACTGCTGGCTGACCTGCAGGAACGCCTCGGCGTGTCGTACCTGTTCATCAGTCACGACCTCGCGGTGGTGCGCGGCATAGCGGATAATGTGGTGGTGCTGCGGCAAGGCCGCGTCGAGGAGCAGGGGTCCGTCGACGACGTGTTCCACTCCCCGCGGGCCGCCTACACCCGAGACCTGCTAGGAGCCATCCCCGGTGCCGCTTTCGCCCGATGAGCCCGTGCTCCCTGCCATGGTGCGGCCCTCCGTGCAGGACGCGATCCGGCGCGACATCATCGCCGGGGTGCTCACCCCCGGCGCACGCGTGACCGAGGCCTCGCTGGCCCAGCGGTACGACGTCTCGCGGGTGCCGGTCCGGGAGGCCCTGCGCGGCCTGGCGAGCGAGGGGTTCATCGACTCCCGCCCGCACGTGGGCTCGCGGGTGGCCCCCATCCCGGTGCACGACGCCGACGACCTGTTCGCGGTGCGGGAGGCGCTGGAGGTGGCCACCGCGCGGAGCGCCGCCCGGCGGGCGGCAGCGCTCTACTCGGGCGACGAGAGCCCCGAGGACTGGTGGCGCATCCGCCGGCAGATCGCCGCCCTGCTCGACGCCGGGGACGCGCACGTGGCCGAGGGCGACCTGGACCCCCTGGTCGGGATCAACGACCAGATCCACATCGCGGTCGCCGAGCTCAGCGGCAGCGCCACCCTGACGCAGCTGCTGCGGCAGCTCTCGTGGAAGATCGAGTGGCTCTACGCAGCCGACATGCAGTCGCGCGGCAAGCGCCTCTGGCCGGACCACCGGGTGATCGTGGGCGCCATCGACGCCGGCGACGGCGAGCGGGCCGCCGCCCTCATGGCCGCGCACGTGCGGGAGTCCCGGATCGGCTACCTGATGCGGTACGACGTGCCGGCGCCGAGCTCGGACCCCGAGGTCGCCGAGGCGGTCGCCCGGCGCTCGGCCGAGCGGG
>NZ_KI911661.1:0-64 GCF_000515355.1 Promicromonospora kroppenstedtii DSM 19349 | reverse complement strand
TCCTGGCCGCCACGGTCCCCGGTGCGAGGGCGACGGCGGTCCCAGGTCGGACGACGCCGGCGTC
>NZ_KI911660.1:1384-2240 GCF_000515355.1 Promicromonospora kroppenstedtii DSM 19349 | reverse complement strand
CGCGCTGGGCGTGGCCCCGGCGTCCGCCCCGGAGGCCGCCGCCAGCACGGTCACCGAGCTGCCCGACGGCGGCTACGTGCTCGCCAACGACCTCGTCCGGATCACGCTGGACGCCGCCGGCCACGTCACGCACGCCGTCGACCTGGCCACGGGTCGGGACGCCGTGGCGCCCGGCCGCGAGGCGAACGTGCTGCAGCTGCACCAGGACTTCCCGAACAAGTGGGACGCCTGGGACGTCGACCGGTTCTACCGCAACTCGGTGACCGACCTGCGCGAGGCGCAGAAGGTGACCGCGGCCGTGGAGGACGGCGTGGCCGTCGTGACGGTGCACCGTCAGTTCTCGGCCTCCAGCCTGGAGCAGGTGATCACGCTCGCGCCGGGCAGCCGGACGCTCGAGGTCAACCTGCGCACGGACTGGCACGAGGTCGAGAAGTTCCTCAAGGTCACCTTCCCGCTCGACGTGCGCGCCGAGCACGTGGCCGCCGAGACCCAGTTCGGGTTCCACAAGCGGGTCACGCACACCAACACGAGCTGGGAGTCCGCCAAGTTCGAGACGTCGATGCACCGGTGGGTGCTCGCGGAGGAGCCGGGCTTCGGCGTCGGGTTCGTCAACGACTCGTCCTACGCGTACGACGTCACGCGCGAGGTGTCCGACCAGGGCGTGGCGCCCGCGCCGGGCGTGCCGGACGTGACCACGACGGTGCGGCTCTCGCTCCTGCGCGCGCCGCGGTTCCCCGACCCGGAGACCGACCAGGGCCTCCAGACCCACCGGTACGGCCTGGTCGTCGGCGCGGACACCGCGGTCGCGACCGAGGCCGGCGCGACGTTCGGCGCGCGTCCGCGGGAGCTGCGCGGC
>NZ_KI911660.1:0-1284 GCF_000515355.1 Promicromonospora kroppenstedtii DSM 19349 | reverse complement strand
CGGGGTGGTGGCGGAAGACGGCCTTGAACTCGTCGGGGCCGAGCTGGGGTTCGTCCTGCTGGGCCAGGAGCTCCTCCAGGGCGGACAGGTCGACGTTCTCGGCGGTCATCGCGCGACCTCCGCTCCGGCAACGACCGGGACGACCGCGACGGTGGGTCCGGGCGCGGTCGTGGTCGGTGCAGTCGGTGACGACGTCATGGGTGGGCTCCTCGCAACGGGTTGAGCTGTCCGGTCGCGCCGAAGGCGCGCGAACCAGGTCCCGCCACGAAGAACTAGCGGAACCCGCGACTGATTCCCTCGTGCGTGGCCGCCTGCAGGAGCCTGGCCGGGACGGCCGGGCAAACGTCAGGTGGTCGGCAGCTCGAGCTGCCGACCACCTGACGTACTACCGACCACGCGACGTCTTACCGACCGCCCACCACGTCCCGCACGTGCGAGAACCAGGACGCCCGGCCACCGCCGTCGTACCCCACGGAGTTGAAGTACTCCCAGCCGAAGACGCCGCCGAAGTCCGGGTGCGCCGCGACCAGGGAGCCGACCGTGGCGTCGAAGGTGGGCCAGTCCACGTACCCGCTGCAGTTGCCGGGATTGGTGACCGTTCCGGCCACCACGCGGTCCGGTGTGAAGCCGTTGGCCAGGATCTGGTCGTAGACAGTCGTGGTGCGCAGGTCGCCCCAGCCGCAGTAGAACTGCGTGTTGTACCAGTCGATGCGGTCGCCGGCCTGACGCTCCAGCTCGGCGTAGGAGAAGCCGCCGGAGAAGCTCGTCCGGCCGGCCATGTCGGTCGCCACGGGTGTCAGGGTCACGATGAAGTCCGGGCCGAAGTCGGCGCGCAGCGCGTCGATCAGGTGCACCGTGTCCGCCAGGGAGAACGTCTCCTCGATGTCGAGGTCCACGCCGTCCAGGCCGTAGGTGCGCAGGAAGTCGCGGAGCACCGGGTAGAACCGGTCGAAGTCCTCGCGCAGGTAGCGATAGGTGCCCGGTGCGGCCCCGCCGAGGAAGGCGCTGACCGTGACGCCCTGGTCCTGCATCGTGGCCAGGTCGTCCCACATGACGCCGAGCTCGGCGTGGTCGGCCGGGATGTCGTTGACCGTCAGGGACGCGTCGGCGTTCAGGTGGATCGCTCCGACGTTGACGTCGGTGACCGAGCCGAGCAGCGGCTTGGGGTCGACGTACCGGCGCACGCCGTCCGAACCGGTCTCGTAGATCGTCTGGTAGAAGGCCAGCACCCGGTGGTCGGCGGCGGCCGGGGCCTGCGCCTGTTCCGGGGCGGGGTCCGGCGTG
>NZ_KI911659.1:773-2497 GCF_000515355.1 Promicromonospora kroppenstedtii DSM 19349 | reverse complement strand
GGGCCGGCGCCGGCTCAGGGCCGACTGCGCCCCCACGGAGCGGGCGCGGCGGCTGGTGACGACCTTGCGCGGGTCCTCGTCCTGCGCCATGGCACTGAGCTTGTGCCCGACGGCGTGCCCGAGGATGTGCTCGACCGCGGACGACGGGGTGCGCGCCAGCTCGCCGATGGTGCGGATACCGAGGTCGGCCAGGCGCTGTTCGTTGACGGGCCCGACGCCCCAGATCAGGCTGACGGGCAGCGGGTCGAGAAAGGTCCGCTCGGCGCCGGGGTCGACGACGACCAGGCCGTCCGGCTTGGCCACCTGGGACGCGATCTTCGCCAGGTGCTTGGTGCGCGCGGCGCCGACCGAGATCGGCAGCCCCACCTCCGCACGGACGCGCTCGCGGATCCGCGCCCCGATCGCGGCGGGCGGGCCGAACAGGTGGGTCGCACCGGACACGTCGAGGAACGCCTCGTCGATCGAGATCCGTTCGACGGTCGGCGTGACGTCGCCGAGCACGGCCATCACGGCGTCGGCCAGCCGCTGGTACTCCCCGAAGTGACCCCGGACGAACACCAGGTCGGGGCAGAGCCGTGCCGCGCGCCAGCCTGGCATGCCGCCTTGCACCCCGTGGGCCTTGGCCTCGTACGAGGCCGCGAGGACCACTCCCCCGCGCGGCCCGCCGCCGACGGCGATCGGCCGGCCGCGCAGGGCAGGGTCCAGCAGCTGCTCGACCGAAGCGTAGAACGCGTCGAGGTCGGCGTGCAGGATCGTGGCGCCGGGCATGCCACCAGTCTACTCGAACACGCGTTCGATCTTTTGGCTGGTCACGGGTTCGCGTACATCTGCACGACGACCCGGTCGAAGCGGCGCGCCGCGAGGTCCTGGCGGGTGATGGTCCAGTACAGGATCCCCATCGGCACCCCGACCCACTGCGCGAGCACCACCCAGTCCTCCGGGCGGGACCACGGCTCGCTGGGCCACTGGAACGCCGAACCCCAGGCAGGGTCCCCATAGCCGTCGAAGTCGTAGGCATGGCCGCCGAGCGCCCATTCGCCGCCCTCGTCGGACTGCTCCGACCAGACCTCCTGCAGCGTCGTGGCGTGGGGGTGCGCGGCACCACTCTCGGCGTCGAGCGGGCAGGAGGGCAGCGACACGCCGGGGACCAGGCGGAGGTCGGGGGTCCGCCGCAGGGCCTCGTCCAGCGACTCGGGCGAGTCGTACTCGTACGGCTCGTAGTCGGGCGAGACCTCCCGCTCCTCGACCGGCGCGCCCGCCGGGACGTACACGGCACCGCCGGGGAGGAGCTCGTCCTCCAGCTGGACGTTCGCGAACAGGAGCAGCTGCCCGTCGGGCGGCAGCGGCAGATCGGTGGCGCCCCGTGCGATCGCCGCCAGGTCGAGCGTCACGATGAGCTGGTACTCGTCGGAGTGGTCGGGCCCGTACACCGTGGCAGGGGTGGGCACGTCCGGCGGGAGGAGCAAGGGGGTGCCGAACCGGCCGACGACCGGACCGCCACCGCCGGGCGCCGTCCGCAGCACCGGGCGCGCGAGCCCGAGCCACCGGTCGACGTCGTCCGCGGGGACACCGCGGTCGAGCGCCTGCTCCCGGAACCGGTCCAGCCACCACAGCGTGGTCGCGGGCAGATTCCGGACCGACGCGGGCAGCACTCCTGCGCCGAACTCCCAGCCCGGCTCCGGCCCGACCACGCCCGGCTCACCCAGCCCCGCGAGCCACTCCGC
>NZ_KI911659.1:0-673 GCF_000515355.1 Promicromonospora kroppenstedtii DSM 19349 | reverse complement strand
CGGCGGGTCCGCGCCGGCGCTGACGGCAGGGATCCACCCGTCGTCGACGTCCCAGGTGACGGGACCAGGCACGGCCGCCGTGCCGGTGATCGTGCAGGGGCGCCGGGTCAGCTACCAGGTGCTCGCTGCGGACGGCTCGATCGTCTACGTCGGCGCCGACGGGCAGCTGGTGGCGAACACCGGCGCGGTCTCGTCGAGCGGCGTGCTCGCGCTCGGGTCCACGGGCTCCGACCTACGGTCCGGCCGGTCAGTGTCCGGGCCCGCGCCGGCGACACCCCTGTCGGCGTCGGGCACGCACCGGAACGACACGTTCGGAGGCATGTTCCTCGGGTCCGGGCCGGGTTCCGGGCGGTCCATGGCCATCAGCGGCTTCGAGGACCACTCGGTCAGCGTCGTCGGCGACGACCAGGTGGTCACGTACGACGACTCCAACGTGTTCCTGGGCCGGGACGGTCAGATCAACGCGAACACGGGCGACACCGACTCCAGCGGCCTCAACGCGGTCGACGTCACGGGATCGGTGGTCCGGTCGGGCAACTCGGGCGACGCCGAGGACGAGGAGGGCTCGGACGAGGAAGAGGACGAAGAGGACGAGGAGGCGGCGGACGACGGCCCCGCGGGCGCCGACGAGGACGAGGCGGCCGGTCCCCCTGTGCCCGCCGCCGGCCCGCCC
>NZ_KI911658.1:7962-9661 GCF_000515355.1 Promicromonospora kroppenstedtii DSM 19349 | reverse complement strand
GCCCGGGCTGCCCCGCCTGGGCGACGTCGCCGCCGCGATGCTGGAGCAGGTCCCGCGAGCCGTCACGGGCCTGGCCGACCCGGCCGAGCGGCGCGTCCTACGGGACTGGGCCGCGGTCGTCGCGGAGCTGGCTGCCGAGCCCGGCGACCGGATGCTGCACTGGGACCTGCACTACGACAACGTCCTCGCGGCGGAGCGCGAGCCGTGGCTCGCGATCGACCCGGAGCCTCTCGTGGGCGACCCGGGCTTCGACCTCTGGCCGGCCCTGGACAGCCGCTGGGACGACGTCGTGGCGGGCGGCGACGTCCGGCGGGTGGTGCGCCGGAGGTTCGACGTGCTCACCGGCGTGCTCGGCCTCGACCGGGAGCGGGCGGCCGGCTGGACGCTGGGGCGCCTGCTGCAGAACGCCCTGTGGGACATCGAGGACGGCGAACCCGCGCTCGCTCCCGCCGCGCTCGTCACGGCCGAGGCGCTGCGGGGCACTCAGCCGAGCGCACGCTCGTAGAACCGCCACAGGTGCTGCAGCTCGGCGGGGATCTCGGATCCGGGATAGGGGTCGCGCTCCACGAAGCCCCTGGACTCGTACAGGCGGTGGGCGCCCGTCATGAACCTGTTGCTGTCCAGCCGCACCACCCGTGCCCCGAGGTCGTCGCGGGCCTGCTCCAGGAGGCGGTCCAGCATCGCTGAGCCGACGTGCCGGCCCTGCAGCTCCGGCCGCACGAACATCCGCTTGATCTCGACCACGCCGTCGTCCTGCGCGCGCAGCGCGGCGACGCCGGCGGGCGCGCCGTCGACCTCGGCCAGGACCAGCAGACCCGACGGCCTGCGGAACGCGGCCAGCGCCGCGCCGGTGTGCTGGGCCTCCACGGCCGTCATGGCGAACCCGTAGGTGCGCTCGAACGTGGCCAGGGCCCACGTCATGTACTGCGTCATGAGGTCGAGCACGGCGGCATCGTCCGCGGCGTCCGCCTCACGGCGCTGAATCTCCTGGAGCTGGTTCAACGGGTGTCTCCTTCGGGGACCAGGCCGGTCAGCACCCGCCGCAGGACGCGCTCGAACTGGCGGTCGGGCGAGGCGTCGGCGTCGGCGTCGGACAGCGCGGCGGTGAGGTGGGGATAGGCATGGGCGGGGGGCGATCCCGTGGGGGACGAGCCGGCGGACAGCGCGTCAGCGGGTGCGGCGCTGGCCGTGGAGTGCGTCCCGGTCCCGGGACCCGTCCCGTCCGTGCGGCGCCGCTCGTGCTCCTCCGCGCAGAGCAGCCTGGTCACGGCGTTGAACACGGCCACGGCCTCCAGCATCGTGGCGCCGTCCGTCCGGGTCGGTGCGAGCACCGCGAGCACGTGCTCGAGGTAGGCGTACCCGTTCGGGCCGAGCGTCGTCGTGCCCGGCGACTCGACCATCCAGGGGTGCCGCCGGTAGACGGCGCGCGCGTCCTTGGCCAGGTCGAGCATCTGGTCCGCCCACGGGCGCTCGTCGGGCCCGTGGAGGCCGAGCTCGCCGGTGACCTCGTCGACCATGAGCGCGACGAGCTCGTCCCGGGTGTTCACGTAGCGGTAGAGGGACGCCTGCCCGGTGCCCAGGGACTGCGCCACCGACCGCATCGTCACGGCACCGAGCCCGTCCCGGTCGGCGAGCGCGACGGCCGCACGGGCCATCTCACGACGGCTGTGGGCCGGCACCCGGCCGCGCCGGGGGCGCG
>NZ_KI911658.1:5758-7862 GCF_000515355.1 Promicromonospora kroppenstedtii DSM 19349 | reverse complement strand
CGCACGCCAAGCGCGCGGCGCTGAGCGTCGCGACCCGCGCCGACTTCGCGGCGTCCGCCCTGGGCGACGGCTTCGCGGCCCGACCAGAGCCCGCGAGCCACCAGCCCGACCCGATGGTCGCCACGCACCTGACGTCGGGCCACATGGAGCACGCCCACCGGCACCTGGCCGCCAAGGCGCTGGCGGAGCTCGCCCACGAACGGCTCTTCCACCCGGAACCGGACGGGACTGCCCGGAACGGGGACTCCGAGGACGCCGACGGCGCGGCTCCCGACGCCTACCGCCTCGACCTGGACGGCGTGACCTACCGGTTCACCGCCCGGCGCTACGCCCTGGAGCACTGGGTGATCGACGCGGCGTCCATCCGGCGCACGGCCGACGCCGGGCCGCGCGGCGTCGTCGACCTGCCCGTGGACGCCCTGGAGCTGATCGCCGAGCTGCAGCCGCTGCTCCAGGTGCCCGACGCCCTGCTGGCGACGTACCTCGAGGAGCTGTCGGCCACCCTGGCCGGCGCCGCCGCGAAGCGCGAGCGCGAGCTCGACGGCACCACCGCCTCGGTGACGGGCCTCCTGGCGGCGGTCCGCACGGCGTCCGGCACGCACGCGACCGCCGAGGCGTTCCAGCAGGTCGAGGCGGCCATGACCGAGGGGCACCCCAGCTTCGTCGCGAACAACGGCCGCATCGGCTTCTCCCTGCGCGACTACCGCGCCTACGCACCCGAGCGCGGCGAGCGTCTGCGCATGCTGTGGCTCGCCGCCCGCCGGGAGCACACCCACCTGGCGCTCGCGGCAGACCAGACCGAAGCAGCCCACTACGGTGTCCCCGGCACCCCGGGCGAGCTGTCCGACGCCGAGCGCGCCGCCTTCGCCGACCGGCTCGCCGCCCGCCGCCTCGACCCGGCGGACTACCTCTACCTGCCCGTGCACCCCTGGCAGTGGGAGCACCGCGTCGCCGTGACCTTCGCGGCCGACGTCGCGCGCGGCGACCTCGTGCCGCTCGGCCCCGGGTCGGACGAGTACCAGCCCCAGCAGTCGATCCGCACCATGTTCAACCGCACACGCCCCGAGCGGCACTACGTCAAGGTGGCGCTCGCGATCCAGAACATGGGATTCCTGCGCGGGCTGTCCCCGGCGTACATGCGCGCCACCCCGGAGATCAACGACTGGGTGGCGCAGCTCGTCGCGAACGACGCGACCCTGCGCGGCGCCGGGTTCGGCGTCCTGCGCGAGCTGGCGTCGGTGGGCTACACAGGCGACGTCTACCACCGCACGCCGCAGCCCAACCCGCACCGCAAGATGCTCGCCGCCCTGTGGCGCGAGTCGCCCGTGCCCCGGCTGGAGCCGGGCGAGCGGCTGGTGACCATGGCGAGCCTGCTGCACCGCGACGCGAGCGGCACCTCGTTCGTGTCCGCCCTGGTCCGCGAGTCCGGCGTGCCGCCCGAGCAGTGGCTGCGCGCCTACCTCGACGCCTACCTGTACCCGCTGGTGCACTGCCTGCTCACCTACGAGCTCGCGTTCATGCCGCACGGCGAGAACCTCATCCTGGTGCTGCGCGACGGCGTCGTGCGGCGAGCCATCATGAAGGACATCGGCGAGGAGGTCGCCATGCTCGGGCACGGCGCCCTGCCCGCCGGCGTCGAGCGCATCCGCGCCGTCGTGGACGACGACGAGAAGGCGCTCGCGATCTTCACCGACGTGTTCGACGGCGTGCTGCGGCACCTGTCCGGCATCCTCGCCGAGGACGGGGTGCTGGGCGAGGAACGGTTCTGGGCGCTGGTGGCCGAGACCATCGACCGGCACGCGGCCGAGCACCCGGACCTGGCCCGCTCCCGGCCCGGGACGGGCATCGACCTGCGGGCCGCGCGGTTCGCGCACTCCTGCCTGAACCGCCTGCAGCTGCGCAACACGCTGCAGATGGTGGACCTGACCAACCAGTCCGAGTCGCTGATCTATGCGGGTACGCTCGCCAACCCGGTGAGACGGCGAGAGGGATGATGGGGAACGTGGACTTCGACCTGTTTCGTGACGACCTCGGCATCCCGCACGTGCGGGCCGCCACGGAGACGGCGCTGGCCTACGGCCAGGGCTGGGTGACGGCCCTGGAC
>NZ_KI911658.1:3819-5658 GCF_000515355.1 Promicromonospora kroppenstedtii DSM 19349 | reverse complement strand
CCCCCGCTGGTCCTGACCGGGGCCGGGTACCTCGTCGCGGCCGTGCTCGGCGGCGTCGCGGCCGGTGCCTACGTGCGGGCCGCGGCGCGCATCGCCCAGGCCGTGCTGCTCGACCTGCGCCGCCGGGTCTTCCGCCAGACCCAGCGGCTCTCGCTCGAGTTCCACGAGTCGTACACCTCGGGCCGCATCATCTCCCGGCAGACCTCCGACCTGGAGGCGCTGCGCGAGCTGCTCGACGGCGGCCTGACCGGCGTCGTCTCCTCGCTGCTGCTCATGGTGTTCACCTTCGTGAGCCTGCTGCTCATCGACTGGCGCTCCGGCCTCGTGCTCGCCGTCGCGTTCATCCCGGCCTGGCTGCTCACCCGCTGGTTCCAGCGCATGTCCCAGCGGTACTACCGGGAGCAGCGGACGGCGTCGGCCCGGCTCATCGTCAAGTTCGTCGAGACCATGACCGGCATGCGCGCCGTCCAGGCGTTCCGTCGCGAGCCCACCACCGAGGCGGACTACGGCAAGCTCGGCGAGGACTACCGCGACGCCAACCTGCAGATCTTCGGCGTCAACGGCCGGTTCCAGCCGGGCCTGATCCTGATCGGCAACCTGACGGTCGTCGCGGCGCTCGCGGTCGGCGGCTGGCGGGTGCTGGACGGGGCGCTCGAGGTGGGCGTGCTCGCGGCGGTGCTGCTCTACTGCAAGCGGTTCTTCCAGCCGGTGCAGCAGCTCGGCATGTTCTACAACGCGTTCCAGTCCGCGACGGCGGCCCTGGAGAAGGTCTCCGGCCTGCTCGCCGAGGAGCCCACCGTCGTCGAGCCCGCGAACCCGACGCCGCTGGCGCCGGCCGGCGGCCAGGCACGGGGTGAGCTGCGGCTGGATCACGTGCGGTTCCAGTACGGCGAGGGCCCCGTGGTGCTGCCGGACCTGGACCTCACCATCCCGGCCGGGCAGACCGTGGCCGTGGTCGGCACCACGGGCGCCGGCAAGTCCACGGTGGCGAAGCTGGTCACGCGCTTCTACGACGCGTCCGCCGGCGCCGTGCGGCTGGACGGGATCGACGTGCGCGACCTGTCCTCGACCGACCTGCGGCGCGCCGTCGTCATGGTCACGCAGGAGGCGTACCTGTTCAGCGGGTCCGTACGGGAGAACATCGCGCTCGGCCGGCCGGGCGCGTCCCAGGAGGAGATCGAGGCGGCGGCGCGGGCCGTGGGCGCGCACGAGTTCGTCATGGAGATGCCCGACGGGTACGACACCGACGTGAACAAGCGCGGCGGGCGGGTCTCGGCCGGGCAGCGGCAGCTGCTGTCGTTCGCGCGGGCGTTCCTCGCCGACCCGGCGGTGCTGGTGCTCGACGAGGCGACATCGTCCCTCGACATGCCGGGTGAGCGGCTGGTGCAGCGGGGCCTGCAGACCCTGCTGGCCGACCGGACGGCAATCATCATCGCGCACCGGCTCTCCACGGTCGCGATCGCCGACCGGGTGCTCGTGATGGAGCACGGCGCCGTGGTCGAGGACGGCACGCCCGCAGAGCTGATCGCGGGCGACGGGCGGTACGCGCGGCTGCACGAGGCGTGGCAGGACTCGCTGGTGTGAGGTGCTCGTCCGGGCTCCGGGGGTGATCGTCAGCGGCCACGCAGGCCGCTGACGATCGCCTCCAGCGCCCGGTCGAGCTCGGCGTCGGTCACGCCGCCGAAGCCGAGCACGAGGCCTGTCAGGTGTGCGCTGCGGCAGTAGTCCGCAAGGAGCCGGACGTCGAACCCGGCGGCGCGGGCGGAGGTCCGCGCCGCCTGGGCCGCCGCGGCGCTCGTGTGCCAGGTCGAGTACATGCCGGCCAGCGGCCCGGCGAGC
>NZ_KI911658.1:1357-3719 GCF_000515355.1 Promicromonospora kroppenstedtii DSM 19349 | reverse complement strand
TGCCGCGTGCGAACCGGGCGCGGCCCCGTACGCCCCCTGACCCGTCCCGGCGCCGTAGGCCCCCGGGTCGTAGCCCTGCTGCCCGCCCCGGTAGTCCAGCTCGGCTCCGGCCGCGTACTGGGCCTGGTATCCGGCGGGGTGCGCCGCCGCCTGCCGCGCGTCGTGGCCGGGTTGGTAGGCGGGGTAGGCGCCCGTGTTCACCTGCTGCGCGGCCGGCTGCCACAGGTCGGCCGGGGGGTTCGGCGAGTCGAACGACGGCGTCGCCCCGGTCAGCTCCTGTGCCGCCTGGTTCTGCGCCGCGAACAGCGCCGACGCCCCGGCGTCGGGCTGGACGCCGTTGAGCTCGCCGTGGATCCGCCCGGCGAGGTTGGCCGCGATCGCGAACCGCAGCGGCGCCAGGGAGTCCACCGACATGGTGCCCGTCACCGCGGGCGGCGGGAGGAACGCGAAGACCTCGTCGTCGGCCAGCCGCATGCCCTGGCCGAGCGCGGCGTTGAGCGTCTCCTCCAGGAGGTACTCGGCGCGGCCGTCCTCGGTCTCGAGGTCGGCGAACATCTCGTCCATCGTGCCCCACCGGCGCTCCAGCGTGCCCTCGACGGTGTCGAGGAACCACCAGCCGTCGTGCGACTCCAGGAAGAGGTCGCCGAAGCAGGAGGCGAAGCGCGGGGTCTTGTCACCCGTCCCTATCCACGACCAGGACGACAGCGCGAACTCGTAGGCGTCAGGTGCGAATTCTCGGATCAGGTGCACCTGGCGAATGTTGCCATGCTCACACTCCGAGCAAAAGGGGCGTACTGGATATGTAACGATTCGGCTCATCCGTTTCACCCGAATGTTTCCTCCCGGAAACACCTGGCGACCCCAAGATGGCGACGAGCACACGCGGCTCACGTCCCGCTCGGCCCGGGGCCCCCTTGAGCATGTCCGCACCCAGGAGCACGGCCAGGAGGTCGCCGAGGCCGCGCTGATCGGCGCCGCCCTCACCCTCGCCCGTGCGCTGTCGACGACGCCCGGCGCCACGGACATGAGCCAGCACGTGCCGGCGATCGGTACGGTCGCCCCATGACGTCGGAGAGCAGCTCGAGTTCGGAGGCCAGCAGCATGGGGGCCAGCAGCACGGAGAACAGCGTGAGCGCGAGGATCAGCCCCGGGTCCCGGGGCGAGATCGACCGGATCGAGCGCACCGACCCGCCGGCCGCAGCCGACGAGGTGACGATGCTGCGGTCCTTCGTCGACTTCTACCGGGCCACGATCCGGCGCCAGTGCGCGGGCCTGACGGCGGAGCAGCTGCGCACGCCGCACCCGCCGTCGACCATGACGCTGGCCGGGATGCTGAAGCACCTCGCCTACGTCGAGGACGTGTGGTTCTCGGTACGCCTGCGGGGCAACGATCCCGCGCCGCCGTGGGACGCGGTCGACTGGTCCGCGGATCGCGACTGGGACTGGAACAGCGCCCTCGCGGACACCCCGGAGCAGCTGGTCGCCCTGTTCGACGACGCCGTGGCCGCCTCCGAGCGGATCCTCGACGAGGTCGTCGGCGCGGGCCTGGACCAGGAGGTCGCGCGGCCGTCGGGTCACGCGGGCCATGGCGGGCGCATCACGCTGCGCTGGATCCTGGTGCACATGGTCGAGGAGTACAGCCGGCACGCGGGTCACGCCGACCTGCTCCGCGAGGCCCTGGACGGCGCGACCGACCTGTAGCGCCGTCTGCTCCCGGCCCCCGGGTCAGAACAGCAACCACGCGAGGTCCGCGGCCTCCAGCACGATCCAGAACCGGAGGAACCGGCCGACCAGGCCGGTGCTGACGAACAACCACATGCGCACGCGCAGCACGCCCGCGACCACGGACATCACCATGAACGGCGGCAGCCCCGCGAACGCCGAGGTGAGCAGGACCAGCCCGGTGTAGACGGGGCGGCCCTCGGTGCGGCCACGCCAGCGGGTCATCGCGGCCTCGATCCTGGGCGACTCCAGCTTGCTGCGCAGCCAGGGCAGCCGGGTGGTCCCGGCGCCGGCCCAGTACCACAGGAGCTTGCCGGTGACCTGCCCGACGGCGGCTACCGCGGCCAGCACGACGCTCGGGTAGGTCTGGTCGGCGGCGGCCACCGCGAGGTAGGCCTCCAGGGCCATGAACGCGGCGACGGCGGCGCCGGCCGAGTAGAAGAAGGTCGAGACGAGCAGCATCGGACCGGGTCCGCCCTCAGGTCTCGGGGCTCGGGGTGGTGGCCGGGGTCACACCGGGACGTTAGCGCCTGCTGCCACGAGCTGCCGAATCAGTGCCTCGGCGGGCGGCGCGGGCGGGCCGACGGTGAGGGCCATGACCCGCCGCTTCGCGCCCGGCAGGGGAGCCGTGGCGATGCCC
>NZ_KI911658.1:0-1257 GCF_000515355.1 Promicromonospora kroppenstedtii DSM 19349 | reverse complement strand
GGCGACGGGGTCCGACGCGCGGATCGTCAGGCGGCCGCCGGTCGCGACGTAGTCGGCTGCGGACGCGGGGCCGGCGGCACGCTCCGTGGCCGCCTTGGGTGCCTCGTTCGTGCACCCGGCCGGCAACGGCTCCACCGAGACCAGCCCGGGATCGACCCCGGCTCGTTCGGCGACACCGCGGACGGCCTCCGCCCACGACACGCCCGCCCACGACACGCCCGGCCGCGCCCCGCCCGTCACGCCGACCCGACCGACCCGAGCACCGTCTCCGTCCATGCCGGAAAGTCCACCACGCCCGGCCGCGTGCGCGACTCCTCGGCGGCGAACGCCATGAGGTGACTGTCCAGCGCGGTCGCGAACGACAGCTCGCCCGTCCCGACGGTGCCGTCCACGACGGCGCGGCAAAACGCGTCCATCAGGGCGTCGTCCCCGCCGGCGTGCCCCCGGTGGTCGGCCGCGACCGAGTCGGCGCGGGCGACGAGCGTGCAGGTCGTGTGCCCCAGGGGTCCGGCGTCGCCGGAGGCCACCACCTCGACGCCGGCCACCATCTCGACCTCGGCCGGCAGCCCCGCACTGGCGAGCGCCCCGGGACCTGCCGACGCACCGGACGCCGCCGGCAACCACCCGGCGGGCGAGAACAGGTCCACCCGGATCTCGCCGGAGTCCATGTGCCCGTGCAGCTGCCCCCGCGTCCCCGTGATCGTCAGATGCCTGGTGTTCTCCGCGGTGAACGCGCTCGCCGTGAGCGTCGCGGTCAGCCCCGAACCGAACTCCAGGAGCGTCTGCTGGTGGTCGGCCACGTCGTTGTCGCAGCGGTAGACGCAGCGCCCGTACGGTCCGCGCCGCAGCGCGGCGAGCCGGCCGGCGGGGGAGAGGTCGGAGCCGAGCATCGTCACCGGGTGGCCCATGACGTCGCGCAGGGCGTCCACGTAGTACCGCGGCGCGTAGAACGGGCAGTCCGCGGCCGCGGGGCAGCCGTCGGTGCAGCGTCCCGGTGCGCCGGCCGGCGCGTTCTCGGCGCGGAAGTGGAGCAGCGACCCCGCGCTGGACACCGTCCGGGGCGCCGCACCCGCAAGCCACCGGATCAGGTCCAGGTCGTGGCACGTCTTGGCGAGCACCATGGGGCTGGACCCGGCGGCGTTGCGCCAGTTGCCCCGCACGAAGGAGTGCGCGAAGTGCCAGAACCCGATGTTCTCCCGCACCTCGATCGTCGCGAGGTCGCCCAGCGATCCCGCCGCGACGACGGCCCGCACGGCC
>NZ_KI911657.1:990-2048 GCF_000515355.1 Promicromonospora kroppenstedtii DSM 19349 | reverse complement strand
CCGGGGGGGTGCGGGCGCCGGCCCCAGCCGGTCGGCGGCGCGCAGCTCCAGTACGTCGAAGTCGTCGTTGCCGCCCATCGCGAACGGGACGACGACGCCCCCGAGGTCGGCCTCGAACGAGTGCAGGCGGGTGGTCTCGCCGGGCTCCATCCGGACGACGACCTCGGCGCGCTCGCCGGGCGCGAGCCGCACCTGCTCGAGCCGGACCGGGGCGTCGAGCAGCCCGCCGTCGGTGGCGACCAGGTCCATCTCCCGGTCGGCGAAGCCGAGCTGGTAGGTGCGGGCGGTCGACCCGTTGAGCAGGCGCAGGCGCACGGCCTCGGTCGTGACCTCGTGGTACGCCCCGACCGTCCCGTTGGCCAGCACCGTCCCGCCGAGCGTGCCGGGCTCGCTGCCGTCGTCCGACAGCTCGAGCTGGCCGGCGTCGTCGAGCACCTTGTCCTGCACGACGACGGGCACGTCGTCGACGCCGTACTCCTGCGGCAGGTCGGCGGTGCGAGAGGCGTCGTCGTCGAGCAGGAACATGCCCGCCAGGCCGCGGTAGACGTGCTTCTCCGTGGCTCCGTGCGGGTGCGGGTGGTACCAGAGGGTGGCGGCGGGCTGGTCGATCTGCCAGGTGGGCCGCCAGGTCCCGCCCGGCTGGACCTCCTGGTGGGGGCCGCCGTCCATGGCCGCGGGCAGGTGCATGCCGTGCCAGTGCACGCTGGTGGGCTCGTCGAGGTCGTTGGTGACCTCGACGGCGACGCGTTCGCCGCGCTCGGCGCGCAGCGTCGGGCCGAGGTAGGCACCGTCGAATCCCCAGGTGCGCGTCTTGACGCCGGGCAGGAACTCGGTGGCGCCCTCCTGCGCCGTCAGGGAGAAGACGCGCGTGCCGTCCACGACGCGCGACGGCGCCAGGGGCGGGATCGTGAGCTCGTTCGTGAACTCCACCTCGTCCACGGGGGTGACGGAGCCGGGGACCAGGCCGCAGCCGGCGAGCCCGAGCAGCAGCGCCACCGTACCTGCGGCCACGGACCCGGCCACGCGCCCCGGGCCGACGCGCCTCATCGGCCCGCCCC
>NZ_KI911657.1:0-890 GCF_000515355.1 Promicromonospora kroppenstedtii DSM 19349 | reverse complement strand
CGCGACGAGCGCGGGTCCCGGGTCCGGCGCGGGCAGCTCGTGCGCGTCGAGCCACGCGGTGTGCACCTCGCCGTCGCGGAACGCGCCGGAGTCCGCGAGCGCCCGCACGAACCCGGTGTTGGTCACGAGCCCGCCGATCGCGGTGTCGTCGAGGGCGTCGACGAGAGCCTGGCGGGCGGCCTCGCGGTCGGCGCCGCGGGTGATGATCTTGCCGACCATGGGGTCGTAGGCGGCGGGGACGACGGTGCCGTCCTCCAGCCCGGCCTCGACCCGGACGGTGGTCGCGGCGGGCCAGCGCACCCGGGTCGCGGTGCCGGCCTGCGGCAGGAAGCCGCCGAAGGCGTCCTCGGCGTAGATCCGGGCCTCCATCGCGTGGCCGACGACGGTGACGTCGTCCTGCGTGAAGCCGAGCGGTTCGCCGGCGGCGACCAGGAGCTGCTGCTCGACGAGGTCGATGCGCTGCCCGCGCACGCGCACGACCTCCTCGGTGACGGGGTGCTCGACCTGGAGGCGGGTGTTCATCTCGAGGAACCAGGCACCCTCGACGCTCTGCCGGGTGTCGACGAGGAACTCCGCGGTGCCGACGCCGGTGTAGCCCACCTGGCGGGCCAGGTTCACGGTCCATCGGTGCAGCGCGTCGCGCAGGGCGGGGTCGAGGTCGGGGGCGGGCGCCTCCTCCAGAACCTTCTGGTGGCGGCGCTGGGCGGAGCAGTCGCGTTCGTGCAGGTGCAGCACGTTGCCGTGCTCGTCGGCGAGGACCTGGACCTCGACGTGGCGGCCGCGTTCGACGAACCGTTCCAGCAGCAGGGTGTCGTCGCCGAACGCGGCGGCGGCCTCGCGCCCGGCCGCCGCGATCGCCGGGGCGAGCTCGGGCTCGGCGCGGACGATGC
>NZ_KI911656.1:156793-158879 GCF_000515355.1 Promicromonospora kroppenstedtii DSM 19349 | reverse complement strand
CGCCGCACCTCGACGAGCCCGTCGCGGCGCAGGGCGTCGAGCACCCGGCTCGCCGTGGCCATGGCGACGCCGTGCTCGGCGACGATGCGGCGCGTGGACGGCACCGGGGTGCCGGGGGCGAGCTCGCCCGACCGGATGCTGGCGCGGATCTCGTCGGCGATGCGCTCGGACGTGCTGGTCATCTGCGGCTCCCTGTACTCGCGCTGTACTAGTGCACCCGGGCGGCCTCTCGCTGGCGTGCGACCCGCTGACCTGGGCGTTCGCCAAGTGCACTACCTGGTGCACTACCGCTTCCTTTACCCAGCATAGGACGGTTCGTACGGTGTACGAAGCCGCTCGCCGAACCCGGCGGGCCCAGCCTTCGAACAGGGAGCAGCCATGACCCACGTCCTCGTCTCCGGCGCCAGCGTCGCCGGCCCCGCCCTCGCCTTCTGGCTCCGCCGCTACGGCTTCGACGTCACCGTGGTCGAGCGTGCCCCCGGGCCCCGCCCGGGCGGCCAGGGCATCGACGTGCGGGGCGCCGCCCGCGCCGTGCTGGACCGCATGGGCATCACCGAGCAGGTCCGCGCCGCCCACACGGGCGTGAAGGGCATCGCCTACCTCGACGCCGCCGGTCGGCGCACCATGGAGCTGCCCGCCGAGATGTTCGGCCACTCGGGCGGCGTGATCGCGGACATCGAGATCCTGCGCGGCGACCTCATGCGGATCATCATGGACGCCGCCGACGGCGTCGAGTACCTCTTCGACGACAGCGTCACCGCGCTCGACCAGCGGCCCGACGGCGTCGACGTCACCTTCGAGCGGTCCGCCCCGCGCCGGTTCGACCTCGTGGTGGGCGCGGACGGTGTCTTCTCCACCACGCGCCGTCTGGCCTTCGACGGCGCCTGGCGGGCCGTCGACTCCGGGTACCACCGCGCGGTGTTCACCGCCGAGCCCGCGGGCGGCGCCGACACCTGGGGGCTGGACGGCTGGGAGCTGCTGTACTCGATGCCGGCCGGCAACGGCGTCGGTGGGCGCAACGTGCTCCTGTACCCGGCGCACGGGGGCGCCCGCGGCATGGTGCACTTCGCGGGGGACCCGCTCGAGTACGACCGGCGCGACGTCGCCGGGCAGAAGCGTCTGGTCGCCGGCGTGCTGGCGGGGGAGGGCTGGGAGGTGCCGCGCCTGCTGGCGGCGATGGAGCGCGCCGACGACTTCTACTTCGACCGGCACGTGAGGATCGAGATACCCTCGTGGCACCGCGGGCGCGTCGCGCTCCTGGGCGACGCGTGCACCGCCGGGTCCGTCGGCATGGGCACCTCGCTCGCCCTGGTGGGCGCGTACGTGCTGGCGGGCGAGCTCGCACGGGCGGGCGGCGACCCCGCCGTCGCGTTCCCCGCCTACGAGGCGCTGGTCCGGCCGTACGCCGCCGTCAACATGAAGCAGCTCCCGGGCGGCGCGCGGGGGTTCCTGCCGCCCACGCGGCTCGAGATCAAGGCCCGCACGGCGGTCATGGGTGCGCTGCTGAGGACGCCGCTGGCGAGCATGATGATGGGCGGCATCGACAAGGCGGTGGACCAGATCGCCCTCCCGGACTACGCGGCCCTCGCGGTCGGCCGCTAGCCGCGTGGTTGACCACAGCAGCTGCTGCCGGAGGAAGCCCAGTTCTGGCAGCAACCGCTGTGGTCAACCTTGACCGAATCGGTGATCAAGTGATTTAGTCACTTCCATGACTCAAGGTAGAGCCTCCTTCTCCGAGCAGCTCGCGGACGACATCGTCCAGCTGATCCGCTCCGAGAGCCTCGGCCCCGGCGACGTGCTGGAGTCCTCCCGCGACCTGGCCAAGCGCTTCGCCGTCACGACGCCCACCGTCCGGGAGGCGCTGCGGCGGCTGGAGGCCACCGGCGTGGTCGAGCTGCGGCACGGCTCCGGCACCTATATCGGCCCGGGCATCGAACGGTCCGTGCTGGCCAACCCGCACCGGCCACACATCACGCGCTCCTCGGTGATCGAGCTCGTCCAGGCCCGCCTGGTGATCGAGCCCGGCATCGCCGCGCTCGCCGCGAGCGCCCGCGACGCCGCCGCCCTGCAGCGGCTGGAGGCCGCG
>NZ_KI911656.1:155407-156693 GCF_000515355.1 Promicromonospora kroppenstedtii DSM 19349 | reverse complement strand
GCCCTGCAGCGGCTGGAGGCCGCGGCCGCGACGGCACTGCAGCCGCCGGTGCACGGGTTCCGGCCGGCGCTGAACTTCCACGTGGAGCTGGCGGCGGCGTCGGGCAACGGGCTGCTGCGCGAGACGGTGGAGGCGCTGCTGCACGTGCGGGCCACGGAACAGACGGAGATCCGGTTCCGGTACGACGACCGGCAGCGCGACCACGCGGAGCACCTGGAGATCCTGGCCGCGGTGCGCGACGGCGACGGCGCGGCCGCGGAGCACCTCACGCGGGCGCACCTGACCACGATCCGGGAGTCGCTGGAGGCGGCGGACTTCGGGGAGGTGGCTCCGTGAGCGCCCCGTTCCGCCTGGCGGAGATGACGACGACGGAGGCGGCGGACGCCGTCGCGCGGGGCACGGTCGTGGTGATCCCGGCCGGGGCGCTGGAGCAGCACGGCCCGGGCATGGCGCTGGGGACCGACCTGGTGCGGGCCGAGGGCGTCGTGGCCCAGGTCGCCGCGAACCTGCCCGGCCGGGTGGTGGTGGGCCCGTCGATCCCCGTGGGGGTCTCGCCGCACCACATGGCGTTCGCGGGCACGGTCACCCTGACGACGACGACGTTCGCCGCCGTCGTGCGGGAGTACGTGACCAGCCTGCACCGGCACGGCTGGACCCGGTTCCTCGTGGTCACCGGGCACGGGGGCAACAACGCCACGCTGACCACGGTGGCGCAGGACCTGCTGGTGTCCCACCCCGGCGTCCAGCTCGCCTGGTCGCCGCTGACGACGCTCGCGGGCGACGCCGTGGCCGCCATGGCGCCGAGCGCCGTGCACGGGCACTCCGGCGAGGCCGAGACCGCGCAGATGCTGCACCTCGCGCCGCACCTGGTGCACACCGACCGCCTGGAGGCGGGCACCACCAGCCCGGACCAGCTCGACGACGTCTCCCGCACGGCGCGTCGCCACGCGCAGCCCGCCCTGACCCTGCCGTACGACCGGCTCAGCCCCAACGGCGTGCTCGGCGACCCGCGCCGCGCCACCGCCGAGGACGGCGCGGCGATCGTGAAGGCGATCGTCGACCGCATCACGACCTTCTTGACGGAGTGGCCGCCCGCGTAGCGCCGGCACACCACCGCACAGCAGAGCAACCCCACCGCACGCACCTGGCCCGCCAGGTGTCCGCTCCGCCATGCCCGCAGCCGCGGGCCGGCGCCCAGAAAGGACTCGCATGTCAACGACGACAGCAGCACCCCGCCCCGTACCGGAGGGCCGACGGCGGCCCGCCCGGCGCGTGGCGCTCCTCGC
>NZ_KI911656.1:135661-155307 GCF_000515355.1 Promicromonospora kroppenstedtii DSM 19349 | reverse complement strand
GCCGTCGGGCCACCCGGACCGCGCCGGACGCAACCCGCTCCGTTCCGCCGGCTGCGGCACCGATCCCGGGCAGGAGCCCAGCACCAGCGTGCTGCGCACCCTGACCAGCGGCGGCCGCGAGCGCACCGTGCAGCTCCACCTGCCGGACGGCTACCGCGGCGACCGGGCGTGGCCCGTGGTCCTGGTCTTCCACGGCCGGGGCAACACGGGTGCGGGCACGGAGGCGTTCTCCGGCCTGGACGCGCTGCCCGCGATCGTCGCCTACGGCAACGGCGTGGTCGGCACGGGCGACGGCGACCGGCAGGCCTGGGAGGGCGCGCCCTACTCGGCCCCGGGGGTCGACGACGTCGCGTACACGAACGACCTGCTGGACTCCCTGGAGCAGGACCTGTGCGTGGACCCGCGGCGCGTGTACGCGACGGGCAAGTCCAACGGGGCGGGCTTCACGGGCATCCTGGCGTGCGAGCTGTCGGACCGGATCGCGGCGATCGCGCCGGTGGCCGGCGCCTTCTACGGGACGGGCCACCCGGACTGCGACCCGGTGCGCCCGGTGCCGGTGATCGACTTCCACGGCACTGACGACGTGACCATCCCGTACGCGGGCGACCCGGACCGCGGCCTGCCCGCGATCCTCGACTGGACCGGCGGCTGGGTGCAGCGCAACGGGTGCACCGCGGGCCCCGACGTCGAGGAGACGGCGTCCGACGTCACCACGACGCGCTGGACCGGTTGCGACCACGGCGCCGAGGTGACGCACGTCGCGGTGCTCGGCGGCGGGCACACCTGGCCGGGGGAGGACAGCTACTCCGGCGGCGGGTACGCGACGCACAGCATCGAGGCGCACGAGGTGCTCTGGGAGTCCCTGGGCGACGAGCGGCTGCCGGTGCGGTTCCTCGCCGGGGCCGACACGGGGGCGGCGTCATGACCGCGACCTCGAAGCAGACCGCTCCCGGCACCGAGCCGGACCGCCTGCCGCGCGTGCTGCGGGCGCTCGCCGTCGTCGAGCGGCTGGGCAACGCCCTGCCGCACCCGTTCTGGCTGTTCTGGATCCTGGCGGCGATCCTCGGCGTGACGAGCGCCGGACTGGCGGCGGCGGGCGTGTCCGTGGTCTCGCCCGCCGACGGCGAGACCGTGGTGGTGCAGAACCTGCTCAGCGGCGAGGGGCTGGCCATGGCCGTGTCCACCGCGGTGGACAACTTCGCGACGTTCGGACCGATGGGCACCATCGTCGTGGTCATCATGGGGGTCGCCATCGCGGAGCGCACCGGGTTCCTGTCGGCGGCCATGAAGGTCTCCGTCTCCCGGGTGCCGGTCTCCTGGGTGGTGTTCGCCGTCGCGTTCGCGGGCACCGTCTCGCACGTGGCGAGCGCCGCGGCGTACATCATCCTGGTGCCGCTCGGCGGGCTGGCGTTCCGGGCGGTGGGCAAGTCGCCGATCCTCGGCGTCGTCGTGGCGTACACCTCGATCGCGTCGGGGTACGACGCGAGCCCCGTCCCGACGCCGAACGACGCGATCTTCGCGGGCATCACCACGGAGGCCGCGCGGATCATCGACCCGAACGCGTACGTCTCGCCGGTGAGCAACTGGTACTTCAACATCGGCTCCTCCCTGCTGCTGGCGATCGTGATCACCCTGGTCACCAACCTGGTGCTGGCCAAGCGGCCTGACCTGGACGCGGACCCCGACACGGTGCGTGACGAGGGCCTCGACGACGTCGCGGGCCTCGAGCTCTCGCCGCGGGACAGGAAGGCGCTGCGAGCCGCGCTGCTGTCCGGCCTGGCGGCGATCGTGCTGATCGCCGTGGCGGTGCTGCTGCCGTCGTCCCCGCTCCGGGGCGAGGGTGGGAGCCTGACCGAGTCGCCGTTCCTGGACGGCATCGCGGCGATCGTGGCCGTGCTGTTCGCGCTGGTCGGCATCGTGTACGGGTGGCGGTCCGGGGAGATCACCAAGGCGGGGGACGTGCCGCGCCTGATGGCCGAGGGCGTGCGGCAGATGGCACCGGTCCTCGTGCTGTTCTTCGCCATCGCGCAGTTCCTGGCGTACTTCGACTGGACGCATATCGGCGACGTCATCGCGGTGAACTCGGCGGAGGCGCTGGAGACCAGCGGCGTGCCGATCTGGGTGGTGTTCCTGGCGATCCTCGCGCTGCTGTCCGTGGTCAACGTGCTCGTGACCAGCGGCTCGGCCATGTGGGCCATCGCGGCGCCCGTCGTCGTGCCCATGCTGATGCTGCTCGACGTGCCCGCCGAGACCACGCAGGCACTGTTCCGCATCGCCGACTCCGGGTCCACGGCGATCACGCCGATGAGCCCGTACTTCATCATGGCGCTCGGGTTCCTGCAGCGGTATCGCAAGGACGCCGGCATCGGCACCCTGGCCTCGTACACGCTGCCGCTCGCCGTGTGCATGACGCTGGCCTGGACCGCGCTGTTCTTCGCCTGGTGGGCTCTGGGCATCCCGCTCGGGCCGGGGGCACCCGTGCGCTGACGCCGCCGGTGCGCTGACGCACACGTGGCCCCGCCGTCGTCCCTCACCGGGCACGACGACGGGGCCACGGTGATGATGTCCGGTGATGAACGCGATCCTGCTGCTGCCCGCCGGCATCGTCCTGCTCAACGTGTTCGCCCTGGCGCTGGTGCTGCTGCGGGCCCCGCTGTTCCGCCTGCCTGTGTACTGGCCGATGGTGCTCAACATCGGGCTGTCCGTGGCCCCGGCCGTGGTGCTCGGCATCGGGCTGCTGCTGGTGCTGGGCATCATCACGTTCGTGCCGAACCAGGCGCTCATGCTGACCGTGATCGCGCTGGTGCTCCTGGTCTGGGTGCTGCTGCTGCCGAACGCGGCCTACCTGGTCACCGAGCTGAACTTCTCCCACCGGCGGCCCACCGACGACCCGGCACCGCTCTGGTACGACATCGTCATGGTGCTGTCCCTGGCGCTGTCGGGCGTGCTGAACATGCTGATGAACGTGCTGCTGGTGCAGTTCGCCTACGTGCTGATCGTGCGGCCCAACGACGACGACCCCTACCGGCAGCCCGACTCCTGGGTGCTGGTCGGGGTCACCCTCGTGCTGGTGAGCGTGGGCGTCTACCTGGGGCGGTACATCCGGTTCAACTCCTGGGACCTGCTGCACCCCTGGTCGTTCGTGCGCAAGCTCGCCGAGCACTTCCGCGTGGCGGCGCACTGGCGGACGCTGGCCGGCTTCGTCGTCGTGCACACGCTGTTCTTCGGGCTGATGTACGTGCTCGTGGTCGCGCCCGTGGTGCTGATGGTGGCCGCCGTCAGCCGCTGAGGGCACACGGCGGCCACCGTGCCAGGTCGGCGCGGGCTCAGTCCGGCAGGCCCGCGACCGCGAAGTACGTGGTGCAGGCGCCGCCCTCGGACTCGTACCCCGTGGACAGCTCCAGCAGCTCGTTCCGCTCGGGCAGGGCCAGCAGCGTGGGGCTGTAGTTGGGGCAGTAGTTGTTCCACGGGTCGAGGATGCCCACCGGCGCCTCCGCCGTGGCCCAGCCGGCCTCCGGCACGCCCTCGTTGGTCATGATCGTCGACCCGCTGCCCGGCAGGACGCTCCCGTCCGCCCCGTAGAGCATCTGCCCGACGCCGAGCAGCCGCCCGTCGCGCGTGCCGTCGTCGTACCAGGAGATGTTCGGGGTGTGCCGGAAGTGCGTGCCGTCCGCTGTCGCGACCGGGCTGCCGATCTCGGTGACCGGCTGCCACGTGGTCCCGTCGGCCGAGCGGCGCGTGTAGTGCCGGCAGTCCTGCACCGGGCCGCACACCTCGTAGCTCATCAGGTAGTCGCCGTCCGGCAGGCGCCGCACCACCGGCATCCCCGGGCGCAGCCCGGAGTCGGCCAGTGCGATGACGTCCCGCAGCGGCGACCAGGTCACGCCGTCGGGCGACGTCGCCTGCACGATCACCTGGCTGTGCGCCGGCTGCTGGTTCTCGTCGGAGACGTACAGGACCAGGTCACCGTCGGGGGAGACGGCGAACTCCGGCTCCCACAGGCCCTTGCCGCCCGGCGCCGTGGCCGCCGTCGACACGTGCTCCCACGTGCGGCCCTGGTCGCGGCTGGCCCACACCGGCAGCGTCATCCGGCGCGTGGCCTCGTCCTCCTGCTGGCCCACCGACGCCGACCAGAGCAGGGTGCCCTTCGGCAGGTCGCCCACCTTGCGCGGCAGCTCGAACAGCGTCGAGCAGCACAGCCCCCGCGCCGCCCCCGGGTCCGAGACCGTGCCGACCCGCTCGAAGCTGCGGCCCGCGTCCGTGCTGCGGAAGATCGCGCCGTGCCCGGTGTCGCCGTCGAACGTGACCGTACTGACCACGATGGTGCCGTTCGCCGCCCCCGAGTGCTCCAGGCGGACGGCCCGCGGGTACAGGGAGACGCCCTCCATCAGGCGGGTCCCGTTCTCCGCGCCGCCCGGTGGCGGTTCGGCTCCGCTCGTCGCCGTGGCCGGCACGACGGCGGTGGACAGGGCGAGCGTGGCGAGGGCGAGAACGGCGAAGAAACGTCGTACGACCATGGGTGCTGCCTCTCTGATCGACTCTGATCTCGGCCTCACGCTAGTGATCCGCAGCGGGTGAGTCAACGTTGCACCACGTCGCCCGGACCGCCCCCCACGGGGTGGGGCGGTCCGGGCGGGCGCGGCCGGGCGGGATCAGCCCGCGGCGTCGACCGCGGCCTGCAGCTCCTCGATGAAGGCGGCGGCCGCCTCCTGCGGGGAGAGCTTCCCGAACTGGACCTGCTGGTTGTACCGGGACAGCATGGTCTCGATCTCGCTCGCGCCGTTCGGTGTGATGGGCGGGGCGTCGCCGGAGCGCTCGCCCACCAGCTTGGTGAAGTCGAGCAGCTTCCTCGCCGGCTCGTCGAGCGTGGGCTCGAGCGCCTCCTGGAACGCCTCGCTGGCGGGGATCCCACGGTCGGTCCCGAAGGCGCGGGCGACCTGGGGGTCGTTGACGAGGAAGTCGATCAGCAGGGCCGCCTCGGCCGGATGCTCGGACTGGGACGACGCCGCCCAGTACATCGAGGGTTTGGGGTACTGGAAGCCCTCCGGCGTGTCCGGGTCGGCGGGCCAGTCCGCCACCTCGTACTCGAAGTCGGGTGCGGCGGCGGCGATCGCGGTGAACTGGCCGGCGGCGATGAAGGCCATGGCGGTGTTGCCGACGACGGTGTCGCCCTGGTCCAGGGGCACGCCCGCCTTCTCGCTCAGGGCGGCCGCGTCCGGCGCCGCGCCCGACTCGATCCAGTCGAGCTCACGCTGCCAGTACGCGGCGACCGTGGCGGGGTCGATGGTCACGTCGCCCTCGGCGTCGAAGATCTGGTCACCGTGCTGGCGGGCGAACACCTCCAGGCTGAACGAGTCCGCCCCGAACGGGGACAGGCCACGCACCTTGCCGCCGGACGCCTCGGTGATCGCCTGCGCGGCGGCGTCGAACTCCGCCCAGGTCCACGTGTCGGTGTCCGGGACCGGCACGTCGTACTTCTCGAAGAGGCTGGTGTTCAGCACGACGCCGTTCCCCGCCACCCCGATCGGCACGGCGTACAGGCTGCCGTCGACCTCGCCGGACGCGAGCACGTTGTCCGGCAGCGAGCTCGCGTCGAGGAACTCCGGCACCGCGTCGAGGTCCAGGAGCGCCCCGCGCCCCGCGTACGAGGAGAGGTAGAGCTGGTCGAACTGGACGACGTCGGGCATGTCGCCGGCCGCCGCCGTGGTCGCCAGGCGGTCCCAGTACCCGCCCCAGTCCGCGTAGGTGGGCTCGACGGTGATCCGGGGGTACTTCTCCTCGAACAGCTTGATCGCGTCGAGGGTCGACTGGTGGCGGGCGTCCGCGCCCCACCAGGTCATCGTCAGGGTCACCTCCCCTTCGCTGAGCTCCGCGTCGGCCGGGTCGGGCGCGATGCCGCAGCCGGCCACGGAGACGCTCAGGGCGAGGGCCGAGCCGGCCAGCGCAGCCCGTCGCGCGCGTCGTTCCATCGTGGTTCCACCTCCGGTCGAAAGTCGTGGGCTCATCACTTGCCGCCCGTCGTCGCGATGCCGCGCAGCAGGAAGCGCTGCCCGAACAGGAACACGAGGAACACGGGGATCAGCGAGACGACGCTCATCGCGAACAGGGCCCCGAAGTCGGACTGGGACTGGGCGTCGATGAACTGCCGCAGCGCGACCGGGACCGTGTAGAGGTCGGGATCGGTCACGAAGATGAGCTGGGAGAAGAAGTCGTTCCAGGTCCAGATGAACGTGAAGATCGTGGTGGTCGCGAGTGCAGGCACCATGAGGGGCAGGATCACCTGGAGGAAGATCCGGGCGTGCCCGGCGCCGTCGATCCGTGCCGCCTCGTCGAGCTCGCGCGGGATGCCGCGCACGAACTGCACCATGAGGAACACGAAGAACGCGTCGGTGGCCAGCAGCTTGGGCACGATGAGCGGAAGGTAGGTGTTGATCCAGCCGAGCTGGGCGAACATCACGTACTGCGGGATGATCAGCACGTGCACCGGCAGCATGATCGTCAGGAGCATCGCGGCGAACGCCACGGTCTTGGCGCGGAACTGCAGCCGGGCGAACGCGTAGGCCGCCATCGAGCAGGACACGAGGTTGCCCACCACGGAGCCCAGCACGACCAGGGCCGAGTTGAGCAGGTAGCTGCCGAACGGCTTGCTCAGCGCGTTCCAGCCGTCGGGGTAGTGGCTGAGGTCGAACGTGTCGATCAGCAGCCCCGGGCTCGTGAAGATCTCGTCGTTCGGCCGCAGCGAGCTGGTCACCATCCACAGCAGCGGGTACAGCATCACGACCGCGACGAGGATCAAACCCACGTGGGCCAGGACCCGTGGGCGGCGTCGGCGGTGCTTGATGACGAGGGGGCGCTTGCCCGGCCGTGTGGTCGGTTCGGTGGTCGCGAGAGTTTCAGTCGTCATAGAACACCCAGTACTTGGAGGCCCAGAAGTTCAGGGCCGTGAACGCGCCGATGATGATGAGCAGCAGCCAGGCCAGGGCCGAGGCGTACCCCATGCGGAAGCCGGCGAAGCCTTCCTGGTAGAGGTACAGCGAGAAGAAGAGCGTCGAGTCGGCCGGTCCGCCGCTGCCGTTGGAGACGATGAACGCCTGCGTGAACGACTGGAAGCTGCCGATCAGCCCGAGCACCAGGTTGAAGAAGATGATCGGGCTCAGCAGGGGCAGCGTGATCTTGCGCAGCTGCTGCCACTTGTTCGCGCCGTCGGTCGACGCCGCGTCGTAGTACTGCCGCGGGATCTGCCGCAGTCCGGCGAGGAAGATGACCATCGGCGCGCCGAAGGTCCACACGTGCAGCACGATCAGGGTGCCCAGCGCGGTGTCCGGCTCGGCCACCCAGGCGGGACCCTGGATACCGAACAGGCCGAGGAACGCGTTGACCAGGCCTTCTCCGCCGAACACGAGGCGCCACAGCACCGCGATGGCGACGCTCGCCCCGAGCAGCGAGGGCAGGTAGAGCACGGACCGGTACAGGGCGAGGCCGCGGATGCCGCGGTCCAGCAGGAGTGCCAGGCCCAGCGCCACCGCGAGCTGGATCGGCACCGAGACCACCACGTAGGTCAGCGTCGCGACCAGCGACCTGCCCAGCCGCTCGTCGCCGAGCATGCGCTGGATGTTCTCCAGCCCCGTGAAGTTCGGGTCCTGCAGCAGGTTGTAGTCCGTGAACGCCAGGTAGAGGGAGGCGATCATCGGGCCGATCGTGATGCCGACCAGGCCCAGGAGCCAGGGCGCGAGGAAGACCGCTGCGGCCTTCGAGTCCCGCCGGCGCTCCTTGGCCAGGGCCTGCTTCTGGTCGGCGGTCAGGCCGCCGCGGCCGTCGCGGCGCAGCGTCCGCAGCTCGCCGATAGCGCTCACGGCGTGCGCTCCGAGCTGACCGGACGGGCGTGCCTGCCGGCGGCGGGCCCTCCGTGAGGGGTGGTGGGAGCTGAGGACACGGATGCTCCTTCGGATCGTGTCATGCGTCTTCGCAGGTGGTGCCGGAAGAATAGTGATCGTTCACTTTCCGTCCGGCGTCAACATAGTGAACGTTCACTATGCTGTCAACGCTGGTGTCGGTGGGCCCGCCGGACGCCGCGAGCGAGAGGATGGCGGAATGTCCGAGAATGCCGTGCGCCGGCCGACGATCGTCCAGGTCGCGCGCCTCGCGCAGGTCTCCCACCAGACGGTCTCGCGGTACCTGCGGCACAACGGCGGCCTCAAGCCCGACACCGTGCGGCGCGTCGAGGCGGCGATCGAGGAGCTCGGCTACCGGCCCAACCTGGTGGCCCGCTCCATGCGCACGCGTCGCACGGGCCGGCTCGCCGTGGTGCTGCCCGCTCCCGCGCTCCTGCTGCCGACGCGCCTGCTCAGCGCAGCCGCCGCGGTCGCGCACGAGGCGGGCTTCCTCATGGAGGTCGTCAGCGTCGAGGGCGGACCGGTGGAGCGCAGCGACCACGCGTGGGAGCTGATCTCCTCGGGCCAGGTCGAGGGCGTGCTCTCGCTCAGCTCGCTGCCCGGGCTCAGCGACCAGCCCCGGACCGCCTCCAGCGCCGCGTTCGTCGTGGTGGGGGAGTACGACGACGAGCTGCGCGGCATCGGAGAGCTCGCGGACGCCTCCGTCGTCGGCGAGATCATCGAGCATCTCGCCGGCCTCGGGCACCGGCACTTCATGCACGTCGCGGGGCCGGACGCCTGGTCGTCGGCCCGTGCCCGGCGGCAGGTGTACACCGAGGTGATCGAGCGGCTCGGGCTCGTCTCGCACGGCGTCGTCGACGGCGACTGGTCGGCGCAGTGCGGGTACGAGGCGGTGCGCGCCCTGGCCGAGGACAGCCCCGTCACGGCGGTGATCGCGGCGAACGACCCGATGGCGACCGGCGCGGTCCGGGCCGCCCTGGACCGGGGCTGGGGCGTGCCGCAGCGGCTGAGCGTCTCGGGCTGGGACGACCTCGAGCTGGGCCGGTTCGCGACGCCGTCGCTGTCCAGCGTGGTCGTGGACCGCGAGGAGCAGGGGCGGGTGGCCATGGAGCGGCTGATCGCGCTGGTCCGCGGCGAGCCGGAGCCCGATGCCGCGCGCCGGCCGCTGAACCGGCTGGTGCTGCGCGAGTCCACGGGGCCGGCGCCGGTGCCGGCCCCGTGAGCCGGATCGGCTAGCGCCGGGACCGCGTCATCATGCCGCCCTGCGCCGTGAAGCCCAGGCGCTCGTAGAACGGCATGACCGAGTCGCGGGAGTCCAGCGTGAGCTTGCGGACGCCCAGCTCGTCGGCCGCGCCGCACAGCGACTCCATCAGCCGCCGGCCGATGCCGCGCCCCTGGTGCTCCGGCACGACGAAGACGCTCTGCACGTCGCCGGAGCGTCGGACGGCGTCGCCCGGGTTGGGCACCCGGTCGAACAGCGCGAGCCACGCCATCCCGACCAGGACGCCGTCCAGCGTCGCGACGTGACACACCGACCGCTCGCCCTGTGACCGCAACCAGCCGCTCAGCGCGGCCGCGAACTCCCGGGCCTCGTCCGGTCCGGGCGTGCGGCCGGGCTGCGCCCAGCGCCACCGCAGTGCGGACAGGGCCGGGGCGTCGACGAGAGTGGCTGGTCTGATGACGAGGTCCGAGGGCACCGGCCCATGCTGGCACGAGAGAGCTGCGGGGGCACGGCACCCCGGGAGCACGGTCGGCCGGGAGAGCACCCGCCGGCGAGCCGCGCCGCCTAGGATTCCTCGCGTGAGTGCTGCCCGCCGGAGGAACCACCAGGTCGCCGTGCTCGTGCTGGAGGGCGCCAAGCCGCTCGACGTCGGCATCCCGGCGCAGGTGTTCGCCAACCGGCCGAGCATGCCGTACGAGGTGCGGGTCTGCGGTGCCGCGCCCGGACTCGTGACCGGCGGCGACGGCCTCTCCTACCACGTGGCCGAGGGCCTGGACGCGCTCGAGCGTGCGGAGACCGTGTTCGTCCCCGGGTACCGGACACCGGCCGCCGCCGACCCGCCCGCCGTCGTCGTCGACGCGCTGAAGGCCGCGCACGCGCGCGGGGCGCGGCTGGCTGCCATCTCGACCGGAGCGTTCGCGCTGGCCGCGACCGGCCTGCTCGACGGCAAGCGCGCCACGACCCACTGGCACTACACCCGGGCGCTGCGCGAGCGGCACCCCCTGGTGCAGGTCGACGAGAACGTGCTGTTCGTGGACGAGGGCGGCGTGCTCACCTCGGCGGGCGCGGCGTCCGGCATCGACCTGTGCCTGCACCTGGTGCGGCGCGACCACGGCGTGGGCCTGTCCAACCATGTGGCGCGGCGGCTGGTCGCTGCCCCCTACCGCAGCGGGGGGCAGGCCCAGTACGTGCCGCGCAGCGTGCCCGAGCCGCTCGGCGACCTGTTCGCGGAGACCCGCGAGTGGGCCCTGGAGCACCTCGCCGAGCAGCTCACCCTGGAGGCGCTCGCGCGCAACGCGCGGGTCTCGGCGCGTACCTTCTCCCGGAGGTTCGTCGAGGACACCGGCTACACGCCCATGCAGTGGGTGCTCCGGGCGCGCGTGGACCTGGCGCGCGAGCTGCTGGAACGCAGCGACCTGAGCGTGGAGCAGATCGCGCACCGGGTCGGCCTCGGCACCGCGGCCAACCTGCGACTGCACTTCCACCGGATCCTGGGGACGTCGCCCACGGAGTACCGGCACACGTTCTCGTCGGGCCCGGGCGGGGACGCGTAGGCGCGCTGGTCGGTAATTGGTCGGGTGGTCGTCAGAATGTCAGGTGGTCGGTAGCTCGAGCTACCGACCACCTGACATTCTGCCGACCACCCGGATCCCGGGCGTCAGCCCGGGCACGGTGGCCCGGCCGAGGCTCAGCCCTGGGCGAGCAGCTCCAGCGTGTCGATCACCCGGTTGGAGAAGCCCCACTCGTTGTCGTACCAGGCCACGACCTTGACGTGCTTGCCGTCCACCCGGACCAGTGCGGAGTCGAAGATCGCCGAGGCCGCCTCGCCCGTGATGTCGCTGGAGACCAGCGGCTCGTCGGAGTAGTCGAGGATGCCCTTCAGAGCGCCGTCGGCCGCCGTGCGGTACGCCGCCAGCACCTCCTCGCGGGTGACCTCGCGCTCGACCGTGGTGTTCAGCTCCACGACGGAGCCCACCGGCACCGGCACGCGGATCGAGTCGCCCGACAGCTTGCCGTTCAGGTTGGGCAGCACCAGGCCGATCGCCTTGGCGGCGCCCGTCGTGGTCGGCACGATGTTGACGCCGGCGGCGCGGGCCCGGCGCGGGTCGCGGTGCGGTCCGTCCTGCAGGTTCTGCTCCTGGGTGTAGGCGTGCACGGTGGTCATGAACCCGTGCTCGATGCCGGCCAGGTCGTCCAGCACCGAGGCCAGCGGCGCCAGCGCGTTCGTGGTGCACGACGCGTTGGAGACGATCACGTGCTCCGCCGGGTCGTACGCGTCGGTGTTCACGCCGTAGGCGAGCGTCACGTCCGCGCCGGCCGAGGGGGCGCTGACCAGCACCTTCCGGGCGCCGGCGTCGAGGTGCGCGCGGGCGGCGTCGGCGGAGGTGAAGCGGCCGGTGGACTCCAGCACCAGGTCCACGCCGAGCTCGGCCCACGGCAGCTTGCCGGGCTCGCGCTCGGCGAGCACCTTGATGCGGTGGCCGTCCACGACGAGCTCGTCGCCGTCGACCTCGACCGGGCGGCCCAGCCGGCCGAGCGCGCTGTCGAACTTGAGCAGCTGGGCGAGGGCGTCGGGGGCGGTGAGGTCGTTGATCGCGACCACCTCGAGCTTGGTGTCGCGCTCGAGCAGCGCGCGCAGGGTGTTGCGTCCGATCCGGCCGAAGCCGTTGATGGCGATGCGGGTCATCGGTTTCCTTTCGTCACCGTCCATGCTGCGCTCGCCGACGCCGACCCGAAAGCGGCTGGAAGGCCACTGTGCGCAAGGATCCAGCCAGAGGTTTCGCCACCGGTCGCAAGGATCTCGCCAGCCCCCGCGCAAGCCAGTTCAGGCCTCGCCAACCCTGTCCGGACGGCCCGGCAAGGCCCGTCGGTGTGGCCCCACCTCCCCGTCCCGAGCCGACCGCCTCCGGTCCGCGACGGCCCAGATCCGATCACCCCGGCAGAACGTCCCCGCCGTCCAGGGACGCCGCCACCTCCGCGATCCACCGGCGCTGCGACCGCGTCTCCACCGCGCGGCGGTGGTAGTGCGCGCGGACCCACGCCACGGCGTCGTCGGGCGCCACACCGCCCATGATCGCGAGCACCGAGAGCGCCGTGCCCGTGCGGCCCACCCCGCCGCCGCAGGCGATCTCGACCCGCTCGACCTCCGCCCGCGTGTGCGCCTCGTGCAGCGCGTCCAGGGTCTGCTCGGTCGAGTCGGGCAGCCGGAAGTCGCGCCAGCGGACCCACCGGTACTCCCGGCCGGGCACCGCCGGGTCCCGGCCGCGCAGGTAGACCGCGAAGTCGGGCGGCGGCACATCGCCACGCGGGCGGCGCAGCCCCGTCCCCCGGACGCGCCGTCCGTCAGGGAGCTCGACGACGCCGCCGTCGGCCAGGTTCCAGTGATCCATCGCTTCAGCCTAGGCAGCCGGGCGGCGATGAGTAATGGGGTCTGCCGCAGTCGGACGGTGAGGAGAACCGGAGAAGGAGCCTGAGATGAGCAAGGTGATCACGCACATGACGATGTCCCTGGACGGGTTCATCGCCGACCCAGACGATCGCATCGACGACATCTTCGACTGGTACGCCGTCGGACCGGTCGAGGTGCCCAGCGCCAACGAGGGTGTCTCGCTGCTGGTCGACGAGGCCAGCGCCGAGATGCTGCGCGACCTCACCGAGGGCACCGGCGCGCTCGTGTCCGGCAGGCGGCTGTTCGACATCACCGACGGCTGGGGCGACAGCCATCCCGTGGGCGCCCCGGTCGTCGTCGTCACGCACCACGTTCCCGAGAACGCGGACCGCTGGCCGCGGACCACGTTCGTGGGCGACGTCGGAGAGGCGGTCGCCCGTGCGCGCGAGATCGCCGGCGACAAGGACGTCACGATCGCGAGCGCGAACGTGGCCCAGCAGGCGCTCGATCTCGGCCTGGTGGACGACGTCTGCGTCAGCCTCGCCCCGGTGCTGCTCGGCGCGGGCATCCCGTACTTCACGGACCTCGGCCGGCACCTGCTCCTGGAGGACCCGGAGGTGGTCCAGGGCAAGCGCGCCCTGCACCTGCGCTACCGCGTGCGCCGCTGACTTCGGTCGGTTGCATCGAGAGTCGAGGCAACCGACCGAACTCAGCGACAGGTCGGCAACGGCCAGGTCAGAAGGTCCAGCGCTGCGCGGCCGTGCCGGAGCAGGTGCGGATCTCCAGGCGCTGGCCGTCGTGCAGGGGAGTGCCCCCGACCGCCGTCAGGCACTTGCCTGACTGCGGGTTGACGATCGCCTGGTCGCCCGACCGGTAGGTCCAGCTCTGTGCCCCGGTGCCGTTGCACTCCCACAGCTGCACGACGGCGCCGTCGGCGGTGCCGCCGGACGCGACGTCCATGCAGCGGCCGAGTGCCGCGAGCGTCGAGCCGGACCGGGTCCAGGTCTGCGCCGTGTTGCCGGTGCAGTTGACGATCTGCAGCGGGTTGCCGTTGACCGAGTCGGCCCAGGGGACGTCCACGCACATGCCGTTGGACGCGTGCACCGGGCCCGTGCCCGCGGGGAGGGTGCCGGTGCCGCCGTCGCCCCCGCCGCCGTCCGACCCGGCGATGGGCGTCGCGGTGCCGGAGAACGGGTCGAGCTGGATGTAGGCCGCGGACGGGTTGCCGTCGTGCACCAGCGACTCCTGGGCCAGGACGTCGTCGAACGCGAAGCCGTACGCCTTGCCGTTGGCCATCTGCTGGTGGATGAACTTGGAGTAGTAGTCGGTGACCGACGCCTCGTAGAAGCCCGACGTGCTGGTGCCCGGCTGGGTGGTGCGGGTCAGCAGCGTGGAGCGGTGGAAGCCGGCGCACAGGGTGCGGGCGATGGCCCCGATGTCGTTGTTCGGTGCGGCCAGGTCGTTGTAGCAGCCGAAGATCGAGTCGCTCGACGGCTTGCGGAACTCGGTCACGTACGCGCCCGAGGCGTTGGTGAACCGCATGACGCCGTTCTGCACCCGGCCGGTGAACACCGCGGCGGGATCGTAGGAGTAGGGCGCCACGGTGAGGTTCTCGTTCGTGTACTTGGCCCACACCTGGTCCACGTAGGACGACAGGATGTTGGCGTCGATCTGCCCCGTCCCGATCGCGTGCCCGGGCGCGAGGATGCGCAGCAGCGACCCGTCCGGGGCGCGCTGGGCGAGGTTGCCCCAGCCGGGCGTGGCGGCCAGCGCGTTGACGACGTTCTGGTAGCCGTTCGGCTTGAGCATGCCGGTGCTGATGACCGTGCCGTCGGCCTTGCGCAGGCCCGTCTGGTACGGGGCGGAGAGGAAGTCGACCTGGGTGCTGTTGATCCACAGGCCGTCGTTGTTCAGCGTGAACTCGGTCCAGCTGAACAGCTTGTTGCGGTTCGGGTCGCTCGGGTTCTGCACGGCGGGCTGGACCAGCCGGCCGTCGTTGACGACCTTGAACGAGAGCTTGCTGCCGTACGAGAAGTACACGCGGCCCGACATCTTGGGCAGCTGGATGGTCTTGGACTGCCCGTCTGCCGGCCCGGCGATCGAGGCGTCCGGGGCGTCCACGGGGGTGCCGCCCACGGTGGGCCAGGCGTGGAACGTGCCGGCGGCGTCGGCCCAGCCGAGCTGACCGGTACCGGGGTCGCCCAGGACGTAGACGAAGACCTGGTCGCCGCGTCCGGAGTCGTTGGTGATGGTCAGGGGGATGGTGGCGGGCACGGCCGCCGCGGGGGTGGGCTGCGCGCCGACGAGCGTGGCCGCGGTGACCGCGAGCGCGCCGAACGTGGCCAGGAGGCTGCGGAACCTGCTGCCGTGGAGTCTGGACCTTCGAGCACGTGACGGGGTTCGTGACAGTGTTCGTGACATGGGGAGATCTCCTCGTGTATCCGGGTAGCACGCCGTCGTACTTACTGGACTGTCAGGGAATCGGATATTAGTGAGGAACCCTGCCAATGTCACTAGTTCGGCACGATCGGATGTGCCGGTGGCCGTGCGGCTAGTCTCGATCGGGAGTGCACCACCCCTGATTCCGGCGTCGTCCGGCTCGCTCCGTCCGGCGCCGACGAGCGGAGGAGAGCGCGCGTGAGTGCGACCGACAAGCCCCGGCACCGCACCGTCGACGTCGACGGACTGGAGATCTTCTACCGGGAGGCGGGGGCTCCGGACCGGCCGTGCGTGCTGCTGCTGCACGGCTTCCCGAGCTCGTCACATCTCTTCCGGCACGTCATGGCACCCCTGGCCGAGGTGAGCCGCGTGGTCGCCCCGGACCTGCCCGGCTTCGGGTTCTCCGACGCGCCCACCGTGGACGAGTACGAGTACCGGTTCACCGTCCTGGCCGACACGGTCGAGGCGTTCCTGGAGCAGATCGGAGTCGACAAGTTCTTCGTCTACCTGCACGACTTCGGCGCTCCGGTGGGCTACCACCTCGCCACCCGGCACCCTGAGCGCGTTCTCGGTCTCGTGGTGCAGAACGGCAACGCGCACGAGGAAGGACTGGGCAGCCAGTGGGACACCGCGCGGGCGTTCTGGGCGGACCCCTCGGAGGTCAACCGCGCCCGGCTGCCGCAGTGGCTCACCTTCGAGGGCGTCCGGGACGAGTACGTGAGCGGGCTGCCGGCGCGGGTGCGTGAGCTGGCGCCGCCCGAGTCGTGGCACCTGGACTGGAACCGGATCTCGCGGCCGGGCAATCTCGACGCCCAGTTCCGGCTGTTCGGCGACTACGCCACCCACGTGGCCCGCTTCGACGAGCTGGCGGAGTACCACCGCGCCCACCAGCCGCCCTGTCTGGTGCTCTGGGGCCGGCACGACACCTACTTCGAGCTGGCCGAGATCATGGGCTACACGCGCACCCTCGACCGGCTGGAGGTCCACGTCTACGACGCCGGCCACATGCTGCTGGAGACGCACTGGCCGGAGTGCGCGGCGGTGATGCGGTCGTTCGTCCGGGACGTCATCGCAGGCCAAGGCATCGGTGGGGTGTGAGCAGCAAGAGGTCAGGGCCGACGGTCCAGGATCGCCTGGGTGGCGTTGTCGAGGTTCTGGGCACCCTTGGTCGCATCAGTCATGCCGACATCCTGACGGTCCGACGGCGCCCGCGAAAGGCCCCCCGGCTCGGCGTTTCCGCCGGTCGGAGGGCCTCCGCTGATCACCGAAGTCGGATCACCGGGTCAGTCGCGGTAGTAGGGCTGCACCTCAGCCTTGCTGGCGCCGATCCTCACGTTCCGGTAGTCGGCGCGGAATGTCGCGCCCGGCTGGTAGTCCTTGTACATGCCGTACTTGATCCGGAACATGTCGTCGTAGGTGTCGTTCTCGCACGCGGAGTTCGGGCCGTAGCCGAAGTAGTCCTCCTGCTCGAGGATCTTCGTCTCGACGGTGGTCGCTCCGACCCTCCTGTGCCAGACCTCGATGAGCCCCTTGGGCCCACCGGCGCTGTAGGGCTCCACGTGGTACTTGATGACGAAGGAGTGCCACTCGTCGGTGCCGATGCTCTTGGTCGCCATCGCCGTGTTGTAGTACGACTCGCTCACGGTCGGGTCGTCGCCCCGGCGCGTGAACTGGAGGTTGTGCCCGTTCCCGGCGCCGGACTGGATGCGGATACCGCCGATCGGGTTCGCGGCGCACTGCCAGAGCTGCATCACGTACGCCCCGCTGCCGGTCACGCTGTCGACACCCGCGGGGATGCGGATGTCGAACCCGACCCACACGTTGGTGTGGAACGGCAGGGTCCGCCCCGGCGTCGCCAGCTCGGTGCGGTCCCGGAGCCGGTTGCCGTTGGCGTCCACCCAGGTGTTCGCCTCGGGGTCGTCGAGGATGGCGCCCGGGTACCGGTAGTCGTGCTTCGTGCGGAACGTCAGCGCCGGTGCCTCCGCGGTTCCCGTGATGGTGGGTTCCTGGCCCGCTCCCTGACACCTGCCCTCGTACGTGCGCCCGTTCTCGATGAGATTGCCACCGTCGCCGATCGTCGGGCCGCACAGGGTGGGGTTCTCGATCGTCCAGGGCCTGCCCACGATGCCCATCGCGTAGCTGGGGACCTCTTCTACAGCGCTGTCTGCCGCGCTCGCGGGCTGCGTGGTCGCTACCGCGGCGACTCCCAACGAGGCTGTCAGGGTTGCCGCCATGGCGAGAGCCGTCATTCTTCGAGCGAGCCGACTCGGGGTCGAGATCTGCATCTATGTCGTCCCTTGCTTGGAGGGAAGCGCTCCGTGTGCCTGAACGTAACGTTGTCAGAGCCTGTACTCAATGAAAGATGCAGGGGTCTCGACAGCGCCGGCACGGCGCTCGTCCCGGCGACGGCCTGCGCTGTCACGCAGCCGCGCGTCACGGCCGGGTGCGGACAACGCGAAAGGCCCTCCCGCTCAGCGTTTCCGCTGGCTGGAGGGCCTTTCTGCACGGTGGGCGATACTGGGATCGAACCAGTGACCTCTTCGGTGTGAACGAAGCGCGCTACCCCTGCGCCAATCGCCCGTGCTGCCTGCCCCGTCGGGGCGTGCGTGGACGATATTAGCCTGGTTCGAGCGCGGATGCGAAATCCGAATCGCCGGAGGGCGTCAGGGGTCGGTCCGCTCCCGCATGTTGCGCTCGAACAGGTCGCGCGCGGCGGCCGACAGCTCGCCGATCTGCAGGTCCGCCCCGTCGAGCCAGACCGTCGGCTGGACGTTGCGCACGGAGCCCGTCAGCAGCATCTGCGCCTCGCCGGAGGAGACCCTGTCGAGCACCGAGAACGGCAGCTCGCCCTCCTTGGCCTCGCGCACGGGCAGGCCCGCCTCGGCACCCCACTCGAGCAGCAGCTCGCGCGTGATGCCGGCCAGGCAGCCCACGCTGAGCGGGGGCGTGACCAGCTCGCCGTCGAGCTCCAGGAACACGTTCGAGCCGGTGCCCTCGCACAGGTCGCCCGCCGTGTTCGCGAAGACCGACTCGTCGGCGCCCTTGCCGATCGCGTCCGCCAGGGCCACGACGTTCTCGGCGTAGGACGTCGTCTTCAGGCCTGCGACCGCGCTGTTCTCGTTGCGGGTCCAGGGGGAGCGGGCAGCCCGCCCGGTCGGCACGACGACGGCCTCGGTCGCCGCCACGACCACCGTCTGCGGCCCGTCCGAGCGGCCGGAGCCCAGCGGGCCCACGCCGTCGGTCACGGTGATGCGCAGGCGCCCGGCGTGGGGCGAGGCCGCCAGCACGGCGTCGACGCCGTCGCGAACCTTGCGCAGGTCCAGGGTCGCCATGCCCATGCCGGCCGCCGACCGCTCCAGCCGCGCGAGGTGGCGCGTCAGGGCGAACGCGTGCCCGTTCAGGACGGCGCAGGTCTCGAAGACACCGTCGCCGACCGTGATGCCGTGGTCCACCGCGCTGAGCGCGGCCTCGCCGGGCGCGACCATGCGCCCCTCTGTCCAGATGACCGTCATGCCGCCCAGTGTGTCACCGGCGCAGCGTCACGTGGGTCACCTCCGGCGTGTGCCGCACGGTGGTGGACGAGAACTCGATGGGCGGCACGCCGTCGAACACGCGCGTGCCCGAGCCGAGCGTGAACGGCACCACGTGCAGGCGCAGCTCGTCCACGTGCCCGGCGGCGAGGTACTCGTTGAGCGTGGTCGCGCCGCCCGCGATGGAGATGTCGCCCTCGCCTGCGGCCGCCCGGGCCTGGGCGAGCGCGCTCTCGATGCCGTCGGTCACGAAGTGGAACGTGGTGCCGCCCTCCATCGGGACGGACTCGCGTGGGTGGTGCGTGAGCACGAAGACCGGCCCGTGGTACGGCGGGTTGTCGCCCCACCAGCCCTTCCAGTCGAGGTCCCACGCTCCGCGGCCGGGCGTGAACATGTTGCGCCCCATGATGTACGCGCCCGCGCCGACGATGGCGTCCACCTCGGCCTGGTGCGCGTCGCCGTGCTCGAACATCCAGGTGTGGAGGCGCTCGCCCGCGAGCGGGCCGAACGGGTGCTCCAGGCTCTGGTCGTGCCCGGCGGAGTAGCCGTCGAGCGAGACTGCCAGGTCCGCTTTCACGATTCCCATGCGTGGTGGACGGCGGACGCCGTCAGGAATCATCGGTGCCGCGGATCACGCCTCGCCCCGGTAGCTCCCGAAGCTCCACAGGTTGCCCTCCGGGTCGCGGACCACGCAGGACCGGCCGCCGTAGTCCTGGTCGACCGGCTCCCGGAGGCCCGAGCCCCCGGCGGCGAGCGCGGCCGCGTAGGTGCCGTCGACATCGTCCGTCACGGCGTAGGCCGAGCCCGTCCCGACCTGGTCGGGCCACTGGGGCCGAGGCCGGTGCGTGCCGAGCATGACGCCGCCGCCCTCCGGCCAGGTCAGCTCGGCGTGCTGGACGACGGCGGGGTCGGCGTCGTCCCGGTACACGGCGCGCTCGGTGAAGCCGACGGCCTTCAGCCACGCCAGGGCGGCGTCCGCGTCGCGGTAGGCGAGGGTCACCCACAGTCCGGTGCTCATGATCGTCCTCCTTGGTCGGGTGCCTCCCACGATGCCCCGGCCGGGTCGGCGACGTCTTGAACGAACGGGAGCTCCTCGCGCAGCCAGGTGGACGGCGTGCACCCGCCCAGGGCCACCCACTCGCGGGTCATGTGGGCGTGGTCGGCGTACCCGGCGG
>NZ_KI911656.1:134376-135561 GCF_000515355.1 Promicromonospora kroppenstedtii DSM 19349 | reverse complement strand
CGGCTCGCCGGCCCGGGCGAGCCGGTCGACCAGGACGCGCGTGACCGTCGCGCCGTCCGGGGAGTCGGCGAGCATCTCGGGGAGGTCCGCGAGGTGCGGCGCGACCTCCGGCAGGCTCGTCAGCTCACCGGCGAGCTCGCCCGCAGGCACACCGAGCAGCGCCCGGGCGCCGCGCAGCGTGAGGGTCACGCTGATGCCGCGCTGGTACCCGCGGTGGTGGATGGCGGCGGGCCGGGTGTGCAGGCCGGACACGCACGACCAGGCCTGTCGCCGGGAACCGGCCGACCCGGCCCACGAGACGTCGATGGGTTCGCCGAGCGGCAGCTCGAACGTCAGCCCGGTGCCGGGCATGCCCCGGTGCACGCCCGGGGCTCCCATGTCGAGGTCGTACGGTACGACTGCGGTGACATAGGGAGCGAGGACCTCCGGGACCCCGGGGCCAGGGACACGAGCCACGGATCCACGGTAGCCCGGGCCTCCGACACCCGGCCCGGGCCGCCCGTCCCGTCAGGACGACGCCAGCGCCACCAGCCGCTCCGCCTTCAGCTCGGTCTCGTGCCACTCCGCCGCCGGGTCGGAGCCCCACGTGATGCCGGCGCCCGTGCCGAACCGCAGCACGCCGTCGGCCCACCAGAAGGTGCGGATGCCGACGGCCAGGGACGCCCGGCCGTCGTCGACCCAGCCTACGGCCCCGCAATAAGGCCCGCGCGGAGCAGGCTCGAGCTCGCCGATGATGCGCAGCGCGCTGGACTTCGGCGCGCCCGAGACCGATCCGGGCGGGAAGGTCCCGGCCAGCAGCCGGCGCCACAGCTCGCCGGGACGCACGACGTCGTCGGCCAGCGTGCCGCGCACGCGCGAGACCAGGTGCACCAGCCCGGGGTGCTCCTCCACGGCGAGGAGCGAGGTGACCTCGACAGTGCCCGGGCGGCAGACGGTCTGCAGGTCGTTGCGCACCAGGTCGGTGATCATCACGTTCTCGGCCCGGTCCTTCTCGGTCAGGCCGTCGGGCGTGCGCGCCGTGCCCTTGATCGGACCGGACTCCACGACGAGCCCGTCGGGCCCGTCCGTCACGGACAGGTACAGCTCGGGCGAGGCGCTGACCACCCACACGGGGTCCAGCCCGGTCGCGGCCGGCACGTGGACGGCGGCCGCGTGCGGCGCGGGGTTGCCGGCGGCCAGGCGTGC
>NZ_KI911656.1:128525-134276 GCF_000515355.1 Promicromonospora kroppenstedtii DSM 19349 | reverse complement strand
CGGCCAGGCGTGCGGCCAGGGCCCGGGCGTCGGGCTCGGCGCCGTCGGGGGCGAGGGGTGCCGACAGCACCCGGCAGATGTTGGCCTGGTAGACGTCGCCCTCGCGCACGTGCGCGCGGACCCGGCGCACCGCGGCCTCATAGGTGGCCTGGTCCATCGACGATGTCCACGTGTCGGACGCCGGACCGTGCCAGCTTCCCTCCGCGCCCGCGTCCGCGTCGCGCACCCGGGCGAAGCGCCAGGCGCGCGCCGGGCCCTCGAAGTCGGCGACGACGAACCAGGTGCCGTTCTCCAGCCGTTCGGGCTGTTCGCGCACGTCGACGCACTCGACCGCACCGGTCGCGACGCGTCCGGCGAAGCTCGCCCAGCCGGTGGCGCCCGTCACTTCAGCAGCGGTCGCCGGGACGTCGTCATGGGACGGGACCGGGGAGATCGCGCGGTTTGCGGGCAGATGGGCCGGGCTGGGTGACACGGGACAACCGTACGGGCGACGCGTGCGATTGGACGGTTCGCCCTCCGTTCGATTAATGTTCAGAACGCCGGAACACCGGGGGAAACCCCAGGATGCCCGGCTTCGCGGATGTAGCTCAGTGGTAGAGCATCACCTTGCCAAGGTGAGGGTCGCGGGTTCAAGTCCCGTCATCCGCTCGGAAAGTCGCTCTCGTGATTCTTCGGCTGAAGAGAGCACCCGTCGGTCGAGGTCTGACCGGGCGGTGGGTTGGCCGAGAGGCGAGGCAGCGGCCTGCAAAGCCGTACACACGGGTTCGAATCCCGTACCCACCTCGCAGCACGACGGGCGATTGGCGCAGCGGTAGCGCGCTTCCCTGACACGGAAGAGGTCACTGGTTCGATCCCAGTATCGCCCACCAGCAGAGCAAGGCCCTCTGGCCAGCGGAAACGCAGGCCAGGGGGCCTTTTGCGCGTCCGGGGTCCCGCGCCACGCCACCGCGCGGACCGCCGCCGAGGTAGCCGCCGTACGTCGCCTGAGGGACCGCCGCCGGCGGAGTCCGAGCCGGACCCCTGGGCCCGCTGCTGTCGCTCGTGCGCGCGGAGCGGGTTAAATTCGATACGGAAGTGACGCACAGTATCTTGGTAGATCGACGCGGCAAACCGTTGGGTCTGGCCCGGGCGCCATTCTTGACGACGTGTCACGGCCTGTGGTCGGCGATCACCAGGATGACGCGGTCGGCGCAGTCCACCGGTGCCCGCTGGACAGGCCGCCGTACCGCTCGCGCAGCGGATTGCGCCCCGTGACGCGTGGAGCATGAGACTCGACGCATCGCCGCAGAAGTCGAACCACGTCGGGTTGACGCCGAGGACGCCGCTCGCACGTCTCGCGGAACTGGCCTCCGGCCGGCCTCGACCCTGAGAGGTCACCATGAACGCACGCCCTACCGCATCTCGCCCCGCTGCCACGAAGCGGGCACGTCTAGCAGTTCTGGCCATGATCCTCGGACTCATGGCACCGGCCACGGCAGCCCCCGCGCAGGCAAGGGACTCCGACGAGCCGACCGACGCCGAGCTGGCGGAGCTGCACGAAGCCATCGAGGAGTCGGACGTCGAGGGTGTCGCCTGGTACACGGACGAAGCCGCAGGTGAGGTGGTGGTGACCGCCGACTCCACGGTTACCGGTGCCGAGCGCAACGCCGTGCGCAGGGCGGCCGGCGACAAGATCGGCGCACTGGACCTCCAGCGCATGGAGGGTGAGTTCAAGCTGGTCAAGCGGTCGATGCCCCCGGGCGCCGCCATCTACGGCTCGGGCACCCGGTGCAGCCTCGGCTTCAACGCGCGACGGGGCAACAAGCACTACCTCATCACCGCCGGCCATTGCGGCAACGACGTCGCCACCTGGCGAGCCGGCAACCAGAAGAGGATCGGGCCGACCGTCAGCTCTCGGTTCCCGGGCGTCGACTACGCGCTCGTCCGCTACGACACACGGTCGCTGAAACGACCCGGCGGCTACCTGCCGGGGACTGCCCGCGTGGGCCAGAAGGTGACCCGCGTCGGCTCCACGACCGGCCAGCACTCGGGAGTCGTCACCGCGGTCGGCGTGACCGTCAGGTACGGGGGCGGGGCCATGGTGGGCAACCTGATCCAGACCAACATCTGCGCCGAGCCCGGCGACTCCGGGGGACCGTTGTACAGCGGCAGGCGTGCTCTGGGCATCACGTCCGGCGCCGCCGGCGCGTGCCCTGCCCACGGGATCTCGTTGTACCAGCCCATCAAGCCGGTGCTCGCGGCGTACGGGGTGCAGCTCTATCGTCGGTGACGCTCGTTCCACCGGGCGAGGCCGGCGGCCTGCCCCTCATGGATGTCGCCGACCCACTCCCAGCCGGGTTCGGCCGCCGCGATGCGGGGGTCGTCAGGTGTGCGGCCGTCCCGCAGGGCGTGCAGGTACGCGCGGTCCAGGTCGATCCTGGCGCGCACCTGGTTCGCCCCCGCGACGGCGGACCCGTGCCCCGGCACGAGCACGGCGACGTCGCCCGCGACGGCCTCCAGGGCCCGTAGCCCCGTGAGGTACTCCTCGACCGGGTCGCTCTCGTCGGTGAACTCGCCGAGCATCGGCACGAAGACGTCGGACAGCATGTCGCCGGCGGCCAGGACTCCGCTGCCCTCGACCAGCAGCGCGGCGTGGCCGGGGGAGTGCGCCGGGTGCTCGACGACCCGCACGTCCGGGCCGTCCCAGGGGATCCGGGCTGTCCCGGCGGGCAGCCCTGTGACCAGGCCGAAGAGGTCCAGCGGGACGTCGTCGGCGATCTCGGGCGGCAGCCCCTCGGTGACCCGGGACCGCCAGTCCGCGGTAGACCGCAGATCCCGCATGTCGGCGGCGCAGCGGGCGGTGCCGTAGCGCGGGACCTCGCCCAGGTTGGCGTGCCAGAGCACGTGATCCCAGTCGGGATGCGTCGAGAAGCCCGCGACGACGGGCAGGCCGAGCTCGCTCAGGTCGTCCGCGAGGCAGGCCAGCTCGGCCCCCGTGATCCCGGCGTCGACCACGAGCACGCCCTCCTGTCCCCGCACGACGACGGTGTTGTTCCGGAGCAGCTCGCTCCGGTGGACCAGAACGCCGTCCGCCACCTGCGTCAGCATGGCGTCCTCACCCGTCCGTCCGCGTCCGGCATCAGCGGCCGGCCCCGGGCGGACCGTCCATCACGGTCGGCACGTAGTCCAGCAGCTGCAGGCGGCCGTCGAACGTGCGGTGCTCGACCAGCTCCATCGCCACGTCCGGGTACCCGTCGAAGATCCGCTCCTTCCCGCTGGCACCCGTGACGACCGGGAACACGACCACCCGGTAGCGGTCCACCAAGCCGGCCACCAGCAGCGACCGGCACAGGCTGAGGCTGCCGAGCGTGCGCAGGGGGCGGTCGGACGTCTCCTTGAGCTTGCGCACCGCCTCGACGGCGTCCCCGGTGACCAGCTCGGTGTTGGCCCAGGACAAGGGCGCCCGCAGGGTCGAGGAGAACACCACCTTGGGCATGTCGGCGAGCGGGTCCTCGGGGACGTCGGCCATCAGCGTGGTCATCACGCGGTACGTGTTCGCGCCCATCAGGGTGGTGTGCTGGTTCTCGCCGTCCTCCCCGAGGAAGGCCAGGTACTCCGGGCCCTCCAGGCCCCAGAACCCGGGCCAGCCCTCGGCGGCCGCGTAGCCGTCCAGCGAGATGATGAAGTCCACCATGAGCTTCTGCATCGGTCTCTCCTCGGTGTGGTGTGTGTCCGTGGTGACCGGCCGTGCGGCGAAAACTCATCGGTGGACGGCGGGCCGGGGCGCGGCCCGCCGTCCGGGGCGCGGCTACTGCGTCGTGCAGTGCTCGACGCTCATCACCAGGATCACGCGGTCCGCGCTGTCGGCCGGCGGCTGCTGCTCGGCGTTGCCGTACCGCTTGCCCAGGTGCACGTAGAAGTCGCCCGTCGGGTCCGGGACCACCTCGACGAGCTTGCCGCGTACCTCGAGGTAGTTGAACGCGTTCTCGTCGTTGAGGATCGCGAGGCTCATCGACGGGTTGTGCTGCAGGTTGCGGTACTTGGCGCGGTACGTGGTGTGCGTGAACCGCAGGTACTCGCCGTCGAAGTCGAACCACATCGGGTTCACCTGGACGGTCTCGTCGGGACGGATGGTGCCGAGGAACGCGTAGTTCGGCTTCTCGAGCAGGTGGACGAGGTGGGCGGGGATGACGTCGGAAGCACTCATGCCGCTGAACATAACCCCTCCTGCCCCTGCGCGAGGTTATGAGGTGAAAAGCAGTTCAGAGATCGAATTTAACCCTGTCGATCCATGAATACGCAGGGTGAAAGGGCTTCGTCGGCCCCGATTTCGTTACCAGCCGGTTACAACTGGTTCGAGGCCTTGTGGGGTGAATTATCCGGAGGCAATACTCTCGGCCAGCGAGACGGCAGGCGACGGCGCCCCGTTCCTGCCGAGCAGGGCACGCAGCCAGCGTGCCCACAACCCAGGAGGATGTGCCATGAGGTTCACTCGCACCACGATCCGCCCCGGTTCGGCCAGCAAGGCCCGTCTCATCGCGCTCGCGGCAGGGCTCGGGCTCGCCACGTCCACGCTCGCAGGGCCGGCGGCCGTCGCCGCGCCCGACCGGCCCACGGTGGCAGAGCTCGCCACCGTGCACGCCGCGGTCGGCAAGGCCGACGTCGACGGCGTCGCCTGGTACACCGACACGGCCACCGGCAAGGTGGTCGTCACGGCCGACTCGACCGTCTCCGCGGACGAGCTCGCCCAGGTCCGCGCGGCCGCCGGGGCCGACAAGGACGCGCTGACGGTCAAGCGCACCGCCGGCGTCTTCAAGCCCCTGCTGGCCTCGGGTGACGCCATCTACGGCTCCGGCTACCGCTGCTCGGTCGGGTTCAACGTCCGCAGCGGCAGCCAGTACTACCTGCTGACCGCCGGGCACTGCGGCAACTCGGTGCCCACCTGGTACACGAACTCGGCGCAGACCACCCTGGTCGGCGCCACCGTGGGATCCAGCTTCCCCGGTAACGACTACGCGATCGTCCGGTACGACAACACGTCGCTGAGCCACCCCGGCGGCTACACCGCGGGCAACGCCTACGTGGGCCAGCGGGTCACCCGCGACGGCTCCACGACCGGGGTGCACTCCGGCACCGTCACCGCGCTCAACGTGAGCGTCAACTACCAGGGCAGCGGCACCGTGCGCGGCATGATCCAGACCAACGTCTGCGCCGAGCCCGGCGACTCCGGCGGCGCGCTCTACAGCGGGTCGACGGCCCTCGGCATCACGTCCGGTGGCAGCGGCAACTGCTCCTCGGGCGGCACCACGTTCTTCCAGCCGGTGACCGAGGCGCTCAGCGCTTACGGCGTCTCGATCTACTGACGCGCACCCGTTCCTGACCTGCACGGGCGGCGTCGCCGGGCGATCCCGGCGGCGCCGTCCGCGTCCCGCGGAGGCCAGAACGCGCGCCCGCAGGTGGCGCGCTCATTTCGATTGGACCGGCACGCCGTTTGTGAACTACTCTTCCGGAGCGTCACCACGCCAGGCCCGCAGGGTCCTGGATGGTCATAGCGCGGATGTAGCTCAGTGGTAGAGCATCACCTTGCCAAGGTGAGGGTCGCGGGTTCAAGTCCCGTCATCCGCTCGATACCCGCTTTGGTGGGGAGCACGGTGGGTTGGCCGAGAGGCGAGGCAGCGGCCTGCAAAGCCGTACACACGGGTTCGAATCCCGTACCCACCTCGGGCGATTGGCGCAGCGGTAGCGCGCTTCCCTGACACGGAAGAGGTCACT
>NZ_KI911656.1:122612-128425 GCF_000515355.1 Promicromonospora kroppenstedtii DSM 19349 | reverse complement strand
GGGCTCGGCCGGTGGCGGGGTGGCGGCGGCCCGCTGGTCGATGCGGTCCTGGAACGCGGTCAGGGTCTCGCGCACGGCCTCGCCGCGCCGCGCCCGGCGGGCCTGGATCGCGATGAGGGGCGTCACGAACGCAGTGCGTACCAGGAGGATCGCGAGGCTCGCGACGGCCGCGACCACGACGGCCTGCCCCAAGGAACCCGTCCCGGCCTCGGCGTCCTCGATCAGGCCGAACAGCTCGATGCCCATGATGAGGAAGACCGCGCCCTCGAGCAGCAGCTCCACGGTGTGCCAGTTGGAGCGCTCGGCGATGCGGTCCTGCGGGCGCAGGTAGCGCGGGGACCCGTTGCCGGTCACGAGGCCTGCGGCGACCACCGCCACCAGGCCGGACGCGCCGAGCTCCTCGGCCGGGAGGTACGCGACGAACGGGACCACGAACGACATGGCGGTGCTCAGCGCGGCGTGGCCCAGCCGACGGCGCACCCGCAAACCCACCCACCCGACGGGCACGCCGATCGCGACGGCGACCAGGGCCGCGTACGCGAAGTCGCCCACGACGCCCCAGAGGCTGACCGAGGCGGCGGTGGCCGCGATCGCGGACCTCAGCAGCACCAGCGCGGAGGCGTCGTTGAGCAGGGACTCGCCCTCGAGCATCGTGACGGTGCGCGGCGAGGCCCCGAGTCGTTTCACGATCGAGGTCGCCACGGCGTCGGTGGGGCTCACGATCGCGCCCAGGGCGATGGCCGTGGCCAGGTCGATCCCGGGGATGAGCCACCGGAAGAGCAGGCCGAGCAGCACCGAGCTGATCACCACGAGCGTCACGGAGAGACCGCCGATGGCCGTGAAGTCGCGCCGGAAGTCCATCGACGGCAGGCCGACCGCCGCCGAGTAGAGCAGCGGCGGCAGCACGCCGCCGAGGATCACCTCCGGGGGTATCTCCACCGCCGGCACCCACGGCAGCAGGCTCACGCCCGCCCCCAGCACCACCAGGACCAGCGGCGCGGCGACGCCGGCCCGGGGCGCCAGCGCGGTGACGGCGATGATGAGGACGGCGGCGACGACCGCGACGATCAGGTACTCCACAGGCTGACGTTACGAGACGCGGGCGGCGTCCGCCGATTCTTTCCGCCGCCCGAGAAACCAGGTCGCACGGTGTCGTCGGGCGCGGATCGATGTCTGCGCATAGGTTCGGGGTGGCGGCGGGACCCCGTCGTCGCGCAGGGGGCGCACGTCGTGTGCCTGTGTCGAGAAGGAGTCGAACATGGGGCTTTTTGACAAGGCCAAGGAGTTCGTGACGGACCCGGACAACGTGGCGAAGGCGAAGGAGCAGCTCACCGACGAGAACGTGGACGCCGCTACCGACAAGCTGAAGGGCTTTGCGCCCGACCAGGCTGACGGCGCCATCGACTCGCTGGGTGAGAAGGCGAAGGAGTGGGGCGGTCCCGAGGAGCGGGAGCGCGACGGGCGCTAGCACCCGTCTGCCGCCACGCTGGCGGCGGTCGCGACCTACGGTCGGTACGATCGAGGGGCGTTGTCGGTGACGACGGCGCCCCTCGATCAGTTCTCATGACCTTCCGCTAGGAGCACAGCCGTGTCCGACGTCGTATCGCCGCCCGTCCCTGCCGACCTCACCCCGGTCGAGAGCCCCACGGAGGCGACGACGACCGCGGCGACGACCTCCGGCGTCGAGCTGTACGGCGACCGCCGCGACGTCGTCGTCGTGCGCGTGGACGGCGAGCTGTGGGACCTCGACCGCGAGATCCCGGCCGGCCACAAGGTCGAGCCGGTGACGATCAGCGAGCCCGACGGCCTGGCCGTGCTGCGGCACAGCGCCGCCCACGTCCTGGCGCAGGCCGTGCAGCAGGTCAACCCGGACGCGAAGCTGGGTATCGGCCCGCCCGTCACCGACGGCTTCTACTACGACTTCGACGTCGAGACGCCGTTCACGCCCGAGGACCTCAAGGCCCTCGACAAGACGATGAGCCGCATCATCAAGGAGGGCCAGACCTTCCGCCGCCGTGTCGTCACCGAGGACGAGGCGCGCGCCGAGCTCGCGAACGAGCCCTACAAGCTGGAGCTCATCGGCCTCAAGGGCGGCACCAGCGACGACGACAACAGCGAGAACGTCGAGGTGGGCGGCGCCGAGCTCACCATCTACGACAACGTCCGGGGCGCCGGCCGCGAGAGCGAGACCGTGGTCTGGAAGGACCTGTGCCGCGGCCCGCACCTGCCGAACACCCGCCTGATCGGCAACGGCGTGCAGCTCATGCGCAACGCCGCCGCCTACTGGCGCGGCAGCGAGAAGAACCCGATGCTGCAGCGCGTCTACGGCACGGCCTGGCCCACCAAGGACGAGCTCAAGGCATATCTGGAGCGGCTCGCGGAGGCCGAGCGCCGCGACCACCGGCGCATCGGCGCCGAGATGGACCTGTTCAGCTTCTCCGACGAGGTCGGCTCGGGGCTGCCGCTGTTCCACCCCCGCGGCGGCGTGATCAAGCGGGTCATGGAGGACTACGTCCGCCAGCGGCACATCGAGGAGGGCTTCTCCTACGTCGGCACCCCGCACATCACCAAGGACGGGCTGTTCCACACCTCGGGGCACCTGCCGTACTACGCGGACACCATGTTCCCGGAGATGGACCTCGAGGGGTCCAAGTACCGGCTCAAGGCCATGAACTGCCCGATGCACAACCTGATCTTCGCCTCGCGCGGGCGCTCCTACCGGGAGCTGCCGCTGCGCCTGTTCGAGTTCGGGTCGGTGTACCGCTACGAGAAGTCGGGCGTGGTGCAGGGCCTGACCCGCGTGCGCGGCCTGACGCAGGACGACTCGCACTCCTACGTCACCCCGGAGCAGGCGCCCGGCGAGGTCAAGCACCTGCTGAACTTCATGCTCAGCGTGCTGCGCGACTTCGGCCTGGACGACTTCTACCTGGAGCTGTCCACGCGCGACGACTCCAAGCCGGACAAGTTCGTGGGCTCCGACGAGGACTGGGCCGCCGCGACCGAGATCCTGGAGCGCGTGGGCCGCGAGACCGGCCTGGACCTCGTGGCCGACCCGGGCGGCGCCGCGTTCTACGGCCCCAAGATCTCCGTGCAGGCCAAGGACGCCATCGGCCGCACCTGGCAGATGGGCACCGTGCAGTACGACTTCAACCAGCCCAAGGGCTTCGGGCTGGAGTACACCGCCGCGGACGGCACGCGCCAGCAGCCGGTGATGATCCACTCGGCCAAGTTCGGCTCGATCGAGCGGTTCATGGGCGTGCTCATCGAGCACTACGCGGGGGCCTTCCCGGCGTGGCTCGCGCCCGTGCAGGTCAAGATGGTCCCGGTCGCAGAGGCGTTCGACGACTACGTGAAGGACGTCGCCGCACGGCTCACCGCCCGCGGCATCCGCGTCGAGATCGACCTGTCGGACGACCGGTTCGCCAAGAAGATCCGCAACGCGTCCAAGGAGAAGGTGCCGTTCACGCTCATCGCGGGCGGTGAGGACGCCGAGGCGGGCGCGGTCTCGTTCCGGTTCCGGGACGGCACGCAGGAGAACGGCGTGCCGGTCGCCGAGGCGATCGAGCGGATCGTCACGGCGGTGGCCGAGCGGTCGCAGCAGGCCTGATGGAGCCCACCATCCAGGACGCCGCGGACTTCGGCCCGCCGGAGGACGGGCTCCAGCGGCTCTGGACGCCGCACCGGCTCGTCTACATCGGTGGTGAGGCGAAGCCGGCTGACGGAAGCGTCGAGAACTGTCCGTTCTGCCGCATCCCCGCGGGCGACGACGAGCAGGGCCTCGTCGTCGCCCGCGGGGAGCGGTGCTACGTCATCCTGAACCTCTACCCGTACAACACGGGGCACCTGATGGTGCTCCCGTACCGGCACGTCTCGGACTACACGGACCTCGAAGAGGCCGAGACGGCCGAGCTGGCGGCGATGACTCAGCAGGCCATGCGCGTGTCGCGTGCCGTTTACGCGCCGGCAGGCTTCAATCTTGGTATCAACCAGGGCGAGGTCGCCGGTGCGGGGATCGCGGCACACCTGCATCAGCACGTGGTGCCACGCTGGTTGGGCGACGCGAACTTTCTGCCCGTGGTGGCGCAGACGAAGTCGCTGCCCGAGCTGTTGGCGGACACCCGCCGTCGGCTCGCGGAGGCCTGGGATACCGCGGGGGGCTGAGAGGAGAACTGATGTTACGGGGCCTGCGCTCCTTCATGACCACGCTGTTCACCCCGTTGGCGCGGTTGCTGCTGGCGCTGCGGGTCTCGCCGGACGCGGTGACGATCGCCGGCACCGTCGTGGTCACCGCGGTGGCCCTGACGCTGTTGCCCACCGGGCACACGCTCGTGGGCGGTCTCCTCATCGGCTTCTTCGTCCTGTTCGACTCGCTCGACGGCGTCATGGCGCGCCAGGCCGGGCGGTCCGGCCCGTGGGGCGCGTTCCTCGACTCCACGCTGGACCGGCTGTCCGACGGCGCCGTCTTCGCCGGCATCACCCTCTGGTTCGTGCTGCACCCCGACGAGCACCACGGCCTGTGGGGCACGGCCGCCGCGCTCGCCTGCCTGGTGCTCGGCAGCGTCGTGCCGTACGCCCGGGCCCGGGCCGAGAGCGTGGGCGCCACCGCGCAGGTCGGCATCGCCGAGCGTGCCGACCGCCTCCTGCTCGCGCTGGTCCCGTTCACCTTCATGCAGGTGGGCCTGCCCGTCGTCGTGCTCGAGGTGGTGCTCACGCTGCTGGCGCTCGCGAGCCTGGTGACCGTGTTCCAGCGCATCGCCACCGTGCGCGCGCAGCTCACACGCCAGGTCGTCGAGACCGGCACCGACCCGCACGAGGGTCCGCTGGCCGGGCAGGGCGCCTGATGGACGTCGCCAAGGCCTACACGTTCGCGTGGCGCAACGCCGTGAAGATCCCCGAGCCCGTGCTCCGGGGTCTGTTCACCGTGGTGGCCGACGTCACCTGGCTGCGGCGCGGCAAGGGCGTGCGCCGCATGGAGGGCAACTACGCGCGGGTCCGGCCCGACCTGGACGCCGCGGCCGTGCGCCGGCTGTCCCGGGCCGGCATGCGCAGCTACATGCGCTACTTCCGCGAGGCGTTCACCTTGCAGGGCGTCACCGCCGAGCAGCTTCGCGCACGGGTGCGCCTGGAGGGCTACGACGAGCACGTGCGGCCCGTGATCGACGACGGCGGCGCCGTCTCGCTCGCTCTCGGTCACCTCGGCAACTGGGACCTCGCCGGGGCGTACGGCTCCCAGAACCTCGCGGGGGTCCTCACCGTCGCCGAACGGCTCAAGCCTGACGAGCTGTTCGAGGAGTTCGTGCGGTTCCGCGGCTCCCTGGGCATCGACGTGCTGGCCCTCGGCGACGGCGACGTGCTCGGCGCCCTGGTCCGCGGCGCCAAGGAGGGCGGCCGGCTCATCCCGCTGCTCAGCGACCGCGACCTCACCTCGACCGGCATCGAGGTCGATCTCGCCGGGCACCGTGCCCGCGTGGCCGCCGGTCCGGCCCTCCTGGGTCTGGAGGCGGGCGTCCCGGTCAGCGCCGTCGGCATCACCTACGAGCGGCTGCGCGGCGACCGCCGCAAGGCCGCCGGCACGCCCTGGGGCATCGTCATCCGGTTCCACCCGCCCCTGCCCGAGCCCGACCCCGGGCTGCCGCGCGCCGAGCAGGCACGCGTGCTCACGCAGGGCTGGGTGGACCAGCTCGCGGAGACGATCACCGAGCACACCCACGACTGGCACATGCTGCAGCGCGTGTTCGTCGCGGACCTCGGCCCGGCGCGGCAGCGGCAGGCGCAGCGGCGCGCGGCCGAGGAACGCGAGACCCAGCGGCGCG
>NZ_KI911656.1:113369-122512 GCF_000515355.1 Promicromonospora kroppenstedtii DSM 19349 | reverse complement strand
CGCCGAGGCGCTGCAGGCCGCCGGGCACGAGGTCTCGGTGCTCGCCCCGTCGAGCGACGACACCGAGCTGCCCGCCGTCGTCACCGCCGCCGGCCGCGCGGTGCCCGTGCCGTACAACGGGTCGGTCGCGCGGCTCACCTTCGGGCCGTTGACCGCCACCCGCGTGCGGCGCTGGCTGGAGGGCGGCATCGACGGCAGCCCGTTCGACATCGTCCACCTGCACGAGCCGATGGTCCCGTCCCTGTCGATGATCGCGCTGTGGCAGGCCACCGAGCCCGTCGTCGCCACCTTCCACACCTCGCAGGTGCGCTCGCGGGCGCTGCAGGTCGCCTACCCGCTGGTGCGGCAGTCGCTGGAGAAGATCGCGGCCCGCATCGCCGTGTCCGAGGACGCGCGCCGCACGCTCGTCGACCACCTCGGGGGCGACGCCGTCGTGATCCCCAACGGCGTGTACACGCAGGTGTTCGCGACCAGCCCGCGCCGTCCCGAGTGGGCCGGCACGCCCGACGCGCCGACCATCGCCTTCCTCGGCCGGCTCGACGAGCCGCGCAAGGGGCTGGGCGTGCTCGTGCAGGCCGTCCCCACGATCCTGGACCGGGTGCCCGGCGCGCGGTTCCTGGTGGCAGGCCGCGGCAACGACATCGTCGCCGAGACCAGGGAGACCCTGGGGGAGCTGGCCTCCTCCGTCGAGTTCCTGGGCGCGGTGTCCGACGCCGAGAAGGCGGCGCTGCTGGCGTCCGCCGACCTGTACGTCGCACCGCAGACCGGCGGGGAGAGCTTCGGCATCGTGCTCGTGGAGGCGATGAGCGCCGAGTCCGTGGTCGTGGCCAGCGACCTGGGCGCCTTCCAGCGCGTGCTGGACGACGGCGCCGCGGGCGCCCTGTTCCGCACCGGCGACCCCGGCCACCTCGCCACCACCGTGCTGGACCTGCTCGCCGACCCGGCGCGCCGGGACGCCTACCGCGCGCACGCCGCGCAGTGGGTGCAGCGGTTCGACTGGTCGGGCGTGACGGAGCAGGTCCTGGCCGTCTACGAGATGACGCTCGACGCCGACCACGCGATCGCCGGCGACGTGATGGGCCGGTTCATGGGACTGTTCCCGCGCCGGGTCGGGGGTGACACGTGAGCTGGTCGGAGATCGCGCTGGTCGCACTGGGCGCCGTCGTCGTCGGCCTGCTGTTCGCCTGGCAGGGCGCCTCGCGGATCGACCGGCTGCACCGCAAGGTCGCGGCCTCGCGGATCGCCCTGGACGCCCAGCTCGTGCGGCGTGCCTCGGCCGCGGTGGAGCTCGCGACGTCGGGCGTGCTGGACCCGGCGAGCGCGGTGCTGGTGGCCGACGCCGCCTATGCGGCGTCCGACGCCGGGGCCGTGACCTCGCCTGCCGCCGCGCTGAAGATGGACGGGCTGGACTCCGCGCGCGAGCGTGCCGAGTCCGGGCTCACGGCGACGCTGCGCGAGGCGTTCGGCTCACCCGAGGCGGTGCACGACCTGCGGGTGGGGCCGTCCGGCGAGGTGCTGGAGGGACTCGCGGCCGCCTGGTACCGGGTGACGCTGGCCCGCCGGTTCCACAACGAGGCCGTGGCCCAGACCCGGCGCGTGCGCCGGCTCTGGTACGTGCGCCTGTTCCACCTGGCCGGGCGGGCGCCCATGCCGCGCACCGTCGAGCTCGACGACGCGCTGCCGCACGGACTGGAGCCGGCCGGCGGGTGACCGGGTTGTCCGGATGGTGACCGTTCTGCGGTCGGCGGCGGGGACGCGGCAGGCCGGGCGATAAGATCGGGTCAGGGCGCCGACCGCGCCCGGAACGACCGGCGTCGATCCCACCGGCGAGAACTATGCGAGGTAACCGTGACTGAATCCGTGACCGGCGAGAACACCGTGGGTACGGTCGGCACCGCGCGCGTGAAGCGTGGCATGGCCGAGATGCTCAAGGGCGGCGTCATCATGGACGTCGTCACGCCCGACCAGGCGAAGATCGCCGAGGACGCGGGCGCGGTGGCCGTCATGGCGCTCGAGCGGGTGCCCGCGGACATCCGTGCCCAGGGCGGCGTGTCGCGCATGAGCGACCCCGACATGATCGACGGCATCATCGAGGCCGTCTCGATCCCCGTGATGGCGAAGGCCCGCATCGGCCACTTCGTCGAGGCACAGGTGCTGCAGTCGCTCGGCGTCGACTACATCGACGAGTCCGAGGTGCTGACCCCCGCGGACTACACCAACCACATCGAGAAGTGGAACTTCACCGTGCCGTTCGTGTGCGGTGCGACCAACCTGGGCGAGGCGCTGCGCCGCATCACCGAGGGCGCCGCGATGATCCGTTCCAAGGGCGAGGCCGGCACCGGCGACGTCTCGAACGCGACCACGCACATGCGCAAGATCCGCCAGGAGATCCGCCGCCTGACCACGCTGCCCGAGGACGAGCTGTACGTGGCCGCCAAGGAGCTCCAGGCGCCGTACGAGCTGGTCAAGGAGATCGCGACCACCGGCAAGCTGCCGGTCGTCCTGTTCACCGCGGGCGGCATCGCCACCCCGGCGGACGCCGCGATGATGATGCAGCTCGGCGCCGAGGGCGTCTTCGTCGGCTCGGGCATCTTCAAGTCGGGCAACCCGGCGCAGCGCGCCGAGGCCATCGTCAAGGCGACGACCTTCTTCGACGACGCCGACGTGATCGCCAAGGTCTCGCGCGGTCTGGGCGAGGCCATGGTCGGCATCAACGTCGACGAGATCCCGGAGCCGCACCGGCTGGCCGAGCGCGGCTGGTGAGCTGAGCCGTCGTAGGAAAGGCCCCGCGGACGCCGTGTCCGCGGGGCCTTTTCGTTCTCTCCGTTTCCTGCGAGGGTCCGCCCCACCGGGCGCGCCGCTACCCTCGCGTGCATGTCCGACGACTACGCGTTCGACGCGCAGGTCCTGAACGGCCTGGTGCGCTCGGCGTCGGTCATCCGCGTGTACGACCGCGGTGCGTCCGGGAGCCGACCGCGCGACGTCGAGCCTGTGCTGAAGATCAGCGATCGTGCTGAGCTCGACGAACTGGCCCGGTTGCTGGAGGTCTCCCGATCCACGGGCATCTACTGCATGTGCCTCGGCGACTCCGCGTTCGAGCTGCTCGACCACGAGGGCACTGCAGTCGATGTCCTCGGCTGGCACCACGGCTCGACGCTGCGCTGACAGGGCTCGCCTGACGGCGACGTCGAGCTCGTGCACGGCGCGGAGCTCATCGCCTGGCTGGCTGCTCACGGCTATACGCAGCCTGCTGAACGGGTCGACCGTCGCGAACAGCAGCGGCGAGATCAGGCGCGGGCTGTCGAGTCCTGGTCGGTGGCCGCACCCGAGGCCGTTCGTGCATGGGTTCCCCGGATCCTCGATGAGGCCGCTTCAGGGCTTCCTGAGCGACTGGCCGACGACCTCGCTCGCAGCCTTGCTGAGGCGCACCCAAGCGAACCCGACCAAGCGTTGGCGCTCCTGCGCTGGCGGTCAGGCGGCACCGGCCGCTACTCCGGCTACCCGGTGCACGAGGGGGCGGCGGCGACCCTGCTCGAGCAGCTGCCGCTGCAGGCCATCTTCACGGCCTTGGCCGGTGTACCCGCCACCGACCCTGCATGGTCCGGCGCCGTCCGCTATCTGTTGGCCTGGCGCCGCAAGGACATCGTCCTGCTGCGCCGTATCCCGGAGAGCGCCTGGAGCGTGCTTGCCCAGGTGGTGCACGACGAGGCCGACGGCACGTGGGCCGACCGCTACGAGACCTGGCGCTCCCGCAGCGAGTGAGGAGCGCACGTCCCCGTGACAATCAGAGCGTGGCTGGTAAAGCCGTCATGGGCGAGGCGATGCGGATGGAGATCCGACCTCGCCTGCTGCACTGGCCCACGGACCGTCAGGTCAGCCGCGCCAGAGGTCGAGTGACTCCCAGCCCTGCGGAGACCCCATCGACGCGATCGTCAGGGCATGCGAGGCCGGGAACTCCCGCAGCAGTGCTGCCAGCTGCTTCGCCCAGTCCGAGTCGGCGTCGATGGACGGCAGGATGTAGGCGATCACGGCGAGGGCGTTGTAGGTCCCGAAGACGCCCTTGGCGCTCTTCTCGTCCCGCAGGTGGTCGAGGACTGGGATCTGTCCGGCCTTCGGACGGGCCGGCGCGTGCTGGAGCTTCCTGTTGAACAGCCGGGAGTGGTGCGCCGCGACGTTGCGCACGTAGTTCAGACTGGCGAGCCAGCTGGTCATGATCTTCTTTGTCGGGACTTTGAACGCCAGGGCGATCTCCTCGGCGTCCTGCTGGTGCATGCCGCGGTAGAGGACGGAGAGGTGGCCCAGTTCGAGGATCTCGGTGAGTGCCCAGACCGGCATGCGGTCGTCGTACTTCTCCCGGAAGTGCTCGACGAACTGCTCGTCGGAGCTGGCCTTCCTGTCGTCGACGCGTCGAAGCCACTGCACGTGCCTGCTCGACGCGAGGTCCCGGGCGTCGGCATTCTCGGCGGTGAAGGCCTCAGTGAAGCAGTTCGGGTCCTCGTAGGAGAAGGGGGACCTCCTGCCGAGCACGTACCCGATCCGCATGCGGACGGCGACCTCGATGCGCTCGACGCCGTCCATGACCAGCATGCGCAGCCGCCGGTCGAAGTCGATGATGTCCTCGGCGTGCCGCAGTGTCGTGCCCGCCCGGTAGTCGCTGAGCACGCGGATCCGCGTGCGGCCCTCGTCGTCGACGTGCTGCTCGGACTCGCGGAACGGGTAGAGGTAGCCGGTGAGGCGGTAGTAGCCGACTGCCTGCAGGACCGACGAGGCTCGGCCGCGGTCCTCGATCGCAATCCCGTGCCCCGCCAGCCGGTCGATCTGCTCGTCGACGGACAGCCACGGCTTCGCGTACTCCGCCATGGTCCTCCCTGGAAAAAGAAAATCAGCCCGCGCCTTGCGGCAACGGGCTGATCGTGATGGAGACAGAGTAGCACGAGGGAGCTTGTCTCGGCCCGAGGCCACTCAGTGGAGCCTGAACCCTCGTCGAGCTCCTTCGCCATGCGGACCGCGGCCCATGCTCTCGTCGCTGCATGGACACACTGGCGCATTCCGGTGTTCGTCCTGACTAACGCCCTGCTGCTTCAGCCTCTGCATCGCCCGTGAGGCGGTTCGCCTTGCCGAGAGCGCTACCAGGGCGACGGCTCGTAGTCCTTGAGGAAGCAGCCGTACAGGTCCTTGCCGGCCTCGCCCTGGACGATCGGGTCGTAGACGCGCGCGGCGCCGTCGACCAGGTCGAGGGGCGCGTGCCAGCCCTCGGCGGCGAGCCGCAGCTTCTCCTCGTGCGGGCGCTCGTCCGTGATCCACCCGGTGTCCACCGCCGTCATCAGGACCCGGTCCTTCTCGAACATCTCCCCGGCGGAGGTCCGGGTCAGCATGTTGAGGGCGGCCTTGGCCATGTTGGTGTGCGGGTGCCCCGCGCCCTTGTACCGGCGGGAGAACTGCCCCTCCATCGCCGAGACGTTGACGACGTACCCGCGGCGCGACGTCGCCGTCGCCGCCCGCATCGCGGGCCGCAGCCGGGAGATGAGCAGGAACGGCGCGATCGCGTTGCAGAGCTGGACCTCCAGGAGCTCCAGCGGGTCGACCTCGTCCACGACCTGGGTCCACGAGTTGTTCTTCTGCACGTCGGGGAGCAGCCCGCCGGCATCGACGGCCGTGCCGGCCAGGTGGGCGTCCAGGGAGGCCGAGCCCGCCCGGAGCGCGAGCGCCGTCAGGGACGCCGCCGTGTGCGTCGCGACGGCGTCGTCCTGCGACTGCCCCTCGTGGTGGGCGACCGACAGTGCGGCCAGCGCGCCCGCGATCGCGGCGGGGTGCGCCTCCGAGACGTGGTCGAACGTGACCATCTCCGGCGGCTCGAGGCCGTAGGGGAGCGGGGCGACCGGCGCCGACTCGCCCGTGACGAGCTGCGAGTAGGCCCCGGGGGACCGGCGGACCGTCTGGCAGGCGTTGTTGACCAGGATGTCGAGCGGGCCCGCTGCGGCGACGTCGTCGGCGAGGGCGATCACCTGGGTGGGGTCGCGCAGGTCGATGCCGACGATCTTGAGCCGGTGCAGCCAGTCGGCGGCGTCGGGCATGGCCGAGAAGCGGCGCACCGCGTCCTTCGGGAAGCGTGTGGTGACGGTGAGGTGGGCGCCGTCGCGCAGCAGGCGCAGCGCGATGTACATGCCGATCTTGGCCCGGCCCCCGGTGAGCAGGGCGCGGCGGCCGGTCAGGTCCGTGCGCTGGTCGCGGCGCGCGTGGCTCTTCGCGGCGCAGTCGGGGCACAGCCAGTGGTAGAACGAGTCGACCAGGGTGTAGTCCGTCTTGCAGATGTAGCAGCCGCGGGCGGTGCGCAGCTCTCCGGCGAACGCCCCGGGCGCGGAGGAGACCAGCGGGATGCCGGCGGTCTCGTCGTCGATCCGCGCCGCCGAGCCGGTCGCGGTCCGCTCGATGACGCTCCGGTCGTGCGCCTGGATCTCCTCGCGGACCGCGGCCTTGCGGGATTTCTTGAGCAGCTTCCACATGTAGCCCGTCGCCCGCTTGACCGTCTGGACGTCGGGGTGGTTGGGCTCGAGGTCATGGAGCTGGCCCAGCACGCGAAGGGTGGTGGCGAGCTCGTCCGGGTCGATCCCCGCTTTCGTTGGCACTGCCGTAGGGTAACCGCCGCCGGTGCCAGGCACCCGGTTCGGTCCACCGGAGCGCGGTTGCCCGACGGCGTCGTCGCCGACGCGCGCGGCAGCCTGATCCCGGGACCGTCCCCGCACCGGCCGTCCGAATCGTTTAACAATCGGCGATCCGTTGACGCTGGGCAAACGCTTACCATACGGTCGGCCGTGCTGATTGGATCGATTCAAGCTCGGGGTCCGACGGCACGGTGGCGAGGGAGGTGTCTGCCCTCGTCACCCCTCGCCAGATCACCGGCCGTGCCCAGGACGGCGCGCCGCATCACAGTCGAGCTAGCTCAAAGAGGAGCGACATCAATGACAAGGCGAAGAAGTACCAGAACGGCGCTCGCGGCCGGGCTCTCGGGCCTCGCCGTCGTCGCGTCGAGCGTCGTCGCGCTGGACACCGCACACGCGGCCACGGTGCGCCACGAGGCCGAGGCCGCACCGGCCGTCTGCGGTGGCCTGATCGAGTCCAACCATGCCGGGCACTCGGGCAGCGGGTTCTGCAACACCGATAATGCTGTCGGAGCCGCGGTCGAGTTCAGGGTCGACGCCGCCGCGGCGGGCACGGCGACGCTGGCATTCGGCTATGCCAACGGCGCAACGGCAGGCAGGCCGGGCGAGGTCGTCGTGAACGGAACCTCGGTGCGGACCGCGCCGTTCGACGCCACCGGTGCCTGGACGAGCTGGGCGGCCCAGACCGTCACCGCTCAGCTCGACGCCGGCGTCAACACCGTCCGTCTGCGAGCCACCGGCGCGGAGGGCCTGGCGAACGTCGACTACCTGGACGTCACGACCGGTGGCTCCGAGGAACCGGGCGGCGACGGCGCCTACGAGGTCGAGGCCCTGACCCGCGGCGTGACCGTCGTGCCTTCGGGGAGCGGCAACCTGGTCAGCTGGCGCCTGCTGGGCACCGACAGCCAGAACGTGGCCTTCAACGTCTACCGCGACGGCCAAAAGCTCAACGCGTCGCCGATCACCGGCGCCACGAACTACCTCGACCCCAACGGTAGCGGGACCTACACCGTCGCGGCCGTCACCAACGGCACCGAGGGTGCGCGCTCGAGCACAGAGGCCAGGTTCGGTTCCGGCGGCTACCTCGACATCCCGATCAGTCGGCCCTCGAGCGCGTACGAGGCCAACGACGCCACCGTCGCCGACCTGGACGGTGACGGTGACTACGAGTACGTCGTCAAGTGGTACCCGGCCAACGCCAAGGACAACTCGCAGTCCGGCGTCACCGACAACACCATCATCGACGCCTACACGCTCCAGGGAACCCGCTTGTGGCGGATCGACCTGGGGCGCAACATCCGGTCCGGGGCCCACTACACCCAGTTCCAGGTGTACGACTACGACGGTGACGGCGACGCCGAGATCGCCATGAAGACCGCCGACGGCACGCGCGACGGCCGGGGCGTCGTCATCGGGAACGCGGGCGCCGACCACCGCAACAGCGGCGGCTACATCCTGACGGGACCGGAGTACCTGACCGTCTTCGACGGGCGCACCGGCGGAGCGGTCGACACCGTCGACTACCAGCCCCCGCGCGGCAACGTGGCCAGCTGGGGCGACGACTACGGCAACCGGGTCGACCGGTTCCTGGCGGGCACGGCGTACCTCGACGGGTCCGCGCCCTCGATGATCTTCGCGCGCGGCTACTACACGCGCTCGGTGATCTGGGCCGTGGACTTCGACGGTCAGAACCTCTCGACCCGGTGGATCTTCGACTCCGACGTCAAGGGTTCGCAGTACCGGGGGCAGGGCGCGCACAGCCTGTCCATCGCCGACCTGGACGGAGACGGCCGTCAGGACGTGGTCTACGGGGCGATGGCGATCGGATCGGACGGCAACGCGCTGTGGAACTCCCGCATGGGGCACGGTGACGCGCTCCACGTCTCCGACATCGTGCCCAGCCGTGCGGGCCAGGAGGTGTTCATGGTGCACGAGAGCAGCAGTGACCCGTCGTCCAGCCTCATCGGTTCGAACGGCTCGGTCCTGTTCCAGACCAGCCCGAGCGGCGACAACGGCCGAGGCGTGGCCGCGAACGTCACGTCCGCCAGCCCCGGGGGCGAGTTCTGGTCCTCGAACGTGTCGGACCTGCGGAACGCCTCGGGAAGCTCCGTCGGTGCCAAGCCGAGCTCGGCGAACTTCCTGGCCTGGTGGGACGGTGACGGCGAGCGCGAGCTGCTCGACGGCACGCACATCGACGACTACCCGAGCGGGCGGCTGCTGACCGGCTCGGACGTGGCGTCGAACAACGGCACCAAGGCCACCCCGTCGCTCTCGGCGGACCTGTTCGGTGACTGGCGCGAAGAGGTCGTCTGGCGGACCGCCGACTCCTCGGCACTGCGCGTCTATGCCACACCGCACACGACGAACCTGCGCATCGCGACACTGATGCACGACGTCCAGTATCGCGTGGCGATCGCCTGGCAGAACACCGCCTACAACCAGCCGCCGCACCCGAGCTTCCACATCGGCAGCGAGGTCAGCAGC
>NZ_KI911656.1:107084-113269 GCF_000515355.1 Promicromonospora kroppenstedtii DSM 19349 | reverse complement strand
GCGGTGGCGGCGCCGTTCGCAGCGGCCGGTGAGTACACCGACCGCTTCCTGGAGCTGTACGAGAAGATCCACGATCCGGCGAACGGCTACTTCTCGCCGCAGGGCATTCCTTACCACGCAGCAGAGACGCTGATGGTGGAGGCCCCGGACTACGGGCACGAGACGACGTCGGAGGCGTACAGCTTCTGGCTGTGGCTGGAGGCGTCGTACGGCCAGGTCACGGGTGACTGGGCGCCGTTCAACGACGCCTGGGACACGCTCGAGGCCAACATGATCCCGACGACGGAGAACCAGCCGACGAACGGCGCCTACAACCCGGCCGACCCGGCGACGTACGCACCCGAGCACGACCACCCGAGCGAGTACCCGTCGCAGCTCGACGCCGGTGTGTCCGTCGGCCAGGACCCGATCGGCTCCGAGCTGCGGCAGACCTACGGCACGTCCGAGGTCTACGGCATGCACTGGCTCTCCGACGTCGACAACGTCTACGGCTTCGGAGCCGCGCCGGGCTCGTCGACCCTGCAGGGGCCGGACCACCCCGGCCCGTCGTACATCAACACGTTCCAGCGGGGTCCGCAGGAGTCGGTGTGGGAGACCATCCCGCAGCCGTCGATCGACGACTTCTCCTACGGCGGGTCCAACGGGTATCTCGACCTGTTCACGGGTGACGCGAGCTACGCGAAGCAGTGGAAGTACACCAACGCCCCGGATGCCGACGCCCGCGCCATCGAGGCGGTGTACTGGGCCAAGCAGTTCGCCGAGGCGCAGGGTGTCGGCGACCAGATCGCGGGCACGGTCGACAAGGCGTCCAGGATGGGCGACTACCTGCGCTACTCCCTGTTCGACAAGTACTTCAAGGAGCCCGGCTGCGAGTCGACGTCGTGCCCGGCGGGCAGCGGCCGCAGCTCGGCGCACTACCTGCTGTCCTGGTACTACGCCTGGGGCGGCGCCCTGGACACGAGCGGTCCCTGGGCGTGGCGCATCGGGTCGTCGCACGCGCACTTCGGCTACCAGAACCCGCTCGCGGCGTACGCGCTGTCGACGGACTCGGACCTGGTCCCGGCGTCGCCGACGGCGCAGGACGACTGGTCGGAGAGCCTGGACCGGCAGATCGAGTTCTTCCAGTGGCTGCAGTCCGCCGAGGGCGGGATCGCCGGTGGTGCGACCAACAGCGTGGGCGGTGACTACAGCGCCCACCCGGCGGGCGCCAGCACCTTCTACGGCATGGTCTACGACGAGGACCCGGTCTACGAGGACCCGCCGTCGAACCAGTGGATCGGTATGCAGGGCTGGGGCATGGAACGGATCGCGCAGCTCTACCACGAGACGGGCGACCCGCGGGCCGAGGCCATCCTGGAGAAGTGGGTGCCATGGGTGCTGTCGGAGATCACCGTGACCGACACCTCCTGGGCGGTGCCGTCCACGCTGTCGTGGTCCGGCCAGCCCGACACGTGGGACCCGGCCGACCCGGGCGGCAACGCGGGGCTGCACGTCGAGGTGACGGACCACGGGCAGGACGTCGGCGTGGCCGGCGCTCTCGCCCGCACGCTCATCTACTGGGCGGCGGCGTCCGGCGACCAGCAGGCTGCCGACACGGCGGGTGCCCTGCTCGACGCCATGTGGACGCAGGACAGCGACGACCTGGGTGTGGCCACGGTGGAGACCCGTACGGACTACGGCCGGTTCGACGACGAGATCACCCCGGGTGGCAACGGTACCTACGTGCCGCCGGGCTGGTCGGGCACGAACCCGAACGGCGACCAGATCGAGCCCGGGGTGTCGTTCCTGGACATCCGGTCGTTCTACGAGGACGACCCCATGTTCCCCGAGGTGCAGGAGTACCTGGACGGCGGCGACGCGCCGCAGTTCACCTACCACCGGTTCTGGGCCCAGGTCGCCGTCGCGACGGCGATGGCCGACTACGACCGGCTCCTGGGCGACGGCGCCGGCGAGCCGGACACGCAGGCCCCGTCGGCGCCGACCGACGTACGGGTCGCCGGCACGACGGCTTCATCCGTCTCCCTGACGTGGGGTGCCGCCACGGACGACGTGGGCGTCACGGGTTACGAGGTGCTGCGGGACGGCGCGGTCGTGGCCCGGGCGAGCACGACGTCGTACACCGAGACGGGCCTGGACCCGGCCACCACGTACGAGTACACGGTGCGGGCGTACGACGCCGCGCGCAACGTCTCGCCGCCGTCCGGCCCGGTCGCGGCGACCACCGGTGAGGGGACGGTCGAGGAGCCGGGTGCCTGCACCGGTGCGCTGACCGTGGCGAACCAGTGGGGCGGCGGCTTCCAGGCAACCGTCCGGATCACCGCGGGCAGCGCTGCGATCAGTGGCTGGACCGCCAGGTTCGACCTGGCCCCGGCGTCGTTCGTGCAGGGCTGGAACGGGCGGTTCAGCACGTCGGGCTCGTCGGTGACGGTGTCCGGCGTCGACTGGAACGGGTCGTTGGCCGCCGGCGCGTCCACCGAGGTCGGGTTCACCGGGAACGGCACTGCGCCGTCGTCGGTCCCGGTGACCTGCGCGGCTGACTGAGCAGGGTCGGTCCGCCGGCTCGTCGACCGGGGGCTCGCAGACTTCGTGTCTGCGGGCCCCTCCGTCATCAGGCCGCCGGGACGATCCCGGTCCGTCCCTCCCAGGTCCCGTGCTCCGACAGCGGGCGGAACCGGAACGTCGCGAACTCGTGGTGGAAGTCGCGGCGTCGCCGTTCGACCATGGCGTCCGCGTGCCGCCGGTCCGCGGGGTCGGCGCGGCCGTGCACCATCTCCTCCATCTCGCGCACCGTGCGCCACACGGAGAACGTGGAGATGGTGCGCGGCGGCCGGATCGCGGCCAGGGCGAGCGTGGTGCCGGGGTGGTCGCGCACCTGACGTTCGACGGGCCGGCCCCAGTGCAGGAACCGGGGGACCTCGGGCAGCCGCATCCGCGCGACGGTCACCGCGACCGCGGGCTCGTCCCGGTCCCAGGTCCCGGCCCGGGCGGGCAGGTCGGGCAGCGCCGCCAGCCGGGACCAGCGGCGCAGGTACTCCATCCGCACGTGCCAGCCGGTCGCCAGGTGGCGCCCCAGGGCGTCGTCGGACAGGAAGCGGTCGACGGCGTCCTCGTCGCGCCACTGCGCGAAGACGGCGATCCGCCGCAGCTGGAGCCGGTCGGGGGACACGACGGGCGCCCCCAGGCGCATGAGGGCCAGGCACTCGGCGTGGTCCAGCCCGGGTGTGGTGGTGCCCGACGGCGGCCGCAGCAACGCGCGTGCCGTCACCCCGGCCGGCAGCTCGGCGAGGTGGAAGGTGTGCATCATCGGGCGCGCTCCATCTTGTAGTGCAGACGCATCATCCAGGTGCGCCACATCCGCAGCTCGTGATCGGTCCGGAGCACACCGTACGGGTCGCGGTACAGGTGGAAGGTCTCGTGGAGCGGCACCCGGGCCGCGAAGTCCCGTCCACCGTCGTGGACGGTGACGTACGCGCCGTCCTGCCCGAACCGTCCCGGGGGCGACTCCAGGACGAGGTCGTCGTCGTCGCCGACAGCCGGGCGCAGGAACACCTGGACGTTGCCGGACTCGAGCGGGAACGCGACGTGCACGCTCGGCCCCACCGCGCCGGGGAGCCGGCGCGCCGAGTAACAGCCGCTGAACACGTAGCGGCCCGAGGGCCGGAGCGTGCGCAGCCACGCGGCACCCACCTGTTCGCCGTCCCGGTCACGGATCACGCGGACCCGGCTGTCCATCCCGTGCGCGACGTCGAGCGGGCGCATCGGGAGGGAGAGCTGCTCCACCCGGCGGGCGAACAGCCGCGCGATCAGCTCACCCGCCGGCCAGAACAGCGGCGACCACCCGCTCCACACGTCCATGTGCCAGGCAGCGGTGTGCTCGTAGAAGTCGCCGATCCGCGGGTCCAGGCGGTCGGCGTCGAACGCGGGACCGTCGAGGCGCGTCATCGCCGGGAGCAGGCCGGGTGCCGGGCCCGCGGAGGGACCGGTGCTCGCGACCTCGTCGTCGACCGTGCCCCCGTGGTGCGCTGCCTCGGCGGCGAGCCAGCCGTCGGCGACCGTGGAGGAACGGCTCACCGGGGCGCGCAGCCAGGAATGCTCCCCGGCGAGGTCGACGGGCCTGCCGACCAGCCGCCAGAACTTCCGGGACCCGAGGTCCAGCAGATGATTCACGACCACGCATTCTTGCAGGGGTTCCGTCGGTCGCCGTCGGGGCGTGCGGACTCCTGAGTCCCTGCCGCCCTGCCGCCGTGCAGGTTCCTGCAACCTCTTCCCCGGCCGCGGGTATCAACTGCGGTCATGCGAAAAGACGGAAAGATCATGCGCATCCTGACCGCGGCACTCGGCGTGGCTCTGGGGACCACCATGCTCGTCGCCTCGCCGGCGGTGGCTGCCGAGCAGATCGCGCACAACTGCGACGGAGACCAAGCCGGTGACCAGATCCTCCGGTGCGCCAACGTGGAGATGTCGTCCGCCGGGGTCTTCAACGCCCATGCCCGGGTGGCTGACAGGGCCAGCGGCAACAACTACAGCGTCCAGGTCGTCGAGGTCCGCCTCCAGTACAACTCCAACGGCACCTGGTTGAACCTCCGGGACGAGTTTCCCGCAGACAGCTGGGCGTCCGAGCAGGATGTCGAGCGCACCACCTCGTGGTCCTGCGGTTCCTCCGCGCGCAAGCTCGTCCGGGCGCAGGCGTACGTGCAGTGGCTGCGGTCGGGCTCGGTGGGCGGGGACTGGGTCACGACGCCGTCGGTGTACGTCTGCCCGCGTAGCTGACCGCATCGCCGGGAACGCCCCGTCGCCCCGAGGCGACGGGGCGCTCCCGGCGCGCGGAGGGCATCGAGCTACCCGAGAAGTTGGTGCTGTCGTACAGCTTCACGTCGCAGCCGTGGTAAGTCCTTACGGAGTTGAAGGCGTTCCGGTCCTGGTGACGTTGAAGTCGCCGTACTTGTAGAGCCGGGCGACCACGAGCTCGCCGCCGACCGGGTGGCCCCTCTGGCAGCCGGTCGTCCCGTCGATCACCGCGCAGCGCCCGTTCAGGCGGTGACGGCGCTCAGGAACTCCCGTAGCCGGACCCCTGCCACGAACCGTGTCGGCGCGTCGAGCAGGTCGAGGACCGCTGCGACCTCGGTGCGCACCGTCCGGACGCTCACCCCCAGCCGCCGGGCGATCTGCTCGTCCGAGGGGCACGTGAGCATGAGCGTGACGACGCGCCGCTGGCGTTCCGACAGGCCCTCGACGGGTGGAGCCTCGGCGGCGCACGGATACATCGTGCCGCGCACCGCCGCCCAGTAGCCGCGGGCGGCATCCAGGCAGGCCGTGTCCCGCACGGCGATCACCGTCGGCTCGCCGCGGATCGTCGGCCCGTCGAGGAACACCTCGGCATCGTCGACGATCTTCATCTGCACCGGTGCGTAGCCGAAGAAGTACGCCGCCGGGTCCTCGGCGGACAGGATCAGCCGTACCTCCGGGTCCAGGCCGTCGAAGTGCCACACGCTGGTCATGCGCAGGCCGTTCTCCATCACGACGGTGTTGTTCGGGAGACTGACGGCGAGCTGACCGATGGTCCCCGAGTTGCGGATCGACTCGAGAGTCCGCCAGGAGGGCACCTCGAGGGCCATGTTTTGATTGATGGCGATCGTGCCCCGTCCGAGGATGCGCGCCGCGACCCGTTCTCCGCGCTCCATCGCGCGGCTGACCCGTGAACGTTCGGTCTGGAGCCGAGCCAGCTCGTCGAGCACTCGTAGCCGTCCCGGTCGGGGGAACCTCCCCGAGTCCACGTACGCGGAGAAGTCCATGTTGAGTAGCACGCGCTGGTTCATCGGCCTCCTTCATGCCTGCAGCGGCCGTCGAACGCCCAGAACCGCCCCCGGCACGTTTGTAGCAGAGTGACGGACCTCGGTACAGGAAAGTGGTCGGTCAACCCTCCTGGAATCGGTTAGCGTCGGGGCGTGCTGCTGCCTGAGCCGACGGTCCCCGGGGCGGACCTGCCCGTCCGGGCGGTCCTGCCCGCCACGGTCGACGCCGTGCGGTCGCGCGGCACCGCCGTGCTGGTCGCACCGCCCGGTTCGGGAAAGACGTCGCTGCTGCCGCTCGCCCTGGCCGACGCGCTCGGCGGCACGGTCGTCGTCGCCGAACCGCGCAGGATGGCGACCCGCGCGGCCGCGACCCGGCTCGCGACGCTCGTCGGT
>NZ_KI911656.1:101776-106984 GCF_000515355.1 Promicromonospora kroppenstedtii DSM 19349 | reverse complement strand
GCGCGCGGGGCGCGCCGGGCGTGAGGCACCGGGCCGGGTCTACCGGTGCTGGTCCGCCACCGACCACGGCCGGCTCGACGACCACGCGGCGCCGGAGATCGCGACCGCCGACCTGGCGGGGTTCGCCCTCGACCTGGCGGCGTGGGGCGCACCCGGTGGTGCTGGTCTGACCCTGCTCGAGGCACCGCCGGTGCCGGCGATGACCGCGGCCACCGAGCTGCTGCGCCGCATCGAGGCGACCGACGAGGGCGGTCGGATCACCGAGCGGGGCCGGCGGATGGCTGCGGTCGGGGCGCATCCTCGCCTGGCCCGTGCGCTGCTGGACGGCGCTTCCCGGGTCGGGGCCGACCGGGCACGCGAGGTCGTTGCGCTGCTCTCGGACGACTCCGGCCGAGGCCCTGGCGACGATCTGCCGGGCCGCTGGCGGGCCCTCCGCCGTGGCGACGACCGCGGAGCCACGGCCCGATGGCGGGAGGAGACGAAGCAGCTCGGCCGGGGCGTGCCGGCTTCGGCCGACAAGGGCCCGCCCGGACTGCCGGACGATCTCGCGGCCGGGATCGTGGTCGGCCTGGCGTACCCGGACCGGATCGCGCGGGTCCGGGGGAGCGGCGCGGTGACCTACCAGATGTCCGGTGGGACGGGCGCTGCGCTCGACGCGCAGTCGTCGCTGCGGACCACGACCTGGCTCGCGATCGCGGTCGCCGACCGGGCACCCGGCCGCGCCGACGCCAGGATCCGGTCCGCGGCCCCGATCGACGAGGCGACGGCGCGGGACGTCGCGGGCGAGCTCGTCACGACCACCGACCAGATCCGCTGGGACGACGGCCGGATCGTGACGCGGCGCGTCGAGACGCTCGGCGCGATCGTGCTGAGCGACGTCCCGCTGCCCGGTCCCGACCCACTGCTCGTCCAGGCGGCCGTCCGCGACGGCCTCCGGCGCAGCGGTCTGTCCGTGCTGCGCTGGTCGGAGGCCGCGCTCGCGCTGCGCGCACGGATGGCGTTCTGCCACGCCCACCTCGGTGCCCCGTGGCCCGACGTCGACGACGACGCGCTGCTGGCCGGGCTCGACGACTGGCTGGGTACCGAGCTCACGTCGGTGCGCGCCGCGCGCGACCTCGCCCGCATCGACGTGGCCTCGGCGCTGAGGCGCCTGCTGCCCTGGCCCGCGGCGGCCCGGCTCGACGAGCTCGCGCCGGAACGGCTCCGGGTTCCGTCGGGCTCCGAGGTCCGGCTCGCGTACGACGGCGTCGAGCCGCCTGTCCTCGCGGTGAAGCTGCAGGAGGTCTTCGGCTGGACCACCACCCCGGCCGTCGCGGACGGCCGGGTCCCGGTCGTCCTGCACCTGCTGTCTCCCGCCCAGCGCCCGGTCGCCATCACCAGCGACCTGGCCTCCTTCTGGAAGCAGGGCTACCCCCAGGTCCGGGCCGACATGCGCGCCCGCTATCCGCGGCACCCGTGGCCGGAGGACCCGCTGACGGCGGAGGCGACCAAGAGGGCGAAGCCGCGGCGGTGATCCGGCCGGGCTGCGTGCGGCCGCGGAACCTGCGGAAACCCCGTTGACGCTCCGTCGGACGCTTCGGTTGACTGCGCGCATGCTGATCGCCCAGGTCCAGGAGCTCGTCCGAACGCACTATGTCTTTCCCGACGTGGCGGTCGGCGTCGCCGACGAGCTCGACGGGCTCATCGCTGACGTGGACGACGAGCCCGCCTTCGCCGAGGCCGCCACGACCGTCCTCCAGTCGGTCAACGGCGACCGGCACCTGCGGGTCCGGCACTACCCGGAGGGCGTGCCGCCCGAGCAGGACGAGGACGAGGTGCGCGCCTACTTCGCCACCCTGGCGCGGGAGAGCGGGCCCGCGATCAGCGAGGTGCGTCGCCTCGACGGCAACGTCGGCCTGCTGAGGATCGGCCCGATCATCCTGCCGCCGGAGTACGTCCGCCCAGCCGCGTCGGCGGCGTTCACGCTGCTGCAGGGCGTGCGTCGGCTCGTGGTCGACCTGCGCGACTGCGTGGGCGGCGTGCCCGGGTCCGTGGCACTGCTGGTGAGCCACCTGCTCGGCGACGAGCCGGTCCACCTCCTGGACCTCGTGCACCGGGACGGCACCGCCGAGCCGTCGTTCACCACGCCGGCGGTCGCGCCGAGGCTGCCGGACGTGCCGGTCGTCGTCCTCACGAGCAGCCGCACGTTCAGCGGCGGCGAGGAGCTCGCCTACGACCTGCAGGCGCTGGGCCGGGCGGTCGTCGTCGGCGAGACGACGGTGGGCGGGGCTCATCCCCGGGAGGCGTTCGACCTCACCGCCCACCTGCAGCTCCACGTGCCGATCGCGCGATCGGTGCACGCCGTGACCGGGACCAACTGGGAGGGTGTCGGGGTCGTTCCCGACCACCCGTGCGCCTCCGAGCGGGCGGTGGACGTCGCGCTGGCGCTGTGACGCAGGGCCGAGGAGCCTGGCGCTGCACTGACGGGTGCGGGAGGTAGTTTGTGGGCACCGGCCGGTCCGCCGCGGCGGACCGGCCTGAAGTCCCCGAACGCCCAGCACCAGGAGGCCGCATGACCGGGTTCCCGCCGGAGACCGCCGACCAGCACCAGCCCGCCGTGCCGCCCGAGGTCGGGCCCGGCACCACATCCCTCGGGGACGACTGGGTGCCGGGGCCGGACGGCGTCCGCGAGCGCTCGGCGGCGCGCGTCATCCTGATGGACGACGCCGGCCGGGTGCTCGTGATGCGCGGTCACGACGTGAACCAGCCGGAGCGGTCTTGGTGGTTCACGGTGGGCGGCGGCATCGACGCGGGGGAGACGCCGGTGCAGGCCGCCCTGCGCGAGACGCGCGAGGAGGTGGGCATCGACCTGCCGGCCGGAGCCCTGGTGGGCCCCGTTCTCACGCGCACGGGCATCTTCGACTTCTACGCCGAGACGTGCCGGCAGCACGAGGTGTTCTACCTCGCGCGCATCCCGGATGCCGTCGAGGTGACGGCCGAGGGCTGGACCGACGCCGAGCGCGAGCTGCTCGACGAGACCGGCTGGCTGACGGCGGCGCAGCTGCGCGAGCAGCCGCTGGAAGTGTTCCCGCCGGAGCTGCCGGACGTCGTCGACCACCTCGTGTCCGGGTGGGACGGCCAGGTGCGGCACCTGGGCGAGCAGTTCGACGACTGAACCGCGCGCGTCGTGTCCGGGGCGGCCGCCGCCGTAGAATGAACGGTTGTGAGCAACCCGACCATCGGCGTCCTGGCCCTCCAGGGAGACGTCCGCGAGCACCTGGCCGCCCTCGAGTCCGTCGGCGCGCACGGCGTGACGGTACGCCGTCCGGGGGAGCTGGCCGCGGTCGACGGGCTCGTGCTGCCCGGCGGCGAGTCGACGACGATCGACAAGCTGCTGCGCATCTTCGAGCTCCGCGACCTGCTGCAGGCCCGCATCAAGGAGGGCCTGCCGGTGTACGGCTCGTGCGCGGGGATGATCCTGCTGGCCGACCGGATCCTGGACGGGACCGCCGACCAGCAGACGGTCGGCGGGATGGACGTCGTCGTGCGGCGCAACGCGTTCGGGCGGCAGGTCGACTCGTTCGAGACCGACCTCGACTTCGCGGGCATCTCCGACGTCGACGACGGTGGCCCGGTGCGCACCGCGTTCATCCGCGCCCCCTGGATCGAGGAGGCCGGGCCCGAGGTCGAGGTGCTGTCCCGCATCCCGGCTGTGGATACGCAGGGCCGTCCTGTGGCGGCCGCCGGTAGGATTGTCGCAGCACGGCAGGGGTCGCTGCTCGCCACCGCCTTCCACCCCGAGATCACGGGGGACGCGCGCGTGCACGGGCTGTTCGTCAGCATGGTTGCGGGCGGCTGAGCGGCCTTCTCGCCGCCGTTCGGCGTTGCCGAGTTCGAGCGCCATTGATAAGAGCCATCGAAATGCAAGGAGTCAGGTAGAGGCATGTCAGGTCACTCCAAGTGGGCCACGACCAAGCACAAGAAGGCCGCGATCGACGCCAAGCGCGGCAAGCTCTTCGCGAAGCTGATCAAGAACATCGAGGTCGCCGCGCGGACGGGTGGCGGCGATCTCGCCGGTAACCCGACGCTGTTCGACGCGGTCCAGAAGGCGAAGAAGTCGTCGGTCCCCAACGACAACATCGACCGCGCGCTGAAGCGTGGTTCGGGCGAGGGCGCCGACGCCGTCGACTACCAGACGATCATGTACGAGGGCTACGGCACGAACGGCATCGCCGTCCTGGTCGAGTGCCTCACCGACAACAAGAACCGCGCCGCCTCCGAGGTGCGCCTGGCGTTCTCCCGCAACGGCGGCAACCTCGCCGACCCGGGCTCGGTGTCGTACCTGTTCTCCCGCAAGGGCCTGATCGTGGTGCCGAAGGCCGACGGCGTGGGCGAGGACGAGGTCATGCTCGCCGCGCTCGACGCCGGCGCCGAGGACGTCACCGACCAGGGCGAGGTCATCGAGGTCCTCACCGAGGCGACCGACCTGGTGTCCGTGCGCACGGCCATCCAGGAGGCCGGCATCGAGTACGACTCGGCCGACGTGATCTTCCACCCGTCCATGCAGGTGGAGGTGGACGTCGAGGGCGCCCGCAAGATCATGCGCCTGATCGACGCGCTCGAGGACAGCGACGACGTGCAGAACGTCTACGCGAACTTCGACGCGAGCGACGAGGTCATGGCCGCGCTCGACGAGGAGGAGTAGCACCCACCCCCGCGGCCGTGTCCGCGCAGGGAAGGAACCCGCACGTGAGAGGGTTTCTCCGTGCGCGTTCTCGGTGTTGATCCCGGTCTGACCAGGTGCGGCGTCGGCGTCGTCGACTCCCTGCCCGGGCGGCGGGCCCGGATGGTCGCCGTCGGCGTCATCCGCTCGGACGCGGACCTGTCCACGGACCTTCGCCTGCTGCGCATCGCGGAGGGCCTGGACCGCTGGCTCGACGAGCACGTGCCCGACGTGGTGGCGGTCGAGCGCGTCTTCGCACAGCACAACGTCGGCACGGTGATGGGGACCGCCCAGGCGGCGGGCCTGGCCATGGTGGCCGCGGCCCGCCGCGGAGTGCCCGTCGCCCTGCACACCCCGTCGGAGGTCAAGGCGGCCGTGACCGGTTCGGGGCGCGCCGACAAGGCGCAGGTGACGACGATGATCACCCGCATCCTCGACCTCGACGAGGCACCACGGCCCGCCGACGCCGCCGACGCGCTCGCGCTCGCCGTCTGTCACCTCTGGCG
>NZ_KI911656.1:91824-101676 GCF_000515355.1 Promicromonospora kroppenstedtii DSM 19349 | reverse complement strand
CCAAGGTCCTCGCCGAGGCGGGCACCGACGCCGTGGCGGCCGACGACGTCGCCTCGACGCTGCGCGCCGCGCTGCGCCTCCTGGGGGGCCACCGTGGCTGAGGTCTCCACCGAGACGGAGGGCGGGGGACGGATCGTCGCGCCCAGCGCCGACGAGATCGAGCGCGCCGCCGAGGCCGCCCTGCGCCCCAAGCGGCTGGACGACTTCGTGGGGCAGCAGGTCGTGCGCGACCAGCTCTCCCTGGTGCTGCAGGCCGCGATCGCGCGCGGCAACCCGCCCGACCACGTGCTCCTGTCCGGGCCGCCCGGCCTCGGCAAGACCACGCTGGCGATGATCATCTCCGGCGAGCTGGAGTCGCACCTGCGCCTGACCAGCGGACCCGCCATCCAGCACGCGGGCGACCTCGCCGCCGTCCTGTCCTCCCTGGAGGAGGGCGACGTGCTGTTCATCGACGAGATCCACCGCCTGGCACGCCCCGCCGAGGAGCTGCTGTACGTCGCCATGGAGGACTTCCGCGTCGACGTCGTGGTCGGCAAGGGCGCGGGCGCCTCCGCGATCCCGCTCGCGCTGCCCCGGTTCACCGTGGTCGGCGCCACCACGCGGTCCGGCCTGCTGCCCGCCCCGCTGCGCGACCGCTTCGGGTTCACCGGGCACATGGACTACTACTCGCCCCAGGAGCTGGAGCGGGTCATCCTGCGCTCCTCCGGGCTGCTCGGCGTCCACCTCGACCACGCCGCCGCCCACGAGATCGCCGGCCGCTCCCGCGGCACGCCGCGCATCGCCAACCGCCTGCTGCGCCGTGTGCGCGACTGGGCGCAGGTGCGCGGCGACGGGAAGCTCGACCTGCACGCGGCCAAGTCGGCCCTGGAGGTCTACGAGGTCGACCCGATCGGCCTGGACCGCCTCGACCGCGCGGTGCTCACCGCGCTGTGCACCCGGTTCGGCGGCGGGCCCGTGGGCCTGTCCACCCTCGCGATGACCGTGGGGGAGGAGGCCGAGACCGTCGAGACCGTCGCCGAGCCCTACCTCGTCCGCGAGGGACTGGTCGGCCGTACCCCGCGCGGTCGTGTCGCGACCCTCGCCGCCTGGGAGCACCTGGGACTCACACCGCCCGGATCCGCCGACCCGGGAACTCTGACCGCTCCCTGACGTTGTCCAGGTGGTGCCCCTACCGTGGGGAGCCCGAGGATCCGTGCCCGAGCACTACACTGGGTTGGATCCTCGTCGTACTTGCGCCACCGAACGTGCGCAGCACATCCGACACAGCAATCGAACAGGGACCTCACCGTGGAAATGTTTATTCTCGTCGCGATCCTCCTCGTGGCGATGTTCTTCATGTCCTCCCGCACCCGCAAGCAGCAGCGCGCGGCGGCGGAGTTCCGGAACAACCTCACGGTCGGCACCAAGGTCATGACCGCCTCCGGGATGATCGGGACCGTCGTCGACGTCGACGAGTCGGCCGACCAGGTGACCATCGAGTCCGTCCCGGGCAGCCAGACCACGTGGCTCCGCGCCGCCATCTCCAAGAAGGTCGAGGAGCCCGTCGCCGACGACGAGGACACCGACATCACGGCGGATGAGTCCGACGTCACAGCAAAGAGCGAAACGGGAAGTACGATCAGCCCCGACGCGACCGACGTCCCCGACGACCTGTCCAGCCTCGACACCGCCCAGCGCGAGTACCGGGACCAGCAGCGACGGGACGCCGACGCAGACGGCAAGTGACGGCTGCGCCGTCCGGTGACCCCGGGCGGCGCCTTACCCGCTCCGGACGTAGCCCGGCGCGCACACGAGAAGAGACAGACGTTGGCGACTGACACCCGGCGCTCGCGGCCGGTTCGCACGATCGTGCTCCTCACGATCCTGACGATCCTGCTGCCCTTCGGCGCCCTCTTGGCAGGTTGGCAGCTCGACGGCAAGTCGAGCGACAACCCGGACGGCGCGAGCCTTGCACCCGGTCTGGCCCTCGACCTCCAGGGCGGAACCCAGGTCCTCCTGAAGGCGGTGACCTCCGACGGCTCCGAGATCACCCCCGAGGCGATGGAAGAGGCCATCGGCGTGATCCGGCAGCGGGTGGACGCCAACGGCGTTACCGAGGCCGAGATCGCCAGCCAGGGCAACAACCAGATCGTGGTCGAGATCCCGGGTGAGGTGGACGACGAGACCGTCGCGCTGATCTCGAAGGCCGCGCAGATGAAGTTCCGCCCGGTCCTGACCATCGGCAACCCGACCCCGACGACGCAGCCCTCGGCCAGCCCGTCGGCATCGGCCTCGGCGGACGGCAAGGGCGACGGCGCCCAGGCCGACGGTGGGGACGCCGAGGAGGACGCGCCCGTCGGGGGCCAGCTGACCAAGAAGGAGATCGCCGAGCAGCAGAAGGCGGTCGAGGCGGCGACGGACCCGTCGGACCTGGCACAGATCACGCCGTCGGTCCAGGCCCGGTTCGACGAGCTGGACTGCACCGACCCGAAGAACCTCGAGGGTGGCGGCGGCGACCGTCCGGACCTGCCGCTCGTCACGTGCGACGCCACGGGCGCTGCCAAGTACGTCCTCGGCCCCGTCGAGGTGGACGGCACCGCGATCTCGAGCGCGAGCTCGGGCCTGCGGTCGGGTGCGAACGGCACCGTCACGAACGAGTGGGCGGTGCAGCTCGACCTCGACAGCGAGGGCACCAAGCTCTTCCGGGAGTCGACGCAGCGCCTGAACACGCTGGAGAGCCCGCGCAACCAGTTCGCGATCACGCTGGACGGCCTCGTCATCTCCGCGCCATCGTTGAGCCCCGGCGTCGTCATCACGGACGGGCGCCCGGAGATCTCGGGCTCGTTCACGCAGCAGTCGGCCGCCACCCTGGCCAACCAGCTCAACTTCGGCTCCCTGCCCCTGACCTTCCAGGTCGACGGGCAGAACCAGATCTCCGCGACGCTCGGCTCCGAGCAGCTGCAGCGCGGCCTCTTCGCCGGCCTGATCGGTCTGGCCCTGGTCGTCGTGTACTCGCTGTTCCAGTACCGCACGCTCGGCCTGCTCACCGTGGCCTCGCTGGTCGTGGCCGCCGCCATGACCTACGTGGTCATCGCGCTGCTCAGCTGGGGCATCGGCTACCGCCTGTCCCTGCCCGGCGTGGCCGGTCTGATCGTGGCCATCGGCTTCACCGCGGACTCGTTCATCGTGTACTTCGAACGCATCCGGGACGAGCTACGTGACGGCAGGTCCCTGCGCCTGGCCGTGCAGCGCGGCTGGGTCCGTGCCCGCCGCACGATCTACGCCGCCAAGGCGGTCAACCTGCTGTCGGCCGTCATCCTGTACTTCATGACCGTCGGTGGTGTGCGCGGCTTCGCGTTCACCCTGGGCCTGACCACGATCATCGACGTCATGGTGGTCATCTGGTTCACGCACCCGGTCATGGAGCTGCTTGCCAAGGTGCCGTTCTTCCGCGACGGGCACAAGGCCTCCGGCCTGTCCCCCGACCGGATCGAGGTGACGCCGCGGTACCGGGGCGCCGGCCGGATCTCGGCCCCGTCGGCCGGGGTGTCGGACGCCCCCGACCACGCCGCGTCCGAGCCGGAGCGTGAGCTGGTCACGGCGCAGTCCGTGACTCCCGCCCCGCGCACGGCCGACGACGGCCGCCGGATGACGATCGCCGAGCGGCGTGCCGCCGAGCGCAAGGCTGCCGCAGGGTCCGCAGAGGCGACCCAGCAGGCTCAGAACGAGGAGAAGCACTGATGGCGCGGGGTGGCTTTGCTCAGTGGGGTAACGACCTCTACACCGGTCGCCGGTCGTACCCGATCGTCCAGCGGCGCAGGCTCTGGTACTCGATCGTCGGGCTGTTCTCCGTGGCGTCGATCCTCGTCCTGGGCCTCCAGGGCCTGAACCTCGGCATCGACTTCCGGGGTGGCTCCGAGTTCACCGTGTCCGGCACCTCGACCACGGACGAGGACGTCGCCATCGACGCGGTCGCCACCGTCGCCCCGGGCGAGGAGCCGCACGTCAGCCAGGTCGGCGCCAACGCCGTCCGCGTGCAGGTCTCGCAGCTCGACAACGAGCAGACCGACCAGGTCGGCCAGGCCCTCGCCGACGCGTACGGCGTGGACGTCACCGAGGTGACGTCGAACTTCATCGGCCCGACCTGGGGCCAGTCCGTGAGCATGCGGGCCCTGTGGGGCACCATCGTGTTCGTGCTGGCGGCCGCGGTCTTCATGGCGATCTACTTCCGCGCCTGGCGCATGTCGGTGGCGGCCATCGTGGCGATGCTCGCCGACGTGCTGGTCTCGGCCGGCGTCTACGCGGTCATCGGCTGGGAGGTCACGCCGTCGACGATCATCGGCTTCCTGACCATCCTCGGCTTCTCGCTGTACGACAAGATGGTCGTCTTCGACAAGGTGCGTGAGAACACCGCCGCGGTGACCGAGCAGACGCGCAGCACCTACGCCGAGCGCGCCAACCTCGCGGTGAACCAGACCCTGGTCCGGTCCATCAACACCTCCGTGGTGGCCCTGCTGCCGGTCGCGGGCATCCTCTTCGTCGGTGGCTTCCTGCTGGGGGCCGGCACGCTGAAGGACATCTCGCTGTCGCTGTTCGTCGGCATCGCGGCGGGCGCGCTGTCGTCCCTCTTCTTCGCCACGCCGCTCGACGTGACGCTGCGGGAGCGCGAGCCCAAGATCGCCGAGCACACCAAGAAGGTCATGGACCTGCGTGCGGGCCTCGTGGCCGAGGGCGCGGACGAGGGCCAGCTGGCCGCTGCCGCGTCCGGTTCGGCCCAGCTCGTCCCGGGTCACCACCAGGGACAGTCGGCTCAGCCCAGGCGTCGCCGGTAGGCTCACGCCTTGTGGCAGACGACATGACCGACGTCGCCCTCTCCGGCCTGGTGCCGGAGAGGGCGACGCGCGTTCGCGACCTGATCGCGGACGTCCCGAACTTTCCCTCTCCCGGTGTCCTCTTCAAGGACATCACGCCCCTGTTGGCCGACGCCGAGGGCCTGGCCGACGTCGTGGAGGCCTTCACACGCCTCGCGCTGGCCGACGGCGTGGACGTCGTGGCCGGCATGGAAGCCCGCGGCTTCCTGCTCGGCGCGCCGGTGGCGCACGCGCTCGGCCTCGGCTTCCTGCCTCTGCGCAAGGCCGGCAAGCTGCCGCCGCCCACCCACAGCGTCTCCTACGACCTGGAGTACGGCTCGGCGGCCATCGAACTGCGTGCGGGAACATTGACCCCCGGTGCGCGCGTTCTCATCATTGACGACGTTCTCGCCACGGGCGGTACCGCGGCGGCCGCGGCAGAGCTGGTGGAGCAGTGCGGTGGCGTGGTCTCGGGGCTCGCCTTCCTGATCGAGCTCGAGGCACTTCACGGCCGCGACAGGCTCCAGGGCCACAACGTCGATACTCTCCTGCGGGTGGACACCCCGTCCGGTCCATGACCGGGTCGGACGGCGCATAGAGGTCCAGGGCTAGACTGTCGACTCCGGGTTTCGTCCCGGGGAAGGAGGCGCGTACATGGCGGAGAACACGGTGTCACGCGCTCCGGTGCCCGAGAAGAACCCGCCGACCCCTCCGGGCGGCAACCGGATGCGCAACCGGCTGGTGCGCCTGGGCGTGCGCAGCATCGGTGGCGGCACCCCGGCGGCGATCGAGCCGCTGCTGCAGGCGATCCGCAGCAACCACCCGAAGGCCGACGTCGCCCTGATCGAGCGCGCCTACGTGGTGGCCGAGAAGGCCCACCGCGGGCAGATGCGCAAGAGCGGCGACCCGTACATCACGCACCCCGTCGCGGTCTCCACGATCCTGGCGGAGCTCGGGTTCGAGGGCACCACGATCGCGGCCGCGCTGCTGCACGACACGGTCGAGGACACGGACTACGCGCTGGACACGCTGCGCAACGACTTCGGCGACGACGTCGCCCTGCTGGTCGACGGCGTCACCAAGCTGGACAAGGTCAAGTACGGCGACGCCGCGCAGGCCGAGACCGTGCGCAAGATGGTCGTCGCGATGGCCAAGGACATCCGCGTGCTGGTCATCAAGCTCGCCGACCGGCTGCACAACGCCCGCACCTGGAAGTACGTGCCGTCCAAGTCGGCGGAGCGCAAGGCCCGCGAGACCGTCGAGATCTACGCGCCGCTGGCCCACCGGCTGGGCATGAACACGATCAAGTGGGAGCTGGAGGACCTCTCCTTCCAGACCCTGTACCCCAAGGTGTACGACGAGATCGTGCACCTGGTGGCCGAGCGGGCGCCCGCGCGCGAGGAGTACCTCGGTGTGGTCAAGGGCCAGATCGAGTCGGACCTGCGCAGCGCGAAGATCAAGGCCACGGTCACCGGCCGGCCGAAGCACTACTACTCGATCTACCAGAAGATGATCGTGCGCGGTCACGACTTCGCGGAGATCTACGACCTCGTCGGCACGCGCGTCCTGGTGGACACGGTGCGCGACTGCTACGCGGCGCTCGGCGCCATGCACGCGCGGTGGAACCCGGTCCCCGGCCGGTTCAAGGACTACATCGCGATGCCGAAGTTCAACATGTACCAGTCGCTGCACACGACGGTGATCGGCCCGGGCGGCAAGCCCGTGGAGATCCAGATCCGGACGCACGACATGCACCGCCGCGCCGAGTACGGCGTCGCGGCGCACTGGAAGTACAAGGAGAAGACGCCGGCGGCGGGGGGCAACGACCCCAAGAACCAGGACATGGCCTGGCTGCGCCAGCTCGTGGACTGGCAGCGCGAGACCGCCGACCCGGCGGAGTTCCTCGACTCGCTGCGGTTCGAGATCGGCGGCGACGAGGTCTACGTCTTCACGCCGAAGGGCTCGGCCATGGCGCTGCCCGGCGGCGCCACGCCGGTCGACTTCGCGTACGCGGTGCACACCGAGGTGGGGCACCGGACCATGGGCGCCCGCGTCAACGGGCGACTGGTGCCGCTCGACTCGCCGCTGGAGAACGGCGACGTCGTCGACATCCTCACCTCCAAGTCGGAGACGGCGGGGCCGAGCCGGGACTGGCTCGGGTTCGTGAAGTCGCCGCGCGCGCGCAACAAGATCCGGCAGTGGTTCACCAAGGAGCGCCGCGAGGAGGCCGTCGAGACCGGCAAGGACTCGATCGCCAAGGCCATGCGCAAGCAGGGCCTGCCGATCCAGCGCCTCATGTCGCACGAGACCCTGGTCGGGGTCGCGGACGAGATGAACTACCAGGACGTCTCGGCCCTGTACGCGGCCGTCGGCGAGGGGCAGATCTCCTCGGCGCACGTGGTCGACAAGCTCGTCAAGGCCCTGGGCGGCGCGGACGGCGCGGAGGAGGACGTCGCGGAGGCGGCCCGGCCGGGTGGTCTGACCGCCCGGCGCGTGCGGTCGGGCGACCCGGGCGTCATGCTCAAGGGTTCCGAGTCGGCGGACGTGTGGGTCAAGCTCGCCAAGTGCTGCACCCCGGTGCCGGGCGACGACATCGTGGGCTTCGTGACCCGCGGCCAGGGCGTGAGCGTGCACCGCACGGACTGTGTGAACCTGGACGGCCTGCGCAAGCAGCCCGAGCGGCTGGTCGAGGTCGAGTGGACGCAGGGTGCGAACACGATGTTCCTCGTGCAGATCCAGGTCGAGGCGCTGGACCGGTCCCGGCTCCTGTCGGACGTGACGCGCGTGCTGTCCGAGAACCACGTCAACATCCTGTCGGCCTTCGTCTCGACGTCGGACGACCGGCTCGCGGTCTCGCGGTTCATCTTCGAGATGGCGGAGCCCGCCCACCTGGCGACCGTCCTCTCGGCGGTCCGCAAGGTCGAGGGCGTGTTCGACGTGCACCGCATCACCGGCACCAAGCCGGTCGAGCGGCCGCAGCTCCCGGTGTGAGCCCTTGTCGGACCTACAGGTCACTCCGGTGGCCTGTACGTCCGACACCTGGGCCGGCACGCCGGGTCAGGCCGTCCCCGGCGCGCCCGGGAGCAGCTCGCCCAGGTCGAAGCTGACCGGCTCCTCCAGCTGTTCGTAGGTGCAGGACTCCGGCTCGCGGTCGGGGCGCCAGCGCTTGAACTGCGACGTGTGGCGGAACCGGGAACCCTCCATGTGGTCGTAGCCCACCTCCAGCACGCGCTCGGGCCGCAGCGGGGTGAACGAGAGGTCCTTGCCCGAGCTCCAGCGCGACTGCGCGCCGGGCAGGCGGTCGCCCGCCTCGGCCTTGGTGGGGTCGGTCCAGCCCTGCCAGGGGTGCTCCTGGGCCGCGTCCGTGCCCGGCTCCACGACCAGCGGCGCGAGCTCGGCGATGAGCTCGGCGCGCCGTGTCGCCGAGAACGACGCCGCGACGCCGACGAACTGCAGCCGCGGGCCCTCGTCGGTCTCGTCCCACAGCCCCAGCAGCAGGGAGCCGAGCAGCGGCGCCTCCGGGGTCGACGTCTTGTGCAGGCGATAGCCCGCCAGCACGACGTCGGCGGTGCGCGTGTGCTTGATCTTGAGCATCGCGCGCTTGTTGGGGGCGTAGGGGCCGTCCGCAGGTTTGGCGACGACGCCGTCCAGGCCCGCGCCCTCGAACGAGCCGAACCACTCCGTGGCCACCGCGGCGTCCAGGGTGCGGGGAGTGGCGAACACGAGCGGGCCGGTCAGTCCCAGCCCGTCCAGGGCATCGATCCGCTCGGTGAGCGGACGGTCCATGAGGTCTTCGTCGCCGAGCGCCAGCACGTCGAAGACGACGAGCGCGGCCGGGGTGGTCTCGGCGAGCATGTGCACGCGGGACTCCGCGGGGTGGATGCGCTGGGACAGCAGCTCGAAGTCGAGGTGCGCGGCGCCGTGGCCGGACCGCTGTGCGATGACGATCTCGCCGTCGACCACGCACCGCTCAGGCAGGGCCTCGCGGACGGCGGCGGCGACGTCCGGGAAGTAGCGCTCCATGGGCTTGGCGTTCCGGGAGTCGATGCGTACCTCGTCGCCGTCGCGGTAGACGATGGCACGGAAGCCGTCCCACTTGGGCTCGTAGACGTACGCGGGGCCGGCGTCGTCGCCGGCGGGCTGGGCGGGTACCGACGGCACGCTCTTGGCGAGCATCGGCCGGACCGGGGGCTGCACGGGCAGGTTGAGAGTTGTCACGGGTACGAGCCTGCCTCAGCGTGGGAGGTAGCGCAGGTAGACGCACCCGCTGTCGAAGGTTCGGCTCTCCACCAGCCGTAGGCTCAGCCGCGCGTCCCTGGGCAGCGCAGGCAGCCCGCCGCCCACCACCTCGGGGTAGACCACGAACCGGAAGTCGTCCACGAGACCCTGCCGGATGAAGTCGGCGGCCACGGTCGGCCCGCCGATGGAGACGACGCCGGGCGCACAGTTCACGATGCGCCGCAGCTCGCCCGGCTGCAGGTCGCGCACGAGCCGGGTCCGGGCCGACGTCACGGCGTCCGGCGAGAGCGACGACGACGCGACGACCTTGTCGACGCCCCGCCAGATCTCCGCGTACCGGTCCGCGTGCGGGTTCGGGTCGGGCCCCGGTTCGTGGGTCTCCCAGTAGACCATCGTCTCGTACATGCGCCGGCCGTGGACGTAGACGGCGGAGTCGGCCTCGGTCTCGTTGACGAACGCGAGCATCTCGTCGGTCGGCCGAGCGAAGTCGAAGCTTCCCTCGGCGTCGACGGTGTACCCGTCCGCGGACATGTTCGCGGTGTAGCGCAGCGTTCCCATGCCGGTCCGACACCCGTGCCCAGCCGAACTCATCGGTCCGCGCGGGTGCGAGCGGGGTGAGATCGCGTGATCGTGGAGGGTGAAGGTTCATCCGTCGGGAGGAGTGACCATGCCGAAGCGTGACCCGGGACCGAGCGTCAAGGACAAGGAGCTGTACGAGAAGCTCCGCGACGAGGGCAGCTCCAAGGAGAAGTCCGCGCGGATCGCGAACGCCGCGGCGAACACC
>NZ_KI911656.1:90608-91724 GCF_000515355.1 Promicromonospora kroppenstedtii DSM 19349 | reverse complement strand
CTCCGGGGTGACGACGAGGGCCGGAGTCGTCGGCCCGGGGTCGAGGAGCGCGGCGAGGGACGGGAACGGCACCTGCAGAACCTATGCGCAACGGGCCCGGTCGCGCAGCGCGCGACCGGGCCCGTTGTGGACAACCCGTCCCGGGTCAGCCCCGGGAGTCCTCGGCGGCCTTGACGACCTGCTCCAGCCACGAGCGGCGAGCCGCCACGGCGGCCTCCAGCTCCGAGACCTTGCGCTTGTCACCCTTGGTCTGAGCCTCCGCGAGGTCCGCCTCGAGACCCGCGATCGCGGACTCGAGCTGCGCCGCCGCACCCTCGGCACGCGCCCGCGTCTCCGGGTTGGTGCGCTTCCACTGCGCCTGGTCGGCGTCGCGGATCGCGGTCTCGACGGCACGCAGCCGAGCCTCGATGCGCTGGATGTCGCCGCGCGGAACCTTGCCGGCCTCCTCCCAGCGCTCCTGCACGCTGCGCAGGCCCGCCTTGGCCTTGTTCAGGTCCTTGACCGGGAGCAGCGCCTCCGCCTCCTCCAGCAGGACCTCCTTGACCTTCAGGTTCTCGCCGTACTCCGCGTCGATCACCGCGTTCTCGGCGTCCCGCGCCTGGAAGAACCGGTCCTGCGCCGCCCGGAACCGGGCCCACAGCGCGTCGTCGTCCTTGCGGGACGCCCGCCCGGCCGCCTTCCAGCGCGTCATCAGGTCGCGGTAGGCACCCGCGGTGTAGCCCCAGTCGGTGCTGTCCGACAGCGCCTCCGCCTCGGACACCAGCTTCTCCTTCTCGACCTTGGCCGCGCTGTTGCGCTGCTCCAGGTCGGCGAAGAAGTGCCGGCGCTCGCGGTCGAACGCGGTGCGGGCGTGGCTGAACCGCTTCCAGAGGGACTCCTCCGTGGGGCGGTCGATGCGCGGCCCGGAACGCTGGGCGTCCTTCCACCGGTCGAGCAGGGCGCGCAGCTCCTCGCCCGCCGGGCGCCACTGCATCTTGCTCGGGTCGGTCCCCGCGATCTTCTCGGCGGCCTCGACGATCGCGGTGCGGGACGCGACGGCCTCGGCCTTGGCGGCCGACCGTGCCTGCTCCAGGGCGGCACGCCGCTCCGCGGCGCGGCCCCGCAGGGTCTCGACCC
>NZ_KI911656.1:86155-90508 GCF_000515355.1 Promicromonospora kroppenstedtii DSM 19349 | reverse complement strand
GAGCCTCGGCGGCGGGCGCCTCCTCGGCCGGAGCGTCCTCGGCGGGCGCCTCGGGCTCGGCCACGGGAGCTTCCTCGGTGACCTGATCCGTCGCGGGCGCCTCGTCGGTCGCCTCCACGGCAGCCTCCGGTGCGTCGGCCTCGACGGCCGCCTCGGGCGCCTCAGCCGGTGACTCGGCTGCGGTCGGAGTCTCGGCCACGGGCTCGACGGGCGCGTCCTGCTGGACGGGCTCGGTCGAGCGAGAAGTGGGTTCGCTCACTGGGTCTCAACTCCTTCGATGGTGACCGGGTTGGCAGGTGGACCGTCTGGTGCACCTTCTGCCACGCCCGCGTCAGCGACTGCCTGGACAAAGTCCAGGCCGGATGTGATCGTGCCGAAGACCGTGTACCCGCCGGCGGAGTCGGAGGGGATGGTCGATTCCTCGTAGACGAGGAAGAACTGGGAGCCCATGGAGTTGGCGTCGTCGCCGCGCCGCGCCATCGCGACGGTGCCCGCCGGGTAGACGTCGTCGTCCGGGGCGTTCTCGACGGGGCCGAAGTAGTAGCCCGGGCTGCCGGAGCCGGTGAAGGTCGGGTCGCCGCACTGGAGCACGAAGATGCCCTGCGTGGTCAGGCGGTGGCAGCCGGTCCCGTCGAAGTACCCGCCCTGGGCGAGCGTGACGAAGCTGGCGACGGCCTGCGGTGCGGCGGCGCCGTCGAGCTCGAGCACGATGTCGGCGGTCGTGTCGCCGGAGCAGGCCTGCAGGGTGACGGTCCAGGTACGGTCCTCGGCGACCGCGGGGTCGGCGAGCTCGTAGGTGTCCCGAGCCTCCTCGACGGCAGCCGGGCAGGCGCCGGCCTCGGGTGCGGCGTTGTTGTTGATCAGCGCGGCGACCACGAAGGCGCCCACGAGGGCGAGCACGGTGAACAGCGCGACCAGGGTCCACAGGCGCTGCTTGTGCGCGCGCTTGGCCGCCTGCCGCTGCGCCCGCTTCTCGGCCTGCCTGGCCTGCTGCGTGCGCTGCCGCTGCTTGGTGGAAGCCACCGCGTTCCCTTCTCCGTGCTCTCTTGTGCTCGCCCCGACCCGGGCGCGGTCCTGCGGGGACCGGTTCACCTGATGGATCCGGGGCGAATCACCCCGTGCGGGGACAGTGTAGGCATCGGATGCCAGGTCATACTGTCTGAGCCGCGCCCGCGAGGGGTGAACAAGCGTCCACATGGGTCGGACCGACCGGTTAGCGTGGGTTTCGTGGAGCTTCGAATCGTGGTCGCGCCGGTCTTCGGGACCAACTGCTGCGTGGTGTCCGCCGGTACCGACTGCGTTGTGGTGGACGCCGGAGCGGGCGTCGCGGACGCCGTCGTGCGGCTGATCGACGACGCGGGCCTGACCCCGCGTGCCGTCCTGGCCACCCACGGACACGCCGACCACACGTGGGACGCCGGGGCGCTGTGCGCGCGGTACGGGATCCCGATGCGGCTGCACGAGGCCGACGCCTACCGGCTGGACGAGCCGTTCGCCACCCTCAGCCCCGCGCTGGAGTCCGCGCTCGGCCTGCACCGCGACGACTACCACGCGCCGGAGGTCGTCGAGCCGTTCGCGACCCCGGGCGGGTCGACGACGCTCACGTTCGGCGCGGTCACGCTCCAGGCCCTGCACGCGCCCGGCCACACGGAGGGCTCCACGCTCTACCGGCTCGACGACGAGGTGGTGCTGTCCGGCGACGTCCTGTTCGCAGGCTCCATCGGGCGCACCGACCTGCACGGCGGTTCGGACCAGGTGATGGGCGAGACCCTGCGCGACGTGGTGCGCGCGCTCGACCCGGGGCTCGCCGTCGTCCCGGGCCACGGCCCTGCCACCACCGTGGCACAGGAGCTGGGGACCAACCCGTTCCTCACCGCGGGCCGCGGGTGAGGGCCTACGTCGACGCGGGCGCGGGCATGGCCGAGGACGGCTGGTCCGCCGCCTGGACGTTCGACCTGGAGCACTGGGGCACCTGCGGCCAGGGACCAGACGACGACGCGGCGCTCGCCGACCTCGCCACCCGGTGCGGGCTCGACACCGGCGCGCTCCACGTCGTCGAACGTGTGGATCGCGCCGCGAGCGGGGACGAGACCGTGTTCGAGCGGGACACGGTGCCGGCGTCCGAGGCGGAGCGTGCGGCGACGCTCGCGGTCCTCGGCCGGGCAAGGTCGCGCACCCTCGCTCTGGTGCGGTCCGCGCCGCGCGGCGTGCTGGACTACCGCGACCCCGGCCGGCAGCTGCCCGCCTACGCCTCCTGGCACACGGTGGAGCAACTCGCGTTCCACATCGCGGACACCGAGTCGCGCTACTACCTCCCGCTGCTGGGGCTGCCCGCGCGGGAGCGGGCGGACGACGTGGTGACCGAGCTCGAAGAGTCCGGGGCGCACGTGCGACGCGCGGTCGAGGCGCTGGCGCCGGACCTGGCCACGACCTGGCCCGAGCACGGGAGCTGGACCAGCGTGAAGGTGCTGCGCCGTCTGGCGTGGCACGAGTGCGGCGAGCTCGACGTGCTCGCCCGCCTGGTCGACCAGGCTGTGGAAAACCCGGGCTGACACCTCGCCGCTCGTGGGAAGATCTGAGGCATGGCAAAGCCCACTCCTCTCTCCGGTTTCCCCGAATGGCTCCCTGACGGTCGCATCGTCGAGCAGCACGTCCTCGACACGCTGCGCCACACCTTCGAGCTGCACGGGTTCGCCGGGATCGAGACGCGGGCCGTGGAGCCACTGGACCAGCTGCTGCGCAAGGGCGAGACGTCCAAGGAGGTCTACCTGCTCTCGCGCCTCCAGCAAGAGAACAGCCAGATCCCCGACAAGCAGCTCGGCCTGCACTTCGACCTGACCGTCCCGTTCGCGCGCTACGTGCTCGAGAACGCCGGGCGTATCGCGTTCCCGTTCCGTCGCTACCAGATCCAGAAGGTGTGGCGCGGTGAGCGCCCGCAGGACGGCCGGTTCCGCGAGTTCGTCCAGGCCGACATCGACATCGTCGGCGCGGGCGAGCTGCCGTACCACTTCGAGGTCGAGGCGCCGCTGGTCATGGCCGAGGCGCTGGGCGCTCTGGGCGAGATCGGCCTGCCGCCCGTGCGCATCCTGGTGAACAACCGCCGGGTCGCCGAGGGCTTCTACCGCGGCGTCGGCCTCGAGGACGTCGAGGGTGTGCTCCGGCAGATCGACAAGCTCGACAAGATCGGTCCCGAGAAGGTGTCCGAGCTGCTCGTCACCGAGTGCGGCGCCACCGACGACCAGGCCAAGGCATGCCTGGCGCTCGCGTCCATCTCGGGGTCGGACGTCTCCGTGATCGACGAGGTGCGTGCGCTGGCCGAGTCCTACGGTGCGGTCACGGAGCTGCTGGAGACCGGTCTGGCGGAGCTCGGCGCGCTGATCGCCGCGGCGGCGCAGCGTGCGCCGGGCGTGGTCGTGGCGGACCTGAAGATCGCGCGCGGCCTCGACTACTACACGGGCTCGGTGTACGAGACGGTGCTGGTCGGCCACGAGCAGCTCGGTTCGGTCTGCTCCGGCGGCCGGTACGACACGCTCGCCTCCGACGGCAAGAACACCTACCCGGGTGTGGGCCTGTCGATCGGCGTCTCGCGGCTGGTCTCCCGGCTGCTGTCGGCCGACCTGGTGGAGGCGACGCGCTCGGTGCCCTCCGCAGTGCTGGTCGCGGTGGCGTCCGAGGACGAGCGCGCGACGTCCGACGCCGTGGCCGCGGCGCTGCGTGCGCGGGACATCCCGGTCGAGGTGGCGCCCAGCGCCGCGAAGTTCGGCAAGCAGATCAAGTACGCCGACCGGCGCGGCATCCCGTTCGTGTGGTTCCCCGGGTCCGCGGGGGAGGACGGCGCGGTGGGTGCCGACCAGGTCAAGGACATCCGCTCCGGCGACCAGGTCGACGCCGACGCCGCGTCGTGGGCGCCGTCGGACGAGGACCGCTGGCCCCGGGTCGTGCCGCGCGGGTGAACCTCACGGGTGAACTGGCACCTGTTGTCCGGTATGCCCGAAGCCGTGCGCTCGCGGTCGGCTAGCCTCGCGTCGAGTCGATGAGACTCCGTACGTAACGACGCCGCCCGGCCGAACCTCGGCCTGCCGGCGGGTCGAGGAGACAGTCGATGACGGGTTCAGGACGCTTCGGTGACGAGGTCGTCGGCGAGCGCTGGGAACAGTCGCTCGTCGGGGTGACCGGCGCGCCCCAGGAACCGGTGAGACGCCGTCGCGACCCGGACGCCGCGAAGGCGGCCTGGACGCGACGGGTCAGGCGCTCGCGTCGTGTCGCCGAGAGGATCATCGCTGCCGACGGGCCCGGCGCCGCCGACGAGCTCAGCGCCGCCGGCCGGCTCGGTGCCGCCGACGGGGTCGGTGC
>NZ_KI911656.1:78411-86055 GCF_000515355.1 Promicromonospora kroppenstedtii DSM 19349 | reverse complement strand
TCCGGCTGCCCGACTGGGTCGATACCCACGCGGCCGGGCTGGTCGCGAGCGGCTGGTCCGACGGCGAGGTCGCGGCCTTGAGGACGGTTGCCGAGCGGGCCGCCGTTGACCTGGACCGAGCATCGCCCTGCCTGGTGCACAGCGACCTGAACCCGAAGAACGTGCTGGTCGACCTGGACACGCTCCAGGTCACCGCCGTGCTCGACTGGGAGTTCGCCCACGCGGGCCATCCGGCCACGGACCTGGGCAACCTGCTGCGCTTCGACCGGGAGCCGGCCTACGTCGAAGGCGTCCTGGACGGCTGGTTCACCGGTCAGGGGAGGGGTGCCGGTTCCGGCGCCGTCCCGAACCGGCTGGCCGGCTCGGCGGGACGCCGTCGGGCGACGGACCTGGCGCGCGCCGCCGACCTGGTCGCGCTGGTCGAGCTCGCCGCCCGCGCCACGGAGAACCCGGTGGTGCATCAGGCCCGCGCGCACCTGCGCGCCGTCGCCCGCACCGGCGACGTCCACGCCACCCCGTGACCGGACGTTCGTGGCCCGACTTTCGTGGCCGCTGACCTGCGCGGACGTTACGTTGCTCGGTGTGCGGCGCACCGCGCACCATCCTGGTCGCCGGGCGCCCACGGAGAGGACGCTCACGTGAGGCTTGTTCGTATGACGTCGTTGGCAGTCGTGACGGCGGTCGCAGGATCGATGCTCGCCCTTGCACCTCTGACGGCTGCCGCAGAGCCCCGGCAGCCCGTGGCGACCGCCCCGATCTCGCAGGTCGCCGAAGATCCAGTCCCAGAGACCGAGGAAGAATTCCGGGCCGCGATCCAGGCCATCCTGGACGCCCCCGAGGTGGGTGTCGCCATGCGGCGCGAAGCGCTGGAGGCCCTGGAGATCGGCACTGTCGAAGCCATGACGTACTTCCTCGAGACCGGCTGGCAGGCCGCGCAGGACGAGGACTACCGGTTCGCGATCTTTGTGATCATCGGTGATCCGGAGACGGGTCGGGCCGTGCGGGACGCGGCGGACGCGGCTCTGGAGGACGGTAGTTTGGAGGCGATGTCGTACTTCCTGGAGACCGGCCGCTGGATCGCCCAGGACGAGGACAACACGGTCGCGATCTTCGTCATCATCGGCACCCCGGGGATCAGCGCCGCGCTGCGGGCGGCCGCTGTGGCCGCGCTGGACGGGACCCCCGAGGACCGCGCCTACTTCATCGAGACCGGACAGTACGAGGTGGAGTGACGTCCGGCCGGCGCGTGCCTATCGTGTCGGCATGGCTGAGCTCGCCCCGTACACGATCACACCCGGCACGCTGGCGCGGCTGGCACAGCCCACGCTGCCCCTGGCCGACGGTCTGACGATGCGCCCCTGGCGCGACACGGACGCCCTCGCCGTCCAGGAGGCCTACGCCGACCCCGACATCCAGCGCTGGCACGTGCGCCGGGTCGACTCGCCGGACGAGGCACTCGGGATGATCGTCAACTGGCAGCATGCCTGGGCGCAGGAGCGCCGCCTGGAGTGGGCGGTCGCCGGCGCGGACGGGTCGCTCCTGGGGCGGCTCGCGCTCAAGGACCTCGAGCTGTTCGACGGCGTCGCCGAGATCGCCTACTGGACCGTCCCGGCGGCACGAGGCCGGGGCGTGGCGCCGCGGGCCGTCGTCGCGGCGAGCGCATGGGCGTTCCAGGTCGGGTTCCGGCGGCTGGAGCTGGAGCACTCGACGCTCAACCAGGCCTCCTGCCGCGTCGCGGAGAAGGCCGGGTTCGCCCTGGAGGGCACCCGCCGTGGCGCCGCTCGCCACGCGGACGGCCACCACGACATGCACGTCCACGCCCGGCTGGCCGACGCCGTCGGCGCTCTCCCTCTTGAGGCCTAAGTTTCTTGGCTCTGCTGCCACGCAAAGCGAAGAAACTTAGGCCTCAAAGGGGAGTTCGGCGGCGGCGTCAAGGCCCGGACCTCCCCCCTCAGAAGGGAGAGCGCCCGCGGGCGTCAGGCCCGGACTTCCTCCAGGTACTCCGCGATGCGGCCGATCGCCTCGGTGAGCACGTCGACGTCGGGCAGCGTGACCAGGCGGAAGTGGTCGGGCTCGGGCCAGTTGAAGCCTGTCCCGTGCGTCACCAGGATCTTCTTGGCGCGCAGCAGGCCGATCACGAACGCCTCGTCGTCCTTGATCGGGTACATCTCGGGGTCGAGCCGCGGGAAGCAGTACAGGGCGCCGCGCGGCCGCACCGACGTGACGCCCGGGATCTCGTTGAGCAGCTTGTCCGCCAGCATCGACTGCTCGTAGAACCGGCCGCCGGGCTGCACCAGGTGGTCGATCGACTGGTAGCCGCCGAGCGCCGTCTGGATGGCGTGCTGCGCCGGCACGTTGGCGCACATGCGCATGTTGGAGACGAGGGTCAGGCCCTCGATGAAGTCGGTCGCGCGGTGCTTGGGGCCCGAGATCATGGCCCAGCCCGACCGGTAGCCGCAGATCCGGTATGCCTTGGACAGGCCGCTGAACGTGATGCACAGGACGTCGTCGGCGGCGAACGTGGCGGTGTGGTGGTGCGTGGCGCCGTCGAACAGGATCTTCTCGTAGATCTCGTCGCTCAGGAGCACCAGGTCGTGCTTGCGCGCCAGCTCCGCCAGGCCCTTGACCGTCGACTCGCTGTACACCGCCCCGGTCGGGTTGTTCGGGTTGATGATCACGAGCGCCTTCGTGGCGGGCGTGATGCGGGACTCGATGTCCGCCAGGTCCGGGTTCCACTCGTTGGACTCGTCGCACCGGTAGTGCACCGGCGTGCCGCCCTGCAGGCTCACGGCCCCGGTCCACAGCGGGTAGTCCGGCGCGGGCACCAGCACCTCGTCGCCGTCGTCGACGAGCGCCTGCAGCACCATGCTGATCATCTCGGAGACGCCGTTGCCGATGAAGACGTCGTCCACGTGCGTGTCGATGCCGTGCGACTGGTAGTACTGCGCCACCGCCGTGCGTGCCGAGTAGATGCCCCGGCTGTCGCTGTAACCCTGGGCCTCGGGCAGGTGGTGGATCATGTCCGCGAGGATCGCGTCCGGTGCCTCGAACCCGAACGGCGCCGGGTTGCCGATGTTCAGCTTGAGGATCTGGTGACCCTCGGCCTCCAGCCGGTACGCCTCCTCCAGGATCGGACCACGGACGTCGTACCGGACGGACTTCAGCTTGCGGCTCTGCCTGATCTCTCGCACCCGCTCATGGTCGCAGGTCCGGTGGTGTGCCTCGTCACCCGTCCGCGAGACGCGCCGGGAACCCGCCCGTCGCCACCGGGCCCCAGCGCTCGATCGTGATCCGGACCAGCGACTTGCCCTGCTCCACCATCGCCGCGCGGTACTCGTCCCAGTCCGGGTGCTCCTTGCCGGCCGCCGCCCGGAAGTAGTCCACCAGCGGCTCCACCGACTCGGGGACGTCCAGTACCTCGGCCGTGCCGTCGATCTGCACCCACGCCTCGCCGAAGTCCCCGCCGAGCGCCATGAACGACGCCGCCGGCCGCTTCCTCAGGTTCCGTACCTTGGCCCGCTCGGGGTAGGTCGAGACGACGACCCGGCCCTCCGGGTCCACCCCGTACGTCACCGGGCTGAGCTGCGGGGCGCCGTCGGCCCTCGTGGTCACGAGGATCCCGTTGCGGCGCGAGCGGAGGAACTCCAGCAGCTCGTCCCGGGACACGGTCGTGTTGGTCGCGATAGTCCTGGCCATGGGCGTCAGGCTATCCCCGGGCCCGGCTCGTCCGTGCCTCAGGCGGGCCGCAGGCAGAAGGGGTGCCCGGCAGGGCTGGCATAGACCCTGCCGCTCGGCGGCGCGCCGGGGTCGATGTCGCCGGTGGGCCGCAGCCGACGGGCCCCCGCCGCGAGGGCATTCCTGTCAGCCGTTGCCAGGTCGTCCGTCGTGAGGTCGACGTGCATCTGCTGCGGGTTCCCGTCCGGCCAGCCCGGCGGGACGAGTCCCGGGACCAGCTGGACCACGAGCACCGGGAACCCGTCCGCCCGGACGAAGTGATGGGTCGGGGTCCGGGTGACCGAACCGCCCAGGAGCCGCTGCCAGAACGTGCTCTCGAGGTCCAGGTCGGGGGCGTCGAAGCTCACCGCGCCGAGGTTGATGCTCATGTTGTCTCCGTCTCGTGTCTCTGTCTGCTCGTGACCGTCGGCAGCCTGCTCGTCACCCGCTCCCGTCATACGGCGGGGATGATGCCGCCGTCGACGCGGAACTGGGCTCCCGTGAGCCACTTCGCCCGGTCGGACGCCAGGAAGGCGATCATCTCCGCGACGTCCTCGGGGTCACCGGGCCGGCCCATCGGCATGCCGAGGTGGTCGACGATCTGCTGTTGCACCTCGCCGAGGGTGATGCCCTGCTGGTCGGCCATCTGCTGGTGGTGTGCACGAGCACCCTCCGTGACCACGAAACCTGGCAGGACGCACACCACACGGACCCCGTGCTCGCCCACCTCGGTCGCCAGCTCGCGGCTGTAGGCGTTGAGCGCCGCCTTGGCCGCCGCGTAGGGGGCCTCGTTGCGTTGCGGCAGGCGGCTCGCGATCGACGAGACGTGCACGACGACGCCCGAGCCGCGCTCGACCATCCCAGGAACCAGTGCCCGGTCGAGTCGTACCGCCGCGAGCAGGTTCATCTCCAGGTCCGACTGCCAGGACTCGTCAGACCGCTGAAGGGTCGGCGTCGGGGTGGTCGCGGCGCCGGCGTTGTCGACCAGGACGTCGACGCCGCCGACGGCGTCGATCACCCGGCGGCCGAGCTCGGCGACGCCCTGCTCGGTGGCGAGGTCCGCGGGGATGTGAGTGGCGCGCAGACCGGCCGGGGGCACGCCGCGTGCGGCGGTGAGCACCGTCGCACCGGCCGCGGCGAACCGCTGGGCGGTCGCCCTGCCGAGGCCCCGGCTGCCGCCGGTGACCAGTACACGTAGGCCTTCGAGTCCTTCGGCCGGAACGGGCACGGGAGTCTCCTTCCAGTAAGATGAACCTGATTCCGGAAACGGTACACCTAACATGAACCTGCTTCACATTACGGAGGTCGAGATGCCGTCGTCACGCCCGCTGCGCTCCGACGCGCGACGCAACCGGGAGGCGGTCCTGACCTCGGCGCGGGAGGCCTTCCTCGCCGGGGAGCCAGGCATCCGCGTCGAGGAGATCGCCCGCCGGGCAGGCGTGGCGGTCGGGACGATCTACCGACACTTCGACACCCGGGAGGCGCTCGTCGAGGAGGTCTACCGCCACGAGGTCGACGAGCTGTGCGCCGCGCCCGCGGCGCTGCTCGACGAGCACGCCCCTGACGAGGCCCTGCGGCGGTTCCTGCTGCTGCTCGTCGAGCACGCGGCCGTCGGCAAGGGGATGTCCGTCGCGCTGGAGGCCATCATGGCGACCGACTCGCCCGTGTTCGGCGACGCCCGCGCGCGGATGGCCCAGGCGCTCGACCTTCTCCTCGGCGCGGGCGCCGCCAGCGGCGCCGTCCGCGGCGACGTGAACGGACGGACCCTCCTGCGCGCCCTGGGCGGGGTCTGCGGGATGCGCGCCACCGACGGCTGGCAGGACGAAGCCGTGCGCATCACAGGGCTCCTCTTCGACGGCCTGAGGTTCGGCGCAGCGGACGCAGCCCCGACCGCCGTCACGCACTAGACTCGCTGCGCGCCCTGCGGCGCCCACCCACCGCCGTCCCGCCCGTCAGGGTGCCCGGCGGGGGCAACTCGTCTTCCGTCATGAAAGGACCTCTCCGTGCTCCGCACCCACACGGCCGGCTCACTGCGGGCCGAGCACATCGGCCAGACCGTCACCCTCACGGGCTGGGTCGACCGCCGCCGTGATCACGGAGGAGTGGCGTTCATCGACCTGCGCGACGCGTCCGGCATCGCCCAGGTCGTGATCCGCGACGAGGAGATCGCCCACCCGCTGCGTGCCGAGTTCGTCCTGCAGGTCACCGGCGAGGTCGGCCGCCGCCCCGAGGGCAACGCCAACCCCAACCTCGCCACCGGCGAGATCGAGGTCGTCGCCACCGAGGTCGTCACCCTGAACGAGTCGGCCCCGCTGCCGTTCCAGGTCTCCACGGCGCTCGCGGACACCGAGGTGATCGGCGAGGAGGCGCGCCTCAAGCACCGCTACCTCGACCTGCGCCGCCCGGCCCCCGCCCACGCGCTGCGCCTGCGCGCCAAGGCCAACCAGGCCGCGCGCCGCGTGCTCGACGAGCAGGACTTCGTCGAGATCGAGACGCCGACCCTGACCCGGTCCACGCCCGAGGGCGCCCGCGACTTCCTGGTCCCGGCCCGCCTGGCGCCCGGCTCCTGGTACGCCCTGCCGCAGTCGCCGCAGCTGTTCAAGCAGCTCCTCATGGTCGGCGGCATGGAGCGCTACTACCAGATCGCCCGCTGCTACCGCGACGAGGACTTCCGCGCGGACCGTCAGCCGGAGTTCACGCAGCTCGACGTCGAGATGAGCTTCGTGGACCAGGAGGACGTGATCGCCCTCGGCGAGAAGATCCTCCAGGCCCTGTGGGCGCTGGTCGACGTCGAGATCCCGACGCCCATCCAGCGCATCACGTTCCACGAGGCCATGCGCCTGTACGGCACGGACAAGCCGGACCTGCGCTTCGAGAACCCGATCGTCGAGCTCACCTCCTACTTCGCGAACACGCCGTTCCGCGTGTTCCAGGCCGAGTACGTCGGCGCCGTCGTCATGGCCGGCGGGGCGGCCCAGCCGCGCCGCCAGTTCGACGCCTGGCAGGAGTGGGCCAAGCAGCGCGGCGCCCGCGGCCTCGCGTACGTGACCTTCACGGAGGAGGGCGAGCTCGGCGGCCCCGTCGCCAAGAACCTGTCCGACGACGAGCGCGCGGGCCTCGCAGCCGCGACCGGCGCCCAGCCCGGCGACGCCGTGTTCTTCGCCGCCGGCAAGACGTCGGAGGCGCGGGCCCTGCTCGGCGCCGCCCGCCTCGAGATCGCGCACAAGACCGGCGCCATCGACGAGAACGCCTGGTCCTTCGTCTGGGTCGTCGACGCGCCCCTGTTCAAGCCGGCCGGTGAGGACGACGACGTCGACCTCGGCTCGTCCGCCTGGACCGCCGTGCACCACGCGTTCACGTCGCCGACCCCCGAGTGGATCGACTCGTTCGAGAAGGAGCCGGGCGAGGCCCTGGCCTACGCCTACGACATCGTCTGCAACGGCAACGAGATCGGTGGCGGCTCGATCCGTATCCACCGCCGTGACGTACAGGAGCGCGTCTTCGAGGTGATGGGCATCGGCCACGAGGAGGCGCAGGAGAAGTTCGGCTTCCTCCTCGACGCCTTCGCCTTCGGCGCCCCGCCGCACGGCGGCATCGCGTTCGGCTGGGACCGCATCGTGTCGCTGCTGACCAGGTCGGCCTCGATCCGCGACGTCATCGCGTTCCCGAAGTCGGGCGGCGGGTTCGACCCGCTGACGGCGGCCCCGGCGCCGATCACGCCGGAGCAGCGCAAGGAGGCCGGCGTGGACTTCACGCCCGAGGCCGCGCCCGTGGCGGCCCCCACCGCGTGACGCGTCTGGACGGTCACGGGCTCGACCACGTCTTCCACCGGGTGCGCGCCGACCTCCTCGACGTCACGCGCGCCTGGACGGACAGCAGCGGCCGTGCCGACACCGGCGCGGCCGCCGTCCTGGAGCTCGCGGACCCGAC
>NZ_KI911656.1:78159-78311 GCF_000515355.1 Promicromonospora kroppenstedtii DSM 19349 | reverse complement strand
GCCCGGCAGGGTCGCGACCCGCAGGATCCCGCCGCTGGTGCGCAGTACCTGCCGCCCCACCTGGTGCCGCTCGGTGTCGTAGCTGTCCAGCACCACGCCGGCCGTGTCGTCGGGCAGGCGGAGCGCGGCGGCGAGCTTCCAGCCGAGGTTGG
>NZ_KI911656.1:74372-78059 GCF_000515355.1 Promicromonospora kroppenstedtii DSM 19349 | reverse complement strand
CGGGACTGTGCACGTGCGCGGCGTCGCCGGCGAGGAAGACCCGGCCGGCGCGGTAGGTGGGGGCCTGCCGCTCGTCCGCGTGGAAGCGGGACAGGAAGCGCGCCTCGGTCATGCCGAAGTCGTCGTGCAGCGTGGCGCGGGCGATGGCGCGCACCTCGTCGAGGTCGACGGGCTCGTCCTCGCTCACGTCGCGGTTGCCGTGCCAGCCGATGAACCTGTACCAGCCGTCGCCGAACGGGGCGAGGAACCCGAGCGAGTCGTTCGCAGCGGCTACCGTGAGCAGGTCGGCGGGCCGCCGCGCCAGCCGCACGTCAGCCAGGACCATCGAGCGGATCACGGCCCGGCCGGGGAACGGGATGCCGACCGCGCCGCGCACGGTGGACCGCGCGCCATCGGTGCCGACGACGTACCGGGCGCGCAGGCTCGCACCGTCGGCGGTGGTGACCGTGACGCCGTCGGCATCCTGGACGAGGCCGTTGACCTGCAGGTCGTGCCGGAAGACGACGCCCGCCTCCTCGGCTCGGCGGCGCAGCAGCCGCTCCACCTCGTACTGGGGCGCGATCAGCACGTACCGGAACCGGGACGGCAGGCCGGCCAGGTCGATGGTGAGCCGCTGGAAGAGCCGGAGGCTGGTGACCGGCTGCCCACGGGTGAGCAGCTCGTCCGCCAGCCCGCGCGCGTCCAGGACCTCCAGGCTGCGTGCGTGCACGGCGAACGCCCGGGTGAGGTTGCTCAGCCCGGCCGGGCGCCTCTCCAGCACGATGACGCACGCCCCGCCCGTGGCCAGGTCTCCGGCGAGCAGCAGGCCGGTCGGTCCCGCCCCGACGATCACGACGTCCGTGTCCATGGTGTCCTCCTGCGAGCTGAGTCAACGAGTGTTTGCCAACGCCTGTTGACCAAGGTAGCGGACCCGTGCGGCAGAGGTCAACGGATGTTGGCATACAGTTGTTGGCATGGCAGACACGGATGTTCCGCGGCGCCGGTCCGACGTGACCCGCGCGTCGATCCTGGACGCGGCCCGGGCGCGGTTCGCGGCCGACGGCTACGAGCGCGCCACGGTGCGCGCCATCGCGCAGGACGCAGGCATCGACCCGTCGATGGTGATGCGCTACTACGGCTCCAAGGAGGGCCTGTTCGCGGCCGTCATCGACGTGGAGCTGGTGCTCCCGGACCTGGCCGAGATCTCCGCGGACGACGTCGGGACCGTTCTCGTGGGGCACTTCCTTGACCTCTGGGAGCACGACAGCGTGCTGCAGACCCTCCTGCGGGTCGGCGTGACCAACGAGGCGGGCGCCGAGCGGATGCGTGGCGTGTTCTCCGGCCAGATCCTGCCGCTCGCCGAGCGGTTCGTGGCGACCCGGGCGGACGCCGCGCGCCGAGCCGCGCTGGTGGCCTCGCAGGTGCTCGGCATGGCCCTGGTGCGGTACGTGCTGCGATTCGGTCCCGCCGCTCAGATGTCGCGGGCCGACCTCGTCGCCTGGGTGGGGCCAACCGTGCAGCGGTACCTCACGGCGCCGGAGCCCTGACCGGAGGGCTCCGGCGCCTGTGACGGCCGACCCGTCGCTGTTAAACGGTTAGTGCTGTGTTCACCGGACAGGCCGCGCCGTACGTTTCCGGGACCGCGCCGCCGACGTCGCAGAAACGGAGACCACGCCATGTCCCTCGATACATCCGGCTCCACGCGCACTCCCGACCGCACCGCCGCCCGTACCCCGGCCCGGACCGGCCGGCCCCTCGTCGATCGGGCGGCGCCCCTGATCCGGCGGGCGGCACCTGTGCTCGGGTGGGTGGTCACCCTGGCCGTCGCGGCGCAGCTCGCCCAGGGCGCCTACGGGCAGCTCACCGAGTCCGAGCGGTCGGTCGGCATGTTCGAGGCCATCGGCTACCCGGCCTCGGCGGTCCTCCTGATCGGCGTGTTGCAGGGAGTCGCCGTCCTGCTCTACGTGGTGCCCTGGACGGCGTTCCTCGGCGCCCTGCTCCTCACCGCCTACCTGGGCGGCGCCGTTGCCGCGCACGTCCGCCTGGAGGACTCCCTGGCGCACACGCTGACGCCCGTCCTGTTCGCGGTGGGCATCTGGGCCGCGCTGTTCCTGCGCAGCGAGCGCATCCGCCGCGCCGTGCTCACCGGCCGGTGACAGGGCGGTGACCGCGTCGGGGCGTGCCGTGATTCACGTTGCGCCCCGACGTCGTCCCATGTCAGGCTGTGTTCGCTCCTGCGGGTGTGCCGCGCGTGTGAGGGAGCGACTGACAAGGACTGTGATGACGGGCATCTCCCGGTACGAGAACACCTCGCGCTGACGCCTGCCCTCCCCGAGGGCACCGGGCGTCGGCATCAGCCACCACCCGGGAGTCCTTGCTGTGTTGTCCAACCCTTCTGTCGTGCTGCACGACGTCACCTTTGCCTGGCCCGACGGCGCCGTCGCGCTCGATCACGTCTCCGGTGCCTTCGGCCGTGGCCGCACCGGCCTGACCGGACTCAACGGAGCCGGTAAGTCCACGCTGCTGCGCGTCGTCGCCGGCCTGCTGGCGCCCACGTCGGGCCGTGTCGCCCTCAGTGGCACCGCCGACTACCTGCCGCAGCGCATCACGCTCGACGTGCACGCCACGGTCGCCGACCTGCTCGGCATCACGCCCGTGGTCCGTGCCCTGCGCGCCATCGAGTCGGGCGACGTCGACGAGGCGCACTTCGACACCGTGGGCGACGACTGGGATGTCGAGGAGCGGGCCGTCGCGCTGCTCTCGGCGACCGGTCTGCCCACCGGGCTCGACCGCTCGGTCGCCACCCTCTCCGGCGGCGAGACCATGCTGACCGCGATTACCGGTGTGCGGCTGCGTCAGTCGAGCGGCGCCGCCTCCGTCGCGCTGCTCGACGAGCCGACCAACAACCTCGACGGCGCAGCGCGCGAGCGCCTGTACGGGCTGGTCAGGGGCTGGCGGGGCGCGCTCGTCGTCGTCTCGCACGACCTGGCGCTGCTGGAGCTGATGGACGACACGGCCGAGCTGCGTGCCGGGTCCCTGACGACGTTCGGCGGCCCCTACTCGGAGTACCGGGCGTGGCTGCAGGTGCAACAGGAGGCCGCCGCACAGACGCTGCGCGCGGCCGAGCAGACACTCCGCCGTGAGAAGCGGCAGCGGATCGAGGCGGAGGAGCGCATCGCGCACAGCGAGCGCAAGGGCCGCAAGGACGCCGCGAACAGCAAGTACGTCAAGGCCGTGATCAACGACCGGCGCAACAGCGCGGAGAAGTCGGCCGGTGCGCGCCGGGGGATGCTGGACGACAAGGTGGACGCCGCGCGCGCCGCCGTCGACCTGGCGGAGCGCGCGGTGCGCGACGACGACCGGATCTCGGTGGTCCTGCCCGACCCGGACGTGCCGGCCGGGCGCCGGCTGGCAGTGCTGCGGGGCGCGGACGGCCGGGAGGTGGTGGTCCAGGGCCCGGAGCGGATCGCGCTGACGGGCCCGAACGGCGTCGGCAAGACGACGTTCCTGGAGCGCCTGCTGTCGGGGGCGGACAGCGGGTCGGGCAACGCGACGGACGGCGCGACCGACGGTGAGGCGGACGGTGAGGCGGACGGTGAGCGGTCGGGCGCGTCGGGTGAGCTGCTGACCGAGCGCGTGGCGTACCTGCCGCAGCGGGTCGACGTGCTGCCCGACGCGTCGTCGGTGCTGGACGCGGTGCGTGAGGGC
>NZ_KI911656.1:70709-74272 GCF_000515355.1 Promicromonospora kroppenstedtii DSM 19349 | reverse complement strand
TCGCGCCCGCCGCCGTCGCCAACGCGCGGCGCGAGGCGGCCGAGCTCGCCAAGGTGAGCGGCACCCCGGCGTCGGACGGCGTGGCCGCGGCCGACTGGTCCTACCTCAACGAGGCCGTGCGCAAGGAGCGCTTCGACCTGGACGACGCCGCACTGCGCCCCTACCTGGAGCTCGAACGCGTGCTGCGCGACGGCGTCTTCAAGGCGGCCGGCCTGCTGTTCGGCCTCTCCTTCGTCGAGCGCCCCGACCTGCCGGGCTACCACCCGGACGTCCGCGTGTTCGAGGTGTTCGACAGCGTCGAGCCGGGGGAGCCGAACACCGGTCTCGGCCTGTTCCTCGGCGACTTCTACACCCGCGAGTCCAAGCGCGGCGGGGCGTGGATGGACAGCCTCGTCGTGCAGAGCGGCCTGCTGGGCGAGAAGCCCGTCGTGGTCAACAACCTCAACATCGTGGGGCCGCCGGCCGGCGAGCCCACGCTGCTCGTGTGGGACGAGGTCACCACCCTGTTCCACGAGTTCGGGCACGCCCTGCACGGCCTGCTCAGCGACGTGCGCTACCCGTCGCAGTCCGGCACCTCCGTGCCGCGAGACTTCGTCGAGTACCCCTCCCAGGTCAACGAGATGTGGTCCTGGGACCCGGAGATCCTGAAGTCCTTCGCGGTGCACCACGCCACCGGCGAGCCCATGCCCGCCCACTGGGTCGACACCATGCTGGCCTCCCGCGTCTGGGGCGAGGGCTTCTCCACCACCGAGTACCTCGCCGCCGCCCTGCTCGACCAGGCCTGGCACCAGCTCACGCCCGACCAGGTGCCGACCTCGGTCGACGACGTGCTGCCCTTCGAGGCGGCGGCGCTCGCGGCCGCGGGCGTGGACTTCGCCTCCGTGCCGCCCCGCTACCGCAGCACGTACTTCAACCACGTCTTCGGCGGCGGCTACTCGGCCGGGTACTACTCGTACATCTGGTCCGAGGTGCTCGACGCAGACACGGTGCAGTGGTACGCCGAGAACGGCGGGCTCACCCGGGAGAACGGCGAGGCGTTCCGGCGCAAGCTGCTCGCGCGCGGTGGGTCGCAGGACCCGCTGGTCTCGTTCGCGGACCTGCGGGGCCGGGCGGCGGAGATCACGCCGCTGCTGGAGCGCCGCGGTCTCGTCTGAGTCATGAGACGCGGGGCCACGGTTGACCGTCCGGGCCGTCCGGCCGGTTACCGTGGCCCCTGTGACTGAGACCGTTCCGACTTCCGCGCCCGTGCCCACCGCCGCCGACGAGGTCATCCGGATCTGCCAGGAGCTGATCCGCATCGACACGTCGAACTACGGCGACAACGAGGGCCCGGGGGAGCGCGCCGCGGCCGAGTACGTCATGGAGCTGCTGCACGAGGTCGGCCTGGAGCCCGAGCTGTTCGAGTCCAGCCCGGGGCGCGCGTCCGTCGTCGTCCGGCTGGAGGGGCAGGACCGGACCCGGCCCGCGCTCGTGCTGCACGGGCACCTCGACGTGGTGCCCGCCGCGAAGGACGACTGGAGCGTGGACCCGTTCGGCGCCGAGGTGACCGACGAGCCGGGCGGCAGTCTGATCTGGGGCCGCGGCGCCGTCGACATGAAGGACATGGACGCCATGATCCTGGCCGTCGTGCGGCAGATGGTGCGCGAGGGCCGTAAGCCCGCGCGCGACGTCGTGGTCGCGTTCTTCGCCGACGAGGAGGCCGGCGGCGTCTACGGCGCCCGCTGGGCCGTGGACAACAGGCCCGAGCTGTTCGAGGGCGCCACCGAGGCGATCTCCGAGGTGGGCGGCTACTCGGTCGAGGTGGACGGCAAGCGCGCCTACCTGCTCCAGACGGCGGAGAAGGGCATCGCCTGGCTGCGCCTGATCGCCGACGGCCGCGCCGGGCACGGCTCGCAGGTCAACCACGAGAACGCGGTCACGGAGCTCGCCGCCGCCGTCGCGCGGATCGGGCAGCACGCCTGGCCGTACACGGTCACGCCGACGGTCGACGCGCTGCTGCGCGGCGTGAGCGACCTGACGGGCCTGCCCGTGGACTACGAGGACCCCACCACGATCGACGCGCTGGTCGACGCGCTCGGCCCGGTCGCGAAGTTCGTGGGCGCCACCGTGCGCAACACGTCCAACCCGACCCAGCTGGAGTCCGGCTACAAGGCCAACGTGATCCCGGGCCGGGCCGAGGCGACCGTGGACGTGCGCCTCCTGCCGGGCCACGAGGAGGCCGGGATGGCCACGCTGCGCGAGCTGGCCGGGCCGAACGTCCGGATCGAGCCGATCCACCTGGACACCGCCCTGGAGGTGCCGTTCAGCGGGTCGCTGGTCGACGCGATGGTGGCCGCGATCGACGCCGAGGACCCGGGCGCCAAGGTGCTGCCCTACACGCTGTCCGGCGGTACGGACAACAAGTCGCTGCACCGCCTGGGCATCACCGGGTACGGCTTCGCGCCGCTGCAGCTGACCAACGACCTCGACTTCGCGGGCATGTTCCACGGCGTCGACGAGCGGGTGCCGACCGAGGCCCTCAAGTTCGGCACGCGCGTGCTGGACCGCCTGCTCGGTACCTGCTGATCCGCACGGCGATCGCCCGCACCCACGTGTCAGCCGTACAGGTCGCCCGGGTGACCTGTACGGCTGACAGGGAGGTCAGAGGGTCGAGGAGACCTTGATGATCTTGCGGCGGAGCCAGACCTTGCGCCTGCCGCCGATGTAGAGAAGGGTCCGTGCCAGTTCCCAACGGCCGTACTCGGCTTCGTCGGTGAGCGCCTTGCGGGCGTCCGGCACGGTGGTGTCCGGCTCGAAGGTCACGACGCGGTACTCGTACTGACTGTTCTTGCGGAACACGGAGCCGTCTCTCGCCATCTGATGCACCGTCCTCGGGTCGTGGGTGAGGTCAGTTTATGCCGGTTTGGTTGCAGACCGGTGACAGCAACAATTTTCGTCTGCCCATTGTGGCCCATGGGGCGCTACCTTCAAGGCATGACCGTTGAACCGCGTGCCGCGCTCGACCGCCTCGTAGCCGCACTCGAGGCCCACCATCACGCGGTCGCCACTCGCCGGAGTGACGACGACCCCGCAGTCGACGACGCCTACGACGTGCTCGCCGACGCCTACGAGGTGTACGAGGACTCCCTGGCGACAGTGTTCGGTGAGGTGACTCCGTTCTACCTGGCCGACGAGGTGGACGAGGACGACGAGGACGAGGACGACGAGTCGGACGAGGACCTCGACGACATCGACTTCGACGACGACCTGGACGAGGCCGAGGAGGAGCCGCAGCCCGCGCAGCAGCGCTGACCGGGCAGGGGCCAGGACACCGGCGGGCGGGCGGTCACCAGCGCTCCGGGTAACCGATGTCGGGGGCGGAGACGTCGTCGAGCGCGGCGTGCACCTCGTACGGCAGCTCGAGGGTCGCCGCCGTCAGCGAGGAACGAAGCTGGGTGGGCGTCCGCGCGCCCACGATCGCCGACGCGATGCCCTCGCGCTCCAGGAGCCAGGCCAGCGCCACCTCGCCGGCGGCGCGGCCCAGCCCCTCGGCAGCGGTCGCAACGGCCTCGACGACGGCGGAC
>NZ_KI911656.1:64921-70609 GCF_000515355.1 Promicromonospora kroppenstedtii DSM 19349 | reverse complement strand
GGACGGCGGCCCGCTCGGGTCGGGCCGGCCGGGCTGGCACATCGAGTGCGCGGTGATCGCACGCGACGGGCTCGGCCTGGCCGACGGCGAGCGGTTCGACGTCCAGGGTGGCGGGTCGGACCTGCTGTTCCCGCACCACGAGATGTCGACCTCGCACCTGCGCGTGCTGTCCCCCGCGGACGACGGCGGCGAGGCGGCCGGCGCCCGCACGCACGTGCACGCCGGCCTGGTGGCCTACCAGGGCGAGAAGATGAGCAAGTCGCTCGGCAACCTCGTGCTCGTCTCCCGGCTGCGCGACGACGGCCACGACCCGATGGCGATCCGCCTGGCCCTGCTGGCCCACCACTACCGCACCGAGTGGGAATGGGACGAGACGTCGCTGCCGGCGGGTGAGGCGCGGCTCGTGCGGTGGCGCGACGCGGTCTCGGGCAACGGTGGCCCGGAGGCCACGGAGACCCTTGCCGCGGTCCGCGCGGCCCTGGCCGACGACCTCGACGCACCGGCCGCGCTGGCCGCCGTCGACGCGTGGGCCGAGCGCTCGCTGGACCCGACCCGGGACACCTCGGCCGACGAGGAGGGCGCCCCCGGCATCATTGCCCGGACGGTGAACGCCCTGCTCGGAGTGCGTCTCTGACCCGTCGGGAAGCCGATTTCGACGCGGTTTCGGTGAGGTAGGCCAGAACCGCGTCAAGCGCTTACCGGGTTAGTTTTGACCCCTGCTTCCGTTTGCATTTAACCCGGGGCAGGATGGGGAGCATGACGGAGTACGAGGAAGACTTCACGGGTGAGACCCGGGTCACCGTCACCACGACGCCCCGGTGCAGCACGCGATACCGAGTGGTACGTAACGGGCCGGGGTACGCCCCGGTCTACGACCGCGTCGAGGACGCCGCGAGGTGTCTCGAGACATGGGTGGGCTTCCACGGGCCGGACGCCGGAGTGCGGATCGAGCCCATCTCCAGCAGCGCGTGAGCCTCACGCCGACCTGAGAACGTCGATGGCCTGGGCCCGTCAGGGCTCAGGCCATGGTTCGTCCCGGTGGTGCCGGGGCGAGGATGGCGCCGGTGGCTGGTGCCCTGGTCCAATGGACCATGGACGCAACAGAGCTTCGTGCCCGTCAGGCACCGCTGAAGGAGAAGTATCGCGCCGAGCCTCGCGCGGCGGTCACGCCGCTGCGCGCCTCGGCGACATTCGCCGACGGCGGCATCACGGCCACCGTCGGGACCTGGGCAGGGCCCGTGCGCGCGGGGCTCCACAGCGCGACGGGCGGGGACGGGACGGACGCCTGCAGCGGCGACATGCTTCTTGAGGCCCTCCTCGCCTGCGCCGGCGTCACGCTCCGCAGCGTCGCGACGGTCATGGGCGTCACGATCCGGTCGGCCGCGTTGACCGCGACCAGCTCGTTCGACGCGCGGGGCACGCTGGGGCTGGACCGGGAGGTACCCGTCGGCGTCGCCCAGGTCACCATCACGGCGGACCTCGAGACCGACGCCGACGACGCGACCCTGCAGCGGCTCAGCGCGCTGGCGGAGCGGTACTGCGTCGTCGGCCAGAGTCTCCGCGTACCGCCGTCGATCGTCGCCAGCCGGGTTCCCGCCCGGGCGTAGCCGGGGCCCAGGCGGGAACCCGGCGGGCGACCGGGGGGAGTCGTGCCAGAGCGTCAGAGCCGCTCGGGCCCGCTGTCCTTGCCGCCGCCGTCCCGGCGGCGCAGGTAGCGCTCGAACTCGCGCGCGATGGCGTCGCCGGACGCCTCGGGCAGCTCGGCGGTGTCCTTGGCCTCCTCGAGCTGGGCGACGTACTCGGAGATCTCCGAGTCCTCCGACGCCAGCTCGTCCACGCCGTGCTGCCAGGCCGCCGCGTCGTCGGGCAGCTCGCCCATCGGGACGGTCTCGCCCAGGATCTCCTCCACGCGGGTGAGGATCGCGAGCGTCGCCTTGGGCGACGGCGGGTTGGCAACGTAGTGCGGCACGGCCGCCCACAGGCTCACCGACTGCAGGTTGCGCTCGGCGGCCTCGTGCTGCAGCACCCCGACGATGCCCGTGGGGCCCTGGTAGGTGTTGGCCTCGATGTCGAGGACGGACTGCAGGCCCACGCTGTCCGAGGTCGCGGTCATCGGGATGGGCCGGGTGTGCGGCACGTCGGCCAGGAGCGCTCCGAGCGTGATCACGGTGCGGACCCCGAGCTCGTCGGCGACACGCAGGAGCTCCTCGCAGTACTTGCGCCAGCGCATCGACGGCTCGACGCCGTGCACCAGCACCACCTTGCGCTCGCCCACCTGCGCGACCGAGATCGTCGTCGTCGGCCAGGTGATGGAGCGTTTCCCGTCGTCGTCCAACGAGATGTACGGGCGGTTGACCTGGAAGTCGTGGAACTCCTCCGGGTCGAGCTCCGTCACCTTCTCGGCGCCCCACACCTCGGCCAGGTGCGTCAGCGCCGTCGTGGCGGCGCTCCCCGCGTCGTTCCACCCTTCGAAGGCAGCCAGGAGCACGGTCTGGCGAGGCGAGGCCTGCTCCGGCTGCTCGTGATGCGCGTCGGTCATCCCCCCACCCTAGGGTGTGCGGCGCTCGACGTGACCAGGGGCACGGCCGCGTTCGCGGACGGGCGAATCAGAACACCGGGACACCGGCGCGCAGCGCACCGCGCACCTGGACCTCGACCCCGCGCCAGGTGCCGGACCAGAGCGTGTAGCCCGGGTTCAGCATGCGCTGGTCGATGGCATGGTCCAGGCCCAGCGCCCGCGCGATGCTCTCGCCGTCGTCCAGGTGCCACGGCTGCAGGCACACACGCTCGGGCGTGACCGTCAGCACCTCGATCCAGTCCGCGCGGACGTGGCGCAGCAGATCGATCACATCGCCAAGACGTTCTGTGACCGACTGCGAGGCAATGGGGTTCACGAGGCTCTCCGGGACACGGGGTCGGACAGGTGGACTGACTGGTACCACCATGCGCCGGACGCATGGGACGTGCCATCGGCAGCGCTCGGGACGTTTCGGTGATAGATACGTCCCTAAGGGGGTGACACGTGAGAAACCAAAGACTGGTCGCGGCGATGAGCCAGGCGGGCCTGAGCCAGGTACGGCTCGCGGCCGCGGTGGGCGTCGACCCGAAGACCGTGGAGCGCTGGGTTGCGCAGGGGCGCACCCCGCACCCGCGCCATCGCGTCGCGGTCTCCGACGCGCTGGGCTGCGACGTCGCGGCCCTCTGGGGCGACGTCGACCGCGCGGAGGCGGCCGCCCAGGAGATCGTGGGCGTGTACCCGGCGCGGCGCGCCGTGCCGTCCGGTACGTGGCGGGCGTTCCTGGCCGGCGTCGAGCAGCGGTTCGAGATGCACGCGTTCGCGGCGACGTTCCTGCCGGACCAGACGCTCGACCTGACCACCGAGATCGTCACCATGGCGGAGCGCGGCGTGCGGGTGAGGCTGCTGCTGGGCGACCCGGACGGCGAGGCCGTCGCGGTGCGCACCCGGGAGGAGGGCGGCACGGGCCTCGCCGGGCGGATCGCGCTGGTGCTGGCCTACCTGGCTCCCGCGCTCGGCACGCCGGGCGTCGAGGTGCGGCTGCACGACCAGACGCTGTACGCCACGACCTTCCGGTTCGACGACGACCTGCTGGTCAACACGCACGTCTGGGGCTCGCCCGCCGGGGCGAACCCGCTGCTGCACCTCAAGGACGGTCCCGAGGCGTCGATGGCGCCCGCCTACCAGGCAGGCTTCGAGCGGGTCTGGAACGCCGCGCCGCCGCTGACGGTCTGGCCGCGGACGGAGGACCCGGACAGGGAGTCGTGATGTCTCGGCGCGACTACTTCGACGACCCGGCCGCGCCGGCGGTGAACTCCGTGGTCCCCTCGGTCACGGTCGCCGTGCGTGACGACGGCGGCCGCCTGCTGCTCATCCACCGGACCGACAACGACCTGTGGGCGCTGCCGGGCGGGGGCATCGACCCGGGGGAGACGGTGCGGCAGGCCGGCGTCCGGGAGACCGAGGAGGAGACGGGATACCACGTGCGGATCACGGGCCTGGTCGGGATCTACACCGATCCCCGGCATGTGATCGTCTACTCGGACGGCGAGGTCCGCGCGCAGTTCTCCATCTGCATGCGTGCCACGGTCACCGGCGGCAGCGCGCGCATCTCGCGCGAGTCCAGCGAGGTCGTGTGGCAGCCCGTGGAGCGGCTCGGTGAGCTGGAGATCCACCCGTCGATGCGGCTGCGCATCGACCACGCGGTGGACAGCACGCGCACCGAGCCGTTCCTGACCTGACGCCGCTCCTTCAGGCGAGCCGCATGCGCTCGTCGACCGTGGACACGATGCGCCGCAGCTGCGGCTCGGCGCGGTGGATGCTGCGTGAGACGAGGTGCCCCGGCGCGTAGCGGTCGTAGATGCACTCGAGGCGCTCGTCGATCGTGACGGTACGGCCCGTCGCCGAGGTGGTCATGTCGCAGTAGGTGAGCAGGTCGAGCAGCTCGCCGTCCGTGGGCGGCGGGAACTCGCCTCGCAGGTGCGCGTCGAGGTGCCGCTCACCGGCCTCCGTGAGGGCCGAGGTGTGGTGCGCCACCAGGCTCGTCAGCGCGTCGGAGGCGCCGAGGCGGCGTAGGTAACGGGCGCCGTCGAGCTGGTGCAGCCCGGTGTCGCGGGCTGCGGCGGCGTAGCCGATGTCGTGCAGGTAGGCCGCCGTGACCAGCAGCTCGGGCAGGCCCAGGGCGTGGGCCACGTGCTCCGCGCGACGTCCCACGCCGAGCGAGTGGGCGAGGCGGTCGGTGCTCGGCTCGAAGACCTCCACGAGCAGAGCCTGCGCGCCCGCGGGACCGAGGTCCCGCGGGATGGATCCTTGCATCGCTTCACCGTAGGGCGCGGGGCCGTGCACGGCGCGCCGGGCGGCGGCCCGCGCTGCGCTGCGTGCGGTGAAGAGGGCGGTCAGAGAAGGCGTTCTGGTCTCGATCATGTGCTCTCCCCCTGCGTCGTCGTCAGAGCTCTGGGCGACCCTTCGTGATCCACTCCCGCACGAGCGCCGTCGCCCGCCGGTGGCCGGCCAGCGCCTCCTCCCGGGTGGCGTGCAGCTCGGCGTGCTGCTCGGTGCAGTCGAGGCGCTCGTCCTCGGGGAGCACGCCGTCCGGGTCGAGCCGTTCGACGAACACCATCGTCTCGTAGATCAGCGGGGTGTGGTCGTCGTCGTCCTCGAGCGGTGCGGTGGTGTCGATCCCGGTCCAGACCGTGGACACGTGGTAGATCCCGATGTGGTCGCGGGCGATGTGCGCGGACCCGGCCCCGAGCCGTAGCACCGACCACTGGTCCTGCGTGATCGGGTTGCCGTCGAGGTCGTAGTACATCCGCTGCGAGAGTCGCTCGAAGAAATCGGGTCCGAACACGGTCTTTCTCCCCCTTGGGTCGGTACCGGGACTCGGCGGCCGAAACCGTCGATCGTGGGCCAGCATCGCCCAGGATGTCGATACGCGCGCGGCGGAGGTGTGGTGGCTCCGCTGGTCGGGGACGGATCGCGTGCGTTCGCCGGGGCGGGGTGTTTTCCCAGCGCACAGGCCTGGAACTCCGTTATCGTCGCGGACCGTGACCAGGCGGCGGCAGGGGGACGGGACACGCGGGACGCTCGAGCACCTCACCGGGACGGTCTGCGAGCTGACGGCGCGCGGCGAGGCCGGTGCGGCCGGGACCGACGGCGCGCGGGGTGGCGGCGCG
>NZ_KI911656.1:64021-64821 GCF_000515355.1 Promicromonospora kroppenstedtii DSM 19349 | reverse complement strand
GGGGACCTGCCCGGCTGAGGTCGGCCTGCGGCGCAGGAGAGACCCGCGCGGCCGGGCGGCGCGGCGCGAGACCGCGTGCCTCAGCCCGTGATGCCGAGCCGCAGCGCGACGGCGCCCTCCGGGATCTCCGGGAGCGTGCCGCCGAACTCCGGGCAGATCGCCTGGTGCGCGCACCAGCCGCACAGCTTGGACTTCCGCGGCTTCCACTCGCCGGTCCGGGCGGCGTCCTCGATGCCGGACCAGATGGCCCGGATCTTCTGCTCGGTGTGCACCAGGTGGTCCGTCGTCGGCTCGCCGCGCAGCACCTGGCCGTCGCCCAGGTACACGAGCTGGAGCATCTTGGGCAGCACCCCGCGCTCCCGCCACAGCACCAGCCCGTAGAACCGCATCTGGAACACGGCCGACGTCTCGTAGCCGGGCCGCGGCGACCTGCCCGTCTTGTAGTCGACCACGCGCAGCGCGCCGTCGGGCGCCACGTCCAGCCGGTCGACGATGCCGCGGAGCAGCGGGCCACCGTCGAGCTGCGACTCGACGAGCAGCTCACGCTCGGCGGGCTCCAGCCGGTTCGGGTTCTCCAGCGTGAAGTACGTGCCCAGCAGCGAGCCCGCCCCGGCCAGCCAGCCCGCGCGGTCCTGCCCGTCCGGGCCGATCCCGTCGGTGAACAGCCCCGCGTACCGCTCGTCCGCCTCCAGCAGCCGGTCCCACTCGCCCGGCAGCAGGTCGTGTGCCGCGGCCAGCGTGCGCTCGCCCAGCGGGGCGTCGTACAGCCGCTCCAGCACCGCGTGCACCAGCGTGCCGCG
>NZ_KI911656.1:58859-63921 GCF_000515355.1 Promicromonospora kroppenstedtii DSM 19349 | reverse complement strand
CGCCGGGCGCTCGGACGCCGGGCGCTCGGACGACGGGCGGGCAGGCGGGACGTCCCGGGCGGCCGCGGAGTGGGCCGCCCTCGACCTGACGAGCCTGCGGTTCCACCGGCACGGCACCACCTCGATCATCCTCACCGGGCGGGTCGCGAAGCCGTCCCAGGGCCGCACGGCGACCTTCGCGCTGAAGTGCGTCATCCACCCGTACCTGACGATCCCGGCGATCGTCGACGCGACCCGCGGGTACCAGGCCGTGCACGGACAGCTGGACACCGACCAGCCGTCCCCGGCGGTGCCGGTCTGGGCCAGCCACGACAGCTGGATCCTCATGGACCTGGTGCGGGGCCGGACCCTGGGGGAGTACCTGGCCCACCGGGCAGCCGGGCAGCCCGCGCCGCCGGCCCGGGAGATCAACCGTCCCGTGGACACCCCGGCCCTGCGCGACCTGGGCAGCGCTCTGCTGAGCGCGCTCGCGGACCTCGAACGCCACGAGGGACGGCACGACGACCTCACGCCGTCCAACATCATCGTCCAGGACGAACAGCCCGGGCGGGTGCGGCTGCGGTTCGTCGACCTGGGCGTCAACCACCTGCACGCCCGCTCCATCACCGGTCAGGGGCAGGGCGAGGGGGTGTTCGCGGCGCCCGAGGTGCGGCGCGACGGCGTCGGCCACCCGTTGGCCGACCTGTACTCGCTGGGCGCGCTGCTGATCGCGATCGCCGGGCTCCCGCACAACCCCGACGGCACGGTCCCCGACCAGTTCTACGTCGTGTCCGTCGGCCTGGCCCGGCTCCTGGAGGACCTGACCGACGCCGACCCCCGGCGCCGCCTGCTGGTCACGCCGGTCGACCCGGCGAGACCACGGTTCGAGCAGATCGGCCGGGTGTTCGCCGACGAGGTCGCGATCCTCGAGCAGGACGGCCGCGAACGGCCCCGCACCACGCTGCAACGGCTGCGCGACCTGTCGCCGGGGGCCGGCACCGTGGCCCGCCAGCGCCGCAAGCTCCAGGTGCGCACCGGCCAGGTGCGCGACGCCACGAGCGCCGCCCACCTGCGGCAGGCCCGCCGGCTGCAGCGCTGGGCCTGGCTCTTCGCCGTCCTGATCTGGTCCGCGACCGCCCTGGTCATCACGTGGTGGTCGCGCGACCTCGGACTGTCCTGGCAGGCCAAGTGGTTCGAGATGGCGGACGAGGTGTTCGGCCGCTCCGGGGCCGGCCTGGTCCTCCTCGACGACGTCCGCGCCGCCGACTACCCGATCCCCGACCCCTGGGGCAACCTGCCTGTACGCCTGGTGACGCTGACCTTCGCGCTGGTCTGCGCCCGGCTGTACCTCAACGTCTTCGCCGAGCTGAGCACCGTGTGGGCGTTGCCGCGCGACCGGCGGCACCGGCTGCGGGCCGTCACCGCGGAGGTCGGCCTGCGCTCCCTGGCCATCCTGCCGCCCCTCTACGTGGTGCTGCCGACGCTCGTGGAGCGCGACTGGTGGCCCCTGTTCACCTTCGTCGGCCACGTCACCTTCGCCGTGGTGGTCCAGGCCTGCCTCTGGTTCGCCTGGGCCACCAACGCGCGTGCCCGTGCGGCAGGGCTCTCGTCCGTGCCCCGGGGCGAGATCGCCACGCTCGGCCGGCTGGCGGCCTGGCAGCCCACCGTGGCCGTCTACCTGGTCCCGATCATCGGCATCGGCACCCTGCTCTCCCTGGGGCTCGTGCAGGACGTGCTGGTCTACGCGTCGTTCGTCAGCCTGATCAACCTGGGCATTTTCTACCCGAAGAGCGCGGGTACCGACGCGCCGTACATCCGCGCGGGCATGAACCGGGCGGCGCTCGCGGCAGAGCGGCTGGAGCACCTGGAGCGCCGGGGCGCCTGAGCGGAGCCCCGGCGCCCGGGCGGCCACGGCTGAGACGTCGTCCGGCGATGACCGTGGATCGTGGGTTCGCAGCGCCCGGGACGTAACGCGCGCGGTGGGGTGTCCTCCCAGCGCACAGGCCTGGCCGGGCTATTGCGTCAGCGCTGACGCTGGCACGATCATGGCTGCTGTCGTTCGTCGGGCGGGTGAATCCGGGGGCTGCTGTGGGGCAGGAACGTCGTACGGTCTGGCAGCGCCTGGCGAGCGCTCTCGACAGCACGGTGCGCACGGTCGACCCCGAGTCGTCGGGCGGTTCGCCCAGCGCCACGGTGCGCAGGGTTCTCGTCGGGGTCCTCCTGATGGCGGTCACCGCGATAGTGGCACTCGGCTGGGACTGGGCCACGGCCGAGATCATGACGCGGCGCGAGGCCGACATCCAGGCCGAGATCGAGCGCGAGCGCGCGACGGAGGAGTCCGCCACACGGACACCGGACGACGCGGCGGCCGTGCAACAGGACGACACGGCGGAGGCCGAGGCAGGCTCCGGATCGGAGTCCGACCGTGGGGGCGACGAGCCAGCGGGGGAGGACGCGTCCGACGAGGAGGAACCGTCCGGTCCGGGCATCTGGTCGCTCGTCGAGCCGCTCGCGCCCCAGCCCCCTGGGCCGGGCATCCTGCTGCTCGACGATTTGGGCGGCGGGTCGGCTGCGGAGTACCGGAGCGCGGACTACGACGAGGCCGGCTTCGACCAGGAGCTGAAGCACCTCTGGTCGGAGGCCGTCCCGGTCCACGCGCCGTTCGGCCAGGAGGTCGGCCTGTCGAACAGGTGGAACCTGACGCTCGGGAGCGACGGGCCGGCGGTCGCGGTCACCGACCTGGCTCTGGCGGACCTGGAGTGCGGCCCCGCCCGTGCGGTGGCAGCGTTCGACCTGCCGGCGCAGGGCTCCGACGACCGTCTGCTGATCTCCTACTCGATGGAGAACCCGACGATGGGGAGGCTCTACGAGTACACGGAGTCCGGGGACCGGGCACCAGGTTGGGGTGAGCCGTTCTTCGAGCAGAAGGTGGTCGAGCTCGGCGGGTCGACGAGCAGCGTGGGGTTCATGGTCGAGGTCGTCACGACCGATGAGGACTGCACGTGGTCCGCCTTCGAGCTCTCGCTCTACGGTCCTGAGGGTGAAGAGACGTATCGGATCGAGCGGGACGGTGGGGAACCGTTCGAGGCTCGAGGGGTCGCGGCGGACGCGGATACGTTCTTCGCCTACCACGACGACGGTGGTCCGGACATCTATGCCGATCCGCTCTGGTGAAGCGGATCAAGGGCGATATCAGGTGATATGCCCGTTAGTTCCGTCACGGATCACACCGATCAGCGCGCGCAACACCTGTGGTCCGGGTGACGATGAACTAATGCTCAACCTGCGAAATCACCGGGTCATGCTCTCGGCCGTCGGTGCGCTCGTCGTCGCCGGCGCCGGCAGCGGCATCGCCTGGTCCGAGGCCGAGCGCACCAGCGATCCCGCTGACGTGCTGCTCGACGCCGTGGAGCACAGCGAGTCCACGATGCGCGACTACATCGACGTGATCAGCGGCCGGTTCGACGAGATCGAGGCCACGTCCGGCACCGGCGAGAAGGAAGATCTCGCCGCAGACCTCATGACCGACGTGCCCGACCTCGCCGAGGAGGCGCGGTCCGGGGTCCTCGGCGCCAAGGAGGAGGCCCGGGCGGTCTCGTTGCCCGACGGCGGCCGGCTCGACCTGGCCCGGGACGCGTACGTGGCGCACATGGACGCCTGGATCGCGGAGTACGACCGGGCGATCGTCGCCCCGGCGAGCGTCGTCGAGATCGAGCCCCGGGTGAACCAGACCTTCGACGAGGCGGTCGCCGCGTTCGACCGGACGGACCTGGACGCCGACCAGGAGGACCGGGCCGCGGAGCTGCTCGCGGACTGACCGCGCTGCCGCCCGGCGGGCCGCCGGGCTCAGGCCCGCCAGCTCATCGGCGACTGCGTGAGCGCCGCGTCCGCGACCCGCTTGGCCACGTCCGTCGTCAGGGCCGCGTACGACGAGTCGATCCACTCCTGCACCCCGTCCTGGCCGCCGTGCCGGTACTCGACGGCCTGGACGAGGCACTCCAGCTTGTCCGCGTCGCGGGCGCAGCGCGCCTCCGGCGTCTCCTGCGCCTCGAACTCGGCGACGGCGTCAAGGACGGTGGCGGCAGCGGCTTCCGGCAGGGGAGCGACCTGGTCGCGCGTGACGGCCACGTTGTCCGGCTTGGTGAGATACGGCCTGGCCGTGTGGGGCAGATCCGTGATGCGGGTCTCCTGCGAGTCGTGCCACAGCGCGAGGTAGGCGGCGCGGGCCGGGTCGGCCCCCTCCTCGGCGGCCAGGAGGGCGGCGAGCTGAGCCACGCGCAGGCTGTGCTCGGCCACCGACTCCGGGTCGCGCACGCCCACCTGCCACCAGCCGGCGCGGCGCAGGCGCTTGAGCACGCCCATCTCGTAGGTGAAGGCGGCGATGCCGGAGGCGGCGGTGTGCGTCATGGCGCTATCGTCCGGCATCCGCCGCCCGTCCGTCTCCCGCCGGTTACCTGCCGTACGACGTAGGCACTTAGCATGTGCCGGTGCCCCGCGAATCCTCAGGTGCCCTGCCCGCCGCCGTCCTGTTCGACATGGACGGCACCCTCGTCGACTCCGAGGCCTACTGGATGCGCGCGGAGCACGAGATCGTCGTCGCCCACGGGGCGACCTGGACGCACGAGGACGCGCTGGGCGCCGTCGGGCAGGCGCTGCTCACCACGGGCGGCATGTTGCACGACGCCGGCGTCCCGCTGGAGCCGGCCGAGATCGTGGCCTGGCTCGTGGCTCGGGTCAACGAGCAGCTGCGGGAGGCCGTACCGTGGCGCTCCGGCGTCCTGGAGCTGCTGGAGGACCTGCGCTCCGCCGGCGTGCCCTGCGCCATCGTCACCATGTCCTACCGCAGCCAGGCCGAGGTCGTGGCCGACGGCGCGCCCGCCGGCACCTTCACCCACCTGGTCACCGGCGACGAGGTCACGCACGGCAAGCCGCACCCCGAGCCCTACCTGGCGGCAGCCGAGCTGTTCGGCGTGCGCGCCGAGGACTGCGTGGCGATCGAGGACTCGGGCCCCGGGATCACGTCCGCGCTCGCCTCGGGCGCCCGCACGCTCGGCGTGCCGGCCGAGGTGCCGGTGCCGCCGCG
>NZ_KI911656.1:55187-58759 GCF_000515355.1 Promicromonospora kroppenstedtii DSM 19349 | reverse complement strand
GCCGAGGCGCTGTCCGCGCGGACGGCAGCCGTCGCCGGCGGTATGCCCGACGCCGCGGCCCACCGCCTGGTCGTGGTGGGACAGGGCGGCGTCCCGATCGCGGTGCTGGACGACGACGCCGTCGCGGCGGTGCCGCCCGCCGCGCAGCACACCACCCAGGTCGACGCCGTGGCGGTGCCGTTCGTGCGCGGCAGCGAGGTCGACCCACGGATGTCGGGGACCGACCTGCTGAACCACCTGGCCGCGCGGTCGGGCGGCGCCCGGCTGGTCCCGGTCGTCGAGCAGGGCCGGGTCACCGGAGTGCTCGACCTCGCCGACGTCGCCCGGGCGGTGCGGGGCACCTAGACTGGTCGGTCGTGACCACACCCACCGATGCCCCTACCGCCACCGGCGCCGAGCTGCGCCGCGGCCCGTTCCGAGTGGGCGACAAGGTCCAGCTGACCGACCCCAAGGGCCGCCTGCACACCATCACCCTGCAGCCCGGCGGCACCTTCCACACCCACAAGGGCTACTTCAAGCACGAGCAGATCATCGGGCAGCCGGAGGGCTCGGTGGTCGTCAACACGGCCGAGATCGAGTACCTCGCGCTGCGCCCGCTGCTGGCCGACTACGTGCTGTCGATGCCGCGCGGCGCCGCCGTCGTCTACCCCAAGGACGCCGGGCAGATCGTCGCCATGGCCGACATCTACCCGGGAGCCCGGGTGGTCGAGGCCGGCGTGGGCTCGGGCGCGCTGACCATGTCGCTGCTGCGCGCGGTCGGCGACGCCGGCCACGTGCACTCGATCGAGCGCCGCGAGGACTTCGCCGCGATCGCCCAGGGCAACGTGGAGACCTTCTTCGGCGGGCCGCACCCGGCGTGGAACCTGTCCGTGGGCGACCTCGCCGACGTGCTGCCCCAGGTGGCCGAGCCGGGCACCGTCGACCGCGTGGTGCTGGACATGCTCGCTCCGTGGGAGAACGTCGACGCCGTCGCGACCGCGCTCGCGCCCGGCGGCGTCCTTGTCTGCTATGTGGCCACCACGACCCAGCTTTCGCGCACAGCAGAAGACCTCCGTGCGGACGGCCGGTTCGCCGAGCCCGCGGCCTTCGAGACGATGGTCCGCGGGTGGCACCTGGAGGGTCTCGCGGTCCGCCCCGAGCACCGGATGATCGGGCACACCGGCTTCCTCATCACGACCCGCCGCCTGGCCGACGGCGTGGTCCCGCCCGAGCGGAAACGGCGCCCTGCCAAGGGTGCCTACCCCGCGACGGCCGAGGCCGAGTGGTCGCCGGAGGAGCTCGGCGAGCGCGCGATATCGGACAAGAAGATCCGAAAGGTCCGACGTGACCTCGGTGTTGCACCTGACACGGAGAACCCCCCTCCCGCGTGAACGGGCTGTAACGATCGGGTACCCCGGACGTCTCAAACGGGTGCTCTTACTCCCGGAGTGTCAGTGACTGTGCTTAGAGTGCTGTTCTCGGAGGCGTTTGCGTCATATGGTCGCCTCCCGGGCCCTACGAGAGGGGATGTCATGACCGAGAACACGTCAGGATACAACCATCCCGAGCACGAGTCTTTGCCAAGCCGCGACTACGAGCGACAGATCGCCCTCCTCTCAGCAAAGAACGAGCGCCTCGCGGAAGCCCTCCGCGCGGCGCGCGATCAGATAGTCGAGCTCAAGAAACAGCTCGATGACCTGGCCAAGCCACCGGGTACCTACGCCGTCTTCCTCGGAGCGCACTCCGACGGTTCGGTGGACATCTCGTCGGCCGGCCGCAAGATGCATGTCTCCGCCAGCCCCAGCCTGGACGTCACGCGGCTGCGGCCGGGCCAGGAGGTCAAGCTCAACGAGGCGATGACCGTGGTCGGCGCGGGCGAGTACGAGCGCACCGGTGAGCTGGTGACCGTCAAGGAGATGCTCGGCGGTGACCGCGTGCTCGTGGTGGGCCGTGCCGACGAGGAGCGCGTGGTGCGTCTCGCCGGCTCGGTGATGGACGCCCCGCTGCGCGTGGGGGATTCGCTCACGGTCGATACCCGCAGCGGTTTCGTGTTCGAGATCGTGCCCAAGTCCGAGGTCGAGGAGCTGGTCCTCGAGGAGGTCCCGGACATCGAGTACGAGGACATCGGTGGTCTCGGCCCGCAGATCGAGGCGATCCGCGACGCGGTCGAGCTGCCCTTCGCGCACCCCGACCTGTTCCGGGAGCACGGGCTGCGCCCGCCCAAGGGCGTGCTCCTGTACGGCCCGCCCGGCTGCGGAAAGACGCTCATCGCCAAGGCCGTGGCGCACTCGCTCGCCGGGATGGTGGCGCGGGCCAACGGGGGCAACCCCGAGGTGAAGAGCTTCTTCCTGAACGTCAAGGGCCCGGAGCTGCTCAACAAGTACGTCGGTGAGACCGAACGGCACATCCGCCTGATCTTCGCCCGCGCCCGGGAGAAGGCCAGCCAGGGGATGCCCGTCGTCGTCTTCTTCGACGAGATGGAGTCGCTGTTCCGCACCCGCGGCACCGGCCTCTCCTCGGACGTCGAGACCACGATCGTGCCGCAGCTCCTCGCCGAGATCGACGGCGTGGAGCGGCTCGACAACGTCATCGTGATCGGCGCCTCCAACCGCGAGGACATGATCGACCCGGCCATCCTGCGCCCGGGGCGGCTCGACGTGAAGATCAAGATCGAGCGGCCCGACGCCGAGGGGGCAAAGGAGGTCTTCGGCAAGTACCTCACCAAGGAGCTGCCGATCCACGCGGACGACCTGGCGGAGTACGGCAACAACGTCAGCGAGGCGCTGGACGGCATGATCACCTCGGTCGTGGAGCGGATGTACTCCGATGACGAGGAGAACCAGTTCCTCGAGGTCACCTACGCCTCGGGGGACAAGGAGACCCTGTTCTTCAAGGACTTCAACTCGGGCGCCATGATCCAGAACGTGGTGGACCGGGCCAAGAAGAACGCGATCAAGGACTTCCTGGCGACGGGGCAGAAGGGCATCCGCGTGGAGCACCTGCTGACGGCCTGCGTCGACGAGTTCAAGGAGAACGAGGACCTCCCGAACACGACCAACCCCGACGACTGGGCGCGGATCAGCGGCAAGAAGGGCGAGCGCATCGTCTTCATCCGCACCATCGTGCAGAAGAAGGGCGAGGGCGCCACGCCCCGCACGATCGACACCGTCCAGAACACCGGCCAGTACCTCTGACCACACAACCCGGGCAGGTCCGCGTCCGTCGAACAGGCGCGGACCTGCCCGACCATCTGGACTACTCCGGCATAGGGTGGTGGACGTGAGCGTGCGTCGTGTGATGGGCATCGAGACCGAGTACGGAGTGCTGCAGCCTGGCCGTCCCCTGGCCAACCCCATGCTGCTGTCGAGCCAGGTGGTGACCACCTACCGGGCCATCTCCACCCGCGCCGAGGGGGCGGGTGGCAAGGCGCGCTGGGACTACGACGACGAGGACCCGCTGCAGGACGCGCGCGGGTTCCACCTCGACCGTGCCTCGGCGCAGCCGTCCATGCTGACCGACGACCCGGCGCGACCCGCGCCGTCCGGCCCCGTCACGGGGCAGGTGCCCGTGGTGGAGCCCGGCCTGCCGGGCCG
>NZ_KI911656.1:54020-55087 GCF_000515355.1 Promicromonospora kroppenstedtii DSM 19349 | reverse complement strand
CATGCAGTGCCGGTCCACCGTCCGGAACCGGAACAGCAGCGGGCACTGCATGAAGTCGTTGGCACGCGACGGGGACAGGGCCGGCGGTCGCGAGGGCGCGCGCACGGCGGTCGCGGCGTCGGCCGCCTCCGTCGTCGCGTCCGGCACCAGGCCCTGGGTCAGCTCCGTCGTCGTCATGCCCCAACCCTAGGGGCGGCCACCGACATCCCCCGGGAGTTGTCCACAGCGTGCCGTCACCCGCACGTCCCGCGGCCGGTTAGGTTTGTCCGGTGACCACCTCGGAGCCCGCCTCCACGCCCGCACCCGCCCCGGAACGTTCGAAGGGGTTCGTCATCGGACGCGTCGCCGGCGCACCCGTGATCGTCACGCGGTCCTGGTTCCTCGCGGCCATCGTCCTGACCCTCCTGTTCCTGCCGAACGTGCAGGCGCGCGCACCCCAGCTCGGCGCGGGCGCCTACCTCGTCGCGTTCGTGTTCGTCCTGCTCCTGTTCGCCTCCGTGCTCCTGCACGAGGTCGCGCACGCGCTGGTCGCCCGGGCGCGGGGTCAGAAGGTGACCGAGCTCGCGATCACCATCTGGGGTGGCCACACCGCCTACACCGGCGGCCTCGGCCGGCCGCTCGACGGTTTCCTCGTCGCCGTCGTCGGGCCGCTGACCAACCTGGCGCTCGCGGCCGGGTTCTGGTTCGCCTTCCAGGCCTCGCCGGTCATGACCGTGCCGGCGCTCCTGCTCTGGGCCGGCGCGTTCTCCAACGCCTTCGTCGGCCTGTTCAACCTGCTGCCGGGCCTGCCGCTGGACGGCGGGCAGATCCTCGAGTCGCTGGTCTGGGCCGTCACCGGCAAGCGCAACAGGGGCACCATCGCGGCCGGCTGGGTGGGCCGCGTCGTCGCCGTCGGTGTGCTGCTCTGGGCTCTGGTGGTGCCGTTGGTGCTGGGCACCAGGCCGGACATCACCACGGTGCTGTGGTCGGCCCTGATCGGCGCGTTCCTCTGGGCGGGGGCGGGCGCGGCCATCACCAACGGCCGCCGGCGCGAGGCCGTCGCGGCGCTGTCCGCGGCGGGGCTCGCG
>NZ_KI911656.1:49345-53920 GCF_000515355.1 Promicromonospora kroppenstedtii DSM 19349 | reverse complement strand
CTCGGCGACGCCGGGCCTGAGCACGGCGGACACCGTTCCCCCGGAGAGCCCTGCGGACGAGCCCGCCGAGGACTCCCCGGCAGATGGCTCCCCGGCGAAGGAGAAGCCGGACGAGGGGCCGGGCGCGACCGGCACCTCGTCCGGCGCCGACGAATAAACCAGGTTCCGCGAACGGGAGGGGAATCCATGGACCGCAGGATCTTCGGTCTCGAGACCGAGTACGGCGTCACGTGCGCCGCCGACGACGGGCGTGGCCTGTCGGCCGACGAGGTCGCCCGCTACCTGTTCCGGAAGGTGGTGGCGTGGGGCCGTTCCTCGAACGTGTTCCTGAGGAACGGCTCCCGCCTCTACCTCGACGTCGGCTCGCACCCCGAGTACGCGACGGCGGAGTGCGACGACGTGCGGCAGCTCGTCTCGTACGACCGGGGCGGCGAACGCATCCTGGAGGGCCTCGTGGCCGACGCGCAGCAGCGTCTGGAGCACGAGGACCTGCCCGGACGCATCCACCTGTTCAAGAACAACACCGACTCGGCGGGCAACTCCTACGGCTGCCACGAGAACTACCTGGTGCGGCGGTCCGGCGACTTCTCGCGGCTGTCCGACGTGCTGGTTCCGTTCCTGATCACCCGGCAGATCCTGGTCGGTGCGGGCAAGGTGCTCTCAACGCCGCGCGGTGCGGTGTTCTGCCTCTCGCAGCGCGCCGACCACATCTGGGAGGCCGTCTCCAGCGCCACCACCCGGTCCCGGCCGATCATCAACACGCGCGACGAGCCGCACGCGGACGCGGAGCTGTACCGCAGGCTGCACGTCATCGTGGGCGACTCGTCGATGGCGGAGCCCACCACGATGCTCAAGGTGGGCACCACCGACCTGGTGCTGCGCCTGGTCGAGGCAGGGGTCCCGATGCGGGACCTCACCCTGGAGAACCCCATCCGGGCCATCCGGGAGATCAGCCACGACCGCACGGGCAAGCACGCCGTGACGCTGGCCAACGGCCGGACCATGACGGCGATCGAGATCCAGTCGGAGTACTACGAGCGCGCCCGCGAGCTCGTGGAGGCCAACCTCGAGGTCACCCCGGTGGTCAAGCAGGTGCTCGACCTGTGGGAGCGCGGGCTGCGCGCCCTGCAGGCCGAGAACCTGTCCCTCGTGGACCGGGAGCTGGACTGGGTCATCAAGCTCAAGCTGATCAAGCGGTACCAGGAGAAGCACGACCTGGGGCTGGACGACCCCCGGATCGCCCGCCTCGACCTGGCCTACCACGACATCTCCCGCACGGAGGGCCTGTACAACCTGCTCGCCGCCCGCGGCATGGTGGAGCGGGTCACCACGGACCTGGAGGTCTTCGAGTCGACGGCGCTGCCGCCGCAGACCACCCGGGCCAAGCTGCGCGGCGACTTCGTACGGGCGGCACAGGAGGCGCGGCGGGACTACACGGTCGACTGGGTGCACCTCAAGCTGAACGACCAGGCGCAGCGCACCGTGCTGTGCAAGGACCCGTTCAAGAGCGTGGACGACCGCGTGGAGCGGCTCATCGAGAGCATGTGAGCGCCGAGCGCACGTGACGGTGCCCCGGCCGCCGGCCGCCGGCCGGTGACCGGGGCACCGTCGTTCCCGGACCGTCGTCGCAGCATGGGAGACTTGCGCGAGTGAGCTCCTGGGTACGCGTCCTCGTCGGCGGTCTGGCGGCAGCCGCGGTGACCATGACCACGGCGTGCACGCCGGCCTCGCTGCCGGTCGAGGTGGGCCCGGCCCCGACGTCCTCGGCGTCGCAGGCGCCGCTGCAGGTCACGGGCGGGAGCGACGCCCCGCCGACGCTCGAGTACGAGAAGCCGTTCGAGGTCGTGGAACCCGGCTCGCGCATGGTCTGGCCCGGCACCGGCGACGTGCTGGAGCGGGACGACCCGGTGCTCCTGAACCTGTACGCGCAGGACGGCCGCGACGGAACGGAGCTGCAGAACACGTTCCGCACCGCGCCCGCGGCGTACACGATGACCGAGAAGTCGCTCGGCAACCACCTGTTCGCGGCGCTCGAGGGCCGCCGCGTCGGCACCCGTCTGGCGCTCATGGAGGAGCAGGACGGCGTCCCGGTGCTGCTGGTGGTCGACGTGCTGCCCGCCCGGGCGTCCGGCACGGAGGGCGTGCCGCCAGGCAAGGAGCTGCCGCAGGTGCGCCTGGACGACCTGGGCGCCCCGACCGTCCGCATCCCGCGTGGCGTCGATCCACCGACCGACCTCGTGGTGCACCCCTTGCTGCGCGGCTCCGGGCCGCAGGTGCGGGCCGGCCAGATCCTCACCGTGGAGTTCACCGCCGTCCGCTGGAGCGACGGCGAGGTGGTCGACACCACGTGGACCGAGGACACCCCGCCCCAGTCCGCCGAGATCGGCATCGGCCGGCTCGTCGACGGCTGGGACCAGGGGCTCCTGGAGCAGACCGTCGGGTCCCAGGTGATGCTCGTCGTCCCGCCGGGGAGCGGGTACGCCAACACCAGCAGCAGCCTCGCCGGCGAGACGGTGGTGTACGTCGTCGACATCCTCGACGCGCACAAGGCCGTCGCCGGGGACGAGGAAGCACCGAAGAAGAAGGAGGGCTGATGTCCGTCGCGATCCGTGTGATCCCGTGCCTGGACGTCGACGCGGGCCGAGTGGTCAAGGGCGTCAACTTCGCCGACCTGCGGGACGCCGGTGACCCGGTCGAGCTCGCCGGCCGGTACGACGCCGAGGGCGCCGACGAGCTCACGTTCCTGGACGTGTCCGCCTCGTCGGGCGACCGGCAGACCATGGTCGACGTCGTGCGCCGCACCGCCGAGCAGGTCTTCGTGCCGCTCACGGTGGGCGGCGGCGTCCGCTCCACGGACGACGTCGACCGGCTGCTGCGCGCGGGCGCCGACAAGGTGGGCGTGAACACGGCCGCCATCGCGCGCCCGGAGCTGATCGCCGAGATCGCCCAGCGCTTCGGCTCGCAGGTGCTGACCCTGAGCGTCGACGCGCGCCGTGTCACCGGCGACGTGACCACCCCCTCGGGCTACGAGGTCACCACGCACGGCGGCCGTCGAGGCACCGGGATCGACGCCGTCGAGTGGGCCGAGACGGCCGCCCGGCTCGGCGCCGGCGAGATCCTGCTGAACTCGATGGACGCCGACGGCACCACGGCCGGGTTCGACCTGGAGATGCTGCACGCCGTGCGCGAGCGCGTGCACGTGCCCCTGGTCGCCTCGGGCGGCGCGGGCACCCCTGAGCACTTCGTCGAGGCGGCCCGGGCGGGGGCGGACGCCGTCCTGGCCGCGTCGGTCTTCCACTTCGGCAAGCTCACGGTGGGTCAGGTCAAGGACGCGATGCGCGCCGCCGGCCTCGACGTCCGCTGAGGCGCCCCCCGGGACTTCCTTGACCTCGACCTGAGTTGAGGTCTTAGCGTCGGTGACGCCGAGGGGTGACGCCCTCGGCGTAAATCCGTCGAATCGATTCCCTCGCCATGAGAAAATTGCGGGGTCCCCCCAGGAAGCGAGGTCTTGCCGTGCCCCCAGAAGCCCCGCGACCCACCCCGATGGCCCTTCAGGGCTCTCGTGTGCGCCGCTCGATCTCGGTCATGTGGCGCGGTATGCGCGCCCACCCCGGCATCTACGTGCTGGCCGTGGGCGCTTCCGGCCTCTTCGGCGCGCTCACCGTCGCCGTCAGCCGCGCGGTCGGCTGGGCCACCGACTCCGTCGTGGTCCCGGCCATCGGCGGCGACGAAGCCGCCCAGGACCGGGTCTGGCTCGCCGGCCTCGTGCTCGGCGCCGTCGCCCTCTCGCTCGCCCTGTCCGTCGCCGGTCGCCGCATCTGGGCCGGATACGGTTTCGTCGGCATCCAGGCCGACCACCGCACCACCCTGACCCGGCAGTACCTGCGGCTGCCTGTCTCCTGGCACCGCTCGCACCCCGCCGGCCAGCTCCTGAACCACACCACCTCCGACACCGAGGCCGCCACCGGCGTCTTCAACCCGCTGCCGTTCGCGCTCGGCGTCGTGGTCATGATCGGTGTCTCCGTGGGGCTGCTGGTGGCGATCGACCCCTGGCTGGCGCTCGCGGCCCTCGCGATCATCCCGGTCACGATCGCCGTGAACGCCGTCTACCAGCGGCACATGTCCCCGGCCGTGACCCGGGCGCAGCGGCTGCGCGGCGACGTGGCCGACGTCGCCCACGAGAGCTTCGAGGCGGCGCTGCTGGTCAAGGCGCTCGGCACCGAGGACCGCGAGGAGAGCCGGTTCGGTGCCCGCACGCAGGAGCTGCGCGCCGCGAACGTCCGGGTCGGCATCGTCCGCTCGCTGTTCGACCCCGTGATCCAGACCCTGCCGTCGATCGGCACCCTCCTGGTGCTGGCCGTCGGCACCTGGCGCATCGCCGCGGGCGCCGTCGAACCAGGCGACCTGGTGACCGCCGCCTACCTGCTCACGATGATGACCGTGCCCGTGCAGGCGTTCGGCTGGGTGCTGGGCGAGCTGCCGCGCGCCCTGGTCGGCTACGAGCGCATCGCGCAGGTCGCCGACGCGACCGGCGCCCTCGAGCACGGCGACGCCCGCCTGCCGCGGGACGCCGGC
>NZ_KI911656.1:35516-49245 GCF_000515355.1 Promicromonospora kroppenstedtii DSM 19349 | reverse complement strand
ACTGCCGGCCCCGCGGCCGGTCCCGACACCGCCCCCGAGGCGGCCGGGACGGGCGCCGCCGGTGACCCGGCCGGCAGCACGGAGGACGACACCGACGACGAGATCGACCCTCACGACGCCTGGGACGCGCTGTCCCGGGGCGACGACCCGACGGGCCGCTGACCCGGCCGGGAACGGTTAGGCTGGGCGCGTACCGCACGACACGAAAGGCATCAAACCTGCGATGACCGAGAACAAGCCTGAGATCGCCTACCTCCCGCCGGGCGTCCCGCCGACCAACCACGGCCACACGGTCGCGGCGTGGGTCACGATGGTCGGGATCACGCTGGGCGTGCTGATCTCCTCGTGGGGCGTCGTGGTGGCCCAGTCCTGGTCGTCGTGGCTGGTCCTGTTCGTGCTCGGCTTCGTCGTGGTCGGCGCCTCGCTGATCATCGGCCTGGTGCTGCGCAACCTGGGCCTGGGCCAGAAGACGGTCCAGCGGTAACCGGTGCCATGACCGCCCTGGAGATGGCCGCACCGTCCGCCGCCTACCCCCGCAACAACCTGGGGGTCTGGTCGCTCGTGCTGGGCATCGCGTCGATCGTGCTGTTCCTGGGTGTCCTCACGGGCATCCCCGCGATCATCGTCGGCAACCAGGGCCGCCGCGCCGTCCGCGCGGGCGAGGCCGACAACGAGGGGACGGCGCTGGCCGGCGTCGTGCTGGGCTGGCTGTCCCTCGCGGTCCTCGTGTTCGTCATCGGCCTCGTCATCGTCCGCTTCCTGGCGGGTGGGCCCCATTCCTGAGACCGCCGTCCGGCCGGCGACGGCACCCGCGCTGCGGGCGCCGCTGCTGGCCGGGGTGGCCGTCGGGGCGGCGACCCTCCTGGTGGCGCTCCGCGACCCGCACGTGCCGGGCTCCTACGGGTTCTGTCCGCTGCTGGAGCTGACCGGCCTGGCCTGCCCGCTGTGCGGCGGGCTGCGTGCCACGCACGACCTGGCGCACCTCGACCTGGCGGGCGCCTGGTCCGCCAACGCGCTGTGGACGGTCACGGCCCCGGTGGTCGTCGTCGTGTGGCTCGCCTGGCTCGTGGCCGCTGCCCGCGGACGCCCGTTCCGCGGCCTGTCGAGCACCGCCGGCTGGGTCACGCTCGGGGTCGCGCTCGCGTTCCTCGTGGCGCGGAACCTGCCGTGGCTGCAGCCCTGGCTGACCCCCTGGCTCTGATCCCCGCGCTGATCAGGCGCTCCGCCGGGGAGGGCGCTCCACACCCGGGCCGGGATCTGACGGGCCGTCGTCTCACGGGCCGGGAGTGGTCAGGACCACACCTTGGATCCGCCTACCATGGCCATGGGGCACAGGTCCCAGCAGGCGCGCGGTGCGTCGTCAGCCGCACGAACGAGGCCGCCTGCCGAGGGCAGAGCAAGGGCACGGGGAGGCTCATTACATGTCGGTCCTGGAGGACATCGTCGCGGGGGTTCGTGAGGACCTCGCGGAGCGTGAGGCACGTGTGCCTCTCGACGCGCTCAAGGAGCGCGCCAACGCCGTGCCCGGTGCCCTCGAGTGCCTCGGCCGGCTCAAGCAGGCGGACGCCGTCTCCGTGATCGCCGAGGTGAAGCGCTCGAGCCCGAGCAAGGGATCCCTGGCCCCGATCGCCGACCCGGCGGCCCTGGCCGTCGAGTACGAGTCCGGCGGGGCCTCGGCGATCTCGGTGCTCACCGAGCAGCGCCGGTTCCACGGCTCGCTGGCCGACCTGGACGCCGTGCGCGGCCGGGTGGACGTGCCGGTGCTGCGCAAGGACTTCGTCGTGACGCCGTACCAGGTCTGGGAGGCCCGCGCGCACGGGGCCGACCTCGTCCTGATCATCGTGGCCGCCCTGGAGCAGACCGTGCTGGAGTCGCTGGTGGAGCGCGTGCACTCGCTCGGCATGACGGCCCTCGTGGAGACGCACAACCTCGAGGAGGTGCGCCGGGCGGTCGACGCCGGGGCGCGCGTCGTGGGCGTCAACCACCGCAACCTCAAGACCCTCGAGCTGGACCGCGGCCTGTTCCGCAGCCTCGCCGAGTACATCCCGGACGACGTGATCAAGATCGCCGAGTCCGGCATCCGTGGCCCGCACGACGTGATGGAGATGGCCCGGGCCGGAGCGGACGGCGTCCTGGTGGGCGAGGCCCTTGTGACCGACGGCGCCCCGCGCGCCTCGGTGGCGGACCTCGTCGCCGCGGGCTCGCACCCGTCGCTGCGGTCCGTGCGGCCGGCCTGAAGGGATCCCAGATGAGCGACGTGAAGCTTTCCGACGTCTCCGGCCCGTACTTCGGTCAGTACGGCGGTCGCTTCGTGCCCGAGGCGCTGATCGCCGCGCTGGAGGAGCTGGACACCGAGTTCCGCAAGGCGGCCGACGACCCCGAGTTCGCGGCGGAGCTGCAGCGCCTGCACCGGGAGTACACCGGCCGGCCCAGCCCGCTGACCGAGGTGCCGCGGTTCGCGGCGCACGCGGGCGGCGAGCACGGTGGCGTGCGGGTGTTCCTCAAGCGCGAGGACCTCAACCACACCGGCTCGCACAAGATCAACAACGTGCTCGGCCAGGCGCTGCTGGTCAAGCGCATGGGCAAGAAGCGCCTCATCGCCGAGACCGGGGCGGGCCAGCACGGCGTCGCCACCGCGACCGCGGCCGCCCTGATGGACCTCGAGTGCGTGATCTACATGGGCGAGGAGGACACGCGGCGCCAGGCGCTGAACGTGGCGCGCATGCGCCTGCTCGGCGCCGAGGTGGTGCCCGTCAAGATCGGCTCGCGCACCCTCAAGGACGCGATCAACGAGGCGCTGCGCGACTGGGTCGCCAACGTCGAGACCACGCACTACCTGCTGGGCACCGTCACGGGCCCGCACCCGTTCCCCGAGATGGTGCGCCAGTTCCACCGCATCATCGGCGAGGAGGCGCGCGAGCAGATGCTGGAGCGCACCGGCCGCCTGCCCGACGTCGTCGCGGCATGCGTGGGCGGCGGGTCCAACGCGCTGGGCATCTTCAACGCGTTCCTCGACGAGAAGAGCGTCGAGCTGCGCGGCTTCGAGGCCGGTGGCGAGGGTATCGAGTCGGGCCGGCACGCTGCCCGGTTCAGCGGCGGCGCGCTGGGCGTGCTGCACGGCGCGCGCTCCTACCTGCTGCAGGACGACGACGGCCAGACGCTGCCGAGCCACTCGGTCTCCGCGGGCCTCGACTACCCGAGCGTCGGCCCCGCGCACGCCTGGCTGCACGACCTGGGCCGGGCCACCTACGAGCCCGTGACCGACGACGAGGCCATGGAGGCGTTCCGCCTGCTGTGCCGCACCGAGGGCATCATCCCGGCCATCGAGTCGGCGCACGCCCTCGCGGGCGCGCTGCGGGTCGGCCAGACCGCCGCGGCCGAGGGGCGCACCGGGCCGGACGGCCAGCCGCTCCTGCTGCTGGTGAACCTGTCGGGCCGCGGGGACAAGGACGTGGCGACGGCCGCGCGCTGGTTCGGGCTGCTGGACGGCGCCGACAACGTGGCCGCGGAAGAGCTCGAGCGGCAGGAGGGCCGGGGATGAGCACGCTGACCGAGCCGGCGACGGGACCCCACACCGGGTCCCGCAGCGCCGACCTGATCACCCGCCTGCGCGAGCAGGAGAACCGGGCCGCCCTGGTGGGCTACCTGCCGGTGGGCTACCCGACGGTGGACCGGTCGATCGAGGCGCTCAAGACGCTCGTCGACCACGGCGTCGACCTGATCGAGCTGGGCGTCCCGTACACCGACCCCGTCCTCGACGGCCCGGTGATCCAGGCCGCGGCGCAGGGCGCGCTCGACGCGGGCGCCCGCGTGCGGGACGTGTTCCGCGTGGTGCGTGAGCTGAGCGACTACGCGCCGCACGTGCCCGTGCTGGTCATGACGTACTGGAACCCGGTGCTCAAGTACGGCCCGGACGCGTTCGCGCGTGACCTGGCGGCCGCGGGCGGCGCCGGGCTCATCACACCCGACCTCATCCCGGACGAGGGCGCCGACTGGATCGAGGCCAGCGAGAAGCACGGGCTGGACCGCGTGTTCCTCGTGGCCCCCAGCTCGACGCCGGAACGGCTGCGGCTCACGGCCGGCCAGTCGCGCGGCTTCGTGTACGCGGCCTCGCTCATGGGCGTCACCGGCGTGCGCAACGAGGTGGGCTCGCGCGCCGAGCAGCTCGTGGCCGACACGCGCGCCGCGGGCGCGCCCAACGTCTGCGTGGGCCTGGGCGTCTCCACGGGGGCGCAGGCCGCCGAGGTGGGCCGGTTCGCCGACGGCGTGATCGTCGGCTCCGCGCTGGTGCGCCCGCTCCTGTCCGACGGCCCGCTGCCGGACGACGAGTGGGCGGTCCGTCTCACGGATCTGGCCGGGGTGACGGAGGACCTCGCGGCCGGGGTACGGTCGGCTCGCGCCTCGGCGCCCGCCGACACCCCCGCCGGTGCGAAGACCACCTCCGGAGAGGCCCTGTGACGCTGCTGACCGCACTGCCGGCCGCTCTGCACGAGCTGCCCGCCGCGCTGTCAGCACTGCCGCAGGCACCCGCCCCCTCCCAGATCCCGAGCCCTGGCGAGCACACCTGGTACGTCGGCATCTTCCCGGTGCGCGCCTACGCGCTGGCGATCCTCGCGGGGATCGTCATCGCCGTGTGGATGACCGCCCGGCGCTGGAAGGCGCGCGGGGGCAATCCGGACGACGTCCTGGAGATCGTGTTCTGGGCGGTGCCGTTCGGCATCGTCGGCGGCCGGATCTACCACGTGCTGTCGTCCCCGGAGCGGTACTTCGGCGAGAACTTCTCGGGCGGAGGCGACCCCGTCACGGCGCTCTACGTCTGGGAGGGCGGCCTCGGCATCTGGGGCGCCGTGGCGCTCGGCGCCGTCGGCGCCTGGATCGGCTGCCGCAGACAGGGCGTACGGCTGTCGTCGTTCGCCGACGCCGTCGCGCCGGGCCTCCTCGTCGCGCAGGCCGTCGGCCGCCTCGGCAACTGGTTCAACCAGGAGCTGTACGGCCGGCCCACGGAGCTGCCCTGGGGCCTGCACATCGACGCCGAGTACCTGGTGCCCAACCCGGCCACCGGCGTGGCGTACCCGGAGGGCACGCTGTTCCACCCGACCTTCCTGTACGAACTCCTGTGGAATCTCCTGATGGCCGGAGTTCTGCTGTTTCTAGACCGTCGGTTCAGGTTGGGTCATGGGCGGGTATTCTGGGCGTACGTCCTGCTCTACACTCTCGGACGGGTCTGGATCGAGATGCTCCGCATCGACGATGCGGAGCAGGTGCTGGGGCTCCGCCTCAACGTCTGGACCTCGATCCTCTTGGGCCTAGCGGCCCTGGTGGTCTCGATCGTGCTGGCTCGCAAGTTCCCCACCAGGGAAGAGTCCGTACGGCTGCGACCCGAGGACGACGAACCACCGGCCGGCCCACGGGCCGAGCCGGAGCCTGACCCAGGAGTCGAAGGGACCGGCGAGGCCGAGGCCGAGCCGGAGGAAGGCAAGACAGCAGCACAGGAGGAGTCCGACGCGGACGCCTCCGTGCGCACCTGAGGGGCACGACCGCCGGGACCACCGGACGACGAGCCCTGAGACCGACCGGGCCGCCGTCGTCCCGGACCACCCGCAAGGACTGCGCTCGGCTGCGGCCGAGTGCCTGTGAGGACCCATGACCAAGCCGTTGCCGACACAGAGGGTTGGGCTGCCGACGCAGACGTTTGAAGGCGGCCTCTACGACCCGGCGGCCGAGCACGACGCGTGCGGCGTCGCCTTCGTGGCGACCCTGCGCGGAACGCCCGGGCGCGACATCGTCGATGCCGGGCTCACCGCCCTGCTGAACCTCGACCACCGCGGCGCGGTGGGGGCGGAGGAGGACAGCGGCGACGGCGCCGGCATCCTCACCCAGATCCCCGACGCGTTCGTCCGCGACGTCGTCGGGGTGGACCTGCCGCCCGCCGGGATGTACGCGATCGGTACGGCGTTCCTGCCGACCGACGAGGCCGAGCGGGACGCCATGGTGGCCCGCGTCGAGGCGCTGGCCGCCGAGGAGAAGCTCGACGTCCTCGCGTGGCGCGACGTGCCGGTGGACGCCGGCATCGTCGGCCCGACGGCGCGCGCCTCCATGCCGGTGTTCCGCCAGATCGTGGTGGCCGACCCGTCGCGCAGCCTGTCCGGCATCGACCTGGACCGCCGCTGCTACCGCCTGCGCAAGCGGGCGGAGAACGAGGTCGGGCTCTACTTCGCCTCGCTCAGCGCCCGCACCCTGACGTACAAGGGCATGCTGACGACGGCGCAGCTCGAGCCGTTCTTCCCCGACCTGTCGGACCCGCGGTACGCCACGGAGCTGGCTCTGGTCCACTCGCGGTTCTCGACCAACACGTTCCCGTCGTGGCCCCTGGCGCAGCCGTTCCGGCTCCTGGCCCACAACGGCGAGATCAACACCGTGCGCGGCAACCGCAACTGGGTCGCGGCGCGCGAGGGCACCATGGAGTCCGACCTGCTCGGTGACCTCGCGCCGCTGCAGCCGGTCTGCTCGCCCGGCGCGAGCGACTCGGCGAGCTTCGACGAGGTGCTGGAGCTGCTGCACCTTTCGGGCCGCTCACTGCCGCACTCGGTGCTGATGATGGTGCCGGAGGCCTGGGAGAACAACCCCGGCATGGACCCCGCGCTGCGGGCGTTCTACCAGTACAACGCGAACCTCATCGAGCCGTGGGACGGCCCCGCCTCCCTCACGTTCACCGACGGCACCCTGATCGGCGCCGTGCTGGACCGCAACGGCCTGCGCCCCGGGCGCTGGTGGGTCACCGAGGACGGCCTGGTCGTCCTGGCCTCCGAGGCCGGCGTGCTCGACATCGACCCCGCCACGGTGGTCCGCAAGGGCCGCCTGGAGCCGGGCAAGATGTTCCTCGTCGACACCGGCTCCGGCCGCATCGTCGAGGACGAGGAGATCAAGTCCGGCCTCGCCGCGATGCACCCCTACGGGGACTGGATCCGCGAGCACTCCGTCTACCTCGACGAGCTGCCCGACCGCGAGCACGTGGCGCACAGCCCGGCGTCGGTCCGGCGTCGGCAGCGGGCCTTCGGCTACACCGAGGAAGAGCTCAAGATCATCCTGTCGCCGATGGCGACCACCGGCGGCGAGCCGCTCGGCGCCATGGGCTCCGACACGCCCGTCGCCGTGCTCTCGCAGCGGCCTCGGCTCCTGTTCGACTACTTCACGCAGATGTTCGCGCAGGTGACCAACCCGCCGCTGGACGCGATCCGCGAGGAGCTGGTCACAGCCATCGGCAGCGCCATCGGCCCTGAGCCGAACCTGCTGGCCGACCTGCCGGAGCACGCGCGCAAGCTGGTGCTCGGCTTCCCGGTGCTGGACAACGACCAGCTCGCCAAGGTCGTGCACGTCGAGCGCGACCGGGAGCTGGAGGGCCTGTTCCAGGCCGAGACCGTCCAGGGCCTGTACGACGTCTCGGGCGGCGGCGCCGCGCTGCTGGCCCGGCTCGAGGCGATCTTCGCCGACGTCGACCGGTACGTGGAGCAGGGCGCGAGCTTCCTCGTGCTCTCCGACCGCGACGCCAACTCGGAGCTCGCCCCGATCCCGTCGCTGCTGCTGACCAGCGCCGTGCACCACCACCTGGTGCGCAAGCACACCCGCAACCGGGTCTCGCTGGTGGTCGAGGCCGGCGACGTGCGCGAGGTGCACCACGTCGCGCTGCTGATCGGCTACGGCGCGGCCGCGGTGAACCCGTACCTCGCCATGGAGACGGTCGAGGACCTGGCCCGCCGCGGCTACCTGGACGTCACGCCCGAGCAGGCGGTCGCCAACCTGATCAAGGCGCTCGGCAAGGGCGTGCTCAAGGTGATGTCCAAGATGGGCATCTCCACGATCATGTCCTACCGCGGCGCGCAGATCTTCGAGGCCATCGGCCTGTCCCACGACCTGGTCGAGGACTACTTCACCGGCACCACGTCGCGGCTCGGTGGCATCGGCCTGGACGTCATCGCGGCCGAGGTCGCGGCGCGGCACGCGGAGGCGTACCCGCCGTCCGGCAACAAGAAGCCGGGGGAGCGCCTGACCACCGGTGGCGAGTACCAGTGGCGCCGCGACGGCGAGGACCACCTCTTCGACCCGGAGACGGTGTTCCGCCTGCAGCACGCCACGCGCTCGGGCCGGATGGACATCTTCCGGCAGTACACGCGGCGCGTGGACGAGCAGTCCAACCGCCTCATGACGCTGCGCGGCCTGCTGCGCTTCAGCCCTGACCGCGAGCCGGTGCCGATCGACGAGGTCCAGCCGGTCAGCGAGATCGTCAAGCTGTTCAACACGGGCGCCATGTCCTACGGCTCCATCTCGGCTGAGGCGCACGAGACCCTCGCGATCGCGATGAACCGCCTCGGCGGCCGCTCCAACACGGGCGAGGGCGGCGAGGACCCGGAGCGTCTGTACGACGACGAGCGCCGCTCGCGCGTCAAGCAGATCGCCTCGGGCCGGTTCGGCGTGACGTCGGAGTACCTGACGCAGGCCACCGACATCCAGCTCAAGCTCGCCCAGGGCGCCAAGCCCGGTGAGGGCGGTCAGCTGCCCGGGAACAAGGTCTACCCGTGGGTCGCCAAGACGCGGCACTCGACGCCCGGCGTCGGTCTCATCTCGCCGCCGCCGCACCACGACATCTACTCGATCGAGGACCTGGCCCAGCTGATCCACGACGCGAAGAACGCGAACCCGTCGGCGCGCGTCCACGTGAAGCTGGTCAGCGAGTTCGGGGTGGGGACGGTCGCGACAGGGGTCTCGAAGGCGCACGCGGACGTCGTGCTCATCTCGGGGCACGACGGCGGCACGGGCGCCTCGCCGCTCACGTCGCTCAAGCACGCCGGCACGCCCTGGGAGATCGGGCTGGCCGAGACCCAGCAGACCCTCGTGCTGAACGACCTGCGCGACCGCATCGTGGTGCAGGTCGACGGCCAGATGAAGACGGGCCGCGACGTGATCGTCGCGGCGCTGCTCGGCGCCGAGGAGTTCGGTTTCGCGACCGCGCCCATGGTGGTCTCGGGCTGCGTCATGATGCGCGTGTGTCACCTGGACACGTGTCCCGTCGGGGTGGCCACGCAGAACCCCGAGCTGCGCAGCCGGTTCACCGGCAAGCCGGAGTTCGTCGTGAACTTCTTCGAGTTCATCGCGCAGGAGGTGCGCGAGCACCTCGCGGCGCTGGGCTTCCGGAGCCTCGAGGAGGCCGTCGGCCAGGTGCAGGTGCTCGACACCCGCAAGGCCGTGGACCACTGGAAGGCGCAGGGCCTGGACCTCACGCCGGTGCTCGCCCGTCCGCAGCTCAAGGAGGGCTCGTCCCTGCGCCACACCACCGCGCAGGACCACGGTCTGGCCCGCGCGCTGGACAACCAGCTCATCGCGGCCGCCGGCCCGGCGCTGGAGCGCGGCGAGCCTGTGCGGATCGAGCTGCCGGTGCGCAACGTGAACCGCACGGTCGGCACCATGCTCGGCCACGAGGTGACCAAGCGGTACCGCGGCGCGGGCCTGCCCGACGACACGATCGAGGTGACCCTGACCGGGTCGGCCGGCCAGTCGCTCGGCGCGTTCCTGCCGCGCGGCGTCACGCTGCGCCTGTTCGGCGACGCCAACGACTACGTGGGCAAGGGCCTGTCCGGCGGCCGCGTCGCGGTGCGGCCCGACAAGGCGGCCGTCCTGGGCGGCGCCGACGTCATCGCGGGCAACGTGATCGGCTACGGCGCCACGTCCGGCGAGGTCTTCCTGCGCGGACGCGTGGGGGAGCGGTTCGGCGTGCGCAACTCCGGCGCCACCCTGGTGGCCGAGGGCGTGGGCGACCACGCCTGCGAGTACATGACGGGCGGCACCGTGCTGGTGCTCGGCCCCACGGGCCGCAACGTCGGCGCCGGCATGTCCGGCGGCACCGCGTTCTTCCTGGACCTGCGGGTCTCGCGGGTCAACCAGGTGGCGCTGGAGGCGGGTGACCTCGCCGTCGGCGTCCTGGACGACGCCGACTGGGAGACCGTGCGTGGCCTGCTGGAGCGGCACCATGCCGAGACCGGGTCGGCCGTCGCGGCCGAGCTGCTCGCGGACCCGGAGGCGGCGCGCGGCCGGTTCAGCCGCCTGCTGCCCCCCGGCTGGGCGCGCGTGCGCCTGGCCCTCGCCGAGGCGGAGGCCGCCGGCACCGACATCTCGGGCGCGTCCGAGTGGGACCCGTCCGTGTGGAACCAGATCATGGAGGTGGCTCGTGGCTGACCCCAGAGGATTTCTGAAGGTCCGGGACCGGGAGCTCCCGGCCAACCGTCCGGTCGAGGTGCGCCTGCGGGACTGGAAGGACACCCACGCCCACCGCACGGAGGGGCAGCCGTTCCTCAAGGAGCAGGCCGGCCGCTGCATGGACTGCGGCGTGCCGTTCTGCCACCAGGGCTGCCCGCTCGGCAACCTGATCCCCGACTGGAACGACCTCGTCTGGCGCGGCCAGTGGGCCGACGCGATCGACCGCCTGCACGCCACGAACAACTTCCCGGAGTTCACCGGGCGGGTGTGCCCTGCGCCGTGCGAGTCGTCCTGCGTGCTGAGCATCAACCAGCCCGCGGTGACGATCAAGAACGTCGAGGTCTCGATCATCGACGAGGCGTTCGCCCGCGGGCTGGTCACGCCGCACGTCCCGGAGCGCCTCACGGGCTCCACCGTGGCCGTCGTCGGCTCGGGCCCCGCGGGCCTCGCGGCCGCCCAGCAGCTCACGCGGGCCGGCCACACCGTCGTCGTCTACGAGCGGGACGACGCGATCGGCGGCCTGCTGCGCTACGGCATCCCGGACTTCAAGCTGGAGAAGCTGCACATCGACCGCCGCCTGGCGCAGATGGAGGCCGAGGGCACCCGGTTCCGCGCCGGCGTGACGATCGGCGAGGACATCAGCTGGGACGCCCTGCGCCGGCGGTTCGACGCCGTCGTGGTCGCCACCGGTGCGACGGTGCCGCGCGAGCTGCCCGTGGCGGGCCGCGACCTGGCCGGCATCCACTTCGCGATGGACTACCTGACGCCCGCCAACAAGGCGGTCGCCGCCGGTACCCCGGACGTGCTGCCCGAGGGCGCACCGACCGCGGCCGGCAAGCACGTGGTCATCATCGGCGGCGGCGACACCGGCTCGGACTGCCTCGGCACCGCGCTGCGCCAGGGCGCCGCGAGCGTCACCACGCTCGCGATCGGCAAGAAGCCGCCGGTCGAGCGGCCGGCCCACCAGCCGTGGCCCACCGACCCGATCCTGTTCGAGGTCTCGACCTCGCACGAGGAGGGCGGCGAGCGCACGTACCTGGCGTCGACGGTCGAGTTCCTGGCCGACGCCGACGGCAACGTCCGCGCGCTGAAGGTTGCCGAGACCGAGTACCTTCCTGACGGCCGTCGGGCGCCGAAGCCGGGCACCGAGCACGAGATCCCCGCGGACCTGGTGCTCGTGGCCATGGGCTTCACCGGCCCCGAGACCGGTGTGCTCGAGGAGCAGACCGGCATCGAGGTCACCGAGCGTGGCCTGGTGGCCCGCGGCGACGACTACGCCGCGAGCCTCCCGGGCGTGTTCGTCGCCGGCGACGCCGGCCGCGGGCAGTCGCTCATCGTGTGGGCCATCGCGGAGGGCCGCGCCGCGGCCGCCGCGGCCGACACCTACCTTCAGGGCAGCACCGAGCTGCCCGCCCCGGTGCGCCCGCGCACGCTCGCGCTGCGATCGTGACCCGAGAACTTCACCGGGAGTTGTACACCCCCACAGGGCGCGTTGGCGCCCACCATGCCTAGGCTGGAGACATGCGCAGAGCCAAGATCGTGTGCACCATCGGACCCGCCACGGAGAGCCCGGAGAAACTCCGGGAACTCGTTGACGCCGGCATGAACGTGGCGCGGATCAACCGCAGTCACGGCGAGCAGGAGGCGCACGCGGCGGTCTACCGGAACGTGCGAGAGGCCGCCAAGGCGGCAGGTAAGTCGGTCGCCGTACTCGTCGACCTGCAGGGACCCAAGATCCGGCTCGGCCGGTTCGCGGGAGATGAAAAGCACTTCCTGAACAAGGGCGACACGTTCACCATCACGACCGAGGACATCCTCGGCAACCGTGAGATCGTCTCGACCACCCACAAGGGCCTGGCCCAGGACGCCCAGGTGGGTGACCCGCTGCTGATCGACGACGGCAAGGTGCGCGTGCGCGTCACCGCCGTCGAGGGCCCCCGGGTCATCACCGAGGTCGAGGTCCCCGGGCCCGTCTCGAACAACAAGGGCATCAACCTGCCCGGCGTCGCCGTGTCGGTGCCGGCCCTGTCCGACAAGGACGAGTCGGACCTGCGCTGGGCGCTGGCCCTGGGTGCCGACTTCATCGCGCTGTCGTTCGTGCGGTCCGCCAAGGACTACGAGGACGTCCGCCGCGTGATGGAGGAGGAGGGCCGTACGGTCCCCGTCATCGCCAAGATCGAGAAGCCGCAGGCCGTGGAGAACCTCGCCGAGGTCATCGCCGCGTTCGACGGCGTCATGGTGGCGCGCGGTGACCTCGCGGTCGAGATGCCGCTGGAGCAGGTGCCGCTGGTGCAGAAGCGCATCGTCGAGATGGCGCGCCGCAACGCCAAGCCGGTCATCGTGGCCACGCAGGTGCTGGAGTCGATGACCACGTCGCCGACGCCGACCCGTGCCGAGGCCTCGGACTGCGCCAACGCGGTGCTCGACGGCGCCGACGCGGTCATGCTGTCCGGTGAGACCTCGGTGGGCGACTACCCGATCATCACGGTGCAGACCATGGCCCGGATCATCGAGGCCACGGAGGAGGCCGGCCGGGAGCGCATCGCGCCGCTCGGCTCGACGCCGCACACGCGTGGTGGCGCCATCACGCGTGCCGCCGCCGAGATCGGCGAGACGCTCGGGGTCAAGTACCTCGTGACGTTCACGCAGTCCGGTGACTCCGCGCGCCGGATGTCCCGCCTGCGCTCGTCGATCCCGCTGCTCGCGTTCACCCCGGAGCAGGACGTCGCCAACACGCTCGCCCTGACGTGGGGCACCAACGAGTACCTGGTGCCGAAGGTCGACACCGTCGACGCGATGGTGGCCCAGGTGGACCTGACCCTGCAGGACCAGGGTCTTGCCGAGAAGGGCGACACGGTCGTGGTGGTCTCGGGTGCGCCGGTCGGCGTGCCGGGCACGACCAACTCGATCCTGGTGCACCGCATCGGCTCGCAGGCGGACGGCCGCAGCCAGGTCTGACCTGACTCCGGCACACGCCAGACGCCCTCGCAGGTGTCAGACGCACAGTTCACTCCGGTGACCCGTACGTCTGAGACCTGCGGGGGCGTCTGACACGTTCGCACCGACGTGCGCGAGATGTCGCTATTGTTCCGGCGTGACCCGCGCCTCCTTCCCCTGGTCCCGCATCGGCTTCGCCGTCCTCGTGGTGGTCTCACTCGGCCTCGGCTGGTGGGGCCTGATGCTCGACACGACGCACGTGCCCGGCCGGACCTGGTACGACGTCGTCTACCACGACCTGCAGCTCTTCGTGATGGGCGCCGACCCGGCCAGCGAAGGGGGCGGGCTCTCCTGGCAGCTCCAGGTCGCCCGGTTCCTCGCGCCCGGCACGGCCGTCTACGCGCTGTTCGAGGCGGCGCGCGCCCTGTTCACCGGGGAGATCCGCCGGTTCAGGGAACGGCGCGCCCGCGGGCACGCGATCGTGGTGGGGCAGACCGACGCCGCCGACACGGTCGCCGCCGCCCTCGAGGCCGCGGGGCACCGC
>NZ_KI911656.1:33788-35416 GCF_000515355.1 Promicromonospora kroppenstedtii DSM 19349 | reverse complement strand
CTGAGCCTGCGGTTCCGCTCCGGGCGGGTGCCTCGTTCCTCGGCCCGCACCCTGCGCTGCACCTCCGGCTCAGGCTCTGTCTTTGTCGGCTGAGCCTGCGGTTCCGCTCCGGGCGAGTGCCTCGTTCCTCGGCCCGCACCCTGCGCTGCACCTCCGGCTCAGCCGAGGATCATGCAGGTCAGGCGCGCCGTGCACACCCGCTTGCCGGCCTCGTCGGTGATCACGATCTCGTAGGACGCCGTCGAGCGGCCCAGGTGGATCGCGGTCGCCGTGCCCGTGACGTAGCCCTCGCGGGCCCCGCGGTGGTGCGTCGCGCTCACCTCGATGCCGACCGTCTTCTTGCCCGGTCCGGCGTGCGCCTGCGCGGCGAGCGAGCCGAGCGTCTCGGCGAGCACCACCGACGCGCCGCCGTGCAGCAGGCCCGCGGGCTGGGTGTTGCCCTTCACCGGGATGCGGCCCACGGCCCGGTCCGGCGCGAGCTCCAGCAGCTCCATCTCCATGCGCTCGAAGAGCGTGCCCGCGGTCTCCGCGCCGGCGTACATGGCCTTCCAGTCGATCTCGGCTCCGGAAGCCGCGTCGGATGGCGTCACGGAAGCGCTCGTGTCAGTCATGCGAGCTATGTTGTCAGGCGTGACCTCCACCGCGCCAAGTCGTACTCCGGGTACGCCGTCCTCAGGCCGCCCCCGTCTCCTGCTGATCGACGGCCATTCCATGGCCTATCGGGCCTTCTACGCGCTGCCCGACACCCTCGCGACCAGCTCAGGACAGATCACCAACGCCGTCTACGGCTTCACGTCCATGCTGACGAACCTGCTCCGCGACGAGCAGCCCACGCACATGGCGGTCGCGTTCGACGCCGGCCGGGTCACGTTCCGCACGGAGCGGTTTCCCGACTACAAGGGCACGCGCGACGCCACGCCGGACGCGTTCAAGGGGCAGGTGCCGCTGATCAAGGAGGTGCTCGACACCCTCCGGATCAGCTCCATCGAGCTGCCCGGCATCGAGGCCGACGACATCCTGGCGACCCTGTCCACGCAGGCCAAGGCGGCCGGCATGGAGGTGCTGGTCTGCTCCGGCGACCGCGACACGCTGCAGCTCGTCAACGGCGACGTCACCGTCCTGTACCCCAAGAAGGGTGTGTCCGAGCTGGCCCGGATGGACCCGGCGGCCGTCGAGGAGAAGTACGGCGTCCCGCCCGAGCGCTACCCCGACCTCGCCGCGCTCGTCGGTGAGACCAGCGACAACCTGCCGGGCGTGCCCGGCGTCGGGCCCAAGACCGCCGCCAAGTGGATCACCGCGCACGGCGGCCTCGCCGCCCTGCTGGACGCCGCCGACGAGGTCAAGGGCAAGGCGGGCGAGAACCTGCGCACCCACATCGACCAGGTGCGGGTCAACCGCGAGCTCAACGCCCTGCTGACCGACGTCGAGCTGCCCCTGGGCGTGGCCGACCTGGCGCTGGCGGGTTTCGACCGCGAGGCCGTGCACCTCGTGTCCGACACCCTGCAGTTCGGCCAGCTCCGCGACCGGCTCCTGGCCGTCGACCCGGCCGGCGTGGCCGCCGAGGAGACCCCGGCGGGCGGCGCCGTCGAGCTCGACCTGGCCGATGTCGCCCCGGGCGCCCTCGGCAC
>NZ_KI911656.1:31456-33688 GCF_000515355.1 Promicromonospora kroppenstedtii DSM 19349 | reverse complement strand
AGCCGTGGCGCAGCCCGGCGCCGAGGCCGCCTACGTCGACCTCACCCAGCTCGGGCCCGACGACGAGAAGGCGCTCGCGGCCTGGCTCGCCGACGCGGCCGCGCCCAAGGTGCTGCACGGGGCCAAGGCCGCCGCGCACATGCTCGCCACACGCGGCCTGGAGCTCGACGGCGTCGTCTTCGACACGGAGCTGGCCGCCTACCTCTGCTACCCCGACCAGCGCGGTTACGACCTGGGCGACCTCGCGGTGCGGCACCTGGGCCGCGAGCTCAAGGTCGCCGAGCCCGAGGGCGCGCAGGGCGCGCTGGACCTGTCGCTGGAGGGCGACGCCGAGGGCCAGGCGGAGGCCGTGCGCGCGCAGGGCGTCGCCGACCTCGCGACGGCGCTGGAGGGCGAGCTCGCCGACCGTGACGCCACGCACCTGCTGGACGACGTCGAGCTGCCGCTCTCGGGCGTGCTCGCCCGCATGGAGCGCGTCGGCATCGCCGCCGACACCGAGTACCTGACCGGCCTGGAGGAGCAGTTCGCCCAGGGGGTGGCCGACGCCGCCGCCGACGCGTACGCCGTGATCGACCGCGAGGTGAACCTCGGCAGCCCCAAGCAGCTGCAGGAGGTGCTGTTCGACCAGCTCGCCATGCCGAAGACCAAGAAGATCAAGACCGGGTACACCACCGACGCGGCCAGCCTCCAGGACCTGTTCGTCAAGACGGAGCACCCGTTCCTGGCGCACCTGCTGGCCCACCGCGACGTCTCCCGGCTACGGACCACTGTCGAAGGGCTGCTCAGGTCGGTGGCGCCGGACGGTCGTATCCACACGACGTTCCAGCAGACGATCGCCGCCACGGGCCGCCTGAGCTCGACCGACCCGAACCTGCAGAACATCCCGATCCGCACCGAGGCCGGGCGGCAGATCCGCCGGGCGTTCCGGGTGGGCGAGGGCTACGAGAGCCTGCTGACCGCGGACTACAGCCAGATCGAGATGCGGATCATGGCCCACCTGTCGGGCGACGAGGGCCTGATCGCGGCGTTCAACTCGGGGGAGGACCTCCACCGCTACGTGGGTTCGCGCGTGTTCGAGGTCGACCCGGCCGACGTGACGCCCGAGATGCGCTCCAAGATCAAGGCCATGTCGTACGGCCTGGCCTACGGCCTGAGCGCGTTCGGCCTCTCGCAGCAGCTGAACATCGCCACGAGCGAGGCGCAGATGCTCATGGACGACTACTTCGAGCGCTTCGGCGGCGTGCGCGACTACCTGTCGGGCGTGGTCGAGGAGGCGCGGGCGACCGGGTACACCGCCACGATCCTCGGCCGCCGCCGCTACCTCCCCGACCTGACGAGCGACAACCGGCAGCGCCGGCAGATGGCCGAGCGCATGGCGCTGAACGCCCCCATCCAGGGCAGCGCCGCCGACATCATCAAGCTCGCGATGCTGCGCGTGCAGAAGGCACTCGACGAGCGGGAGCTCTCCTCCCGCCTGCTGCTCCAGGTGCACGACGAGCTCGTGCTCGAGGTCTTCCCCGGCGAGCGCGAGGCCGCGGAGGAGGTGCTGCGCAGCGAGATGGGCGCGGCCTACGAGCTCACCGTCCCGCTGGACGTCTCGGTGGGCACTGGCGCGACGTGGCACGAGGCCGGCCACTGAGATCCTGCTCGCGAGGCAGAACCAGGGCGAGACAGAATCCCAGCGGGCCTGTCTCGCCCTGGTTCCACCTCGGCAGGTTCTACTGCGCAGGCTCCGTCACGAAGATCGCCGTGCCCGGGAGGTAGCGGCCGCGTTCCGGCCCCCAGCCGCCCCAGACCTGGTCGTTCCACTCCGGCCACTCCGGCTCGACCAGGTCGGTCAGCCGCAGGCCCGCGGCGACGACGTCGCGCACGTGGTCGCCGATCGTGCGGTGGTACTCCGCGTACAGGACCCGGCCCGCGGCGTCGGCCTCGACGTAGGGGCGCCGGTCGAAGTACGACCGGTTGGCCGTCAGGCCGTGCCGCGTCGGGTCGTCGGGGAACGCCCAGCGCAGCGGGTGGGTCACGGAGAACACCCACCGGCCGCCGGGCCGCAGCACGCGGGCGGCCTCGCGGTGCACCCGGACGGTGTCGGGCACGAAGGGCAGTGCGCCGAACGACGTGAAGACGACGTCGAACGAGCGGTCCGCGAAGGGCAGGGCCCGCGCGTCGGTCTGCACCCGCGGCACGACGACGCCGGTCGCGGCGTCCAGGCGCGCAGCCCCCGCCAGCATC
>NZ_KI911656.1:28551-31356 GCF_000515355.1 Promicromonospora kroppenstedtii DSM 19349 | reverse complement strand
GCCGCCCTCGAGGCCGCGGGGCACCGCGTGCTGCGCACCGCCGACGCCTCCGGCCTGGCCGGCGTCGGGCTGACCAGCGCGACCGTGCTGTACGCGTGCGGTGACGACACCACCGAGGCGACCGCGAACGTGCTCACCGTCGCCGAGGCGGAGGCCGCCGTCCGCCGTGCGGGCAGCGGGCCGGAGCGGCTGTACGCCCACGTCAGCGACCCGGACCTGGGCGTCGCGCTGCAGGCGCGGCACCTGAGCTGTGCTGAACCGGGTGTGGACTTCTTCACGCTCGACGTGATCGCCGCCCAGGCCCTCGCGGTGCGTGAGGTGCGTCGGATCCTGGACGCCCCGGGCGGCCCGGCGCCGGTGACGCACCTGGTGGTGGTCGGTTCGGGCGAGTTCGCCAAGGCGCTGGTGGTGGGTCTGGCCCGGGAGTGGGAGCTGGCCGGCGAGGGCCTGCGGCTGGTGGTCGACCTGACGGCGGACGACGCCGACCACGTGGCCGGCGAGCTCCGGGCGCGCTGGTCGCCCGTGGCCCGGCGGATCGAGCTGCGGGCCGTGCCCGTGCTCGGCACGGGCAGCGCCGCCGCCCCCGACGCGGTGTACGTGTGCCACGCGTCCGACGGCGCCTCTCTGCGGGTTGCGCTCACGGCCACGACACTGTGGCACGGCGGGCCCGGCTCGCTCGTGCTCCTGCTGGACGGCCTGGCCGGACTGACGGGCGCGTTCGGCACCGAGGCGTCCCGCGTGCTCGACAACCTGGACGGCCGCCTGCGTACCGTGACCACACGCGACCTGCTCGCCGACGTCGAGCGCGTGGAGGCCCGCGCGCACGACGACATGTACGAGCGCATCGCGCGGTCCGTGCACCACGTCTACCTGCGCAACCAGCTCGAGCGCGGCGTCGGCTGGGGCGAGGTCCCCGCCATGGTGCGCTGGGAGGACCTGCCGGACGCCCTGCGGGCCTCCAACCGTGGCTGGGTCGTGGGACTGCCCGCGCGGCTGGCCCGGATGGGCGCCACGATCGCGCCACGCGACGGGGCCCCCGAGGTGGTGTTCGAGGGCGCCGAGCTGGACCGGCTCGCCGAGGCCGAGCACGAGCTGTGGGAGTCCGTGCGGGTGGCACAGGGCTGGCGCAGCGGCCCCGTGCGGGACGACGACGCCCGAGTGCACCCGATGATCGGCGTGCCGTGGTCGGAGCTGCCCGAGTCGAACCGCGAGAAGGACCGCGACGTGGTGCGGCTGCTGCCCGAGATCCTGGCGGAGTTCGGGCTGGAGGTCGTGCGGTACGACGCGCCGCGGGTGCCGGAGCTCTCCGTCGGGGTCTGAACCACTGGTGCCGGGTGTGGGACTCGAACCCACACGCCCTCGCGGGCAGCGCTTTTTGAGAGCGCCGCGTCTGCCTGTTCCGCCAACCCGGCCTTGCGGGACACGAAGTATGTCCCGGCGCACATCGAACCACACCGCTGTGCTGGGACCCAAGCCCAGGTGTGCGACGTAGGATGTCCTTCGTGACCGACGAGAACACCGAGAAGCTTTCCCTGGATCTGCCCCCGCTGGTCGATGCCGAGCCGGAGGCCGCTCCCGCACACCCGTCCCGCCGCGCCGTCGTGGCGGAGGACGAGGCTCTGATCCGCATGGACGTCGTGGAGACCCTGCGCGAGGCGGGCTTCGACGTCGTGGGTGAGGCCGGTGACGGCGAGACCGCCGTCAACCTGGCCATCGAGCTCAAGCCCGACGTCGTCGTGATGGACGTCAAGATGCCCGAGCTGGACGGCATCTCGGCCGCCGAGCGCATCGGCAAGGCCCACGCCGCGCCCGTGGTGCTGCTCACGGCGTTCTCGCAGACGGAGCTCGTCGAGCGCGCCCGCGACGCCGGCGCCATGGCGTACGTGGTCAAGCCCTTCACCCCGGCCGACCTGCTGCCCGCCGTCGAGATCGCGATCTCGCGGTACTCGCAGATCGGTGCGCTGGAGGCCGAGGTCGCGGACCTGACCGAGCGCTTCGAGACCCGCAAGCGCGTGGACCGGGCCAAGGGCCTGCTCATGACCAAGATGGGCCTGTCGGAGCCGGAGTCGTTCCGCTGGATCCAGAAGACGTCGATGGACCGCCGCCTCACCATGCGCGAGGTCGCCGACGCCGTCATCGAGCAGGTCGGCGCCTGAGCCGCACCCGCTGACGCCCGTTCCGGGCTCCGTCCGGAGCGGGTGAAATTTGAGGCCGCATGTTCTCTGCCGGCCCGGGCAGTACTAGTGTCTGCGCGGGGCCGAAGGTGAACTCCGGTTCCCAGACCCCCGGGAGGAGACAAGCGTGCGCACTGTGCTCGACATACACCTGGCGCGGGAGGCCGACCTGCCTGCCGTCGCGGCGTTGGCCACGGTCGCGCGCGACGACTCGCCCGCCGGGGCCCAGCTCGGCGCCCAGGAGCTCGACCGGCTGCTGGAGCACCTGAGCGTGCTCATCGCGGCCGGCGGCCACGTGCTGGTCGCGGAGCAGGACGGCCGCATCGTCGGCGTCGTCCTGGGCCGGGTCGTGGCGGCCTACCTCTTCGCGGAGCGCGCCAGCCTGTACCTGGACATGCTGTTCGTCTCGCCGCAGGCGCGCCGGCACGGCGTGGGGCACGCCCTGCTGCGCGCTGCCGCCGACCTCGCGGCCGAGCACGACTGCCACGACATCTACTCCGCGCCCGTCCCGGGCAACCGGGGCGTCCAGCGGTTCCTCGCCCGGCTCGGTTTCGCCCCGGCCGCGGGACACCGCGTGGCGTCCGTCGCGGCGCTCCAGCGCCGCCTGGCGGAGGCCCCGGTGCGGGACGGC
>NZ_KI911656.1:20729-28451 GCF_000515355.1 Promicromonospora kroppenstedtii DSM 19349 | reverse complement strand
CGCGCGACGTGAGCCAGCGCGAGCAGTGCGCGGCCCCGGCGCCGATCTCCAGCACGTCGCGCCCGGCGACGTCGCCCAGCAGGCCGGCCTCCGCCTCGGTCAGGCCCTCGGGTCCCCAGCGGAAGCCGGCGTCGCCGAGGAAGTCGCGGTGCTCGTCGAGGTACTCGACCGCGTTGGCGTCCCACCAGCCGCGGGCGGCACGGCCGCCGTCGTCGGACACGTCGCGGTAGCCGAAGGACACGGGCTCGTCGGTGCTCACGGGCCCATCATCCCCGCTCCCTCGGCGGGGTGAAGCCCCGGCCAATTACCACATTCACAGCGGTAACAAAAGGGTCACGATTGGATTGCAGGTGCGGGAGCGAAATACGGAAGCAACGAAAGGGCTCCTAAGGTCAGCCCCAAAGTCTGCGCCCCGGCGCGTCCGAACCCGGATGCGCCGGAGCGCCCGAGGAAGGAGAGTGCCATGCGTCGACGCGCTACGCGCCTCGCGGGCGGCGTCACCTTGGTGACCGCGGCCGCGGTCGCGCTGAGTGGTTGTGTCGCCAGCGAGCGGGACGCCGAGGGCAGCGGCGAGGGAAGCGGAAAGGACACGTTCGTGTTCGCCGCCTCCGCCGACCCGGGCTCGCTCGACCCCGCGTTCGCCAGTGACGGCGAGTCGTTCCGGGTCGCACGCCAGATCTTCGAGGGCCTCGTCGGGGTCGAGCCGGGCACGGCCGACCCCGCCCCGCTGCTGGCGGAGAGCTGGGACATCAGCGACGACGGTCTCGAGTACACCTTCCACCTCAAGGAAGGCGTGAAGTTCCAGGACGACACCGACTTCGACGCCGAGGCCGTGTGCTTCAACTTCGACCGGTGGGCCAACTGGACGGGCCTGGCCGCGTCCGAGTCGCTGTCCTACTACTACACGCACGTGTTCGGTGGGCAGGGCGACAACGGCAAGTACGACTCGTGCGAGGCGTCCGACGCCGCGACCGCGGTCGTCAAGCTGAAGAGCCCGCTGCCGGAGCTGGTCCCGGCGCTCTCGCTGCCGTCGTTCTCCATGCAGTCGCCGACGGCGCTCGAGGAGTTCAAGGCGGACGAGGTCGGCGGCGCCGAGGACGCTCCCGAGCTGTCCGAGTACGCCACCGGCCACCCGGTCGGCACCGGCCCGTACGAGTTCGGCGAGTGGAAGGCCGGCGAGTCGGTCACCCTCAAGGCCTTCGACGGCTACTGGGGCGAGTTCGGCGACGTCAAGAACATCGTCTTCACGGTGATCGCCGAGGGCACCGCGCGCCGCCAGGCGCTCGAGGCCGGTGACATCGACGGCTACGACCTGGTCGCGCCCGCCGACGTCGACGCGCTCAAGGACGGTGGCTACCAGGTCCTGAACCGCGACCCGTTCAACATCCTGTACCTGGGCATGAACCAGAAGCAGAAGCCGTTCGACGACCCGAAGGTGCGTCAGGCGATCGCCCACGCGATCGACAAGGAGGCGCTGGTCGCCGCCGCGCTGCCCGAGGGCACCGAGGTCGCCACGCAGTTCGTCCCCTCCACCGTCTCGGGCTACAGCGACGACGTCGCCACGTACGAGTTCGACCAGGAGAAGGCGAAGGAGCTCCTCAAGGAGGCCGGCCAGGAGAACCTCGAGCTCGAGTTCAACTACCCGACCGACGTCTCCCGGCCGTACATGCCGGACGCCGCGGCCATCTACGAGGCCATCTCGGCCGACCTCGAGGAGGTCGGCATCACGGTCAAGGCGACGCCGGAGCCGTGGAGCCCCACCTACCTCGACACCATCCAGGGCAGCGACAAGCACGGGCTGCACCTGCTCGGCTGGACGGGTGACTACAACGACACCTACAACTTCATCGGTACCTTCTTCGGCGCGGAGTCGGCCGAGTGGGGCTTCAACGACGAGTCGCTGTTCAAGGCTCTCGGCGACGCCCGCTACGCGCCGGTCGACCAGCAGGAGGCCCAGTACAAGGCCGCGAACGAGGCCGTGATGGAGTTCCTGCCGGGCGTGCCGCTGGCCAGCCCCGTGCCGTCGCTCGCGTTCACCGAGCAGGTCCAGGGCTACCCGGTCTCGCCGGTGCAGGACGAGGTCTACAACGTCATCACGTTCACGGAGTAAGTGACCGGGATGACATACCTAGGGCGCATCACGCCTTAGGGTGAATTGCTCAGGTCGGGGCGCGGCGCCTGCCGCGCCCCGACCGCTGTCCGTGACATTCGAGTTACCCCACGAGGGATACGTATGCTCCGCCTCATCGTGCAGCGGCTGCTGCTCCTGATACCGCTGCTGCTAGGGCTGTCGGTGCTGTTGTTCGCGTGGGTGCGGGCGCTGCCCGGTGGCCCGGCGACCGCCCTGCTGGGCGAGCGGGCCACACCAGAGGCCGTCGCTCGCATCAACACCCTGTACGGGTTCGACCAGCCCGTCCACGTGCAGTACTTCAAGTACCTCGGCCGCCTGCTGCAGGGAGACTTCGGCGTCTCCACGCGGACCGGCCGCCCGGTGCTCGACGAGTTCCTGACCCGGTTCCCGGCGACGATCGAGCTGACCATCGTGGCCCTGATCATCGCGATCGGCATCGGCATCCCGCTGGGCTACATCGCGGCGCGCCGCGCGGGCTCGTTCATCGACCACTCGTCGGTCGTCGTCTCGCTGATCGGCGTGACGGTGCCGGTGTTCTTCCTCGCGTTCATCCTCAAGTACGTCTTTGCCGTCGAGCTGGGTTGGTTCCCGTCCACGGGCCGGCAGGACCCGACGATGATCGCGACGCACCCGACGAACTTCTACGTGCTGGACGGACTGCTCACCGGTGAGTGGGACGCCGCATGGGACGCGCTGGTGCACCTGATCCTGCCGGGCATCGCGCTCGGCACCATCCCGCTGGCGATCGTGGCGCGCATGACGCGTGCCGCCGTGTCCGAGGTGCAGAACGCCGACTACGTGCGCACCGCCCGGGCCAAGGGCATCCGGGCCTCCCGCCTGCGCGGCGAGCACATCCTGCGCAACTCGATGCTCCCGGTGCTCACGACCATCGGCCTGCAGGTCGGCCTGTTGCTGTCGGGCGCGGTGCTCACCGAGACCGTCTTCGCGTTCAGCGGCATCGGCTCGTTCCTCGCCGAGGCCGTGTTCAACGCCGACTACCCCGTCATGCAGGGCTTCGTCCTGATGATCGCCATCGTGTACGCCCTCGTGAACCTGTTCGTCGACGTGTCGTACGGGCTGATCGACCCCCGGCTGAGGAGGCAGCAGTGAGTGCCAACGAGCTCCCAGTGACCGACGGCGCGGCGGCCGAGCCGCTGCACAGGTCCATCCACGGCGACGGCCCCGGCGGCGCCGACCACGCGGGCGAGGGCGTCTGGGCCCGTGCCTGGCGCACGCTGCGCAAGAACCCGGTGGCCATCGCCGGCTTCGTGATCGTCGCGGTCTTCGTGCTGGTGGCGCTGTTCGCGCCGCTGCTGGCCCCGTACGGCCCCAACGAGCTGCCGGGCCGTGCCCTCGTGCGCCCGACGATGATCCCCGGACCCTCGGCCGAGTACCCCCTGGGCCTGGACCGCTACGGCGGCGACGTGCTGAGCAAGCTGATCTGGGGCGCGCGCGCCTCGCTCCTCGTGGGCGTGCTGTCCACGCTGTTCGGCCTCGCCGGCGGCATGGCGCTGGGTCTGCTCGCGGGCTGGTTCGGCAAGTGGGTCGACTTCGGCGCGATGCGCCTGGTGGACCTCATGCTGTCCGTGCCGTCGCTGCTCCTGGCCGTGTCGATCGCCGCGATCGCGGGCCAGTCGTCGATGTCGGTGATCGTCGCCATCGGTGTGGTGCAGATCCCGATCTTCGCCCGGCTGCTGCGCGGCTCGATGCTCGCGCAGCGCGGGCAGGACTACGTGCTGGCGGCGTCCGCGCTGGGCCTGAGCCGGCGCTCGGTGACGATGAGCCACGTGCTGCCCAACAGCGTGGGTCCCGTCATCGTGCAGGCGACGCTGACGCTGGCCACCGCCGTGATCGAGGCCGCCGCGCTCTCGTTCCTCGGCCTGGGCGGCGGCGAGCCGTCCACCGCGGAGTGGGGGCGCATGCTCACGGCCGCGCAGCAGGAGCTCGCGGTCGCGCCGCGGCTGGCGATCCTGCCCGGTATCTGCATCGCCGTGACGGCCCTCGGCTTCACCCTCGTGGGCGAGAGCCTGCGCGAGGCCCTCGACCCCCGGAACAGGACCCGACGATGACCGACATCGCTGACAACAAGACCCCGGACGGCCCCGTGGGCGGCCCGGTCGAATCGCCGGCCGACGCCCAGGCGGACGCCTCGGCGGAGGACGTCGTGCTGCGGGTCGAGAACCTGGCCGTCGACTTCCGGACCGAGAACGGGCCCGCGCGCGCCGTCTCGAACGCGAACCTGACTGTCCGGCGCGGCCAGACCGTCGCGATCGTGGGCGAGTCGGGCTCCGGCAAGACCACCCTCGCCATGGCGGTCCTGGGCCTGCTGGCCAGCAACGGGTCCGTGGCCGAGGGACACATCTGGTTCAAGGACGAGGACCTCGGCCACGTGTCCGCGCAGCGCATGGCGCAGCTGCGCGGCACCGAGCTGGGCCTGGTGCCGCAGGACCCGATGACCAACCTCGACCCGATCATGCGGATCGGCCAGCAGATCGACGAGGGTCTGATCGACAACGGCCTCCGGACGCGGCGCGACGCGCGTACGCGCACGGTCGAGCTGCTCGACGAGGTCGGGCTGCCCGACGCCGCGCGCCGCGCCGGCCAGTACCCGCACGAGTTCTCGGGCGGTATGCGGCAGCGCGCGCTCATCGCGATGGGCCTCGCCGGCCGGCCAGCCCTGCTGGTCGCCGACGAGCCGACGTCGGCCCTCGACGTCACCGTGCAGCGGGGCATCCTGGACCAGCTCGCGGGGCTGACGCAGGAGCTCGGCACCGCGGTGCTGCTCATCACGCACGACCTGGGCCTCGCCGCCGAGCGGGCCGACATCGTCGTGGTCATGTACCACGGCGAGATCGTGGAGCAGGGCCCGGCCCGCCAGGTCCTGACCGCGCCGAAGCACGACTACACCAAGCGCCTCATGGCGGCGGCCCCGTCGCTCGCCTCGCGGCGCATCGAGATCGCGCGCGAGCGCGGCCTCGAGGACGTGCTCGACGACGCCCTCCTGGCCCCCGGCGAGGATGCGGCAGCCGGCACGGTGGGCGAGTCCGACGCGCTCGTCCAGGTCAAGGACGTGAGCAAGGTCTTCACGATCCGTGGCAGCGGCCTGCTGTCCCGCAGCAAGGACTTCACCGCGGTGGACGGCGTGAGCCTCGACATCCCGCGCGGCTCCACCGTGGCCGTGGTGGGGGAGTCGGGCTCGGGCAAGTCCACCCTCGCGCGGATGATCCTGGACATCGAGAAGCCCACGACGGGCACCATCACGTTCGACGGCGGCCTGGTGGGCGCCGGCGGGCACAAGGACCAGATCGCGTACCGGCGCCGGGTGCAGCCCGTGTTCCAGGACCCGTACTCGTCGCTGGACCCGCTGTACTCGGTGTTCCGCGCGATCGAGGAGCCGCTGCGCGCCCACGACTACGGGGACGCGGCCGCCCGCCGCGCCCGTGTCGAGGAGCTCGCCGAGCAGGTGGCGCTGAGCAAGGGCCAGCTGCAGCGGTTCCCGGCCGAGCTGTCCGGCGGCCAGCGGCAGCGTGTGGCGATCGCCCGTGCGCTGGCGCTGTCGCCCGAGCTGGTGGTGTGCGACGAGGCGGTCTCCGCGCTCGACGTCGTGGTCCAGGCGCAGATCCTGCAGCTGCTCGCCGGCCTGCAGGACGAGCTGGGGCTGACCTATCTGTTCATCACGCACGACCTCGCCGTCGTGCGGCAGATCGCGGACCGCGTGCTGGTGATGCAGCAGGGTCGCGTGGTCGAGGAGGGGACCGTCGACACGGTCTTCGACTCGCCGGCCACCGACTACACGCGAACCCTGCTCGACGCGATCCCGGGCAAGGACCTGGAGCTCGCCCTCTGAGGGCTGGTTCCCGAGCCGGTCGGCGGGTCGGGGTGGCGTCGGGCCGTGCGGCCCGCGCCACCCTGGCTCGCGTTGACCAGCCCGCTGCCGCGCCACTAGGATGACTGGCGGTGCCGTGCGCCTTCCGGCGACCTACCGGCACCTCACGAGCACCGCACAAGCAGAGCTCAACAGACCCTGTCCGTACTACGCCATGTCCGCATCGGAGCATCGAACTCAATGACCATCTCCACCCCTGCGAAGTCCGCCCCCCAGGTTGCCGTCAACGACATCGGCACCGAGGAGGACTTCCTTGCTGCCATCGACGCCACCATCAAGTACTTCAACGATGGTGACATCGTCGAAGGCACGATCGTCAAGGTGGACCGTGACGAGGTCCTTCTCGACATCGGCTACAAGACCGAGGGTGTCATCCCGTCCCGGGAGCTCTCGATCAAGCACGACGTCGACCCTGGCGAGGTCGTCGCCGTCGGCGACGCCGTCGAGGCACTTGTTCTCCAGAAGGAGGACAAGGAAGGCCGTCTGATCCTGTCCAAGAAGCGCGCCCAGTACGAGCGCGCCTGGGGCACGATCGAGAAGATCAAGGAAGAGGACGGCGTCGTCACCGGCACCGTCATCGAGGTCGTCAAGGGTGGCCTCATCCTCGACATCGGCCTCCGCGGCTTCCTCCCCGCCTCCCTCGTGGAGATGCGTCGTGTCCGCGACCTCCAGCCGTACGTCGGCAAGGAGATCGAGGCCAAGATCATCGAGCTCGACAAGAACCGGAACAACGTCGTGCTGTCGCGCCGTGCCTGGCTCGAGCAGACGCAGTCCGAGGTTCGCTCCACCTTCCTGCAGACCCTGCAGAAGGGCCAGGTGCGCCCCGGTGTCGTCTCCTCGATCGTCAACTTCGGTGCGTTCGTGGACCTCGGCGGCGTCGACGGTCTGGTGCACGTCTCCGAGCTGTCCTGGAAGCACATCGACCACCCGTCGGAGGTCGTCGAGGTGGGCCAGGAGGTCACCGTCGAGGTGCTCGACGTCGACTTCGACCGCGAGCGTGTCTCCCTGTCGCTGAAGGCGACGCAGGAGGACCCGTGGCAGACCTTCGCCCGTACGCACGCCATCGGTCAGGTCGTGCCGGGTAAGGTCACCAAGCTGGTTCCGTTCGGTGCGTTCGTCCGCGTCGAGGACGGCATCGAGGGCCTGGTCCACATCTCGGAGCTGGCCGTGCGCCACGTCGAGCTGCCGGAGCAGGTCGTCACCGTCGGTGCCGAGGTGTTCGTCAAGGTCATCGACATCGACCTGGAGCGCCGCCGCATCTCGCTGTCGCTCAAGCAGGCCAACGAGGGCGTGGACCCGGAGTCCGAGGACTTCGACCCCGCGCTGTACGGCATGGCCGCCGAGTACGACGAGGCCGGGAACTACAAGTACCCGGAGGGCTTCGACCCGGAGACCAACGAGTGGCTCGAGGGCTTCGAGACCCAGCGCGAGTCGTGGGAGGCGGAGTACGCCAAGGCGCACGAGCGCTGGACCGCGCACCGCAAGCAGGTCGCCGAGGCGCTCACCGCGGACACCGAGGCGTCGTCCGAGGCCCCGGCCGCTCCGGCCGGTGGCGGCAGCACCAGCTACTCCTCGGCCCCGGCCGAGGAGGCCGGTGGCACGCTGGCTTCGGACGAGGCGCTCGCCGCGCTTCGCGAGAAGCTCACGGGCAACTGACCTGAGCTGAACGCCGACGGCCCGTCGCCCCTTCGGGGGCGGCGGGCCG
>NZ_KI911656.1:14414-20629 GCF_000515355.1 Promicromonospora kroppenstedtii DSM 19349 | reverse complement strand
GCGCGGTGGGCGACGAGGCCACGCGGGCCGAGGCGCTGAGCGACGTCGGCCTCGTGCTGGTCGCGGAGGGCGAGCCCGGCACCGCCGTGTCCGTGCTGCAGGAGGCCGTGGGCCTGTGGCGCGGCCTCGCCTGGGCCGACGAGGACCGGTACCGGCCCCCGCTGTGCACGGCCCTGAACAACCTCGGCACGGGGTACTGGGCGGTCGGCCGGCACGCCGACGCCCTCGCCGTGCAGGAGGAGGTCATCGCCCTGTGCGGCCGGTTCCGCGCCGGTGACGCGCCGTGGGCCGACGCCGAGCACGCGCAGGCCCTCCAGAACGCCGGGGTGTCCTACACGGAGCTGGGCCGCGTGGGGGAGATCGAGGCCGCGCAGCGTGCGGCGCTCGAGCTCTACCGCCGGCTCGCCGAGGGCGACCCCGTGCAGTACGAGCCGCGGGTCGCCGCGGTGCTCGGCAACTTCGAGGCCCTCACCGAGAGCGGCCGCCCCGAGGACGCCCTGCCCGCGAACGCGGAGGCCGTGGCGATCCGCCGCCGCCTGGCCGCGCAGCGGCCGGAGCACCTGGGCGAGCTGGCCTGGTCCCTCGGCCAGCTCGGCACCACTCTGGAGGCCCTCGGGCGGTACGAGGAGGCCCACTCGGTGCTGGTCGAGGCGCTGCGGATCCAGCGGCGCCTCGCGGACCAGAACGCGCGCGGCACCCGGGCGGACCTCGCCGCCGCCCTGTCCGCGCTGGGCGCCCTGTACTCCACCACGGGCCGCGCCGACGAGGCCCTGCGGCTGGAGCGGGAGGCGCTGGAGATCCGGCGCGACCTGGCCCGCGAGCACCCGGAGCGGTACCTGCACTACCTCGCGCACTCGCTGTCCAACCTCGGCGTCACCTACGCCCGGCGCGGCCGGTTCGACGAGGCCGTGCTGCTCGAGGAGGAGGCGGTCGGCATCCGCCGGGGCCTGGCGCGCCGCAACGCCCGCTCGCTGAAGTACCTCGCGCAGTCGCTGTCCAACCTCGGCGTGCGGTACGCGGACCTCGGGCGCTTCGAGGAGGCGCTGCCGCCTACGCAGGAGGCCGTCGACATGCTGCGGCGGCTGGTCCGGGACCAGCCGGAGAAGTACCGCACCGGGCTCGCGGAGGCGCTCGCGAACCTGGGCGCGACACTCCTCGACCTGGACAAGGCCACCGAGGCGCTGCTGCCCATGCGGGAGGCGGTCGCGCTGCGCCGCCAGCTCGCCGTGGAGAACCCCGACAAGCACCGCCCCGACCTGGCGCTCACGGTCTCCAACCTGGCCAGCGCGCTGAGTGCCGCGGGCGACAACGTCGCGGCCCTCTCCCTGGCCCGGGAGGCGGTGGAGATGCGCCGGCGGCTCGCCGCCGACCTGCCGGAGCGCTACCGCGCCGAGCTGGAACGGTCCCGCGCGGTGCTGGCGCGGATCGAGGCCGCGATCCGCAACCCGACCACCGTCCGATAGCCCTGCTCCGCGGATGGCGGACAGACACTGCTCAGGCGTGCTGCGGGTGCTCGTGCGCCACGTGCGTGTGCGGCTCGACCTGGAACGTCGAGTGCTCCACCGCGATGTCGAAGTGCTCGGCCACGCACTCCTGGAGCTGGTCCAGGATGCGGGCCGCGTGCCCGTCGGTGAAGCAGTCGGTGCGCACCACGACGTGCGCGCTCAGCACGGGCAGCCCCGTGGCGATCAGGGACGCGTGCATGTCGTGCACGTCCTCGACGTGGTCCAGCTCCAGCAGGTGGGCGCGGACCTCGTCGAGGTCCAGCCCGGGCGGGGACGACTCCAGGAGCACCGAGACGGTCTCACGCAGCAGCCGGAGCGCTCGCGGGAGGATCAGCGCGCCGATCAGCAGCCCCGCCACGACGTCGGCCCGCTGCCAGCCGGTGAACGTGATGACCAGGGCCGCGACCACCACGGCGAGCGAGCCCAGGGCGTCGTTGACGACCTCCAGGAAGGCGGCGCGCAGGTTCAGGTTCGTCGTGCGGCGTCCGGCCAGCACCGCCAGCGCGGCGACGTTCCCGGCCAGGCCGACCACGCCGAAGAGGACGAGCTCGGGCCCGGGCACCTCGGGCGGCGCCACGAGCCGCAGCACGCCTTCCGCCAGCACGTACACGCCCACGACCAGGAGCACGCCCGCCTGGGCGAGCGCCGCGATCACCTCGGCCCGGCGGTAGCCCCAGGTCCGGCGGGCCGATGGCGGCCGCAGGGCCAGGCGGGCGGCGAACAGCGCCATCGCGAGCCCCGCGGCGTCCGTGAGCAGGTGCACCGTGTCGACGATCAGCGCGAGGCTGCCCGTCACGAGCGCCCCGACGACCTGCGCGACCAGGACCGCCGCAGTGATCGCGAAGGCGGCGGTCAGGCGGCCGCGGCCGCCGTCGGGCAGATGCTGGTGGTCGTGGTGATCCACGCCCTCCATCCTCCCAGCCCGGCCCCGTACGGACCCGTCAGGAGGTCTCGGCGAACTGCGTCCGGTACAGGTCGGCGTACAGGCCGCCCGCGGCGAGGAGCTCGGCGTGCGTCCCGGACTGGGCCACCCGCCCGTCGTCGAGCACGACGATGCGGTCGGCCGCGCGCACCGTGGACAGCCGGTGCGCGATGACCAGCGACGTCCGCCCGGCCAGCGCCTGGTCGAGCGCGACCTGCACGGCCGCCTCGGACTCCGAGTCGAGGTGCGCGGTGGCCTCGTCGAGCACCACGATGTCCGGTGCTCGCAGCAGCAGCCGCGCGATCGCCAGGCGCTGCCGCTCGCCACCCGAGAGCCGGTAGCCGCGGTCGCCCACCACCGTCTCCAGTCCGTCCGGCAGCCGGTCGACCAGGTCCCAGATGCGCGCCTGGCGCAGTACCCGCTCCAGGTCGGCGTCGGTCGCCTCCGCGCGGACGAACCGCAGGTTCGCCGCGACCGTGTCGTGGAAGAGGTGCGCGTCCTGGGAGACGACGCCGACCGTGGACCGCAGCGATGCGAACGTCACGTCCCGCAGGTCCTGCCCGGCGATCCGCACCACGCCGGACGTCGGGTCGTACATGCGGCTGACGAGCTGCGAGACCGTCGTCTTGCCCGCCCCCGACGGGCCGACGAGCGCCACCATGGACCCCGCGGGCACCTCGAAGCTCACGTCGTGCAGCGTGTCCGTGGTCGGGTCCTTGCGCTGCGCGGCCACCGACTCCAGGGACGCGAGCGACACGTCCTCGGCCCGCGGGTAGCGGAACGTGACGCCGCTCAGCGAGATCGAGGCCCCCTCGGCGGCCACGGCTGCCCGCAGGTCGACGGCGTCCGGCCGCTCGGCCACCGACGGCTCCAGGTCCAGCACCTCCAGCACCCGCTCGAACGAGACCAGCGCCGTCATCACGTCCACCTGCACGTTCGCCATCGCCGTCAGCGGCCCGTACAGGCGCGTCAGGTACGTGGCCAGGGCCACGACCGTGCCGACGGTGAGCTCGCCCGCGATGGCCTGCAGGCCGCCGAACCCGTAGACGCCCGCCACGGCGAGCGACGCGATCGTGGCCAGCCCCACCCGGAACCACGTGCCGAACAGCGCGGTCCGCACCCCGATGTCGCGGCGCTCGCGGGCGGGTCCGGCGAACCGCTCGGACTCGGCGTCGGGGTCGCCGAACACCTTGACGAGGTGCGCCCCGGCCACGTTGAACCGCTCGTTCATCACCTGGCCCAGGTCGGCGTCGACCTCCATGCCCCGGCGGGTCAGCCCGGCCAGGCGGCGGCCGAACCAGCGCGCCGGGAGGACGAACAGCGGGACCAGCACGAGGGCGCCGAGCGTGAGCTCCCACGACATGGTGAACATCGCCCCGAGCGTGAACGCGATGGTCAGCGTGTTGGACACGACCGTCTGCAGGGTCGAGGTGAAGGCGCGCTGCGCTCCGAGCACGTCGCCGTTGAGGCGCTGCACGAGCGCCCCGGTGCGTGCGCGGGAGAAGAACGCGAGCGGCATGCGCTGGACGTGGTCGAACACGGCGACCCGCAGATCGAGGATGAGCCCCTCGCCGACCTGGGACGACACGAGCCGGTCCGCCACGGACAGCCCCGCGGCCACGATCGCCAGCACGGCGGCCGCGCCCGCCAGCAGCACCACCAGGCGGGTGTCGCCCGCCGTGATGCCGTGGTCGATGAGCCGCTGGAACAGCAGCGGCGTGGCCGCGCCCGCGGCGGCCTCCAGGGCGAGGATCAGCACGAAGATGGTGAGCCGGCCCCGGTAGGGGCGGGCGAAGGAGACGATCCGGCGCAGGGTGGGCCAGCCGAGGCGTTGCCGGGTGACGGACTCGTCCTGCGTGAACGACCGCAACGTGCGGCCGCCGCCCATGCTCCCACCGCCTCCGTGCATGCTCACCGTGGAATCGTCCCACGCGGCCGGGCCACCGGCGGCCACGCGGCATCGTGCACGCGGACGGCGACGACCGTATCGAGGCCGGAGGGTGATCCGGACCACAGGCGTGTTACGCGTTCGCGCTGGGTCGTGATAGAAACCCTCGATCGGGCGTCTATGCAGGTCGCCCCACGAATCGATGGATGAGTCCATGAATATCGACGGGTGGAGTGTCATGCCTGACCTGGAGCCGCAGCGCAGCGGGGAACGGTTGGCGCTGGTCGAGCTGACCGGTGCCGAGGACATGACCGCGGAGCTGCGCAAGCTGCAGGAGAAGTGGGGCCCGGTGGCCCCCGTGGACCTGGAGCCGGGCGTCCCCGGCTGGCTCGTGCTCGGGCACGCCGAGGTGATGGAGGTGATGCGCACCGAGAGCGTCTTCGCGCGGGACCCCCGGCACTGGAGCGAGCGGCTGCCGCAGAGCTCGTCGCTGAACGCGATCCTCTCCCCGGCCGGGCGGCGCGCCCTGTACTACGCCGACGGCGCCGAGCACCGGCGGCTGCGGCTCCCGGTGGACGAGGCCTTCGCCGGGATCGACGAGGCGCTGACGGCTGCCATGGTGCGCGGCGTCTGCAGCGGGCTCATCGACTCGTTCGCGGAGCGCGGCAACGCGGACCTGATCGGCGAGTACGCGGCCGCCGTGTCGTTCCTGGCCGTGTCGGGCATGTTCGGGTTCGACGAGCAGCAGGGCATCGCCCTCCTGCGTTGCGCGCACGGCGTGTTCGGGCACGGCGGCGACTCCGTCTCCGCGCTGGTCACCATGGACCAGATCGTGCTGGACCACGTGGTGGCCACACGTGCGAACCCCGGGCCGAACCTGACCGCCAAGTTCGTGGCCCACCCCAACTTCGACGACGACACGGAGATCGTGCACTCGATGGTGGTGGCGATCTGCGCCGCCAACGAGATGCTCGTGACCTGGATCGCTGCCACGCTGCGCCGGATGCTCACCGACCCGCGGTACACGGGTCGCGTCACGGGCGTGCGGCGCGGGCTGGACGACGCGATGGACGAGACGCTGTGGGGCGAGCCGCCCGTCGCCAACCTGCCCGCGCGGTACGCCGTCACCGACTGCACGCTGGGCAACGCGCAGATCCGGGCCGGCGACGCGATCGTGATGGGTCTCGCCGCGGCGAACAACGACCCGCGGGTGCGCACCGAGGACGACCTGTTCGAGGCGGGCAACCGGTCGCACCTGTCGTTCGGCGTCGGGCCGCACGCGTGCCCCGCCCGCCGTCCGGGGCGGCTGGTGGTGAAGATCGCCGTCGAGAGCCTCATGGAGCGCCTGGACCTGCGCCTGACCGACCCCGACGTCACCTGGGCGCCGTCGCCGTGGTCGCGCTACCCGGCCGTGCTGCCGGTGGCTTTCACCCCGGAGCGCAAGCCCGCGCGGCTGCCCGCCCGGGTCTGAGCCGGCGCTCGCACCACGACGGGCGCGGCTACTCGGCGAGCGAGTCCACGAACTGCGTGCTCACGGACGAGATCTCGGCCCGGGCCTCGTCGTGGGCGATCGTCGGGGTCCCGTCCCCGGGCTGTGGGCCGTAGTCGCCGAAGAACGCGTGGACGGCGCCCTCCACCACGGTGAACGTCGCGTCGGCGGGCAGGACGGCACGCGAGGCCTCGATCTCGGCCGGGGTGGCGAGCCCGTCCTGCGAGGCGGAGACCGACTCGACCGCGACCGTGAGCCCGCTGAGGTCCTCGGCCGGGTAGGAGGCGTACAGGAGCAGGCCGACGGCGGGCGCCACGTCGGACGCCTCCGCGCCGGCGGCGTCCGACGACGCGACGACGCCGCCCAGCGAGTGCCCGCCCACGACCCACCGGTCGGCCTGCGGCACCCGCT
>NZ_KI911656.1:10970-14314 GCF_000515355.1 Promicromonospora kroppenstedtii DSM 19349 | reverse complement strand
TCCCCGACAACGGCGGCGCCCAGCCGGTCGACGCCCCCGTGGTCGACGGCGGCCCCGCCGCCCGGTTCACCACGCTGCCCGCCAAGGCGGCCGTCGCCGCCGTCCGCGAGGCGGGCATCCCGGCCGGGGTCACCTACAGCGCCGGGACGTACGTCTGCAACGCCACCTTCTACGCCCTGCAGCACGCGCTCGCCGAGCACCCCGGGGTGCTCTCGGGCTTCGTCCACGTGCCGCGCACCACGGAGGAGCTGGCGGCGCGGGACTCCGAGTCCGCCCCGACCGACGGCGGCGAACCGCACCTCCCGGTCGACGCCCTGGCCGGCGCCCTGGAGATCGTCGTGCGCACGGCCCTGGGGGCGGTCCGCGGCGAGGTGAGCGAGCCGGCGGTGGCGGCGGGCACGCTGCACTGACGGGGGCTCGTTCACCGGAGTGTCAGTGGTCCGCCGTACGGTAGTGGCATGCGACCCGTGACCGACCTGCAGCGCACGGTGGCCCCGTTCGAGGTCATCTCCGAGTACCAGCCCGCCGGCGACCAGCCGACGGCCATCGCCGAGCTCACCGAACGCGTCCAGGCGGGCGAGAAGGACGTGGTGCTGCTCGGCGCCACGGGTACGGGCAAGTCCGCGACCACGGCCTGGCTCGTCGAGAAGCTCCAGCGCCCGACCCTGGTGATGGCGCCGAACAAGACGCTCGCCGCGCAGCTCGCCACGGAGTTCCGTGAGCTGCTGCCCAACAACGCGGTCGAGTACTTCGTCTCGTACTACGACTACTACCAGCCCGAGGCGTACATCGCGCAGACGGACACCTACATCGAGAAGGACTCCTCGATCAACGACGAGGTGGAGCGGCTGCGCCACTCCGCGACCTCGTCGCTGCTGACGCGGCGCGACGTCGTCGTGGTCGCCTCGGTGTCCTGCATCTACGGCCTCGGCACGCCGCAGGAGTACGTGGACCGCATGGTCCGGCTCGACGTCGGCGACGTGGTCGACCGGGACCAGCTGCTGCGCCAGTTCGTGACCATGCAGTACACGCGCAACGACATGTCGTTCACGCGCGGCACGTTCCGGGTGCGCGGCGACACGGTCGAGATCATCCCCGTGTACGAGGAGCTGGCGATCCGGATCGAGATGTTCGGCGACGAGATCGAGTCGATCCAGACCCTGCACCCGCTCACGGGCGACGTCGTCCGCGACGAGAAGTCGATCTACGTGTTCCCGGCCACGCACTACGTCGCCGGCCCGGAACGCATGGAGCGCGCCATCGGCGGCATCGAGAAGGAGCTGGAGGAGCGGCTGGCCGAGCTGGAGAAGCAGGGCAAGCTGCTGGAGGCGCAGCGGCTGCGCATGCGCACCACCTACGACATCGAGATGATGCGCTCGATCGGCACCTGCGCCGGCATCGAGAACTACTCGATGCACATCGACGGCCGCGAGCCGGGCACCGCGCCCAACACGCTGCTCGACTACTTCCCCGAGGACTTCCTGCTCGTCATCGACGAGTCGCACCAGACCGTGCCGCAGATCGGGGCCATGTTCGAGGGCGACGCCTCGCGCAAGCGCGCGCTGGTGGACCACGGGTTCCGCCTGCCCAGCGCCATGGACAACCGCCCGCTGAAGTGGGAGGAGTTCACCGAGCGGATCGGCCAGACGGTGTACCTGTCGGCCACGCCCGGCGACTACGAGCGCTCGCTGTCCGACGGCGTCGTGGAGCAGGTCATCCGCCCCACCGGCCTGGTGGACCCCGAGGTGGTCATCAAGCCGACGACGGGGCAGATCGACGACCTGCTCGGCGAGATCCGCGACCGGGTGGACCGCGACGAGCGCGTGCTGGTGACCACGCTGACCAAGAAGATGGCCGAGGACCTCACGGACTACTTCCTGGAGCGCAACGTCCGGGTGCGCTACCTGCACTCCGACGTGGACACGCTCCGCCGCGTGGAGCTGCTGCGCGAGCTGCGGCTCGGCGAGTACGACGTGCTGGTGGGCATCAACCTGCTGCGTGAGGGCCTCGACCTGCCCGAGGTGTCGCTGGTCGCGATCCTCGACGCCGACAAGGAGGGCTTCCTGCGGTCCGGGCGCTCGCTGATCCAGACGATCGGCCGTGCCGCCCGTAACGTCTCGGGCCAGGTGCACATGTATGCCGACAAGATCACGCCGGCCATGCAGATGGCACTGGACGAGACCAACCGGCGCCGCGAGAAGCAGATCGCGTACAACACCGAGCGCGGGCTGGACCCCCAGCCGCTGCGCAAGAAGATCGCTGACGTCACCGACATGCTCGCCCGCGAGGACCTCGACACCGCCGAGCTGCTGGCCGGCGGGTACCGCAACAGCCGCAAGGCGAAGGGCGAGGGCCGGGCGCCCGTGCCCGGTTCGCCCAAGGAGGCCGCGTCGAGCGGCAACCGGCTGGCGGGCGCCGCCGCGAGCGAGCTGGCGGAGCTCATCCAGGAGCTCGCCGACCAGATGCACGCCGCGGCCGCGGAGCTGCAGTTCGAGGTGGCGGCGCGCCTGCGCGACGAGATCTCGGGCCTCAAGAAGGAGCTGCGGCAGATGCAGGCCGCGACCGCCTGAGCGCGGCCCGGCACCGGCCACTGACACCCACCACCGACACGAGGAGCCCCACGATGGCGCTGACGTTCCAGGTGACCTTCGACGCGGCAGACCCCCGCGCGCTCGGTGACTTCTGGTGCCGGGTGCTGGGCTACGTGCGAGAGGAGCCGCCCGGGGGCTTCGTCACGTGGGAGGAGGCCCTGACGGCCTGGGGCCTGCCCGAGGAGCGCTGGAACGACAAGAACGCCGTGCGCGACCCCGACGGCGCCGGCCCGCGCATCTTCATCCAGAAGGTCCCCGAGCCCAAGGCCGCGAAGAACCGCATGCACCTCGACGTCAACGTGAGCGGCGGCCTGAGCGGCGCCGAGCGCATCGCGAAGGTCCGGGCCGAGGCGGAGCGCGTCGTCGCCCTCGGGGCGAGCGTCGTCGACGAGATGACCGAGCTCGGCGAGTTCTGGATCGTGCTGCGCGACCCGGAGGGCAACGAGTTCTGCCTGCAGTGACGGCCCGAGTTCATCCTTGACCCGTTCGCCCGGCCCGGTGGACCCTGATCGCGCAGGGGGCAGCGCACGTCCGGGCGAGCGGGGCCAGGAGGCCGAATGCGGGCACTGACGCAGGACAGGTACGGCTGGGAACACCTCAGGGTCGGCGAGGTGCCCGACCCGGAGCCCGGCGAGGGGCAGGTGCTGGTCAAGGTTCGCGCGGCCGGCGTCAACCCCTATGACTGGCACTACGCCACCGGGCAGCCGCTCGTCGCGCGCGCGATGATGGGCACCTTCACCGGCCCCCGCCCGC
>NZ_KI911656.1:10616-10870 GCF_000515355.1 Promicromonospora kroppenstedtii DSM 19349 | reverse complement strand
CTGGTCGCTCTGCTGCGGTGGTCCCGCAGGCTCATGCTCGCACCGCGCGCCCGCCTTCTCAGCGCGGTGACTCGGGCCCCGACGCATGTCACACCTCCGGGGGTGGTCCGATACCCGGTCCGGGCGACCGGCCCGGTCCGGAGGTAGCCTGGGCGAACCCACCCGAAATCGGCTTTGAGGACCACATGTTCCGCATCGGACTCACCGGAGGGATCGCGGCCGGCAAGTCGGTCGCGGCGGCACGACTGGCCGAG
>NZ_KI911656.1:10380-10516 GCF_000515355.1 Promicromonospora kroppenstedtii DSM 19349 | reverse complement strand
GGCGCCCGGCCGGAAGAAGACGGCGGTCCCGTCGGCCCCGCGGGCGGGGGCGAGGGTGACGGCCGTCGTGGACTCGGTGACGGTCACGGAGTCGTCCGAGACCATCGCGTCCAGCGCCGGCTCGACGGCCGTGAAC
>NZ_KI911656.1:6323-10280 GCF_000515355.1 Promicromonospora kroppenstedtii DSM 19349 | reverse complement strand
CCGGAGGCCGCGTCCCCGAACAGGGGGCGCGGCCTCCGGCCGTGCGCGATCGGCGCGCGTTCAGACCACCGTGTAGTCCACGTCGATCGAGAAGATCTCGCGGTCCCCGGACCGGATGGTCCCGGTGAACGCCTGGGGGTGCGCGTCGGGCTCGGCCGGCGCCGAGGGCTCGACGTCCACCGTGCAGGTCTCCCCGGCCGTGGCCAGGTTGTCCGCCCGGAGCCGGAACATCCCCGGCTGCCAGCGGGCGCCGGGGCCAGCCGCCTCCTCCAGGACATGGTCGAAGAGCGCGAACGCCGCGTACCCGGCCACGGACACCGGCAGCGCCGGGAAGCCGTCGAAGTGCCCACGGCACATCGCCGCCTCCACGGCGAGCTTCGCCGTGGCGCTGTGCGCGTCGGCAGCGACGTCGACCAGCGGGGCCGGTGCGGCGTACGGGTTGGCCGGCTCCGTCGCGTCGGGGGCCCGGGCCGGGCCCATCATCCGTCGGAACACCGGTACCGACATGACCAGGTACTCCACGTCCATCTGTGCCACGAGGTTGCCCCGGGGGTCACGGAGCTCGGTCTGGGCCTCCGCCCGGTTGCGGCCGGTCATCTGGGCGCTCGCCGTCCCGATGAGCCTGGTCGCCGGGTCCACGCGCGGGAACATGCGGCCGACACCGCGGTGCGCAAGGTAGTAGTGCCGCTTGGTGCTGGGGTTGGTCGTGGCCGCGGCGCACAGGCCGAGGATGGCGAGATGCCGGCCCGCCTCCGCGATCCCGACGACGGGGGCCTGCCGTCCCGTGGGGGACTGGACAGGGACCGTGGCGCTCGTCAGCCCTGGTTCCGGGCTGAGCAGGTCGCCAAGTGCGTAGTAGGGCGGCGTCACGCAGATGCGCGGGCCGATCTCACCGTAGCCAACCGTGTTGTCGACAGAGGTCATGCGGTGCCTCCCCGAACGTAACCAGCAGAGTCCGAACAGGCATCATGTGCACCAACGAGCGCGCCACGCCATGGTTCGAACGTGACTATTAGGTAAAAACCTCTGCATGAATCGTAATGGGGTGAAGTTTCACGACTTGTCTAGTTCGCGAAACCACCGATCACGACGTTCCACAGCTGCACGCCGCGCTCACCGATGACGCCCGCGTGCGCGAACGGGTCCGCGTCCAGGGCGGCCAGTGCGGCCTCGGCGGAGTCCGCCTCCACGACCAGCAGGGCCCGGGACCCGTCGTCGAGGGGGCCTGACGCACGAACGACGCCGTCCTCGTTCAGCCGCCGCAGGAAGTCCCGGTGGCTTGGCCGGACCTCGTCCCGGGTCGCCACGTCGTCGGTGTAGGTGTAGCTCACGGCGTAGGTGCTCATGGGCGCAGCCTGCCATCCGGTTCGGCGAGCCGGTTAATTCTTGATGAAGACGCTCGTCACGGACCCGCCCGCGCCCCACACTCTGAGCATGGACGCACGTGAGAACCACTTCGACCTCGTCGTGATCGGCTCCGGCCCCGGTGGCCAGAAGGCCGCGATCGGTGCCGCCAAGCTCGGCAGGCGCGTGGCGGTGGTGGAACGGCGGGACCGGGTCGGCGGGGTGAGCCTGCACACCGGGACCATCCCGTCCAAGACGCTGCGCGAGGCCGTGCTGTACCTGACGGGCCTGCAGATGCGCGACGTCTACGGCTCCAGCTACCGGCTCAAGGAGCACATCACGGTGCCTGACCTCCTGGCCCGGCTGCAGCACGTCATCGGGCGCGAGATCGAGGTGGTGCGCAACCAGCTCGCCCGCAACCACGTCGAGACCGTCGTGGGCACCGCCCGGTTCACGGGACCGCACGACATCGAGGTGGCCGACGCCGAGGGTGACGTCGTGCGACGGCTGACCGCCGACAAGGTCGTCGTCGCGGTCGGCACCGCTCCCGCGCGCCCCGCGAACATCGCGTTCGACGGCGTCCGCGTGGTCGACTCCGACGGCATCCTCGACGTCAGCGAGGTGCCCCGGACCATGGTCGTGGTCGGCGCCGGCGTGATCGGCATCGAGTACGCCTCCCTCTTCGCCGCGCTCGGCACCCGGGTCACCGTGGTCGAGGCACGCGACAAGATCCTCGACTTCTGCGACTCGGAGGTCGTCGAGGCGCTCAAGTTCCAGCTGCGCGACCTGTCTGTCACGTTCCGGCTGGGGGAGAAGGTCGAGTCGGTCTCGGCGGGCGAGAACGGCACCGTCACCACGCTCGCGTCCGGCAAGCGGGTCCCCGCCGACTGCGTGCTCTACTCCGCCGGCCGGCAGGGGTGCACCGACGGCCTCGACCTCGCCGCCGCCGGGCTGGAGGCCGACCACCGCGGCCGGCTCCAGGTGGACAAGCAGTTCCGGACCGACGTCGAGCACATCTACGCCGTCGGCGACGTCATCGGGTTCCCGGCGCTCGCGGCGACGTCGCAGGAGCAGGGGCGCCTCGCGGCGTACCACGCGTTCGGCGAGCCCGTCTCCTCCGTGCTGGAGCTGCAGCCCATCGGCATCTACACGATCCCGGAGATCTCCTACTGCGGGGACACCGAGGACCAGCTCACCACCGCGGGAGTGCCGTACGAGGTGGGGGTGGCGCGCTACCGCGAGCTGGCACGCGGGCAGATCGTGGGCGACTCCTACGGGATGCTCAAGCTGCTGGTCTCGACCGAGGACCGCCGCGTGCTGGGCGTGCACGTGTTCGGGACCGGCGCCACGGAGATCATCCACATCGGGCAGGCGATCATGATCACGGGCGGCACCGTGGACCACCTCGTCGACACGGTCTTCAACTACCCGACGCTGGCGGAGGCGTACAAGGTCGCGGCGCTGGACGCGACGAACAAGATGCGCGACGTGGAGCGGTTCGGGCTCTGACCTGGCCGCCGCCGGCGCGGGTCCCGGCCCGACGCACGAGCGCGCCCGCCCACCGTGCGGTGGACGGGCGCCCTCGTGCGTGACCTGCGCGGCGGGTGCTACTTGTCGCCGGCGATGGCGGGCACCTCGGCGTCCGCGAGGGTCACGAGCGCCTGGGCGTGCACGGCGTGCTGCCAGTTGCCCAGGTCCGCGACCGTCTTGATCTTCAGCTCGGCGAGCATCTCGTCGTGCTTCGGCGTGAGGCCGAGCAGCGCCGACGGCGGCGCCGCGAGGATCGCGGCGATGCTCTGGTCCTTGTAGGCCTTGTCGACGAGCTTGTTCAGGTTCAGGCTCACGTGCCTGCCTTTCGTCCGTGCGGTCGTGGAGCGGCCGGGTTCTCACCCGGCCGAGGGAAGGATGTCGCGATCGAGGGCGGTATGCAACTTTTGCCCGCATTGTCGGACTGACTCCGATCTGTCCCCTCGCGCTTCGTCACCGGGTCGACCGAGTCTGCTCCCACCTCTTGCAGACCTGGACGTTCGTCCGGTTGACTTGCTCATCGTGGTGGTCTCGGACGTCTCGACCAGGCTGGCTGCCGCGGTCCGAGCCGCCCGATCGGCGGTGGGCCGTGGCTCGCTCCCGGCTGCGGTCCAGACCGTCCCGGGCGACGGCGCCCGGTGGCCGGCCGTGCTGCTCGACCCGGCCCGCGCGGTCGTCCCGTTCATGGGCCGCGAGCAGGAGCTCGACGACCTCGGCCGGTGGGCCGACACCGACGCACCGGTCAGGTTGCGCCTCGTCGTCGCCCCCGCCGGTTTCGGCAAGACGCGGCTCGCGAGCGAGTTCGGCGACCGGCTCGCCGACGCCGGCTGGACCGTCGTCCCGGTGCCGATCGGCCGCGAGGTCGCCACGGTCCGCGCGCGCCCGCAGGGCGACGTCCTGTTCGTGATCGACGACGCCGCCACGCGACTCGGCCTGGGCGCGATGCTCGACGTCCTGGCCCGTCCCGCCCGTGGCCGCACCCGGGTGCTCCTGCTCGCCCGCGTCGCCGGGGAGTGGCTGCGCCGGCTGCGCTGGGGCTCCACGCTGTGGGCGCAGCTCGAACCCGGCGACGCCAGCCAGACGGCG
>NZ_KI911656.1:1138-6223 GCF_000515355.1 Promicromonospora kroppenstedtii DSM 19349 | reverse complement strand
CTCGACGCGGTGGCCGGCCTCCTGTCGCACTGCGTGCCAGGCCCCGAGGCCGGGGGTATGACGACGTACGAGACCGAGCTGCCGGAGGGCGACTACGAGGTGCGGGCGTTCGTGGAGGTCGACCCGGGGGACAACCCGCGCCGGCTCGTGCTGAGCGACCCGGTCGCCGTCTCCGTCACCGCGGACGGCATCGTCGAGCGCTGAGCGCGCGCCGAACCGCGCGCGGGCGGTGGCCGACGCCGCCCGCGCGCTCCGCGTTGTCAGTGGCAACGCATAGGTTTGTGCCATGGCGGATCCAGCTACCTACAGGCCCAAGGCGGGAGAGATCCCGACGTCGCCCGGTGTCTACCGGTTCCGCGACGAGCACGGCCGCGTCATCTACGTGGGCAAGGCGAAGAACCTGCGTCAGCGCCTGGCGAACTACTTCCAGGACGTGGCGCACCTGCACGAGCGCACGCAGCGGATGGTGACCACCGCGGCGTCGGTCGAGTGGACGGTGGTGGGCACGGAGGTCGAGGCGCTCGCGCTGGAGTTCACCTGGATCCAGCAGTACGACCCGCGGTTCAACGTGAAGTACCGGGACGACAAGTCGTACCCGTACCTCGCCGTCACCCTGGGCGAGGAGGTGCCGCGCGCCCAGGTGCTGCGCGGCGCCAAGCGCAAGGGCACCCGGTACTTCGGCCCGTACGGGCACGCCTGGGCCATCCGCGAGACGCTCGACCTGCTGCTGCGGGTGTTCCCGATCCGCACCTGCTCGGCCGGCGTCTACAAGCGCGCGGGCCAGTCGGGGCGGCCCTGCCTGCTCGGGTACATCGACAAGTGCTCCGCGCCGTGCGTGGGCCGCATCAGCGTGGAGGACCACCGCGCCCTGGTGCTGGACTTCTGCGACTTCATGGCGGGCGACACCGCCAAGTTCGAGCGCCGGCTGACCAAGCGCATGCAGGAGGCCGCCGCCGAGATGGAGTACGAGCAGGCCGCCCGCCTGCGTGACGACATCGAGGCCCTGCGCCGCGCCACCGAGAAGAACGCCGTGGTCCTGGGCGACGCCACCGACGCCGACGTGTTCGCGCTGGTGGGCGACGAGCTGGAGGCCGCTGTCCAGGTGTTCCACGTGCGCGGCGGCCGCATCCGCGGCCAGCGCGGCTGGGTGGTCGAGAAGGTCGAGGACATCAGTGACGGCGAGCTCGTGGAGCACCTGCTGCAGCAGGTCTACGGCTCCGCGGAGGAGACCACGGGCCCCGAGGCGCGCGACGCCGTGCCCCGCGAGGTGCTGGTGCCCGTGCTGCCGCCCGACCTGGACCAGGTCGGCGCCTGGCTCACCGGCCTGCGCGGCTCCCGCGTGGACGTGCGCGTGCCGCAGCGCGGCGACAAGAAGGAGCTCGCCGAGACGGTCCGCAAGAACGCCGAGCACGCGCTGATGCTGCACCGCACCCGCCGCGCGGGCGACCTCACCACCCGCAGCCAGGCGCTGCGCGAGATCCAGGAGGCGCTGGACCTGGACTCGGCGCCCCTGCGCATCGAGTGCTACGACATCTCGCACACCCAGGGCACCTTCCAGTCGGCGTCCATGGTGGTCTTCGAGGACGGCCTGGCCCGCAAGAGCGAGTACCGCTCGTTCAGCATCCGCGGCTCGGAGGGCGACGGCGCCCGCGACGACACCGAGGCGATGCACGAGGTCATCACGCGCCGGTTCAAGCGCTACCTCGCCGACCGGCTCAAGTCGAACGACGTCGAGATCTCCGCGGGCGAGGACCCGGCCGGCGCCGACCTGCCCGGCCCGCTGCCGGGCGGCGAGGTCGCGGCCGACGCACCCGAGGAGAAGGCACGGTTCGCCTACCCGCCCAGCCTCGTGGTGGTCGACGGCGGCCCGCCCCAGGTCGCCGCCGCCCAGCGCGCCCTGGACGAGCTCGGCATCACCGACGTCGCCCTCTGCGGCCTCGCCAAGCGCCTGGAGGAGGTGTGGCTGCCGGGCGAGGACTACCCGGTCATCCTGCAGCGCTCCAGCGAGGGCCTGTACCTGCTGCAGCGCGTCCGCGACGAGGCGCACCGGTTCGCCATCACGCAGCACCGCAGGCGGCGCAGCAAGGGAATGACCGCCTCCGTGCTCGACGACGTCCCCGGGCTCGGCCCGGCGCGCAAGAAGGTGCTGCTGACCCACTTCGGCTCGCTCAAGCGGCTCAAGGCAGCCAGCGTCGAGGAGATCGCCAGCGTGCGGGGGATGGGGACGACGACGGCCGCGGCCGTCGTGGCCGCCCTGAAGGCCTGACGCTGGCATGCTTGGTGCCATGAGCAACACCGAGCCGTCGCCCACCACGGCCCCCGAGGGAATCGCCGCGGTCGAGGCCGCCACGCACACCCCCGAGCGCAGCGAACCGCAGGTCCTGGTGATCACCGGCATGTCCGGCGCCGGCCGGTCCCGCGCCGCCGCGGTGCTGGAGGACCTCGACTGGTACGTCGTCGACAACCTGCCGCCCATGATGCTCGTGCCCCTGGTCGACCTCATGGCCAAGGGCTCCAGCATCGAGCGCGTCGCGGTGGTCGTGGACGTGCGCGGCCGGGAGTTCTTCTCGGAGCTCGACAAGGTGCTCGTGCACATGTCGGAGGCGGGGGTGGCCTACCGGATCCTGTTCCTGGACGCGACCGACGAGGTGCTGGTGCGTCGCTTCGAGCAGGTGCGCCGCCCGCACCCGCTGCAGGGCGACGGCCGGATCCTGGACGGCATCGCCGAGGAGCGCTCCGTGGTGGCGACCCTGGCCGAGCGCGCCGACCTGCGGATCGACACCTCCGACCTGTCCGTGCACGACCTCGCGCGGGAGATCCGGGCCTGGCTCGCGCACGACGCGACCGAGCAGCTCCGCATCAACGTGATCTCGTTCGGGTTCAAGTACGGCATCCCCCTGGACGCCGACCACGTGGTGGACGTACGGTTCCTGGCCAACCCCTACTGGATCACCGAGCTGCGGCACCTGACCGGGCGTGACCAGCCAGTTCGCGACTACGTGCTCGCCCGTCCGGGCGCCGTGGAGTTCGTGGACCGGTACGTCGACGCCCTGGCCCCGGTGCTCGCCGGCTATCTCAACGAGGAGAAGCGTTACGTGACCATCGCCGTCGGCTGCACGGGTGGGAAGCACCGGTCCGTCGCCATGTCGGACGCCATCGCCGAGCGCCTGCGCGCCCGGGGGCAGCTCGTCTCCGTCTCGGCGAGGGACCTGGGCCGCGAATGATCCCGCACGCCCCGGGGGTGCCCGACGTCCCGGCACCGGAGTGGAGCAAGAACCCGTCGGTCGTCGCCCTCGGCGGCGGCCACGGCCTGTCCGCGAGCCTGTCCGCGCTGCGCCTCATGTCCGACCGCCTCACGGCCGTCGTGACGGTGGCCGACGACGGCGGATCGTCCGGCCGGCTGCGCGACGAGCTCGACGTGCTGCCCCCGGGCGACCTGCGGATGGCGCTCGCTGCCCTGTGCGACGACTCCGAGTGGGGCCGCACGTGGAGCGCGATGCTGCAGCACCGCTTCTCGTCGTCGGGCGAGCTGGACAACCACGCCATGGGCAACCTGCTCATCGTGGCGCTGTGGGAGCTGCTCGGCGACGCGGTCGAGGGCCTGGACTGGGTGGGCCGCCTGCTCGGCGCCCGCGGCCGCGTGCTGCCGATGGCCTCGGTGCCGCTCGTGGTCGAGGCCGACGTGCGGCACGCCTCCGCTCCCGGTGACCCGGAGGCGCCCCTGGAGACGGTGATCGGGCAGAGCAGGGTCGCCGTGACCGAGGGTCGCATCGAGCAGCTCCGGCTGCTCCCCGCCGACCCACCGGCCTCGCCCGAGGCCGTCCAGGCGGTGCTCGACGCCGACTGGGTGGTCCTGGGCCCGGGGTCCTGGTACTCGTCCGTGCTGGTGCACCTGCTGGTGCCCGCTCTCGCGGACGCCCTGCACGTCACCAAGGCGCGGCGCTGCGTCACCCTCAACCTGTCGGCGGAGAACGGCGAGACCGAGGGCCTGACCGCCGTCGACCACCTGGAGGCGCTGCACAAGCACGCGCCCGGCCTGCGGATCGATGCCGTGCTGGCCGACCCGTCCGCCGTCGAGGACGTCGCGGCCCTGGAGGCCGCGGCCGCGTCCATGGGGGCGCGCGTGATCATGCGGCAGGTGCGCCGCGGCGACGACACCGCCCGGCACGACGGGCTGCGCCTGGCCGCGGCCTACCGCGACGTTTTCGAGGGCGTCTACGGCGACGTCTGACCGGTCCGGCCACCCGCACGCCGGACCGTGCGGGCACGGCGGTGCTGCTCGCCACGTGGGACCTGGCCGTGTCCGCGCGCCAGAAATAATGTGCCAAGCGCGCCGCCCAGCAGTGCACCACGACGTCCGGCTCGCGAGCCTGCCCGGGGCGGCGGGAGACCGCGCTGGTGGGCAGCCGCGAGGAGGTCACCGACCTGGTCGCGAGGTGCCACGACGCCGGCTTCGACGAGCTCGTGCTGTCCGGGCACCCGCACCTGGAGGAGGCCTACCGGTTCGCCGAGGGCGTACGCCCGATCCTGGACGCCCGGGGGATCACGCCGCAGGCCGCCCAGGACCCGCGGCCCGGGGCCGCAACGGGCGCAGTCGGACCGACCTCATGATGCGACACGCCGGGACAATTCGCCCGAGTTTCCGCGATTCCACCGGGTTAACCCGTACATGACCATGGCAGGATGACGCCATGGCGCTCACGGGACAGGTCAAGGAGGAGCTCGCGCGGGTGCGGGTGGCGAAGACGTCCTGCCGAAAGGCAGAGGTCTCCGCGACGCTGCGCTTCTCGGGTGGTCTCCACATCATCTCCGGTCGGGTCGTGATCGAGGCGGAGCTCGACACCGAGTCGGCCGCGACGCGCCTGAGGCACGCCATCCATGACCTGTACGGGCACACGAGCGAGCTCATCGTGGTGCAGGCCGGCGGCCTGCGCAAGAGCTCCCGGTTCGTGGTGCGCGTGGTGCGCGAGGGCGAGTCGCTGGCCCGCCAGACCGGCCTGCTCGACGCCCGTGGCCGCCCTGTGCGCGGCCTCGCCCCCGAGGTCGTCTCCGCCGGCGTGCAGGAGGCCGAGGCCGTGTGGCGCG